>NZ_JBITDA010000002.1:0-695678 GCF_044453765.1 Streptomyces sp. NPDC051636 | reverse complement strand
GTCTCGCCGACCCACTCACCCATCGCCACACAACGAGTCTGGCCCTACCGCTCACGCGGCAGGGCCAGAACCCAACATCTTCATCCGCCTTCTAGAGGACGAAGCCCGCGGGGAACGGGTCCGTCGGGTCGAGCAGGTACTGGGCCGTGCCCGTGATCCAGGCGCGGCCGGTGAAGCTGGGCAGCACGGCCGGGATCCCGGCGACCTCGGCCGTGCCCAGCAGCCGGCCGGTGAAGCGGGTGCCGATGAAGGACTCGTTCACGAACTCGGTGTGCAACGGCAGCTCTCCGCGCGCATGCAGTTGCGCCATGCGCGCGCTGGTCCCGGTGCCGCAGGGGGAGCGGTCGAACCAGCCGGGGTGGATGGCCATCGCGTGCCGGGAGCGGCGGGCGGTGGCGCCGGGCGCGTACAGGTGGACGTGGTGGCAGCCGCGGATGGACGTATCCTCGGGGTGGACCGGCTCCTCCTCGCTGTTGATGGCCTTCATCAGGGACAGGCCCGCGGCGAGGATGTCGTCCTTACGGGCGCGGTCGAAGGGCAGGCCGAACTCCTCCAGCGGCAGGATCGCGTAGAAGTTGCCGCCGTAGGCGAGGTCGTACGTCACCGTCCGCCCGTCGTCGAGCACGGCCTTGCGGTCCAGGCCCACGCAGAACGACGGCACGCTGCGCAACGTGACGTTCCTGGCGGCACCGTCCTCGACCGCGACGTCGGCGACGACCGGTCCGGCCGGGGTGTCCAGGCGGATGGTGGTGACCGGCTCGACGACCTCCACCATGCCGGTCTCCACCAGCACGGTCGCCACCCCGATGGTGCCGTGCCCGCACATCGGCAGATAGCCGGACACCTCGATGTAGACCACACCCCAGTCACAGTCGGGGCGGGTCGGCGGTTGCAGGACGGCGCCGCTCATCGCGGAGTGGCCGCGCGGCTCGTTCATCAGCAACTGCTTGACGCCGTCGTGGTGTTCGCGGAAGTACAGCCGCCGCTCGTTCATGGTCGCGCCGGGGATGGTGCCGATCCCGCCGGTGATCACGCGGGTGGGCATGCCCTCGGTGTGCGAGTCGACGGCGTGCAGGACGAGCTTGCTGCGCACGATCCCGTTCCTCCTATGCGAGCCCGGCCGCGACGGCCTTCTCGGTGGCCGCCCGGACGGTCGCCTCCTGCTCCGGCAGCAGCGGCACGCGCGGCGGCCGTACGGGACCGCCGTACCGTCCGACGACGTCCATGGACACCTTGATCGCCTGCACGAACTCCGTCCGCGAGTCCCAGCGCAGCAGGGGGTGCAGTTGCCGGTAGAGCCGCGCGGCCGTGGCGAGGTCGCCGCCGGTGGCCGCGCGGAAGAGCTCGGCGCCCGCGGCGGGCAGCGCGTTCGGGTATCCGGCCACCCAGCCCTTGGCGCCGGCGATCGCGAGCTCCAGCAGCACGTCGTCGGCGCCGATCAACAGGTCCAGTTCCGGAGCGAGTTCGGCGATCCGGTAGGCACGGCGGACGTCCCCGGAGAATTCCTTCACCCCGTGGACGAGGCCCTCGCCGTGCAGCCGGGCGAGGAGTTCGGGTAGGAGGTCGACCTTGGTGTCGACCGGGTTGTTGTACGCCACCACCGGCAGGCCCGCCTTCGCGACCTCCGCGTAGTGGGCGAGCACCGAACGCTCGTCGGCGCGGTAGGCGTTGGGCGGCAGCAGCATCACCGCGCCGCAGCCCGCCTCGCGCGCCTGCTCGGCCCAGCACCGGGCCTCGGCGGAGCCGTAGGCGGCGACGCCCGGCATGACGCGCTGACCGCCGACCGCGGCGACGGCCGTCTCGACGACCTTGGCCCGCTCCTCGGGGGTGAGCACCTGGTACTCGCCGAGCGAGCCGTTCGGTACGACACCGTCGCAGCCGTTGTCCACGAGCCAGGCACAGTGTTCGGCGTACCTGCCGTAGTCCACCGTGAGGTCGTCGTTCAGCGGGAGCGCAGTAGCGACGAGGACGCCGTGCCAGGGGCGGTGGTCGGTCATGAGGATCCTTCCTCGGCGGGGTCTTCGGGGCCTTCGGCCAGCACGCCGAGCGGCACCGGCCGGGCGAACGGCCGCCGGGGCGGGGTGAGTTCGCATCCGGTGAGCCCCGCGACCGCCGGTGCGCACATCCGGCCCTGGCACCAGCCCATCCCGGCCCGGGTGAGCAGCTTCACGGTGCGCAGGTCGCCTGCGCCGAGTCCGGTCGCGGCCGCACGGACCTCACCGGCCGTGACCTCCTCGCAGCGGCAGGCGACAGTGTCGTCCGGGACTCGGTCCGGCCAGCGGGCGGGCGGGGCGCACACCGCGTCGACGGCCGCGAAGAACGCCCGCAGCCGGGCACGGGACCGGGCCGCCGCCGACCAGGCCCCGGGGTCGGGCTCCCGGCCGTGCAGGCGGGCGGCGATCGACCGTCCGGCGATGTGCCCCTCGGCGAGCGCGAGGGCCGCACCGCCGACACCGGTCGCCTCGCCGGCCG
The DNA here is from genome assembly GCF_044453765.1 of Streptomyces sp. NPDC051636. NCBI lineage: Bacteria > Bacillati > Actinomycetota > Actinomycetes > Kitasatosporales > Streptomycetaceae > Streptomyces > Streptomyces sp. NPDC051636. The sequence goes on along the minus strand of NZ_JBITDA010000002.1, from coordinate 693,206 downwards.
CCCAGACACCCGGGACGTCGGTGCGCTGCTCGTCGTCGACGTGCACGTCGTGCCCGCTCAGGCGGCAGCCCAGCGTCCCGGCGAGGTCGGTGTGCGGCAGCATGCCGTGGCCGACCGCGAGGGTGTCGCAGGGGATGCGACGCTCACTTGAGGGCCTGATCCGTCCGTCGGCGTCCAGCGCGGCGACGGTCACCGCTTCCAGCCGATCCGTGCCGTGCGCCTCCACGACGGTGTGGCGGACCAGGACGCGCACCCGGTGCCGCAGGAGCCGCACCGCGTACCCGGCGCCCTCGGCGAGCTTGCCGGGCTGCGCGGCTGGCGCCGACGGCCGGCGCAGCAGAGCCCTGGGATCGGCGGACTCCACGAGGGCGGCCACGCGCGCGCCCGCCGCCGCGAGGCCGGTCGCCACGGGCAGCAGCAGCGGTCCGGTCCCGGCGACCACGGCCGTCCGCCCCGGCAGCACCAGCCCGCCCTTGAGCAGGGCCTGCGCACCGCCCGCGGTGACGACACCGGGCAGGGTCCAGCCCGGGAAGGGGAGGACCACCTCGTAGCCGCCGGTGGCCAGGAGCACGGCGTCGGCGCGCACCACCGCGGGCTCCTCCTGCGCGGGGCCCCGCAGCGCGTGGACGGCGAAGCCCGCTGACTCCCGCTCCACGCACCACACATGATGACCGGTCAGGTGGGCGGCCCGGCCGGCCGCGCGATGCTCGCCCAGTCCGTCCCGCAGCCACTCCCAGGTGCGCCACTGGTGGTGCAGCGCGCGGGCGCGGCGTGCGCCGAGGGCCGCGGCGGGCTGCCGGTAGAACTGGCCGCCCGCCTCCGCGCCGGCGTCGACGAGGGTGACGCGCACTCCCCGGGCAGCCGCGGCCAGGGTCGCGGCCAGCCCCGCCGGACCCGCGCCGATCACGGCGAGGTGCGGTCGCTCAGCCGTCGTGGCCATCGTGACCCGTCCCTTCCTGCGTGGCGATGACGTCACCGGGCCGTACGGGCACCAGGCAAGCCCGCCGACCGGGCCGGCCGTTGACCGTCACCAGGCAGTCGAAGCAGACCCCGATGCCGCAGAAGATCCCGCGGGGCCGGCCCGCGCGCCTGGTGGTGCGCCACGCGGTCACGCCCGCCGCCCAGAGCGCGGCGGCCACCGTCTGGCCGGGGAGCGCCTCGATCGCGCGGCCGTCGAAGGTGACCGTGAAGGCGGGCCCGGGCCGGGCCCGGGCCAACTCCAGAGGGTTCAAGCGGTGTTCACCCCTTCCGTTGCGAAGCGCTCCGGCCGGAAGGGCGCGAGGTCCAGTTCCGGTGGTGTCCCGGTCAGTACCTGCGCGATCAACCGCCCTGTCCCGGGGGCGAGTCCGATGCCCGCGCCCTCGTGTCCGCAGGCGTGGACCAGCCCGGGCACGCGCGGATCGGCGCCGATCGCGGGCAGGTGGTCGGGCAGGTACGGCCGGAAGCCCAGGTAGGTCCGCATCGCGCGCACCCGCTGCAGGAACGGGAACAGCCGGGTCGCTCCGGCAGCCAGCGCCCGTACGACGGGCAACGAGAACGAGCGGTCGAACCCGACCCGTTCCCGGCTCGCGCCGATCAGGACCGGTCCGGCGGCCGTGCCCTCGACGACCGGCGAGGTCTGCAGCGCGGCCGAGTCGCTGGCCACGTCGGCCACGTAGTCCGCGGCGTACACCTTGTGCCGGACCAGCCGGGGCAGCGGCTCGGTGACCAGGACGAAGCCGCGCCGGGGGAGGACCGGGAGGTGGACGCCGGCGAGGCGGGCCAGGTCGCCGCTCCAGGTCCCGGCGGCGTTCACCACGGCCGGCGCGTGGACGTCCCCCCGGTCGGTGCGCACGCCGCACACCGCGCCCCGGGCCGTGCGCAGCACCCCCGTGACCGTCCAGCCGGTGCACAGACGGGCGCCCGAGGCGCGGATCAGGCGGGCTGCGGCGAGGGCCGGCATGACCTGGGCGTCCTGCGGATAGTGCACGGCGCCAGCGAGGCCGGGGGCGAGGCGGGGTTCGAGGTCGGGGAGGTGGTCCGCGTCGACGGGCACGGCCGAGACGCCGGCAGCCCGCTGGGCGGCGGCGAACTCGCCCAGGGCGCAGAGGTCTTCCGGTGTGGCGGCCACCACGACCCCGCCCTTGGGCTCGTACTCGTACGCCGCCCCGTCCTCGCCGGCCAGTTCCGACCACAACCGGGCGGACAGCAGGGCGAGTTCGAGTTCCGGTCCCGGTTCCTTGTCGGAGACGAGCAGGTTGCCCTCGCCCGCGCCGGTCGTACCGCCGGCCACCGGGCCCCGGTCGACGAGGACGACGTCCAGACCCGCCCGTGCCGCGTACAGGGCACAGGCGGCGCCCGTCATCCCGGCGCCCACGACCACGACATCGCAGGTCAGTCGCTTCGCCACGCCAGTACTATGTCACATACCGCACTGGAGGGGGAGGTCCTGGCGTACGGTCAGTCGAACTGGCCCGGGGTTCCGGCCGGGGTCTTCCCGGCGAGGACGTCCTTCAGGCGCTGGGCGCCCTGCTGCACCGCCGTCCGCGTGCTGTCGTGATCAGCGCCGGAGGGCCCGCCGTTGGTGACCGTGATGCCGGAGGCGCCGACCCGTACGGCGGCGACGTCCAGGGTGAGGGTGACTGGGTCTCCGTCCGCGGTGCCCTGCATCGTCAGGGTCAGGCCCTGCCGGTCGTCGCCCGCGCCGGGCAGCGAGTTTTCGACCACCTGGACCGTCCGCTTGCCGCCGTCGGAGCCGGTCGCGGTGAACTGGTCGCACTTGTCCGGGAGGCTATCGATCCAGCCCAGGGACTTCTTCAGTGAGGCCTGTCCGTAGTCGCCGGTCTGGTACAGCAGCCGGGCGTCGCCCTGGGTGAAGCCCGTGAGCGCCGACGCGCCGGCCGCGCGGCCCAGCAGGGTGTCGGAGTACAGGCTGTCGAGCAGTTTCTGGCAGTCGGCCGCGTTGGTCCTGGTGTTGAGGAAAGCGGCGACGTCGACTTTCCCGACCAGGAGCTTGTCGCGCCAGGCCGACGCGTTGTTCACCTGCGTCCAGTCGTCCTCGATGTCGCCTTCGGTGATCAGCGCGGCCTTCGCCCCCGCACCGGTCAGTGCGGGGGTGGACGACGCGGACGAGGGCTGCTCGGCCGCGGGCGAGGTGGACGCGGCATCGGAGGAGCCGCCCTGCTCCGAACAGGCCGCGGTGGCCAGCAGGGCCCCTGCCGTCACGGCCGGGGCGAGCACACGCACGGGACAGGACGGACGGTTCATCGCGACGGCCTCCTCGGAACGCGGTACGTCCTCCCACGCCACCACCCGCCCCGACGAGCGACCAGCGGCGCGGGGCCGTTCGGGTGAGGAACGCCGCGCTCGTACTCCCGGGAAGAGCCTCGTTCACCCGCCCGGTGTCCCAGGCGTGGACGCCCCCTTGACGTCATCCCGAGCCGGATCGACACTCCCCATGGGAATCCTAGTGAACAGGTAGGGAAATATGGGGCGCCGTGAGACGGTCACCGGCCGAGTGGTCCGTACGCCGCCGTTGCCCCTGCTCACCTCCCGCCGGCACATCGACCTGCTGCGTGTCTGCAGCGCGCGATCAGCCTTCTGAGCCGATCCGGGCATCTCCACCCCTGCCCGGCACACCCCGGCGCCCACTGTCCGATGACGCTTCCGCCGCGTGTACCTCCGCGCGCCCGCATCCGGGGAGACGCATGTCCATCACTCCGCTCGCCGCCGTCCCGTCCGTCCGCCGGACCGCGTCCGCCTTCCGGGGCCGCCTCGGCCGGGACGCGGGCAGCGGCCACCACGCCGTGCCGCGCCGCTACCGCCTCCACCTGTCCACCGCCTGTCCCGACGGCCTGCGCCTGGCCGTCACCCACAGCCTCCTCGCCCTGGACGGCATCTGTCCGGTGACCTTCCTGCCCGCCGTCCCCGACTGTCCCGACGGCGGCCACACCGCGCTGCGCCCGCTGTACGAGGCGAGCGCCCACCACTACGCCGGACCGGCCCTCGCGCCGGTGCTCGGCGACGACTGGTCCGGACGGATCGTCAGCACCCACACCGCGGACATCCTGCGCGACCTCTCCCACTGCTTCGGCGACGGCGGCACCCGGCTCCGCCCGTGCGGCGCGGAGGCCGGGACCGAGGACGTCGAGCGGCTCTGCGCGGACGTCGAGCAGGCCGCGCAGAACGCGGGCCGGGCCGGTACGGACGCGGCCGAGCGGGCCGCCGCCCTCGACGCGCTGCTCGGCACACTGGCCGAGCTGGAGCACCGGCTCGCCGGGCGCGACCAGCTCATCGGCGACCGACTCACCGCGGCGGACGTCGAGTTGTGGGTGACGCTGGTCCAGCTCGACACCGTGCACCGCTACCACCTGGACGCCTCCGCCGTGCACCGCATCGCCGGGCATCCCGCCCTGTGGTCCTACGCCCGGCGTCTGGCCGCCCACCCGGCCTTCGGCGCCCACCTCGACCTCGACGGCATCGCCCGCCGTCACCACGCCCGCTGCCAGGGCCTGGAGGCGGCTGGAGCGGCCGTCCAGATCCTGGACTGGGCGGGCCACGCGGCGGACACCCCGGGCAACGGTGCCCGGGCCGGCGGCGCCTGAGTACGTCCAGTACGCAGCCGGCGTCGGCATCCCTTCGCGGTCGCTGCCATGCTCACGGCCCCCACAGGCTTCGAGGCCCGCGCGGCCGGCACGACGACAGGTGACGGACCCGTGCGTCGCCGCGCGCCGCTCGGGCCGGGAACATCCGGCGGGGCCGCGGAGTTGTGACTGGGCAGAGATGTGCGAGGCGCCGCCCGGTGCGGCCCGCCGAGTCCCGACGCAGGAGGAGACGGACGTGACACCTGTCCTGCGTTCCGCCCTCCTTCACTCCCGGCCCCACATCGACCTCAAGCGCGTGGCCGGCGCGCTCTGTTGTTCCTGAACCGTCCCCTCCCGACGCCGTGCCGCGCTGCCCGCGCGCGCCGGCGCCCTCGTACGGACCTCCAGGAAGGCACCCACTCGTGTCCTCGACCTCCCCCCGTTTCCTGCACCTCGCCGTCGCCCTGGACGGCACCGGCTGGCACCCGGCCTCCTGGCGCGAGCCGGTGGCCCGGCCCCGGGAGCTGTTCACCGCCCAGTACTGGACCGACCTGGTCACCGAGGCCGAGCGCGGCCTGCTCGACTTCGTCACCATCGAGGACGGCCTGGGGCCGCAGTCCTCCCATCTCCTCGAACCGGACGAGCGCACCGACCAGGTACGCGGACGCCTGGACGCCGTCCTGATCGCCTCCCGCGTCGCCCCGGTGACCCGGCGCATAGGCCTGGTGCCGACGGTGGTGGCCACGCACACGGAGCCGTTCCACATCTCCAAGGCGATCGCCACCCTCGACTACGTCAGCGCCGGCCGCGCCGGCCTGCGGGTGCAGATCACCGGGCGCCAGGACGAGGCCGCGCACTTCGGCCGCCGGACGGTTCCCCGGATCGACTCCTACGAGAGCCCGGCCGCGCGGGAACTGGTCGCCGACCTCTTCGACGAGGCCGCCGAGCATGTCGAGGTGGTGCGCAGGCTCTGGGACAGCTGGGAGGACGACGCGGAGATCCGGGACGCGGCCACCGGCCGCTTCATCGACCGCGACAAGCTGCACTACATCGACTTCGAGGGCCGCCACTTCAGCGTCAAGGGCCCCTCCATCACACCCCGGCCGCCCCAGGGCCAGCCGGTGGTGACCGCCCTGGCCCACCACTCGGTCCCCTACCGGCTGGTGGCCCGCCAGGCCGACGTCGGCTACGTGACCCCGCAGGACGCCGCCCAGGCCCGTGCGACCGTCGCCGAGATCCGCGCCGAGCAGGAGGCGGCCGGCCGCGCCGAGGAGCCCCTGCACGTCTTCGGCGACCTGCTGGTCTTCCTCGACGAGGACCCGGCCGAGGCCGCCGCCCGGCGCGAGCGCCTCGACGCCCTCGCGGGCGGCACCTGCACCAGCGACGCCCGGATCTTCACCGGCACCCCGGCCCAGCTCGCCAACAGCCTGGAGGAGTTGCGGGGCGCCGGGCTGTCCGGCTTCCGGCTGCGGCCCGCCGTCCTCGGTCACGACCTGCCGGCGATCACCCGGCACCTCGTGCCCGAACTCCAGCGCCGGGGCCTGTTCCGCAGCGCCTACGAGGCCGGCACCCTGCGCGGACTGCTCGGGCTCGCCCGGCCCGCCAACCGCTACGCAGCCTGACCGGAGAGGGACCGCACGCCATGAGCAAGCCGCTGAAGCAGATCCACCTGGCCGCCCACTTCCCCGGCGTCAACAACACCACGGTGTGGAGCGACCCGGCCGCCCGCAGCCACATCGAGTTCAGCTCCTTCGCGCACTTCGCGCGGACCGCCGAACGCGCCAAGTTCGACTTCCTGTTCCTCGCCGAAGGCCTGCGCCTGCGCGAACAGGGCGGGAAAATCTACGACCTGGACGTGGTCGGCCGCCCCGACACCTTCACCGTGCTCGCCGCGCTGGCCGCCGTCACCGACCGGCTGGGCCTGACCGGCACCATCAACTCCACCTTCAACGAGCCCTACGAGGTGGCCCGCCAGTTCGCCGGCCTCGACCACCTCTCCGGGGGCCGCTCCGCCTGGAACGTGGTCACCTCCTGGGACGCCTTCACCGGCGAGAACTTCCGCCGCGGCGGTTTCCTGCCGCAGGAGGAGCGCTACTCCCGCGCCCAGGAGTTCCTGGCCACCGCGAACGAACTCTTCGACTCCTGGCGCGGCGACGAGATCCTGGCCGACCAGGCCACCGGCACGTTCCTCAGCGACGCGAAGGCCGGCGCCTTCGTGCACCGGGGCAGGCACTTCGACATCCACGGCCGGTTCAACGTCCCGCGCTCGCCGCAGGGCCGCCCGGTGATCTTCCAGGCGGGCGACTCCGAGGAGGGCCGAGAGTTCGCCGCCTCCAGTGCCGACGCGATCTTCAGCCGGTACGCCACGCTCAAGGAGGGCCAGGCCTTCTACACCGACGTGAAGTCACGCCTCGCCAAGTACGGCCGCCGCCCCGACCAGTTGCTGATCCTGCCCGCCGCGACCTTCGTCCTCGGCGACACCGACGCGGAGGCCGAGGAGCTGGCCCGCGAGGTGCGCCGCCTGCAGGTCAGCGGGGCGACCGCGATCAAGCACCTGGAGTTCGTCTGGAACCGGGACCTGTCGGCGTACGACCCGGAAGGGCCGCTCCCCGACGTCGACCCGGTCGTCAGCGAGGAGCACATCTCCCGGGGCCGCGCCCAGGTGCGGATGTACCGCGACCCGATCGCCATCGCCCGCGAATGGCGGGAGCTGGCCGAGGCCAACCAGTGGTCCATCCGCGACCTGGTCATCAACACCGGCAACCGGCAGACCTTCGTCGGCTCCCCGGCCACCGTCGCGAAGACCATCGACGACTTCGTGCAGGCGGACGCGTCCGACGGCTTCATCCTCGTCCCGCACATCACCCCCGGCGGCCTCGACCCCTTCGCCGACAAGGTCGTTCCGCTGCTGCAGGAGCGGGGCGTGTTCCGCACCGACTACGAGGGCACCACCCTGCGCGACCACCTGGGCCTCGCCCTCCCCCACTCCCGGCTTCGCTCGAGCGGGGGGACCCCCGTGGACACGGATCCCGGCGAGCGGGCGGCGTCGTGAGGCTCCCGGATCCGGCGCGGCCAACGGAGCGGGGCCGCTGAATGGCGTGGTCGAGGAACGTCACCCTCCCCCGAAGGTGACGCTCCTCGACCGCTCCCCCGGTGCCGGACTGCGGTCCGGACGTCCGCGCGGTGCGGCCGGTGTGCTGTGGCCGGCACATGACGGCTGTCTCGCCCGAACCCCATGCGCACAGCCTGCCGCCGCCCCCGCCCGGGCGCATGAGTCGGGGGCTACTCAAGTGCCCCTGTATCAGACGTGAGTACGCCGCCTCTCACTGACGTGACGACTGACGACGTGACGGACGTGACGGACGCGACGGCCTGCGAACAGGACGCGACCACCCTCCACCTGCCCTGGCCGTTCACCGGCCGGGAGGACGAACTGGAGCTGGTCCGCGGGTCCCTGACATGCGGGCGGCACGGCATCGCGGTGACCGGGCCCGCGGGCCGCGGCAAGACCCGGCTGGTCACGGAGGCGGTCCGGGGCACCGACCGCGCCCGGGTGACCGGCACGCCCGAGGCCCGCGGCCTCGACTTCGCCGCGTTCGCGCACCTGCTGCCCGAGCCGGTCTCGCCGCACCGCGCGGTGCACCTCCTGTCCGGCGTACGCCTGCTCGTGGTCGACGACGCCCATCTCCTGGACGCCGCCTCCGCCGCCCTGGTCCACCAGCTCGCCGTGCACGGCCGCACCCGCCTGGTCGTGATCGCGGCGGACGACGTCCCGGTGCCCGGCGCGGTGTCCCGGCTGTGGACCGGCGAACTGCTGCCCCGCCTCGCCCTGGAGCCGCTGCCCCGCGAGGAGACCGCCCGCCTGCTGACCGCGGGCGCGGGCCGCGCCCTGGAGCCGCTCACCGCGGGCCGGCTGCACCGGCTGTGCCGGGGCGACCTCCGGCTGCTGCGCGATCTCGTGGGCGCGGTGCGCGAGGGCGGGCTGATCACCCGGGTCCCCGGGACGGACGAGTGGGCCTGGCGCGGCCCGGTACCGGTGACCACCGCCGTACGCGAACGCGTCGCCCCCGCCCTGGACCGCCCCGAGCGGGAGATGCTGGAGCGCCTCGCCTTCGCCGAGCCGCTGCCCCTGCACCTGGACGATCTCGACCTGGACGCCCTCGAACGCCTGGAGGCCGACGGCCTGATCGACGTCGGCGACCGGGGTGACATCCGCCTCGCCCACCCCCTGCACGGCCCGGCGTTACGGGCCACGGCCGGGAAGCTGCGGGCCGGGCGACTGACCCGCATGCCGGACCTCTGCGGCCCCGCCCTGGCGGCCGAACGGGACACTCTGGCCCGCCGGATCGCGGACGCCGACGTACGGGCGGTGCCGACGCCGGTGGGGGAGTGGCTGGCCGGGGAGGGCGCCCCGGTACCGGCCGGTTACGCCGCCGTACGCGCCCGGTTCGCGCGGCTGCGCGGGCAGGTGCTGGAGGCGGCGGCCTGGGCACGCGAGGGGCTGCGGGGGACGCCGGACGATCCGGCCTGCCGTGCCGAACTCGCCTGCGCGACAGGCCGGTTCGCAAGCAGTCGAAGGGACGCCGGCGACGACACGTACGCCCTCTACGAAGCCGTACGCCTCGGCACCCCCGAACAGGTCACCCGACGCCTGCCGCGCGGCAGCGTGTTCGCCCGGCACGCCGACGCCCTCGCCCGCGGCGACGGGCCCGCCCTGGACCGGGTGGCCGAAGCGCTGCGGGAGCGCGGCTTCCTGCTGTTCGCGGCCGAGGCGCACGCCCAGGCCGCCCGCGCGCACCGAGACCCGCGCGCCGCCCGCACCTCCCGGACCCGCGCGGTCGCCCTCGCCCGCCGCTGCCAGGGCGCCCGCACCCCGGCCCTCGCCGGCCTGGTGCTCGGCGAACTCACCGCCCGGCAACGGCAGATCGTCACCCTCGCGGCGGCGGGCCTGAGCAACCGGCAGATCGCGGAGCGGCTCACCCTGTCGGTCCGTACCGTCGGAAACCATCTCTACAGCGCGTACGCCCGGCTCGGCGCGAGCGACCGGGGGGAGCTGCCGTGGCTGGTGGACCTGCCGGACGCGCGGTCCGCGTGACCTGAGTCAGGCCGCCCCGAACGCCGCGAACGCCCACCCCGTCGCCTGGTGCACCGCGTCCCCGGGCAGCGCGGCCCGGGCGTCGCGGAGGGCCTCGGCGAGGGACAGGCCCGTATCGAGGCCCTTGTGCAGCGCGAGCATCAGCGGCACCACGGCCGCGTCGTTGACCGGCGCACTGCTCGCCACCACCCCGGCGGTGCCCAGCGGCAGCAGCGCGGTGACCAGACCGAGCAGCTCGTCGGCGCCCACCGAGGCGAGCCGGGCAGTGTCGCAGCTGGAGAGGATGATCCGGTACGGGCTGCGGTCGAGGCGTTCGAAGTCGTGCACGATGAGCGGGCCGTCGGCCATCCGCAGGGACGAGAACAGGGGGCTGTCCGCCCGGAAGGTGCCGTGTGCGGCGAGGTGGGCGAGCGTGGCGCCGTCGAGCTCCTCCAGGACACGGGGCACCCGCGCGTCGTCGTCCTCCAGGACGGTCGCCGTGCCGTAGCGGCTCGCGAGTTCGGGCACTTCGGCGCCACCGGTGGCCAGGCCCGGGCCGCGGACCAGGACGTGCCGGCCGCCCGGCGGCGGTTCGGTGTCGCGGGCGCGCAGCCAGCTGCCCGCCGACGGCGACACACTGAGCACCCGCTCCCCGAGCGACGGCAGCAGCGCCCACGGCACCCGGTGCAGCGCCCCCGGCGGCACCACCACGACCGGCCCGGGCCCCAGATGGCGTACGGCCCCGGCGAGCAGCAGCTCCTCCAGGCGGCGGCCCCCGGCCTCCACCACCGGCAGCCGGTCCTCCGCCCCGGGGTGGGCGAGCCGCCGCAGCCCCGCCTGGACGTGCTCGGCCTCGGCCACCGCCTCCGCGAGGGACCCGCCCTCGAACCGCCGCACCCGTCCCTGCCCGCACAGCAGGACGTGCACGCGCCCGTCCAGCACGGCCAGTTCGACGAGCCGGGTGTCACCGAGCCGCTCAAGCAGGCGGCCGGGGTCGAAGCGGTCGCCGTCGCCGGGCGAGGCGCCGCGCATGTGGAGGGTGCGGGAGCGGATCTCCCGCTCCAGGCGCCGCTGTTCGCGCTCCAGGGCGGGCACCGGACGGCCGTCCATGCGGGCGGCCTCCGCGCGGGCGGCGATCTCCCGGAACGCGGTCAGGTTGCCGAGCAGTGCCGGGTCGGCGGGCGGCCGGGTCGGCGGTGCGGACAGTACGGTGGCCCGCCACCGCTCGCTCCACTCCAGCAGCCGCCGGGGGCCGCCCCGGGCCAGCCCGGCCTGCTGGGCCAGCGCCGCCAGCTCCGCGCCCTGCGCGGTGGCCCGCGCGCGCAACTCCGAGGCGCCCAGCGTCATCCGGTGGTCGTCGAGCACGTCGAGGCCGCGCCGGCACGCCTGGAGCACGCCCCGTCCGGAACCGGCCGCCCGCGCCCTGAGCGCCTGCGCCGCCCAGCCCGTCATCCGGGCCAGCGGCGGCCCGGCGCGTCTGCCGCGGGCGGCCACGGCGAGGTGCCGTTCGGCGTCCGCCGGCCGGCCCAGGGCGAGCGCGATCCGGCCCGCGAGCAGCGAGGCCTCCGGCGCGGCGGGCGAGCCGAAGAGGGCCAGCCGCTCGGCGACCCGGGCCGTGTCCGCGACCATCCGCCCCGACCGGCGCCCGGCCGCCACCCGCGCCTCGATCAGCACCAGCCGGGCATGGGTCTCCCACCAGGTGCGCCGCTGCCCGGCGAACAACTGTACAGCGACGGCGGCCCGGGCGATCGCCGTGTGCGGGTCCCCGGCCGAGCGGGCGGCCCGGGCGGCGGCGAGCAGCAGTTCGGCCTTGCGGGTGGACTGCCCCCCGATCCCGTCCAGTTCGGCGATCGCCGCGTCCGCCTCGGCGAGGGCCTCCGGGGCCAGCCCGGCCGCCATCAGCACCTCGCAGCGCCGGATGCACAGCATGAAGGTGGGCGTGCCCAGCTTGGCGTACCGCTCCTCCGCCTCGTCCAGCAGCCGCAGCGCCGCCGGGATGTCACCGGAGCGGAACGCGGCCAGGCCCCGGCTCTCCACCGCGTCGGCCTTGTCGTGCTCCTGGCCGGTGGTCTCCCACAGCCGCTCGGCCGCCGTGAAGTCGGCGTCCGCCCGGTCCACCGCGCCCAGCGCGAGATGCACGGTGGCCCGCAGGGTCAGCGCCCGCGCGGTCCAGATCACGTCGCCGGCCTGCCGCAGTACGGGTATGGCCCGGCGTACGTCCTCCAGCGCCTCCCGGTGGTGGCCCAGCACCCACCAGACGTACGCCCTGCGGTACAGCACCCGCGCCCGGGTGTGCCCGGTGCCCCGCGCGACACCGCGCTCGAACGCCGTGAGCCCCTGGCGCGTGCGCCCCGCGTGCACCAGTGCGACCCCGAGCGTGGCGAGCACGTCCGCCTCCCGGTCGGCCGACTCCGCGCGCGCGGCGAGGTCCCGGGCGCGCCGCAGATGGCCGAGGGCGATCCGGATGTCGCCGAAGTCCCGGTGCCAGATGCCGATCACCTGGTGGGCGACCGAGGCGTGCGACGGCGACGGATCGGCGTCCAGCACCCGCTGCGCCCCGGCCAGGGCCTCGTTGGGGGCGGCGAACACCATCGGCAGCAGTTGAAGGACCGACGCGTTTCCCGCTGTCACCCCTCGGATGGTAGTGGCCCGGAGGGGCCGTCACATGGTGCGGCGCTGTATCAATCGGCGGCCCCGCGGCTCAGACTGACGACCACCGGCCTCAGGGGGAGGACACGCCATGGCACCACAGCGATTCCACGAGCAGTTCGAACAGGTCCAGCGTTCGATGCCGGACGTCCCGCTGGCCATGGGACCGGACGACTCCGCCGAGTTCTTCTACGAGAAGGGCGTCGTCCTCGCCCGCGACGGCGAGGAGGCCCGCCTCGTCGAGGACACCGTGCGCACCCACTTCACCGAGGCTCCCGGCCTGGTCGCGGACCACGTGCGCCGGGACGGTCCCGAGACCAGCCGGACCGGCGTCACCCGCATCCGGGTCGGCGACCCGGGCCACGGCGACCGCGGCGGCGACCACGCCGTCGCCCACGCGCTGCGGGCGCTGCGCGGGCCCGAGGGACGCCGGGGGCGCCGGCTCGTCAGCCGCAACCACGTGGTGTCGATCGCCGTCAACGCCTGCCCCGGCGACGAACCCGTGCCCGCCCCGCTCACCGAACCGTCCAACCCGGCGGCGGACCGGACGCCGTACGACCCGGACACCGCCGTCGGCGTCCTCGTCATCGACACCGGCCTCATGCACGACTACCGGTCCTACCCGCTGCTGAACCGTGCCGAGGGCGACGCCCAGCTGCAGGAGACCGGCGACGACGGCGTCCTCAGGCAGTACGTCGGCCACGGCACGTTCATCGCCGGGCTGCTCGCCGCCGTCGCACCCAACACCGACCTCACCGTCCTGAACACCCTCAACGACGCCGGCGCCGTCCTGGAGTCCGAGTTCGGCGTCAAGCTCTTCGAGGCCGTCGACCGGGGCGGCTGGCCCGACATCATCAGCCTCTCCGCGGGCACCTCCAACGGCCGCACCGACGGCCTGCTCGGCATCGACGCCTTCATGCGCGAACTGCGTGAGCAGCCCACCCTGCTGGTGGCGGCGGCCGGCAACAACGCCGCCGCGACGCCCTTCTGGCCCGCCGCCTACGCCTCGCTGCCCGACTACGAGGACGCGGTGCTGTCGGTCGGCGCGCTGCGCGGCGACGGCGAGTTCGGCGCCTGCTTCACCAACCACGGCTCCTGGGTCCGGGTGTACGCGCCCGGCGAGCGGCTCACCAGCGCCCTCACCGGCTTCGACGCGCCCGTGCCGTACGTGTACCAGCACTCCACCTACGACGCCTGCCGGTTCGGGTTCGGCTACGCCTGCACCTGCCAGTACCCGCGCCACACCGGCGTGCTGAGTGAAGGGCGGGAGAACACCTCCGGCAAGCCGGACCAGGTGATGTTCGAGGGGTTCGCGCAGTGGAGCGGGACCTCGTTCGCCACTCCGGTCGCCGCCGGACTGGTCGCCGCCCACATGACGGCGCACAAGGAGCGCGACCCGCGCGCGGCGCGCAAACAACTGCTGGAATCCCACACCGAGTACGCCGAAGTGCGCGGGGCGCACGTGCCGGCGCTTCGGCCACCCGCCTGGCGCCCGGTCCCGGTCGTTCGTCCGGCTCCTGGCGCATGAGGGCGGGATGCGTCCCCTCGGCGGCGTACGATGACTTGCCGTACACGAGGGGTGGGACCGTGGACCGAGCAGAAGTCGGCGCGCTGGTCCAGTCCGCTGTCGACGGTGACGCGGCGGCCTGGAAGGCGCTCGTGGAAGGGCTGAGTCCGCTGGTGTGGTCCGTCGTGCGTGCCCACCGGCTCTCCGACGCCGACGGCTGTGAGGTCTGCCAGACCGTGTGGTTCCGCTTCGCCCAGCACCTCGGCCGGATCCGGGAACCGGAGAAGGCGGGCTCCTGGCTGGCGAGCACCGCGCGGCACGAGTGCCTTAAGGTGATCAAGGGCCTGACCCGGCTGACGCCGACGGACGATCCGCAGGTCCTGGACCGGGTCAGCGAGGCCCGTACGCCCGAGCAGTCGCTGCTCGACTCCGAGGAGGCGGCCGCCGAGGCCGAGCGGATCCGGCGGCTGTGGCAGGAGTTCGAGGAACTGGGCGACCGCTGCCGCCAGTTGCTGCGCGTCCTGATGGCCTCGCCACCGCCCAGCTACGTCGAGGTGTCCGCCGCCCTGGGCATCGCGGTGGGCAGCATCGGACCCCTGCGCCAGCGCTGTCTGCGCAGGCTGCGGGCGCGGCTGGACGCACGGGGGGCGGTGTGAGCGGCATGCGTGACGAGGACTTCCCGGTGGAAGAGCCCTTCGACGAGGCCGGGTCCGACGGCGGGCTGCTGGAGGAGGAGCTGCGCCAGGCGGCCGCCATCCTCGACCCCGTTCCCGCCGAGGTGCGCCAACTGGCCATCGACGCCTACGCGTTCCACGACCTGGACGCCCGGATCGCCGAGCTGACCTTCGACTCCCTGGTCGACGCCGTCGCGGTCAGGGGCGCGAGGGACGTGCCGCGGATGCTGACCTTCCGCGCGGGCGCGCTGAGCGTCGACGTCGAGGTCACCGGGGACGGCCTGATGGGGCAGGTGCTGCCCCCGCAGCCGGCCCGCATCGAGGTGCTCGGCGGCCCGCGGTCGGCGGTGCCGGTCGCGGCGGACGCCATGGGCCGCTTCAGCAGCGACACACCCCCCACGGGCCCGTTCGCGCTGCGGCTGCGGGCCGGCGGGGACGTGGTCGTCACGGAGTGGCTACGGGCCTGAGCGGCTGCCTTGTCACCAGGTGACGGGCAGACTCCGCGGGCCCCCGGACCATCGGCCTGCGCCGCCGTGCCACCTGCTCGGCCGGGACGGCGAGCCGGAGGCCCGGCAGCCGGGCCGGCAGGGTGTCGGCCAGCAGCTCGGTCAGCAGCCGGGCGAGGACGGCATCCGTGCAGTAGTGCGGTCCGCCGCCGCAGGCCGGGTGCGGGTCGAACTCCGTCCCGTCCGGGTCGGGCACGGGCCGGTCCCGCACGGGGGCGGGATCCGGCCGGTGCATGTGGTGGTCTCCTCGGTCGTGCCACCCGCCCTCGTACGCACCCGTCGCCCGTGTCCTGCGGGAGTGGCCCAGCGGGGAGGCCGTCACCGCGAGACGCCGTCGACCAGGGCGGCCAGTGCCTCCGCCGGCCGTGACAGCCCCGGTCCGGCGGGCCCGCCGGGCTCGGACATGTAGGTGTCCCGGCGGATCTCCACCATCAGCGCACCGACCCGCTGGTCCCTCCCGTAGAACTCCAGCGGCACGTAGGCACCGCTGAACGGGCTGTCCAGCCCCGTCTCCCCGCACTCCGCGAACGCCTTCCGGGCCTGCTCGGCCAGCTCCGGCGGTGTGTGGAAGGCGTCGGTGCCCAGGCAGACCGGCGGCCGGGGTCCCGTACCGTGCAGTTCGTAGGGCAGCGCCTCGCCGGGATAGGAGTGCACGTCGATCACGACGGCCCGCCCGGTCGCGGCCAGCCGCCCGGCCACCGCCTCGGTCATGGCACGGGCGTACGGCCGGAAGTACCGCTCGATCAGCGGCTCCGGGTCGGTGTCGTCGGGCCGCAGGGCAGCCCGGTGCGTGGTCCGCGTGTACACGGCCCCCATCCCGACGGCGAGCATCTCCTCCCGCTCGTCCGGGAATCGCTCCGGATCGACGACCAGCCGCGACAGCCGGTTGACGAACCGCCAGGGCGTGACCCGGGCCCGGTGGGCCGCGATCTCGGCGATCCGGGCCGTGTGCGCGTCGGTGATGTGGTCCAGCTCCCGCTCCAGCGCCGTGTCGTCCAGCAGGATCCCCGCCCGCACGTCGTCCGGTATCTCCCGGGCCGAGTGCGGCACGTGCAGGATCACGGGCGAGTCGTCGGCGCCGGCCAGGAACTCGAACGGGGGCAGGGGACGGGACACGGGCCGCTCCGGGGGCGTTGTCGGTGGCAGGGTGGACGATCAAGGTGTCACACGTCGCCGCGGATGCCGTCCGCGTACGACCGCGCCCCGGCCGGGCAGTGGGCCGACCGGGGCGCGATCACGTGCGGGAACGGCCGTCGGGCCGCCGGCGTCAGTTCAGCGACGCCAGCGCCTCGTTCCAGGTGGCCGACGGGCGCATGACCGCGTCCGCCTTGGCCTTGTCGGCCTGGTAGTAGCCGCCGATGTCGGCCGGGGAGCCCTGGACGGCGATCAGCTCGTCGACGATGCGCCGCTCGTTGGCCGCAAGGGTCTCGGCGAGCGGGGCGAACGCCTTGGCCAGGTCGGCGTCGTCGGTCTGCTTGGCCAGCTCCTGCGCCCAGTACAGGGACAGGTAGAAGTGGCTGCCGCGGTTGTCGATGCCGCCGACGCGACGGGTCGGGGACTTGTCCTCGTTGAGGAAGGTCGCCGTGGCGCGGTCGAGGGTGTCGGCCAGGACCTGGGCGCGGGCGTTGCCGGTGGTCTTGGCGTACTGCTCGAAGGACGGCACCAGGGCGAAGAACTCGCCCAGGGAGTCCCAGCGCAGGTAGTTCTCCTTGACCAGCTGCTGGACGTGCTTCGGCGCGGAGCCGCCGGCGCCCGTCTCGAACAGGCCGCCGCCCGCCATCAGCGGGACGACCGACAGCATCTTGGCGCTGGTGCCCAGCTCCAGGATCGGGAAGAGGTCGGTGAGGTAGTCGCGCAGGACGTTGCCCGTCACCGAGATGGTGTTCTCGCCGCGGCGGATGCGCTCCACCGACAGCTTGGTGGCCTCGACGGGGTTGAGGATCCGGATGTCCAGGCCCTCGGTGTCGTGTTCGGGCAGGTACTGGTTGACCTTCGCGATCAGGTTGGCGTCGTGGGCGCGGGTCTCGTCCAGCCAGAACACGGCCGGGTCGCCGGTGGCGCGGGCGCGGGTGACGGCGAGCTTCACCCAGTCCCTGATCGGCGCGTCCTTGGTCTGGCAGGCGCGGAAGATGTCACCGGCGGAGACGGCCTGCTCCAGGACGACGTTGCCGGCCTGGTCGACCAGCCGGACCGTGCCGGTGGTGGGGATCTCGAAGGTCTTGTCGTGGCTGCCGTACTCCTCGGCCTTCTGCGCCATGAGGCCGACGTTGGGGACGGAGCCCATGGTCGCCGGGTCGTAGGCGCCGTTGGCGCGGCAGTCGTCGATCACGGCCTGGTAGACGCCGGAGTAGCTGGAGTCCGGCAGCACCGCGAGGGTGTCGGCCTCCTGGCCGTCGGGGCCCCACATGTGACCGGAGGTGCGGATCATGGCCGGCATGGAGGCGTCGACGATGACGTCGGACGGGACGTGCAGGTTGGTGATGCCCTTGTCGGAGTCGACCATCGCCAGCGCCGGGCCCTCGGCCAGCTCGGCGTCGAAGGAGGCCTTGATCTCGTCGCCGTTCGGCAGGGCCTCAAGGCCCTTGAAGATGCCGCCGAGGCCGTCGTTGGGGGTCAGGCCGGCCGCGGCGAACGTCTCGCCGTACTTCGCGAACGTCTTCGGGAAGAAGGCGCGTACCACGTGACCGAAGACGATCGGGTCGGAGACCTTCATCATCGTGGCCTTCAGGTGCACGGAGAAGAGGACGCCCTCCTCCTTGGCGCGGGCGATCTGCGCCGTGAGGAACTCGCGGAGGGCGGCGACGCGCATCACGGAGGCGTCGACGACCTCGCCCTCGAGCACCGGCACGGACTCGCGCAGGACGGTCGTGGAGCCGTCGTCGCCCTTCAGCTCGATGCGCAGCGAACCGGGCTCGGAGAGGACCACGGACTTCTCCGTGGAGCGGAAGTCGTCGACGCCCATGGTCGCCACGTTGGTCTTGGACTCGGGGGTCCAGGCGCCCATGCGGTGCGGGTGGGTCTTGGCGTAGTTCTTCACCGAGGCCGGGGCGCGGCGGTCGGAGTTGCCCTCGCGCAGCACCGGGTTGACGGCGGAGCCCTTGATCTTGTCGTAGCGGGCGCGGATCTCGCGCTCCTCGTCGGTCCTGGGGTCGTCCGGGTAGTCCGGCAGCGCGTAGCCCTTGCCCTGCAGTTCGGCGATCGCGGCCTTCAGCTGCGGGATGGACGCCGAGATGTTCGGCAGCTTGATGATGTTGGCCTCGGGCGTCTTGGCCAGCTCGCCGAGCTCCGACAGGGCGTCCGGGATGCGCTGGTCCTCGTTCAGGTACTCCGGGAAGACGGCGATGATGCGCCCGGCCAGGGAGATGTCGCGGGTCTCCACGGCGACACCGGCCTGCGAGGCGTACGCCTTGATCACCGGCAGGAACGAGTGCGTCGCCAGGGCCGGGGCCTCGTCTGTGTAGGTGTAGATGATGGTCGAGTCAGTCACCGGGTGCTCCGCTCCACGTCTGCAACATTGCTCGACATCAAGATATCTCGTGGCGGCCCCCGGCTCGACAGGGGTCCGGAACTCGGGAGGGTCCGGTACGAGCCGGAACCGGGCCGCGTCCCCGCGCAACCGATTCCCTCCTTCTCTGGTCCAGACGTTTGAATCGCCCACTCACCGACGGCCGGGCCCGACCACCCGGCCGCCCGAGCGAAAGCGGACCATGAGATGTCGCACCAGAGTGACGGCCCCGGCCGCCGCCCTGATCGGCACCGCGACGGCCCTGACCCTGGGGACCACCCGTCCGGCGGTTGAGGCCGAGGCCGTTCAGGCCGGAAGCGGGGCCTGGGGGCGCAGCCCCCGGGGACGAGAAGCGCAGGCGCGGGTCGGGGGCGAGAAGCGCAGGCGCGGCGGGGGCGAGAACAGCAGGTGTCGGCAGCGCCGATCAGTGTGCCGGACGCCTCAGCCGCCGATGCCGGGACCCGCCGCCACGTCCTCGCCGCTGCGCTGCTGCGGGATCACCACGGAGCCCTGCTGGAGCGCGACCGTCCGGGCGGGGGCGGGGATGCGGATGCCCTCCTCGCGGTAGCGCTTGTGCAGGCGCTTGATGAACTCGTGCTTGATCCGGTACTGGTCGCTGAACTCGCCGACGCCCAGGATGACCGTGAAGCCGATGCGGGAGTCGCCGAAGGTGTGGAAGCGGATGGCGGGCTCGTGGTCGGGGACGGCGCCGGTGATCCCGGTCATCACCTCGGCGATGACCTCCGTGGTCACGCGCTCGACGTGGTCCAGGTCGCTGTCGTAGCTCACCCCGACCTGCACCAGGACCGTCAACTGCTGCTCGGGCCGCGTGTAGTTGGTCATGTTGGTCTTCGCCAGCTGCCCGTTGGGGACGACGACCAGGTTGTTGGAGAGCTGGCGGACGGTCGTCTGGCGCCAGTTGATGTCGACGACGTAGCCCTCCTCGCCGCTGCTCAGCCGGATGTAGTCGCCGGGCTGCACGGTCTTGGAGGCGAGGATGTGGATGCCCGCGAAGAGGTTGGCGAGGGTGTCCTGCAGGGCCAGCGCGACGGCCAGGCCGCCCACGCCCAGGGCGGTGAGCAGGGGCGCTATGGAGATGCCCAGCGTCTGCAGCACCACCAGGAAGCCGATCGCCAGGACCAGTACCCGGGTGATGTTGACGAAGATCGTGGCCGACCCGGCGACGCCGGAGCGGGACTGGGTGACCGACTGCACCAGACCGGCGATCACCCGGGCCGCCGACAGGGTCACGACGAAGATGAGCAGCACCTGCAGGCACTGGTTGGTGTGGTGCTGGACGGTCCGGGTCAGCGGCAGCGCCGCCCCCGCGCCGGCCGCGCCGGCCGCGGTGGCCGTCCACGGCACGACCGTGCGCAGCGCGTCCACCATCACGTCGTCGCCGCTCCACTTGGTGCGCTTGGCGTGCCCCGCCAGCCAGCGCAGCAGCGTGCGGGAGGAGAAGGCCACCAGCAGACCGGCCGCCAGGGCGATGCCGGCGAGGATGAGGTCGTCCAGGGTCAGCGCGCGGTTCACCGGTCACCTCCGGGGCGGGAAGCTGCGGCGAACGGCGTCGCCGGCGGCCCAGTGTGAAGAATCGTCACGTTGTCACCTGCTCGTCTGCGGGATGTGCGGTTCGCGCCGGCCGGTACGGCTGCACGGCCGGCGCGACTTTTCATCCTGCCGTATCCGCGGCGGCAGTTCGTACGCGTCCGGCGCTCACCGCGAGAACGAGCCGTGGCGTCCCTCACCCCCGGCGAACCTCGCCGCCCCCTCGAGCGCCTCGGTCAGCACGCCCGTCCCGTACCGGAGTTCACCACGCAGCGCGGTCTCCTCGTCGAGCCCCTCCTGCTCCAGGACCGACGCCCGGTCGGCTCGCAGGCAGGCCTGCGGGAACCGGGCCATGGACGCCGCGAGTCGCTCCGCCTCGGCCCGGGCCCGGCCCGTGGGCACGACGCGGTTGGCCAGGCCCGTCTCGCGGGCCTCGCGGGCCGGTACGGGGCGGCCGGTGAGGATCATGTCGAGCGCGCGGCCGGTGCCGATGAGCCGGGGCAGCCGTACCGTGCCGCCGTCGATGAGCGGGACGCCCCAGCGGCGGCAGAACACGCCGAAGACGGCGTCCTCCTCGGCGACCCTGAGGTCGCACCACAGGGCGAGTTCCAGGCCTCCGGCGACGGGGTGCCCGGCGACCGCGGCGATCACCGGCTTGGACAGCCGCATCCTGGTCGGGCCCATCGGGCCGTCGCCGTCCTCGGCCACCCGGTTGCCGCGCCCGGTGCCCATCGCCTTCAGGTCCGCGCCCGCGCAGAAGGTGCCGCCCTCCCCCCACAGCACGGCCACACGGGCGTCGTCGTCGGCATCGAACGCGCGGAAGGCTGCCGCCAGTCCGGCAGCCGTGGGGCCGTCGACGGCGTTTCGGGCCCCGGGGCGGGAGAGGAACGACGGTGGTGACGTGTTCCTTGCGGTCCACTCGGACCGGCACGGTGAGACTCCTTCGCTGACCCGGCTGCACGGGTCGCCCAGCGTGCCTCCTCCCGGGCGGATCCGCCTCTCAGATGATCTTCAGCCGCACCAGCGCCGCCAGCGTCACCGCCCCCGGCACCAGCGGCACCCACACCGTGATGATCCGGTAGGCCAGGACGACCGCGGTGGCGACGGACGCCGGGCCGCCCACCGCCACGAGGGCCACGATCAGCGCCGCCTCGACGGAGCCGAGGCCGCCCGGCGTCGGCACCAGCGCCACCGCGACCGTCGCCGCCAGATAGGCCAGCGCCATGTGCGCGGGCGGCACCGGCAGCCCCAGTGCCCGCCCCACCGCGGCCAGCGCGGCGGCCTGGAGCGCGGGGAACGCCAGCGAACCGCCCCACAGGGCCACTGCCCGGGCCGGGCAAGCGTGCACCGACCGGGCCTCGCCCAGCGCGGTCCGCAGGAAGGAGCACCCGGCGGTGCGCAGCCGTCGTACGAGCAGCAGCGCGGCCACCGCCACCGCCGGCAGGGCACCGGCGCCCAGCAGCAGCGGGCCCAGTGCCCCGGCGGGCAGCAGGCTGCCGAGCCGCAGCGCGCCGGGGAAGGCGATCAGCAGCGCGGCCAGCAGGGTCAGCCGGCCGACGCACTCGGCGAGCATGTACAGCGCGAGGGCGGCCGAGGAGCGGGCGAGCGGCACCCCGCACACGGTCATGAACCGCAGGTTGACCGCGCTCGCGCCGAGTCCGGTCGGCAGCAGGTGGTTGGCCGCGCCGGCCGCGAACTGGGTGGCCAGGAGCCGGCGCCCGGGCAGTGGCTGCACGACGGCGCCCTGCCGGGCGAAGGCGGCGGCGACCCAGGTCAGGCAGGTGGCGCCGGCCGCCGCCAGCAGCCAGGGCCAGGAAGCCGTGCGCAGGTGGCCGAAGCCCTCGGCGAGCACGGAGCGGTGCCGCACCGCGGCGACGGTGACGAGCAGGAGCGGGATCAGGCACAGGGCCTGACGGACGGGGACGCGACGGGGGAGTCGTCCCGGGCGCAGTTCGGGGAGGTGTACCGCTGTCACACCGGGAGAGGTTTTCCGGGCCGCCCCAACGGCGGGTGGCCGGGGCGCGGCCGGCGGGTGACGGACGGGAAGCGGGTGAGGGCGAAGCTGCGGGGGAGGGGGCATCGGGTCCTTCGTGCGAGGGGACGGCGGGCGGACATTGACCTCAACGAAGCTTGAGGTTCTACGTTCTCTCCCATGAGCATGGAGACCACAGCGTGGACACAGTTGCACAGCGTGATGAACGCCCAGCAGGAGCGCCGCCCCTTCGGCCGCGAGACGCTGCGCCGCATCGCCGCCTTCGCCCGCCCGCACCGCCGCCGCATCGCCTGGTTCGTGCTGCTCGGGGTGGTGACCGCGCTGCTCGCCGTCGCGACCCCCGTGCTCGCCGGCCGCGTCGTGGACGCGATCGTGTCGGACGGCGACGAGGGCACGGTCGTACGGCTGGCCGTGCTGATCGCCCTGATCGCGGTCGCCGAGGCCGCCCTCGGGATCCTCGGCAGACGGCTCTCGGCGACGCTCGGGGAGGCGCTCATCCTCGATCTGAGAACGGCTGTGTTCGATCATGTGCAGCGCATGCCGGTCGCGTTCTTCACACGCACTCGTACGGGGGCGCTCGTCTCCCGTCTCAACAACGACGTCATCGGCGCCCAGCGCGCCTTCAGCAACACGCTCTCGGGCGTCGTCAGCAACATCGTCACGCTGCTGCTCACCCTGGCCGTCATGCTCACCCTGTCCTGGCAGATCACCCTGCTCGCGCTGGTGCTGCTGCCGGTGTTCGTGGTGCCCGCCCGCCGGATGGGCAGCCGGATGGCCCGTATGCAGCGGGAGGCGGCCGCCCTCAACGCGGCGATGGGCACCCGGATGACCGAGCGTTTCTCCGCTCCCGGCGCCACTTTGGTCAAGCTGTTCGGCCGCCCGGAGGAGGAGTCGGCCCAGTTCGCGGCCCGCGCCGCCCGGGTGCGGGACATCGGCGTCCGCACGGCCACCGCCCAGTCGGCGTTCATCACCGCCCTCACCCTGGTGTCCTCCCTGGCCCTCGCCCTGGTCTACGGCCTCGGCGGCTGGTTCGCGCTGCGCGGCCACCTGGAGCCCGGCGCCGTCGTGTCCCTGGCACTGCTGCTGACCCGGCTGTACGCGCCGCTGACCGCGCTCGCCGGGGCCCGCGTCGAAGTGATGTCCGCACTGGTCAGCTTCGAACGGGTCTTCGAGGTGCTCGACCTCAAGCCGCTCATCGAGGAGAAGCCGGACGCCCGCGAGGTGCCCGAGGGGCCGGTGGCGGTCGAGTTCGACGACGTCCGCTTCGGCTACCCGTCCGCCGACAAGGTCTCCCTCGCCTCCCTGGAGGAGGTCGCCGCCCTCGACGCGCGCGGCGGCAGCGAGGTCCTGCACGGCGTCTCCTTCCGCGCCGAACCCGGCCAGACCGTCGCCCTCGTCGGCTCCTCCGGCGCCGGCAAGTCGACCATCGCCCAGCTGCTGCCGCGCCTGTACGACGTCGACGAGGGCGCCGTCCGCGTCGGCGGCGTCGACGTCCGAGACCTGACCGCGGCCTCCCTGCGGGCCACCCTCGGCATGGTCACCCAGGACGGCCACCTCTTCCACGACACCGTCCGGGCCAACCTGCTGCTGGCCCGCCCCAGCGCGACCGACGACGAACTCTGGGACGCCCTCGGCCGCGCCCGCCTCGACGACGTCGTACGGTCCCTGCCCGACGGCCTGGACACGGTGGTCGGCGAGCGCGGCTACCGCCTCTCCGGCGGCGAGCGGCAGCGGATGACCATCGCCCGGCTGCTGCTGGCCCGGCAGCGCGTCGTCATCCTCGACGAGGCCACCGCCCACCTGGACAACACCTCCGAGGCGGCCGTGCAGGAGGCCCTGACGGAGGCGCTGCGCGACCGTACCGCCCTCGTGATCGCCCACCGCCTGTCCACCGTCCGGGCCGCCGACCTGATCCTGGTCGTCGAGGCCGGCCGCATCGTGGAACGCGGCACGCACGACGAACTCCTGCGGGCCGGCGGCCGGTACGCCGAGCTGTACCGCACCCAGTTCGAGAGGCGGGACGCCGAGAGCGCGGCCGAGGTGGCGGCCGGGGCGTGAGCGGTGGTTGACGGGGCACCCGAGGAACGGTCACGTACGTGCGGAGCGGCTCTGCTCGGGAGGAAGGCACCGTGTCGAAAGCGCAGATCGGAAGTGCTGTGGCCACGCTGGTCCTGGCCGCCGGATTAGCGGCCTGCGGCAGTGAGGACGGCTCCGGGACGGGCGGCGACGCCGAGGGCGGCCCCAGCGCGACGCCGAAGGCCCGGGCGGTCCAGGACGCCTACCGCAGGACCGTGGCCGCGGACACCGCGAGGATGACCGTGAGCACCGAGGCCGTCGCCGACGGGCAGGCCGTCACCGCGCACGGCACCGGCGTGGTCGACCTGGAGGAGGGCGCCAGCCGGATGACGCTGACCTCGCAGGGCACCGAGATCGAGCAGCGCGTCGTCGACGGCGTGGTCTACCAGAAGCCGTCCGGCGGGCAGAAGGCTGCCGTGCCGGACGGCAGGACCTGGATGAAGACCGACCTCGCCCGGCTGAACAGGTCGGGCTCCACCGGAAGGTCCCAGGTCAGCGACCCGGCCGAGCCGTTCCGTTACCTCAAGGGCGCCGACACCGAGGACGTCACCCGCGTCGGCACCCAGACCCTCGACGGCACCCGCACCACGCACTACCGCGTCGCGGTGCCCGTGTCGTCGCTGGCACCGGGCAACGCCGGGCAGGCCGGGGAGCTCCGGCGCCAGCTGGGGAAGTCGTCGCTGCCGGTGGACCTGTGGCTGGACGACCGGGGCCGCCTCCGGCAGGAGAGCGTCCGCCTGACCCTGCACCCGCTTCAGGGGCGGACCCCGGGGAAGCAGGACGCGCAGGTGACGAGCACGACTGTGCTGCGGTTCACGGACTTCGGTACGAAGGTCAGCGTCGCGGAGCCGCCCGCGTCCGACACCGCGGACGTCACCGGCCGGCTGACCAGGGCGGGCGGGTCCGCGCGGACCGGCTGACCCCGCTCGGGCGTCCCCGGGGTGCCGGAACGTGTCAGGTGCCGCAGCCTGGATACGCGGTCTGCACGCATCACGGCCCGTCCGGAAGGTGATCCACGCATGGGCAGCGAGATTCACGACGACCGGCCCGGCGCGGCGCGCACCGCGCCGGGCCCGTACCGCTCCGAAGTCACCCTCCGGGTCAACGGCAAGCCCCACACCCTCCTCGTCGACCACCGGCGCGCCCTGCTGGACCTCCTGCGCGAGGACCTCGACCTCACCGGGGCCAAGAAGGGCTGCGACCACGGCCAGTGCGGGGCCTGCACGGTCCTGGTCGACGGGCGCCGGGTCAACAGCTGCCTGCTGCTCGCCGTCGCCCTGGACGGCAGCGAGGTCACCACCGTCGAGGGCCTCGCGGGCGACGGCGAGGAACCGCACCCCCTGCAACAGGCCTTCCTGGACCGCGACGCCTTCCAGTGCGGGTACTGCACACCGGGCCAGATCTGCTCCGCCGTGGGCGCGCTGGCCGAGGCAGCGGCCGGTCACCCCTCGCACGTCACCGACCCGGCGGCCCCCTCCGGCCGGCCCGTGCCGCTGGACCGGGCCGAGATCCGCGAGCGGCTCAGCGGCAACCTCTGCCGCTGCGGGGCCTACCCGCGCATCGTCGAGGCCGTGGAGGACGTGAACCGGTGAAGTCCTTCGCCTACGTACGGGCCCGCAGCGTCGAGGAGGCGGCCGAGGCGTACGCCGCGCACCCCGGCGCCCAGTACCTCGGCGGCGGCACCAACCTCGTCGACCTGATGAAGCTGGGCGTGGCCCGGCCGGCCGCCCTCGTCGACGTCAGCCGCCTGCCCCTGGAGACGGTGGAGGAACTGCCCGACGGCTCGCTGCGCGTCGGCGCCACCGTCCGCAACAGCGACCTCGCCGCCCATCCTCTGGTCCGCGACCGCTACCCCGCACTGTCCCAGGCCGTGCTCGCGGGCGCCTCCGGCCAGCTGCGCAACGCCGCCACCACCGGCGGCAACCTGCTCCAGCGCACCCGCTGCCCCTACTTCCAGGACCTGTCCAAACCGTGCAACAAACGCGAGCCCGGCACCGGCTGCGGCGCCCGCGAGGGCGTGCACCGCGACCACGCGGTCCTCGGCCACTCGCCGCACTGCATCGCCACCCACCCCTCCGACATGGCCGTCGCCCTGGCCGCCCTCGACGCGCGCGTGGACCTGTACGGCACCGAGGGCACCCGGTGCGTGCCGGTGGCCGACTTCCACCGGCTGCCCGGCGACCACCCGGAGCGGGACACCGAGATCCGGCCCGGCGAACTGATCACCGGCGTGGTGCTCCCGGCCGCCACCGCCGGGGCGCCCTCCGCCTACCGCAAGGCCCGCGACCGGGCCTCGTACGCCTTCGCGCTCGCCTCCGTCGCCGTGCTGCTGCGGGTGACGGACGGCGTGGTCACGCAGGTCGGCCTGGCCTTCGGGGCCCTCGCGCACCGGCCGTGGCGGGCCCGGCTGGCGGAGGAGGCCCTGCTGGGCGCGTCCGCCACCCCGCCCGCCTTCGAGGGCGCCGTCGCCCTCGAACTCGACGCCGCCGAGCCCCTGCGCGACAACGCCTACAAGGTGCCCCTCGCCCGCAACCTCGCCCTGGACGTCCTCAACCGGCTCGCGCCGACGCCCGTGGGGAGCTGAACCGGCATGCCACAGGAGGACACCATGGCCCGCACCGGCACCGCCCTGGGCGCCCCCGTCGAGCGCCGGGAAGGCCGGGAGAAGGTCACCGGCCGGGCCCGCTACGCCGCCGAGCAGCCCCTGCCGGGCCGCGCCCACGCCTGGCCCGTGCCCGCCTCGATCGCACGCGGCCGGGTCACCGCGATCGACACGACCGCCGCCCACCAGGTCCCCGGCGTTCTCACCGTCCTCACCCACGAGAACGCCCCCCGGCTCACCGAACCGGAGGACGCCACTCTCGCCGTCCTGCAGGAGCCGCGTGTCCCGCACCGGGGCTGGTTCGTCGCCCTCGTCGTCGCCGACACGCCGGAGGCCGCCCGCGCGGGAGCCCGCGCGGTCCGGGTCACGTACGCCACCGAGGAGCACGATGTGACGCTCCGGCCGGAGCACCCGGACGCGTACGAACCCGAGGAGGCCAACGGCGGCCAGCCGGCCCGCACCGAACACGGCCACCCGGACGGCGCCTACGCGGCCGCCCCCGTCCGCGTGGACACCGAATACCGCGTGCCGCCCCTGCACAACCACCCCATGGAGCCGCACGCCAGCACCGCGCACTGGGACCGGGCCGGCGACCGCCTCACCGTGTACACCTCCAGCCAGGGCGGCACCACCGTCCGCTCCGTGCTCGCCGGACTGTTCGACATGCCGGAGGACCATGTCACCGTCGTCACCGAGCACGTCGGCGGGGGGTTCGGCGCCAAGGGAACCCCGCGTCCCGACGTCGTCCTCGCCGTGATGGCGGCACGCCACACCGGCCGGCCCGTGACCGTCAACCTCCCGCGCCGGTACCTGGCCGCCGTGGTCGGCCACCGCGCCCCCACCCTGCACCGGCTGCGGCTGGGCGCCACCGCCGACGGCCGCCTGACCACGCTTCTGCACGAGGTGACCACGTACACCTCCCACGTCCGCGAGTTCGTGGAGCAGGCGGCGACCCCCGCCCGCGTCATGTACGCCGCCCCTCACCTGCTGACCGCCCACCGGGTCGTCCCACTGGACGTGCCCAGCCCGTCCTGGATGCGCGCCCCCGGCGAGGCGCCCGGCATGTACGCCCTGGAGTCCGCGATGGACGAACTCGCCGACGCGCTCGGCGAGGACCCGGTGGAGCTGCGGATCCTCAACGAACCGGACGCCGAGCCCGACAGCGGCAAGCCGTTCAGCAGCAGACATCTCGTGGAGTGCCTGCGGGAGGGCGCCCGCCGCTTCGACTGGGCACGCCGCGACCCGCGCCCCCGGTCCCGCGCCGAGGGCTCCCTCCTGGCCGGCACGGGCGTGGCCGCGGCGACCTACCCCGTCATGGTGTCCCCGTCCACCGCGGCGGCCCACGCGCTGCCGGACGGCACCTTCCTGGTACGGGTGAACGCCGCCGACATCGGCACGGGCGCCCGTACCGTGCTCGCCCAGGTGGCGGCCGACGCCCTCGGCGTACCGCTCGAGCGGGTACGGACCGAGGTCGGAAACAGCGACCTGCCGTCGGCCCCGCTGGCCGGCGGCTCCTCCGGCACCGCTTCCTGGGGCTGGGCCGTGCACGAGGCGTGCACCCGGCTGGCCGACCGCCTGGCCGGCCACACCGGGCCGCTGCCCGGCACCGGCCTCGTCGAGCGGGCGGACACCACGGGCCGCGCCGACGCCGACAGCCCGTACGCGCGGCACGCCTTCGGCGCCCAGTTCGCCGAGGTCACCGTCGACATGGTCACCGGCGAGGTCCGGGTGCGCCGGCTGCTCGGTGTCTACGCGGCCGGGCGGATCCTCAACGCCCGTACCGCCCGGTCCCAGTTCGTCGGCGGCATGACCATGGGCCTCGGCATGGCGCTCACCGAGGGCAGCACCATGGACGCCGCCTTCGGCGACTTCGCCGAGTCGGACCTCGCCTCCTACCACGTGCCCGCGCACGCCGACGTGCCCGACATCGAGGCGCACTGGATCGAGGAGGACGATCCCCACCTCAACCCCATGGGCAGCAAGGGCATCGGCGAGATCGGCATCGTCGGCACCGCCGCGGCCATCGGCAACGCGGTCCACCACGCCACCGGCGTCCGCTTCCGCGCACTGCCGCTCACCCCGGACCGGGTGCTGGCCGGTCTGGCCTGAGCGGTGCGCCCGGGTGGTACCGCGGTGCCACCGGCCTGCCCTGGAGCCGTCGCAGGTCCGGTGCTGATCGGGGCCCGCGCCCTGGCCGGCGCGTTCTTCGCCGCGTCCATCGCCGCTTCCCTGACCTATGTGGGCGACACGGTGCCCGCCGCGGTGCGGCAACGCCCGCTCAGCGAACTGATGACCGCCTTCGCGGCGGGCACCGCCGTGGCCACGGTCGTCGCCGGGGCGCTGGCCCACTACCTCAGCTGGCGGCTGGTGTTCGCCGTGCCCGGCGTGCTCGCCGCCTGCCTGCCTGGCGGTCGCGCTGCGCCGCCTGCCGGAGCCCGAGCGGGAGCGCTCCGGGTCCTTGCTGTCGCCCTTCCGCGTCGTGCTGTCGTCGCCGTGGCAGTGGTACGTCATGGCGGTGGCCATGCTGGAGGGAGCCGTGCTGCTCGGTTTCCTGACCTACCTGGCGCCCGCCCTCGAGGCGCACGGGGTTCCCGCCACTTCGGCCGGTGCGGTCGCGGCCCTGTACGGGGTCGGGTCCATGACGGCGGCACAGGTGGTCAAACGGCTTGTCGGGCAGTGGTCCCCGGTCCGCCTGATCGTGGCCGGCGGTGGCCAGATGGCCGTCGCGTACCTCCTCGCCGGATACAGCCAGTCGACCGGGGTGCTCGTCCTGGTGGCACTGCTGCTCGGTGGCGGCTGGTCGTCATGCACTCCACGATCCAGTCCTGGGCGACGGCCCTGTCCCCGACGGCCCGCGCCACCGGTGTGGCCATGTTCGGTGTGGCGCTCTACCTGGGGAGCGCCCTGGCCGGCGGCCTGGCCGCCTCGACCGCTCAGGCCCACGCCTACCGGCCGCTGTTCTGGCTCGCGGCGCTGCTGACCGTGCCGCTGACGGCGGCAGCGGCGCTGGGACGCGCACGCCACCGGTGAGACCAGCTGGGCGGGCCGACGGGCTGTGGTGATGGTCACGAACGTCTCGTCAAAGCCGTTGCGCAGGCCGGCGCCGGCCGTCCGCGGCGGGCCAGCTCAGCGGCCGGCGCCGGCTCCTACGCCTTTGACCTGAAAGCAAACGGGCAGGGAACCGTCTTCTGGGAGCACTACCGGTAGGCAGTGGTCTCAGGTATGCCGGGGCTCCTGGCGACGGGGACGAACGCGAGCGCGGCCACAAGGGACTTGCGGCTTGAAAAGGAGAACACAGCTCCTGAGGCCCCAGGGTCCGGGCCGCCATTGAGCACGCCTTCGCACGGACAGAGTCCCGACGCGGCGCATCCACGGAACCAGAGCCGCGATCGTGGCGAGGCAGGGCGCGGCGGCGAACTCGTTGCGTATGAGTGCCCGCTCGGAGGTGCACTGCAGATTCGGGGCCGGGGCCATCCGCAGGACGACCGGCTCCTGCGGGCTGGAGGCCGTAGCTCTCGCCAACGACAGTGACCACGGCCTGATTGACGACGTCCGGTCGGGCGACGTGACCCGACCTTCCGCGTAGCCCGGTGGCTGCGGGCGGGCGGCGTCGGCTCGTACGCGCTGTACGCCTGCGGCGAGTTGCAGCCGATCGCCTGGGCCGGGACGAGCGCCCAGGCGTGCCGTGGGACGGTGATGTGGAGGAGGTGTGTGTGGCGGCCGGCGTGTGATCCTTTGTATCCAAGTGCGTGTTAGCCTGCCCGCGGTCACGATCGAGTACATACGGGGGAGGCACGGTGGGCTCGGACGGCTACCAGGTCAGGGCAGGCATGACCGGCCAGGCCCGGCAACTCGACGACGCCGGCACGGACATGGACGGCGTCAGCTCGGCCGTCAAGTCCCGCACGAGTTACTCGTACGGCGATGTCGGCGGCGACGACGCCGCGTCCGCGCTGAACGCTTTCGTCAAGGCCTGGGAGGCGGAGGCGAAGACACTGGCGGCGGCGTTGCACGAGCTCGGTGGCAAGGTGCAGTTGGCCAAGAAGACCTACCACGGCACCGACGGCCTGGTGAAGACGCACGTGGACAGCGTCCCCGCCGGCGGCACGAGCAGCCTCACCGGCACATCGACGCAGGGCGGGCTCGCCTCGGCCCTGTCGAGCTACTGAGGAACGGGCCGGTGTCGTTCTTCTCCTCTCCCCTCGACTCCCCTTCCTTCCGCCTCGCCTGGCTCGCCGGGCTGTCCAAGAAGATGCTCGCTGCCGGGAGCAAGAACGAGCTCCTCGACCTGATCGACGACGCCCTCTCGGTGCCCGAACCGGGCGGTGACCAGGGCGTGCTGGAGGGCCTGGCAAGGCTCTACCGCGGCCAGGTCGACCAGGTCGGCAGCGTCTTCGACCAGGTCGACCGGGTGGGCCGCAAGGGTCTTCCGGAGGTGTGGGTCGGCGACACGAGCGTCCTCGCCTCCGAGGTGGTGAACGCCGCCGCGCGGTCCGTGACCCGGATGAGCGAGGTGTTCCAGGGCTGCGCGACGGTGCTGCTGACGCTGGCCGACGCGATCGGCGCCGCGCAGCGCAAGGACGAGCAGGGCCGCGGGCAGTTGCTGGAACAGAAGAAGATGCTCGGCGGCAAGGACGGTTTCTTCGACGACCTGCACGAGAACGACGAGGAGGAGTGGGACCGCAAGAACGCCGCCCACTTCGGCTCCTACGCGGTCGACCTGATGCACGCCGCGGTCTCCGACGCGCAGGAGGCCACCCGCGTCGCGGCCCGGGACCTGAACAAGTGGGCCGCCGAGGCACGGGCCGGGAAGATGGAGACCAGCGAACTCACCGCAGTCGACAAGCTGATGCTCGCCGAGACCGGTGTCGCGGGCGCCGACACCGAGCTGAACGAGATCCTCACGGCCGGCGACCTGGCGCGCGCGTCGACGCGTATGGACCTGCTGAGCCTCGACGACGAGATGGCCATGGAGCGGATGCTGGCGAAGTCGGACAGCCCGCAGGAGCGGGCCTACCTGATGAAGGCCCTGGCCGCCGGCCACAGCGTCGCCGAGATCGGGACGTTCCAGGACAAGATCCACGGCAAGGACCCCGACTGGCTGCGCCGGCACCTCACTCCGGTGGTCACCGCCGCGGACAGCATGAACGACGAGGGCCTGGCGCCGGACGGCTCGAACAACAACAAGGACTACGTCACGTTCGACGGCCAGCGGTGGATCCAGGGTGGCGACGGCTCCGAGGGCACCTGCGTGGCCTCGTCCACCGTCACGTCCCGCGCCATGGTCGACCCCCTGTACGCGCTCGACCTCACCGGCGGCCCCGACGGGCAGCAGGACGACCCCAACGCCTTCAAGCAGCGCCTGGTGGCCGAACAGCACCGGCTGCACACCGAAGGCGACGGCGGCGCGAACTGGGGCGGCATGGGGCCCGAGGGGCAGGAACGGATCAACGACGCCGCCGTCGGCAGTGCCACCGGCAGTGACTACCAGCGCCAGGACCTGAACAGCGCCGCCGACCGCAGGGCGGTCCTCACCGAGGTCGAGAAGTCGGTGGCGCAGGGGTATCCGGTGCCGGTCGACGTCAACGGCGAGAAGGGCGCCCACGCGATGACCATCATCGCCCAGGAGGGTGACATGCTTCAGGTGTACAACCCCTGGGGCTCGACCACCTGGGTCAGCGAGGACGACTTCATCAACGGCCACATGGGCAAGGCATCCAAGAGTGAACTCCCCAATGCGTACAGCGTCTATCTTCCGCGGTAGCAGGGGCGGTGCCGCGATCGCGGCGGCCGCGCTCCTCGCTCTCGCCACGGGCTGCGGCTCGGGCACCGACGAACCGGCCGGCGGCTCCACGAGCACCGCGGGCCGTCCGACCAGCCACCCGGTGAAGGACACCAGCATCACCGCCGAGCCGGGTGAGCGCTTCACGATCACCGTCCACCAGAACGCCTCCACCCG
Source organism: Streptomyces sp. NPDC051636 (assembly GCF_044453765.1). Classification (NCBI taxonomy): domain Bacteria; kingdom Bacillati; phylum Actinomycetota; class Actinomycetes; order Kitasatosporales; family Streptomycetaceae; genus Streptomyces; species Streptomyces sp. NPDC051636. Next base: position 660,551 of record NZ_JBITDA010000002.1, on the reverse strand, counting down.
CGAGTACTGGTACCTGGTCGACCCCGAGCCCGACAGCTCGGTGCTGGTCAGCCGCGGCCAGGACTACGCGTCGGACTCCGGCGACGAGCCGATGCCCGGTGCCGGCGGCCGGCTCACCTTCACCTTCGAGGCGAAGGGCAAGGGGACCACCCGGTTCACGCTGCTGCACTGCACGTTCACCACCTGCCAGGGCAACACCTCCACCCGGCCCCCCGAGACGACCGGACCCTCCACCACCCCGAGCACGGGTGCGGCCAGTCCCTCCCCGGCCCCCGAGCGCATCACCTATACCGTCACCGTCGACTGAGCCGCAGCGAACCAGTCGGATGAGACGAGACACCCGAGGCCCCGCCATGAACGACGACGCCCCCTACCCGCCGGACCGCACGGACGACGAGCTGGCCCGGCTCGACATCACCGTGCTGCTGCGTTACGGCCTCACCGCCGAGCCCGGCACCCGGCGCACCGCCCTGTTCGGCGACGGTGCCGCGGCCGCGGCCGTCATCCTCGACCGCCTCGGCACCGAGCCGCGCTCGGTCGCCTTCCTCGCCGACATCGTGCGCGCCGGCGGACTCGTCCGCGCGGCGGAGCTGCCCGAGCCCCTGCCCCGCCGGGAGGCGGCCGTCCTCGTACGGGAGTGGCTGCGGGCCGGCACCGAACTCGTGGGCGGGATCGCCGCCGACGACACCGCGGCCACCTGGCTGCGTTCCGTCGCGACCATCATCGAACTGAAGCAGCTGACCCGGGCGCGGGGCCGGCGTACGTGATCTGAGCAGCCGATCCGAGTACGGCGGCGGGTGTGGGGCCACCGGGCGACTGCCTACCGTGGGCTTTACGGAGAAGAGCCGTCCCGCCCCCGAACCCGGCGCCGGCCACGAGCGCACCCCCGCGGAGTGGGTGGGGCCGACCGCCCTCGCTGACTGTCGCCGTACCCGCCGTGAGTGTGTTCGTGGTGCCGGCGGACCCGCATGGCCCACGCCATTCGTCATGAACTGCCTTGACGGCACACTCCGGCAGCGCGGCCGAGGGGGCGGAGTTGCTGAAGGTTTGCGATGATCTCCCCACTCCTGTCCCCCTCGTGACGTGACGAGGATCTCGATGCGGCTTCCAGGCCCCGGTCCATATTCTGGCCGTGAGAAGTCTTCGACAGTTGACTGGCGACCTGCCAGAGGACTCAGCAAGCGGTCAGCGTAAATCCTCCGTCGGACTGACGGGCGTGAGGTGGAGGACGAGCCGCTGTAAGCTGAGAAAACAGCCCTTGACCTGCAAGCAAGCAGGCAGGGAGCCAATTTCGGGAGTTCTGAATGCTTCGTACTCTGTTCAAGTCCAAGATCCACAGGGCCACCGTCACCCAGGCCGACCTGCACTACGTGGGATCGGTGACCATCGACGCCGACCTGCTCGACGCCGCCGACCTCCTGCCCGGCGAGCTCGTGCACATCGTCGACATCACCAACGGCGCGCGCCTGGAGACGTACGTCATCGAGGGCGAGCGCGGCTCCGGTGTCGTCGGGATCAACGGAGCCGCCGCCCATCTCGTCCACCCCGGTGATCTGGTGATCATCATCAGTTACGCTCAGGTGACCGACGCCGAGGCGCGGGCGCTGACGCCGCGGATCGTGCACGTCGACCGCGACAACCGGATCGTGGCCCTCGGCGCCGATCCGTCCGAGCCGGTGCCGGGCTCGGACCAGGAGCGCAGCCCGCAGGCCGTACCGGCCTGACCGACGCCGCCAGGAGCGCGCCCATGAGCGACACACAGATCCGCGACGACCGGGTGGTGGGGCGTCTCGAGGCGGTGGGCGGCGCTGAAGTCGTCGGACACATCGAGTACTTCGTCCTCGACGCGCCCGAGCGCGCGCTCGTCCCCGTCCACACGATCGTGGAGCCGGCCCACGAGGGGAAGGGCATCGCCGGCTCCCTCGCCCGCGAGCTGTACGCCGTCGCCGAGCGCGAGGGCGTCCGGGTGGCGCCGCTGTGTCCGTACGTCGTCAAGTGGGCCGAGCGGCACCCCGAGGCGGCCCCGGCGCCCGACCCGGAACTGCTGCGTGCCGCGGAGGCGTGGCTGGTGGCGCATCCGGGGCGGTTCTGAGGGACGGGCGCCCACCCGGCCCCTGCGGCATCCCCCCGGCGGGTGAGTGGTGGAGCGGCCGTCGGGTAGGCGGGGGAGTAGTCCAGAGCCGACGTCGAGTGACTGGCCGGAGGACACCATGACCAACCCGTACCCCGACCCGGTCCCGCCCGGACCGACGCCGGGCCCGCAGCCCCCGGAACCACCCCCGAACCCGGTCCCGCCGCCCGAGCCGCCGCCCGCCCCCGGGCCGCCGCCCGCCCCCGGGCCGAACCCGGTTCCGCAGCCGACGCCCCAGCCGGGCGGCCCGCCGGAGCCCTCCCCGTCCCCGATCCCGCCGGGCCCGGAGCCGGTTCCGAACCCGGAGCCGGGACCGCCGCTGAGCTGAACCGGCAGGGGCGGAACACGCCGGTGGGCGGCCACTCGGGCCGCCCACCAGTCGTACCTGATGCCGCTATGCGGACACCTCGGAACGGTCCCCGCCCCACAGCGTGTGGAACGCCCCGTCCCGGTCCACCCGCCGGTAGGTGTGCGCGCCGAAGAAGTCCCGCTGCCCCTGGGTGAGCGCGGCGGGCAGCCGCTCGGCGCGCAGGGCGTCGTAGTAGGCGAGGGCCGCGGCGAAGCCGGGCGTGGCCACGCCCTGCCGGGTGGCGGCGACGAGAACCTCGCGCCAGTCGTCCTGGGCCGCCGCGATCTCCTGGGCGAACGTCTCGTCCGACAGCAGGCTCGGCAGGTCGGGCCGGGCGTCGTACGCGGCCCTGATGCGGTCCAGGAACGCCGCCCGGATGATGCAGCCGCCGCGCCAGATCGAGGAGACCGCGCCCAGGTCGATGTCCCAGCCGTACTCCTCGCTGCCCGCGGCGATCTCGTGGAAGCCCTGCGTGTACGACACGATCTTCGAGGCGTACAGCGCCTGCTCCACCCGGTCCGCGAAGGCCCCGGCCTCCGACTCGCTCAGCGCGGCCGGCTTCGGCCCGGCCAGGCCCCGCGAGGCCTCCCGCAGCGCGGCGTGGCCCGACAGCGAGCGTGCGAAGACCGCCTCCGCGATGCCGGACACCGGCACGCCCAGGTCCAGGGCGATCTGGACGGTCCAGCGACCGGTGCCCTTCTGCTCGGCCTGGTCCACCACCACGTCCACGAACGGCCTGCCGGTCGCCGCGTCCACGTGGGACAGCACCTCGGCCGTGATCTCGATGAGGTAGGAGTCGAGCCGGCCGGTGTTCCACGTACGGAAGATGTCCGCGATCTGCGCGGGGGAGTATCCGGCGACATCGCGCAGCAGCTGGTACGCCTCGCCGATCAGCTGCATGTCGGCGTACTCGATGCCGTTGTGCACCATCTTCACGAAGTGCCCGGCGCCGTCCGGGCCGACGTGCGTGACGCAGGGCGCCCCGTCCGCCGCCTTCGCGGAGATCTTCTCCAGCATCGGGCCCAGCGAGTCGTACGACTCCTTCGGACCGCCCGGCATGATGCTCGGCCCGTGCAGCGCGCCCTCCTCGCCGCCGGACACGCCCATGCCGACGAAGTGGATCCCCTGCTCGCGCAGGTCCCGCTCGCGGCGCCGGGTGTCGGCGAAGTGCGCGTTGCCGCCGTCGATGATCATGTCACCGGGCTCCAGGAGCGGCGCGAACTCCTGGATCACCGCGTCGGTCGGGTCACCGGCCTTGACCATGATGACCAGACGGCGCGGCCGCTCCAGCGCCGCCACGAACTCCTTGGCGGTCTCGGCCGCGATGAAGTCGCCCTCGTGCCCGAACTCCTCCACCAGGGCGTGCGTGCGCGACGCCGTCCGGTTGTGCAGCGCGACCGTGTAGCCGTTGCGCGCGAAGTTCCGGGCCAGGTTGCGGCCCATGACCGCGAGTCCCGTGACGCCGATCTGGGCTGAAGTGCTCATACCGCCTGCTCCCTAAATGGCTCGTGAAATGGCTCGTGAGTACGGCCCCGTCAGTATTGCCCCTCGCCCATCCTGACGTGCCGGTCCGGCGAGCGCATATCCGACCCGCCAGGCTTGATTACGCACGGAAGGGCCGTCCGCCTCAGCGCGGTCCGGCCGATCCGGTGGAAGGAGGGCCGATTCCCGGCCACTTGAGGTGCCCAGGAGGCTGATTGCCGTCTTGTCATGGCCTGTTCGCCGCGCTTACTTTTGCCGCTCCTGACGCAGGGCGAGGGGGCTTCAGACATGGCCGTACGCGGCCGGCACCGCCGGTATCAGCCGAACAGGATCAACCGCGCCTCACTCACCGTCACGGCGGGCGGCGCGGGCCTCGCCATCCCGCTCGTGGCGGCCGGCAGCGCCGACGCGGCCGACGCGTCCACCTGGAACAAGGTCGCCGCCTGCGAGTCCAGCGGGAACTGGAGCATCAACACGGGCAACGGCTATTACGGGGGGCTGCAGTTCACCCAGTCCACCTGGGAGGCCTACGGCGGCACCCGGTACGCCCCGCGCGCCGACCTGGCCACCAGGGACCAGCAGATCGCCGTCGCCGAGAAGGTCCTCGACGGGCAGGGTCCCGGAGCCTGGCCGGTGTGCTCGGTGCACGCCGGACTCACCCGGGACGGCGGCTCGGGCGTCCACACGGAAAGCGCGGCCACCCGGCACGCGGCGGGCCCGCAGCACGCCAAGAGCTCCGTGCGGGACGTCCAGCCGCAGACCACGCCGCAGTCCCGGGCGGGCAAGGCCGAGATGTACACGGTGGTGCACGGCGACACGCTCTCCGGCATCGCCGGCGAGCACCACGTCCAGGGCGGCTGGCAGCGGCTGTACGAGAGCAACCGCGCGACGATCGGCTCCGATCCCGACCTGATCATGCCGGGACAGCGGCTGAGCCTGACCGCCAGGCAGGCGCCCACGACACGCACCCCGGCCGGCACCGCGCGGCAAAAAGCCCCCTCGGAGAAGAAGACCCGCACGCCGAGCACGCACAAGACGCCAACGACCGGCCACTCCCTCATCGCCCCCGTCAACGCCGCCATGGGCACGCCCTACCACGCGGCGGGCTCGCACTGGTCGAAGGGCTACCACACCGGCGTCGACTTCCCCGTGCCCACCGGCACCTCCGTCAAGGCGGTCGCCGCCGGCCATGTGGTCGCCGCCGGCTGGGGCGGCTCGTTCGGCTACCAGGTGGTGATCCGGCACGCCGACGGCCGCTACACCCAGTACGCCCACCTGTCGGCCATCTCCGTGAAGGCCGGGCAGACGGTGAGCGGCGGTCAGCGCATAGGCCGCTCCGGGGCCACCGGGAACGTCACGGGCCCTCACCTGCACTTCGAGGTGCGGACCGGGCCCGGCTTCGGCACGGACCTCGACCCGGTCGCCTATCTCCGGGCCGGCGGCGTCAAGGTCTGACCCGCGCGCGTGCCGTCAGAGGACCGGCAGCGGGACACACAGGCCCGTGTAGGGGGAGGGGGCCGGGACCAGCCCCTCGATGTCGTCCGGCACGGCTTCCCTCAGCGTCGCGTCCGCCAGGACGGCGCCGGCCACGACGGTGCCGGCCAGGGCCGCTTCCTGCAACGCCGCGTCCGCTTCGGCCACGTCCCCCAAGGCCGCCGCGTCCGCGAGAGCCACGTCCGCCAGGACGGCGTCCGCCAACGCCGAGTCCTCCAGCGCCGCTCCGGCCCTGGCCACGTCCGCCCGGACCGAGTCCTCCAGGACCGACGCGGAGCGCTGCCGGGGCAGTTCGGTGAACGGCCGCCCGGCGGCTGCCACGGGCTCGGCGGGGAGCTCCGCCGCGGGCGGGAACTCCGGCTCGGCCGCGGCCTGCGGCGCCGTCTCCCCGGTGTGCGGCGCGGGTTCCAGTCGCTCCGTGGTCAGCAGGGTCAGGCCGCCCGCCGCCACCACGCCGCAGCTCAGGGCGAGCGCGGTGCCCGTGGTGCCGTACCGGAAGGTCTCGCCGAACATCGTGATGCCGACCGCGGCGGCCAGCACCGGGTTCACGACCGTCAGCGTGGCCAGCGGCGCCGCGAGGCCGCCGCCGCGGTAGGCGGCCTGCGACAGCAGCACGCCGGCCACCGCGAAGACGCCGATCACCGCGAGGGAGGGCAGGTCCGCGGCCGAGACGCCGCCGGTCCAGTCGACCGCGACGGTCTTGGTGAACACCGAGGACATGCCGAAGGCTGTGCCGGACGCGGTGGCGAGCAGCACGCTGCGCACCGCCGGGTGCCGGTGCGCGGCCCGGCCGGCGATCATCAGAGCGACGACCGCTGCGCCGGTGACCAGGGCGACGCCGACCCGCTGGGCCGTGTCGAGCGACTGGCCGTCGGACGTGCCGACCAGGGAGAGCACACCGGCGAGACCGACCGTGGCCATGACGGCGCCGCGCCAGGCGGCCGCGCCCGCCTTGCGGCCGACGAACAGGGCGGCCATGGGCAGCGCGAACACGATGGTCAGCGCGCCCAGCGGTTGCACGAGGCTGAGGGGACCGTAGGCCAGCGCCACGACGTGCAGCAGTCCGCCGAGGCCGTTCAGCACCACCGCCGCCCACCAGCTCGGCCGGCGCAGCGGCGCGTACTGGCCGTCGGGGCAGGACAGCGCGACCTGCTCCTGCACGATCGCCCCGCCCGCGTACGCGACGGCGGAGACGAACGACAGCAGCACGGACAACGCGAGGGCGCTCATCAGCGACTCCTCTGCGAGGGGCCGGGGCCCGGGGCCCGGCGCGGCGAACGGTCGGCTTGCATGGACAACACTCTGCCTTCGTCGGGGTGTTCCCGTCGTCGTCCCTGAGCAGGCAATGGGTCCTACTGCCGATGGAGTACGCGGGGGGCCCGATCCTCCCCAAGGTGGGCGACAGAAGGCGGAGGCCTCCTCCCCCGGGCCTCCATCGGTACTGGTACTACTCTCGTGTGGACCTCGAGCCAGGACTCGCCGCCCTCCGCCCGCTCGGCGGCTTCTTCGCCCTGCGCACCACCGGAGCCGACGCCACACCGCCCGGCCCGCTGCCGACGCTCGCGGAGAGCTATGCGGGCACCCCGTCCGATGCCCGCCGGGACGCCCTGGCCTCTCGCGTCGAGACGGTCGCCCGCCGGCTGCGCGCCCCCGAGCCGCGGGTCGCCGCGTCGATCGCCCACCAAGGGCTCGCGGCGCGCCTGTGGTCGGCCGCCCTCGGCTGCGCCGCCCTGTACGGCCGCGTCCCCGACCTGGATCCGGCCCTGCTGCGCTGGGACGCCGGCGCCGCCGCCCCCGACGACCTGTGGCTGACCGGGCTGCGCCCGCTGCCCGGGGACGCGGCCACGCTCGTGGACACCGTCCTGCACGGTCATCTCGAACCTCTGGCGGCCGCACTGCGGGCACGCTACGGCCTCGCGACGGGCCTGCTGCGGGGCAACGCGGGCTCGGCGCTGGCCGGCGCGGCGCGCGAACTGGACCGCTGGGCACGCGCGAACGGCCGTACCGAGGTCGCCGACCGGGCCCGCCCACTCACCGCCGCCCTCTTCACCCACCCCCTGCTGAGCCCGACCGGCACCCTCACCGGCACCGCCTTCCGGCGCCGCAGCTGCTGCCTCTACTACCGCGTCCCGGGCGGAGGTGTCTGCGGTGACTGTTGCTTCCCACGACCGCCGCGCCCTTCCCCGCGCGCCGCATCTGGGTGACCATGGGATGACTGCCGGGTGAGACCAGGGGGTTGCGGGTGCGAGTGGGACTGCTGACCCGGGAGTACCCCCCGGACGTGTACGGCGGCGCGGGCGTCCACGTCGAGTTCCTCGCCCGGGAGTTGCGGCCCCTGGTGGACCTGGAGGTGCACTGCTGGGGCGAGGGCCGCGGGGTCGGCGTCGTACGCCACCGGCCGTGGTCCGTGCTGGACGGCGCCAACGACGCGCTGCGCACCTTCTCCGTGGACCTGGCCGTCGCCGCCGCCCTGGAGGGCCGCGAGCTCGTCCACTCCCACACCTGGTACGCCAATCTCGCCGGGCACGTCGCCAAGCTCCTGTACGGCGTCCCGCACGTGGTGACCGCCCACTCGCTGGAGCCGCTGCGCCCCTGGAAGGCCGAGCAACTCGGCGGCGGATACGCGCTGTCCGGATGGGCGGAGCGCACCGCGGTCGAGGCCGCCGACGCGGTGATCGCCGTGTCCGGCGCCATGCGCGAGGACATCCTCGGCTGCTACCCGGCGCTGGACCCGGCCCGGGTGCACGTCGTGCACAACGGCATCGACACCAGCCTGTACCGGCCGGACCCCGCCACCGACGTGCTGCGCCGTGTCGGCCTGGACCCCGACCGGCCGTACGTGCTGTTCGTCGGCCGCATCACCCGTCAGAAGGGCGTGCCCCATCTGCTGCGCGCGGTCCGGGACATCGACCCGGCGGCGCAGGTCGTGCTGTGCGCGGGCGCGCCCGACACGCCGGAGCTCGACCGGGAGTTCCGCGACCTGTTCGAGGAGCTCGGCCGCGTCCGCGCGGGCGTGCACTGGATCCCGCAGATGCTGCCGCGCGCGGAGGTGGTCCAACTCCTCACGCACGCCGCGGTGTTCGTCTGCCCGTCGGTGTACGAACCGCTCGGCATCGTCAACCTGGAGGCGATGGCCTGCGGCACGCCCGTCGTGGCCTCCCGGGTCGGCGGCATCCCCGAGGTCGTCGAGGACGGTAGGACGGGCCTGCTCGTCCCCGCCGGCGGCGATTTCGAGACGGGCCTCGCCCGCGCGCTGGACACCGTCCTCGGCGACCCGGAGGCGGCCCGGCGGATGGGGGAGGCCGGACGGGAGCGGGCGGTGGGCGAGTTCGGCTGGGACGCGGTGGCCCGGCGGACGGTGCGGTTGTACGAGGAGGTCCTCAAGCAGGCTTAAGGGGCGCTGCTCGGGGCAACCATGGTTCAACCAGGGTGAGGGGAGCTGCCATGCGTCGATGGGGGTACCCCCGCTCGGGCGAAGCCGAGCGTGGGGGAGGTCCTTCGGTGCTCGGAATCGTGCTGGCGGGCGGAGAGGGCAAGCGCCTGATGCCGCTGACCGCGGACCGCGCCAAACCCGCGGTCACCTTCGGGGGTACCTACCGCCTCGTCGACTTCGTGCTGTCCAACCTCGTCAACGGCGACATTCTGCGCATCTGCGTGCTGACCCAGTACAAGTCGCATTCGCTGGACCGGCACATCACCACCACCTGGCGGATGTCCAGCCTGCTCGGCAACTACGTCACCCCGGTCCCGGCCCAGCAGCGGCTCGGCCCGCGCTGGTACCTGGGCAGCGCCGACGCGATCCTGCAGTCGCTCAACCTCGTGCACGACGAACAGCCCGAGTACATCGCGGTGTTCGGCGCCGACCACGTGTACCGCATGGATCCGCGGCAGATGCTCGCCCAGCACATCGACAGCGGTGCCGGGGTGACGGTGGCCGGGATCCGGGTCCCGCGCGACGAGTCCTCCTCCTTCGGGGTGATCAGCCCGGGCTCGGACGGGCAGACGGTGGAGCGCTTCCTGGAGAAGCCCGTCGATCCGACGGGCCTGCCCGACGACCCGGAGCGCGTGTTCGCCTCGATGGGGAACTACATCTTCACCACCAAGGCCCTGATCGAGGCCCTCCACCGGGACGCCGAGGACGAGCAGTCGGTGCACGACATGGGCGGTTCGATCCTGCCCCAGCTCACCGCGCGCGGCGAGGCGCGGCTGTACGACTTCAGCGACAACCACGTCCCCGGCGAGACCGTCCGCGACCAGGGCTACTGGCGGGACGTCGGCACGCTGGACGCCTACTACGACGCCCACATGGACCTGATCGCCGAGCGCCCCGCCTTCAACCTCTACAACCGCCAGTGGCCCGTCTACACCCACTCCGGCCAGCTCTCGCCCGCCCGCTTCAACGCCGGGGGCATCGCGAGCGAGTCCATCATCAGCGCGGGCTGCCTGATCCGCGGCCAGGTCACCCGGTCCGTGCTGTCCCCGGGCGTCCGGGTCGACCCGGGGGCGGTCGTCCAGGGCTCGGTGCTGCACGACAACGTCCACGTGGGCCGGGGCGCGGTGGTGCGCGGCGCGGTCCTCGACAAGAACGTCGAGGTGCCGCCCGGCGCGACGATCGGCGTCAACCCGGAGCGGGACGCGGAGCTGTACACCGTGTCCAAGGGCGGGGTGATCGCATTGGGGAAGGGCCAGCGGGTGCCGTAGGCGCGGGAACGCGGCGGTCCGCTCAGCCGGTCAGCGGCGGGAAGTGCGTCATGACGGCCTCGCTCGTCCGGCGCAGGTCGTCGGCGGGGCTGAACTGCAGGTACTCGCTGCCCGGCTCGGTGTGGACGGGCACGTGCCCGGGCGGGGCGTAGAACGCCTCCCCGCTGCGGTAGACCTCGTCGTGGTCGGGGTAGCGGAAGACCAGCTCGCCCTTGAAGACGTAGCCCCAGTGCGGGCACTGGCACTGGTGGTCGGGCAGGCCCTGGAGCAGCGGCGTGTGGTCCACGTCCTCGCGGAACGTCAGGAAATCCACCGTGTAGGGCTCGAGGTCCTCCGAGTGGTCGACCACCGGTCCGTAGTCGCCGCCCTGGGTGGCGGTCTCCCTGGAAACCTTCGGCATCGTCCTCGCCTTCTTTCCGCTGAGGGTGCCGTCTCCCCCCGGCCGAGGGTGTGGCTGTCTCCATTGTTCGCGCACGACGCGTTCCGCGCGATCCGCGCGGCATCCCCGGCTTCGCGGCCTGAGGCCCGCAGGATGCGGACAACGATGTCGAACCTCCGGAGGTCACATGAGAGGGACCCGGCGCCCGCGGCTGTGCCTGGCCGGGGCGATGGCGGCGTCCGCGCTGCTCGCCATCCCCGCCGCACGGGCCGCCGAGCCGCCCGACGGCCACCTCACCGGCCTGGTCAACCCCTTCATCGGGAGCCAGAACGAGGGCAACACCTTCCCCGGCGCGGCCGTGCCCTTCGGCATGGTGCAGCTCTCGCCCGACACGGGGCACAGCACCGGCTACGACCACTCCCAGAACCACATCCGCGGCTTCTCCCTGGTCCACCTCTCGGGCGTCGGCTGCCGCATCGGCGGAGACCTGCCAGTGCTGCCGACGACGGGGGAGGTCACGCGGACGGACTACGCGCGGTACGCGGCCGGGTTCCGCCACGAGGACGAGACGGCGAGTCCCGGCTACTACCGCGTCGGCCTGGACTCCGGGATCGAGGCCGAGCTCACCGCCACCGAGCGCACCGGTGTGCAGCGCTACACCTTCCCCGCCACCGGCAGGGCCAACGTCCTGCTCAACGCGGCCCAGGCGCTGCACAAGCCGGTCACCAGCACGGTGGAGATCCTCGACGACCGGACCGTGCGCACCGAGATCACCGGCCACGGCTTCTGCCGGGACACCGGCCCGTACACCGTGTACACGGTCACCCGGTTCTCCCGGCCCTTCACCGCGTACGGCACCTGGGACGGCCCCACCGTCACCGCGGGCTCCCGGAGCGGGCACGGCGGCGCCTACGTACGCTTCGACACCACCCGGGACCGCACCGTCGAGGCGACCACCGCCCTGTCGTACGTCGACGCGCACGGCGCCGAGGTCAACCTGCGCGCCGAGGGCGGCCGTTCCTTCCGGCAGGTCCGGGACGCCGCCCGGCGGGCCTGGGAGCGCCGCCTGGCCGCCGTCCGCGTCCGGGGCGGCGACACCGGCCTGCGCCGCACCTTCTACTCGTCCCTGTACCGCTCGTTCCTGGCGCCCAACACCGGCAGCGACGCCGACGGCCGCTACACCGGCTGGGACCGCCGTGTGCACCGCGCGCGGGGCTTCACGTACTACCAGAACTGGTCGCTGTGGGACACCTACCGCACCCAGTGCCAGCTCCTCGCCCTGCTCGCGCCCCGAGAGGCCCGCGACATGGCGATCTCGGTGATCAAGGTCGACGAGGACGGGGGCTGGCTGCCCAAGTGGGGTTACGGTCCGGTCGAGACGAACATCATGACCGGCGACCCGGTGACCCCCTTCCTGACCACCGCCTACCAGCTGGGCCTGCTCGGCGGGTACGAGGAGCGGGCGTACCGCGCGCTGAGGAAGAACGCCGACGGGGTGCCGCCCGCCGGTTATCCCGGGGTGGGCCGGGAGGCCAACGCGGAGTACATCGCCCACGGCTTCGCGCCCTACGTCAAGGGCCGCCCGCAGACCAAGACGGGCGACTCGGACTACCACCAGGGCGCCTCCGTGACCCTGGAGTACGCCCTGTCGGACGCGATGCTCGCCCAGATGGCCCGCGGGCTCGGTCACGAGGAGGACGCGGCCCGCTATGCCGCCCGGTCGCGCAGTTACCGCAACGTCTTCGACCCCTCGACCGGCTTCTTCCGCGCCCGTGACGCGTCCGGCGCCTTCACCGGGCCGGCCGACCCGGCCCGCAGCGCCGGCTTCCACGAGGGCACCGCCTGGCAGTACCAGTGGCTGGTGCCGCAGGACGTGCCCGGCATGGTGGGCCTGATCGGCGGCGAGCGTGCGGCCGACGACCGGCTCGACGCCTTCTTCGCATACGACCGGCTGCGCGCGGACCCGGCGCGCACCGCGCGCGAGGTGTGGGTGCACGGCGACCCGTACGCCTACTACGACGCCGCCGTCTACAACCCGCAGAACGAGCCCGACCTCATCGCCCCGTACACCTACCTGTCGACCGGGCAGCCCTGGAAGACCACCGACGTGGTGCACGCCGCGCTGACCCTGTTCACCGACGGGCCGACCGGCATGACCGGCAACGACGACCTGGGCACGATGTCCGCCTGGCACGTGCTGTCGTCGATCGGGATCTTCCCGGTGCAGCCCGGCTACGGCACGTGGGGCCTGTCCACGCCCGTCTTCGACCGCGTCGACCTCATCCTGGACCGCCGCTTCTGGCCCGGCGGCGGCCTGACGGTCACCGCGCCCGGCACCTCGGCCACCGACCGCTACGTCCAGGCGGTCCACACGGACGCGGCGCGCCACGACCGGACGTACCTGACGACCCGTGAGCTGCGTTCCCTGCGCTCGCTCGCGTTCACGGTCGGCCCGCGCCCGTCAGAGTGGGGTACATCACCCCAGGCGGCGCCCCCGGCACTGAAGTGACCTCAGGTGTCCCATGTGTCCCGCCTCTTTCGGAGGGGCGGGCTTAATCTGCTGTTAACTGTACGTAGCCTGATCGTACTTGACCGTAATCGTCGGTACGGGATTGACTGCTTGCTCACCCCCGTCCGTCGTCGACGCGAGGCAAGCCATTGACAAGTGACCCGCTCGCACCTCTCGATCTCGCGTTCTGGAACATCGAGTCCGACCGGCACCCGATGCACCTGGGCGCCCTCGGCGTCTTCGCCGCGCACTCGCCCACCGCCGGCGCCCACGCCGCCGACCTGCTCGCCGCCCGTGCCGTCGCCGTGCCCGGCCTCCGGATGCGCATCCGGAACGTCTGGCAGCCGCTCGACCTGCGCCGGCCCCTGTCGCTCGGCTCCTTCGGCGGCGCGACCCGCGAGGCCGACCCCGGCTTCGACCCGCTCAACCACGTCCGGCTGCACGCCCCGACCGACGACTTCCACACCGTCGCCGGACGGCTCATGGAGCGCCCGCTGCACCGTGACCGGCCGCCCTGGGAGGCGCACGTCCTGCCGGGCGAGGACGGGGTCTCCTTCGCCGTCCTGTTCAAGTTCCACCACGCGCTGGCCGACGGCCTGAAGGCGCTGACGCTCGCCGCCGCCGTCCTGGACCCGATGGACATGCCGGAGCGCCGCCCCGCGCCCATCGAGCCGCCCCGCGGGCTGCTGGCCGACGTGCGCAGACTGCCCGGCCGGCTGCCCGGACTGCTGCGCGGCGCGCTGTCCGACATGGGCCGGGCCCTGGACATCGGCGCCTCCGTCGCCCTGTCCACCCTGGGCGTGCGCTCCTCCGCCGCGCTGACCGCCGGCTCCAGCGGCACCCGCCGCACCGCCGGGGTCGTCCTGGACATCGACGACGTGCACCGGGTCCGCAAGGCCGTCGGCGGCACCGTCAACGACGTCCTCATCGCCGTCGTCGCGGGCGCCCTGCGCCGCTGGCTCGACGAGCGCGGCGACGGCAGCGAGGGCGTGGCGCCCCGCGCCCTGATCCCGGTCTCCCGGCGCCGTCCGCGCACCGCGCACCCACAGGGCAACCGGCTCTCCGGCTACCTGATACGGCTCCCGGTGGGCGACCCCGACCCGCTCGCGCGCCTCGACCGGGTCCGTACGGCGATGGACCGCAACAAGGACGCCGGCCCCAACCGGGGCGCGGGAGCCGTCGCCCTGCTCGCCGACCACGTGCCCGCGCTCGGCCACCGGCTCGGCGGACCGCTGGTCGGGCAGGCCGCCCGGCTGTGGTTCGACATCCTGGTCACCAGCGTGCCGCTCCCCGGCCTCGGCCTCAGGCTCGGCGGTCACTCCCTCACCGCGGTCTACCCCTTCGCCCCCCTCGCTCCCGGCCAGTCCCTCGCCGTGGCGGTCTCGACGTACCGCGGTCGCGTTCACTACGGTCTCGTCGCGGATGCCGAGGCCGTGCCGGACCTGGACCGGCTTGCCCGGGCGGTGACGGCGGAGGTGGAGACGCTGATCGCGGTCTGTGATCCCTGACGGTCAGCGGGGCGGGGCGCGTCCGTCGTCCGCGTCTTCGCCGGTTCCTTGCGGTACCGGACCTCGCCCGGCTCGCGCGGGTGGAGACGGCCCCGCTCCGCCCGGGCGGTCCTCCGCCGTGGCGGTCCCGGCCTGTCGCGGGCGTGGCCGCTACGGGCCGGGCGCCGGCGCTGAGGCGTGCCGGACCCCGGCCGGCCGGCCCGGGCGAGGACGGACGAGACGCGGACGCCGATCCCGGTCTGCGCCCCCGAGCGGAGCGGTTTGGCGGTGGGGCCGGGCGCTGCCGTAAAATCCCCCGTTCGAAAGCGGGCGCGAGTCGGAGCGCTGCGCGGGTGATCAGGGAAACGGCAGCGCGATGACGGTGACAGAGGACGGCTCGGCGTCCATGGACATGGACGAGATGGTCTACGGACCCGGGATCGACCCGGAGCGCCTGGCCGTCTGCCTCAGCGTGCTCGAGGAACTCGACGAGCTGGACGTCGACCACCCGGACGCGATCGCGGTGCGCCGGGCGACCTCGCACATCTACCGCACGGTCAAGCAGCGCCGCCGCCAGGAGCGCCGGGCCGCCAAGACCGCCCACGACAAGGCGGTCACGGAGGCCACCGCGACCGGCTCCGCGCAGCGCGTCGACGACGAGACCGAGGGCATCCTGCCGTCGTCGCGCACGGACGAGGGGCGGATCGCGGGGATCCTCCAGCGCCCGCGCTCCTGCTACGTCTGCAAGCAGCGGTACGTCGAGGTCGACTACTTCTACCACCAGCTCTGCCAGAACTGCGCCGCCGAGAACCGGGCCCGCCGCGATGCCCGCGCCGACCTCACCGGCAAGCGGGCGCTGCTCACCGGTGGCCGCGCCAAGATCGGCATGTACATCGCACTGAGGCTGCTGCGCGACGGCGCCCACACCACGATCACGACCCGGTTCCCGAACGACGCCATCCGCCGCTTCAAGGCCCAGCCCGACAGCGCGGAGTGGATCGACCGGCTGAAGATCGTCGGCATCGACCTGCGCGACCCCGCCCAGGTCGTGGCCCTCGCGGACTCGGTGTCCGCCGAGGGCCCCCTCGACATCCTGATCAACAACGCGGCGCAGACCGTACGGCGCTCCCCACAGGCCTACAGCGAGCTGGTCGCCGCCGAGTCGGCGCCGCTGCCCGCCGGTGAGCTGCCCGCCGCCGAGGTGATCGGCACCTTCGGCTCCGGAGCGGTCGCCGCGCTCCCGGTCGCGGGCGGCGGCGCCCTCACCGCGCAGGAGGTGACCGACCTGGCGCTGGTGTCGGGCTCGGCGTCCCTGGAGCGCATCGCCGCCGGCACGGCGATCGACGCGGGCGGGCTCGTCCCCGACCTGCACGACACCAACAGCTGGATCCAGACGGTGGACGAGGTCACCCCCGTCGAGCTGCTCGAAGTGCAGCTGTGCAACTCGACGGCCCCCTTCATCCTGATCAGCCGTCTGCGCCCGGCGATGGCCGCGTCCCAGGCCCGCCGCACCTACATCGTGAACGTCTCCGCCATGGAGGGCGTCTTCGCCCGCGGCTACAAGGGCGCCGGCCACCCGCACACCAACATGGCCAAGGCCGCCCTGAACATGCTCACGCGCACCAGCGCCCAGGAGATGTTCGACAAGGACCGCATCCTCATGACGGCCGTCGACACCGGCTGGATCACCGACGAACGCCCGCACCCCGACAAGGTCCGCCTCGCCGAGGCCGGCTTCCACGCTCCTCTCGACCTCGTCGACGGCGCGGCCCGCGTCTACGACCCGATCGTGCGCGGTGAGGCGGGCGAGGACCTGTACGGCGTCTTCCTGAAGGACTACGCGCCGGGCAAGTGGTGACACGGCCGGAGCGTCCGAGCGGGCCCAACCGGCGTTAATCCGCTGGCCTGTTCGGGCGCGGCGGCCTACCGTGAGGTGCGAGCGCCGAGTGCCCGGTGCGCAGGTCACGCGTTCTTCGTAGGTCCACCCACCTCGGGTCTGTGGCCCTCCGGGGGCAACCGCGTCACCGACCCGACCTCGGGCACCCGGCGCGGCATCGGCGAGTCGAAGATGTGTTCGTCCATGTAGGCCGAGTGGGTGGATCTCAAACCGCACATTATGTAACAAGCGCGTGGAAACGGGGCCGGTGAGCGGCCAAGTGACGCGCGAAAGTTACACCTTGTTTGCACTCCCTATCGAGCGGACCCCCGCTCATTTGGTTAATCTGAAGCGGACGGACAGCAGCAACGGGGTCCCACCCACACCCACGGTCCGTCCCGGGGCGAGCCGGTGCACACCGGCCTGCTCTCGTACGAGTGACCGGCGCCACCGCGTCCGAACTGGCCTTCTATCCAGACCCGAGCGGGCGTCAGGCGGCGGATCGCAGACTGACCGGTACGCCCTGAGGGTGACCCGACACATAAGGAGTGCGCGGTGACACCGGAGAAGACGAATCGCGACCAGCGCCCCAAGGAACGCACGGAGCGCTCGGGCCGCAGGCCCGCAGAACTCGGCAGCCTCGACGTGTGGGCCCGGTCCGCCCCGATCCGCCTCGCGGGTTACGAGGACGACCTCGCCGAAGACCACATCCTGCCGAGCGTGGACTGACCCTGCGAAGGGTCGGACCCGTCGCGATCGCCCACGGCATGGGCGTGCCAGACTCACGCCCATGCTGATCAGGGAAGCCGTGGCCGACGACTGGCCACGCATCTGGCCTTTCTGGCACGCGATCGTCGTCGCCGCCGAGACCTACACCTGGGACCCGGACACCTCCGAGGAGGCGGCCCGCGCCCTGTGGATGAACCCGGCCAAACGCGTCTACGTCGCCGAGGACCCCGGCGGAGCCGTAGTCGGATCGGCCTACCTCACCCCCAACTACGGCGGCCGGGCCGCCGATGTCGCCAACGCCGGCTTCATGGTCGACCCCGACCAGGCCGGCCGCGGCATCGGCCGCGCCCTCGCCGAGCACATCCTCGCCGCCGCGCAGGACGCCGGCTACCGGGCGATGGTCTTCAACGCCGTCGTCGAGACCAACCCCGCCGTGCAGTTGTGGACCTCACTCGGCTTCACGATCCTCGGCACGGTGCCGGAGGCGTTCGACCATCCCCGGCACGGCCGGGTGGGACTGCACATCATGTACAGATCGCTGCTCTGAGCGGGGCACTCAGCCGAGCGGCGCGGTCCGCTGCCACGGGCGCAGGCCCTCCAACTGCTCCGCCAGCTCCAGCAGCACCGCCTCCGAACCCGGACGGGCCACCAGTTGTACGGCGCAGGGCGCGCCCGAGGGCAGCGTGCCGAACGGGACCGACAGCGCGGGCCAGCCGGTCAGGTTCCACGGCGGGGTGAGCGGCGAGTGGTTCGTGTTGGCCAGGACGTTGCGCAGCCAGCCCCGTTCGTGCCAGGGCCCGGCCTTGGGCGAGCGGCGGGCGAGGGCCGGGGTGAGCAGCACGTCGTGCTCGGCGAAGAACGGCTCCAGGCGGCGGCGCAGCCGCGCGCGCCCCTCACCGGTGCGGACCGTCCCGACGAAGCGGCGCCCCACCGCCGCGTGCGCCCGGGTGCGCCGGGCCAGCCGCGCCGGGTCCAGGCCCGCGGCGTCCACCGCGGTGCCCGCCGTCCAGTGC
The DNA here is from genome assembly GCF_044453765.1 of Streptomyces sp. NPDC051636. Classification (NCBI taxonomy): domain Bacteria; kingdom Bacillati; phylum Actinomycetota; class Actinomycetes; order Kitasatosporales; family Streptomycetaceae; genus Streptomyces; species Streptomyces sp. NPDC051636. The sequence continues at coordinate 642,401 of NZ_JBITDA010000002.1, read as the reverse complement.
TGGAGCGCGGTGACGCCCAGCGACACCGGATACGGCGGCTCGGCACGCCGCACCCGGTGCCCCGCCCCGGCCAGCAGCCCCGCCGCCTCGCGGACCGCGTTCGTATACGGCTTGCCGATGCTGACGCCGAGCAGCGGGCTGCGCAGCGCGACGGCGATCCTCCGGGAGGCGGTGTCCCGGGAGCGTACGAACTCCGTGTCCGCGAGGACCGACAGCACCAGCCGCAGGTCCTCGACCGTGGTCGCCAGCGGCCCGTTCTCGGACATGCCGAACCAGTCGCCGTTGCCGATCCCCGCCGGCACCACCCCGGGCCCCGGCTTCAGCGTGACCAGGCCGCAGTTGGCCGCCGGGATGCGCAGGCTGCCCATGCCGTCGTTGCCGAGGGCCACCGGGACCAGGCCGGCGGCCACCGCGGCCGCGCTGCCGCCCGAGGAACCCCCCGCCGTGCGCGAGAGATCCCACGGGTTGCGCGCGGTGCCGTGCACGCCCTCCGTGGTACCGAAGACGCACAGCTCGGGCACGTTCGTCAGCCCCACGACCACCGCGCCCGCCGCCCGCAGCCGGGCCACGGTGACATGGTCGCCGTCCGCGGGCGCCTCGGAGGTCGCGGCCGAGCCGTTCCGGGTGCTCTCGCCGCGCACGGCCAGGTTGTCCTTGACCGCCACGGGCACGCCCGCGAGCGGGAGTTCCGCCAGGCCGGGCCGGCCCGCCACCTCGTCCGCCTCCACGAGGGCGGCCCCGGCGCGCACCGTGCGGAAAGCGCCGGTACGGGCGTCGAGCCGCTCGATCCGGGCGAGGTGCTGTGCCACCACCTCGCGGGGCGTGGCCCGCTTCTCGCGTACGGCGGCGGCGATCTCGGCGGCGGTCCGGCCGGCCCAGCTGGTCACGGGGGCTCCTGGAGGGGGACGAGGTGCGGACACGGGCGCGTACCGGCCAGTAGGGATCAGGACGCAGGGAGAACTGTGCCCGGTCGACCGCCCGGCGTCGAGAGGCCACCGCGGACACCTCACCAGCCGGTCAGCAGCAGATGGTTGACCAGCAGGGCGAGCACGGCCTGCGCGGCCAGCCAGGCCCGGGGCCGGGGCAGGAACGCGCAGACCGGCAGGAGCCACATCGCGAAGGGCAGCCAGATGCGTTCCGTCTCGGCCTTGCTCATGCCGGACAGGTCGGCGACGAGCAGCGCCAGCAGAGCGGCCAGGGTGAGCAGGGCCAGACGGGCCTCGGCGGCGGCCACCGGGGGAGTGCCGGGCGCCGGGCGGTCGAGGAGGCCGCGGGGTGCGCGGACGAGCGCGCCGCCGGCCCGGCGCACGCCGGCCACCGTGGCGAGGCCGGTGATCACCACCGTGCAGGCGAGGTTCGCCCAGACCCAGTATCCGTAGGGCCGGGTGCCGCCCACCCCCTGGTAGTAGCGCGTGACCAGCAGGTGGTAGGCCTCCCACCAGTCGAACCCGGCGAGGGTGAAGGCGGCGGGCACCACCGCCGCTCCGGCGAGCAGGGCCACCGGCAGCAGGGGGCGCTCGCGGACGCGGTGCCGGCCGAGGAACAGCACCGCCGCCGCGATCAGCGCGAAGAGCGTGAGGCCGTACGACAGGTAGCAGGTCAGGCCGAACAGCAGCCCGGAGCCCGCCGCCCACCCCACCGGCCGGCCGGTCACCGCGAGGGCGAGCAGGGCTACGGCCCAGGAGGCGACGGCCGCGAAGTACGCGTCGGCCGAGGCACCCAGCCACACCGCGGCCGGGGACAGGACCAGGAACGGCGCCGCACGCCGCGACAGGTCCTCCCCGGCCAGCGCGCGCAGCGCGACCAGGACCGCCACGCAGGCCGTGGCACCGACCGTGATGCACCAGACCCCGGCCCAGCCGCCGCCGCGCAGCCCGATCCGGTCGAGGAGGACGAACGTGAGCGTCGCGGCCGGAGGGTGCCCGGCGATGTGGGCGGGCCAGGGACCGGGAGTACCGCTGACGATGTGGTGGGTGAAGTCGCGCAGGGCGGCCGGGATGTCGTGGAAGCGGTCGACGACCCGGAGGTACTCGTTGCGGGTGGTCAGCCGGGCGGCGACGCCCCGGTGCCAGCCGTCGATCAGTGCGAGCGACCAGATCCAGGCCATGGCCGTGGCCCAGGCCGCGCCGAGCAGCGCTCCGGGCCGCAGCCGTGCGGCGAGCCCGGGCCCGTACGCCACCACGGCGACCGCCACCAGGACGGCGGCCGGTGTGCCCGGTCCGGCGTGCGGGTCCCAGTCGGCGAACAGCGGGGGCCAGTGGACGAACAGCGTGTGGCGGCCGTCCTCGATGCGGCGGCCGACGACGACGGCGGTCAGCACGAGCAGGACGGCGGCCGCGACGGCGTACCGGTCGCGCGGGAGAGTGCGGGTCACACCGGAACGCTAGGCCGCACGGCGGGCCAAGGTCCGGTGCGCGGGGCGGACGTCAGCGTTTCGTCATGGGTCGCGGCCCCCGCACCGGGGCCCCACCGGCCTACGGTCGGGACATGAGCGATCCACGGCTCCCCACCTCGCCCGGCTTCTGGCGCAGCCCGCTGCGCGGCCCCTGGTTCACCTCGGTACTCGGCCTCGTCCTCCTCGTCGGCATCACCGTGCTGTTCGTGACCGGACTGGTGTCCTACGCCGCCTACAACCCGGGTCTCTCGGCGGTCAACGACCAGACCCCGGACAAGGGAATCCTCGGCTTCTACCTATTCGCCTGGCCGACGAACCCCTACTGGCTGTACCGGCTCACCCAGGGCGTCCACGTCACACTGGGCATCACCCTCGTCCCGGTGCTGCTGGCCAAGCTGTGGTCCGTCGTGCCGAGGCTGTTCGCCCTGCCGCCGGCCCGCTCGCTCGCCCACGCCCTGGAGCGGATCTCCCTGCTGCTGCTGGTCGGCGGCGGCCTGTTCGAGTTCACCACCGGTGTGCTCAACGTCCAGCTCGACTACGTCTTCCCCGGCTCCTTCTACCCGCTGCACTTCTACGGCGCCTGGGTCTTCTTCGCCGCCTTCGTCGCCCACGCCGTGCTGAAGCTGCCCACGGCCGTACGGAACGTACGTCGCCGCACGCGGGAGGAGCGGGGAGACCTGGTCCCGCCGCGGCCCGGACCGCCCACCGTCTCGCGGCGCGGGGCGCTGTGGCTGGTCGGCGGCGGCTCGCTGCTGCTGTTCCTGACCAGCGCGGGCCGCAGCTTCGACGGACCGCTGCGCCGGACCGCCCTCCTCACCCCGCACGGCGGCGCGGAGCCCGGCGGCGGGCCGGGCGGCTTCCAGATCAACAAGACGGCCGCGTACGCGCGCATCGACGCGGCGGAGGCCAGCGAGGAGGCGTGGCGGCTGGTCGTCACCGGCCGCACCGGCACCGTCCGGCTCACCCGCGCCGACCTGCTGCGCATGCCGCTGCGCAGCTCGGCGCTGCCCATCGCCTGCGTCGAGGGCTGGTCCACCTCCGACCAGTGGTGGCGGGGCGTGCGGCTGCGTGACCTCGCCGCCCTCGTCGGGTACGACGACCCGCCCGACGTCCTCGTCGAGTCGCTCCAGCGGCACGGCGCCTTCCGCCGGGCGGCCCTGCGCGCCAACCAGGTCGCCGACCCGCGCTCCCTGCTCGCCCTGTCCGTCAACGGCGAGGACCTGACCCCCGACCACGGCTACCCCGCGCGCGTCATCGTGCCCGCGGCGCCCGGTGTGCTCAACACCAAGTGGGTGGCCCGGATGACCTTCGGAGACCTGTGATGCCCCGCCGGATCCCGCTCGGCAGCCCCCTCCAACTGCTGCTGCTCGCCTGCTCGTTCGCGCTCGCCGGATACGCGGGCCTGCGGCTCCTCGCCGGCGACTGGTTCGGGGTGGCGCTGTGGTTCGTCGGGGCGGCGCTGCTGCACGACCTGGTGCTGCTGCCGCTCTACGCGATGGCCGACCGCGCCGTCACGCGATTGCTGGGCGCGGCCGGCCACCGTACGCGGACGGGGTACGTCCGGGTGCCGGCGGCCCTGTCCGGGCTGCTGCTCCTGGTGTGGTTCCCGCTGATCAGCGGCCAGGTCAGCGAGCGCTACCGGTCGGCCGCGGGGCTCTCGGCGGACGGCTTCCTGTCCCGCTGGCTGCTGATCACGGCCGTGCTGTTCGGCGGCTCGGCGGTGCTGCTGGCGCTGCGGCCGGTGCGGTTGCGCAAGGAGACGAAGCGGCGGGAGCCCGCCGCCCACTGATCCTCGGCACGCCAGCCCGCCTCCGCCGCCCGGCGCAGCAGGGCCGGCGTGCCGAGCCGCGCCCAGAGAAACGGGCGGGTGGCCGGCCCCGGCGCGACGGCCGCGTCCACGACCTGCACCCGGGCCCGCTCGTCGACGTCGACCGGCGCGGTCTCGGCGACCAGCAGCCCACCGGGAGCGAGGACTTCGGCCAGCCGGTCCAGCAGCGCGCCCGGGTCCCCGCCGATGCCGACGTTGCCGTCCAGCAGGAGCGCCGTGCCCCAGCCGCCCTCGCCGGGCAGCGGCTCGAAGACGGAACGGCACAGCGCGCTCCCGCCCCGCCGGACCGTGCGCGCGACCGCCACCTCGCTGACGTCGATACCGAGCACGCGCCGCCCCTGTGCCGCGAGCGCGGCCACCAGCCGCCCGGGCCCGCACCCCACGTCGAGCACGGCACCCTCACACCGGGCCAGCACATCCAGGTCGACCGCGTCGGCCCGGGCGCACCAGCGCTCCACCTCCAACGGCAACAGCCACCCGTCGGCCCGCCGCAGAAACAGGGGGCCACGGCCGCTTCGCAGGGCGGCGGAGTAGGAGTCGTCGGTGGACCAGGGAGGCGAGGGCGCGGCGGGGACGGGGGCCGGCGCTGCGGGTGAGGGGGAGCAGGCGCCGTCGGCGGGGGCGGTCGGGCAGGTGCCGTCGGCCGATCGGATGGGTGGGGCAAGACCGGCGTCGGCGGGCGGCCGCTCGGGTGCGGGGGAGCACGAGCCCTCCGTCGGCCCCGCGGGCGCGGGTACGTACGCGTCGTCGGCCGGCCAGGCCTCCGCGGTGGTCTGCCCGCCCCGCCGTGCCCTGCCCGGCCGGGCGATCTCGTGGGCGGTGCTCATCGGCCCGCCGCCGCTGTGAGCCGGGCGAGGTGGGCGGCGAAGCGGCCGTGCGGGGCACGGGCGGCGACCGCGTGGGCGTCGGCGGCGGTGTCGACGTCGCGCAGCCGGGGCAGGTCGCGCACCCGCAGGCCCGCGGTGACCAGCCGGGCCCGCTGCACGGCACCCGTCACCGGTGTCGACATGGGCACGCCGCGCAGCAGGCGGGGGTCGGGTTCCGCCAGGCCGAGGGCCCAGAAGCCGCCGTCCTCGGCCGGGCCGAACCACGCGTCGCAGTCGTCGAAGCCGACGGTGAGCAGTTCCGGCGTCACCTGCGGGGTGTCCATGCCGATGAGCAGGGCGGGCCCGTCGCATCCGGCGAACGCCGCGGCCAGGCGTTCGTCCAGCCCGCCCGCGCACTGCGGTACGACGTCGAAGCCGGGCGGCAGCCAGGGTCCGGGCTCCCCGTCGAGGACGAGGACCCGGCGGCCGGCGGGTGCCGCGGCCACGCTGTCGAGGGTGTCCGCGAGGGCCGCCTCGGCGAGCCGAGCCGCCTCCCGGGGGGTGAACGGCGGGGTCAGCCGGGTCTTGACCCGGCCCGGCCGTGGCTCCTTGGCGATGACGAGCAGCGTGATCACCGCGAGGTGCCTCCTCGGACGGGCGCCTGGGCGGGGGGTTCGGCCAGAACGCGGCTCATGTCCCGTACCGCCTGCCAGGTGCCGCGCCAGGTGCCGGTCACCTTCGAGGCGCCGGTGCGCGGCCGGTAGGGGACGTCGTGCTCGGTGATGCGCCAGCCGGCGTCGGCGGCGCGCACGACCATCTGCAGGGGGTAGCCGCTGCGCCGGTCGGTGAGGTCCAGGGCGAGCAGCGGCTCGCGGCGGGCGGCGCGCAGGGGACCGATGTCCCGCAGGCGCACTCCGGTGCGGCGCCGCAGCATCCGGGCGAGCGCGAGGTTGCCGGCGCGGGCGTGCGCGGGCCAGGCACCGCGGCCCTGCGGACGCCGCCGGCCCAGCACCAGATCGGCTTCCCCGGCGTACACCTCCCGCACGAAGGGGACCAGCAGCCCCGGGTCGAGCGAGGCGTCGCAGTCGCAGAAGCACACGATGCCGGCGTCGGCGGCGGTCAGCCCCGCGTGGCAGGCGGCGCCGAAACCGCGGCGCGGCTCGTGCACGACGGTCGCGCCGAGCTCGCGGGCGAGCTCCGCCGAACCGTCGGTGGAGCCGTTGTCCACGACCAGCGCGCGCCAGCCGGGCGGGATGCGGGCCAGGACCCAGGGCAGGGCTTCGGCCTCGTCGAGACAGGGGAGCACCACGTCGACCCCTGTAGGTGTGGGAGTGGTCGTCACGGCTCTCACCCTACGAACGCGAAACGGGCATACCGGACTCCTGCTCCTTACGAAACGCGGACGTCACGGCCCCCGGAGGGTCCCGCGGCGGCGCGGGCGGGGGAGGCGGTGCGAGGCTGGACGCATGCAGCAGCCGTACGAGTACGCGCAGGCGGAGACCCCCGCCGAGCCCCCGCCGCCCGCCCCCGCCCGGGTCCTGGTCGTCGACGACGACCCCACGGTCGCCGAGGTGGTCGCCGGGTACCTGGGCCGCGCCGGCTACGTGGTGGACCGGGCCGACGACGGCCCCACGGCACTCACCCGCGCCGCCGCGCACCGGCCGGATCTGGTCGTGCTGGACCTGATGCTGCCCGGCATGGACGGCCTGGAGGTGTGCCGCCGCCTCCGCGCCCACGGGTCCGTGCCGGTCATCATGCTCACCGCCCGCGGCGACGAGGACGACCGCATCCTCGGCCTGGAGGTGGGCGCCGACGACTACGTCACCAAGCCCTTCAGCCCCCGCGAACTCGTCCTGCGCGTGGAGTCCGTGCTGCGCCGCACCCGGCCCGCCGCCCAGGCGCCCACGCTGAGCTCGGCCGGCCTGAGCGTCGACCCCGCCGCCCGCCGGGCCACCAGGAACGGCACCGAACTCGCCCTCACCCTGCGCGAGTTCGACCTCCTCGTGTTCTTCCTGCGGCATCCCGGCCGGGCCTTCGGCCGGGAGGACCTGATGCGCGAGGTGTGGGGCTGGGACTTCGGCGACCTGTCGACCGTCACCGTCCACGTCCGCCGGCTGCGCGGCAAGGTCGAGGACGACCCGGCCCGGCCCCGCCTGATCCAGACCGTGTGGGGCGTGGGCTACCGCTTCGACCCGGCCGGGACGACCGCCGACGGCGAGGAGTGACCATGCGCGACACCCTCCTCATCGCCCTGTACGCCTTCCTCGGCGCCGCCGCCACCGGGCTGGCCGGCGCGGCCGTGCTGCGGCTGATCCGGCGGCGGTCGCTGACCGCGTCGCTCGGCGTGGTGGCGGCGGTGGGCGTGTTCGCGATGCTCGCGGGCACCATGGCGGTGGCGCAGGCGATGTTCCTGTCCGCGCACGACCTGAGCGTGGTGACGACCGTGGCCGCGATGGCGGCCGTCGTGTCCCTGGTCACCGCCCTGCTGCTGGGCCGCTGGGTCGTCGCCCGCAGCCGGGAACTCGCCCTCGCCGCCCGCTCCTTCGGCGACGGCGGCGCCTTCGCCGCGCCCGCCCACCCGGCCACCGCCGAACTGGACGCGCTCAGCCGGGAGCTGGCCGCGACCAGCGCCCGGCTCGCCGAGTCCCGGGAGCGCGAACGGGCCCTGGAGGCCTCCCGGCGCGAGCTCGTCGCCTGGATCTCGCACGACCTGCGCACCCCGCTCGCCGGCCTCAGAGCGATGTCGGAGGCGCTGGAGGACGGCGTGGCGGCCGATCCGGCGCGCTATCTCACGCAGATCCGCACCGAGGTGGAGCGGCTGAACGACATGGTGGGAGACCTCTTCGAACTCTCCCGCATCCACGCGGGGACGCTGGCGCTGAGCCCGAGCCGGATCTCCGTGTACGACCTCGTCGGCGACGCCCTCGCCGGCGCGGACCCGCTCGCGCGCGAGCACGGCGTACGCCTCGTCGGCGACCGCGTCGAGCCGGTGCCGGTCGAGGTGGACGGCAAGGAGATGAGCCGCGTCCTGGGCAACCTGCTGGTGAACGCGATCCGCCGGACCCCGGCCGACGGCACCGTCGCCGTCGCCGCCGAACGTTCACGGGAGGGCGTGGTCCTGTCGGTCACCGACGGCTGCGGCGGCATCCCCGACGAGGACCTCTCCCGCGTCTTCGACACCGGCTGGCGCGGCACCCACGCCCGCACACCCCCCGCCGGCGCGGGCCTGGGCCTCGCCATCGTGCGCGGCATCGTCGAAGCCCACCAGGGACGGGCCACCGTACGCAACATCCCGGGCGGCTGCCGGTTCGAGGTGACGCTCCCGGCCGCCGAGGCGTGAGGGGCCTTCACCGGCGTTCAGAACGTCGCTCAGGCAGTCGCCCATGGAACCGCGGGCGGCACGAACAGGGCCGCCGGCGCGATCCGGGGTGGCCGGCCGGCGAGCGTCCGGCCTCCCGACCGCCCTGACGCCCGTCCGGTGGCGGTGCCCCCGTCCGTCACTCCCCGCGCAGCCGGGCCCGCGCGAACTCCCGCATCCCCGTCTCGAATCCGACCTCCGGCTTCCAGCCCAGCTCCGCCCGCAACCGTGCCGAGTCCGCCGTGATGTGCCGTACGTCGCCCAGGCGGTACTCGCCGGTCACCACGGGCTTCGGGCCGCCGCACGCCGCCGCCAGCGCGCGGGCCATCTCGCCGACCGTGTGCGGCTCGCCGCTGCCGGTGTTGTACGCCGTGAGCGCTCCCTGGGGCGAACCTGCCTCCAGCGCCGCCACGTTGGCCGCGGCAACGTCCCGTACGTGCACGAAGTCCCGCCGCTGGCAGCCGTCCTCGTACACCCGCGGGGCCTCGCCGCGCGCGAGCGCCGAGCGGAAGAAGGAGGCGACGCCCGCGTACGGGGTGTCCCTGGGCATGCCCGGTCCGTACACGTTGTGGTAGCGCAGCGACACCGCCGAGCCGCCGGTGGCCCGCGCCCACGCCGCCGCCAGGTGCTCCTGGGCCAGCTTGGTCGTCGCGTACACGTTCCGGGGGTCGGCCGGGGCGTCCTCGGCGATCAGGCCGGGGGACAGATCCGTGCCGCAGCGCGGGCAGGGCGGCTCGAAGCGGCCCGCGTCCAGGTCGGCGACGGCGCGCGGGCCCGGCCGCACCACCCCGTGCCGGGGACACTCGTACCACCCCTCCCCGTACACGACCATCGACCCGGCCAGGACCAGGCGCCGTACGCCCGCCTGCGCCATGGCGGTGAGCAGGACGGCCGTGCCGAGGTCGTTGCGGGAGACGTACTCCGCCGCGTCGGCGAACCCGGTGCCGAGACCGACCATCGCCGCCTGGTGGCACACGGCGTCCACGCCGGGCAGCGCGCGGGCGACCGCCGCCGGGTTGCGCACGTCGGCGCCCGGAGTCTCCCGCACGTCGAACACGAGCGGTTCGTGCCCACGCGCCGACAGCGCCTCGACGACATGGGACCCGATGAACCCGGCACCGCCGGTGACCAGTACGCGCATGCGGCCAGGCTAGGTCCGCGGCCGCACCCGAGCGCATGACCGGCGCCGCCGCGTCACCACTCCGTAAGACCCGGCGGACGCCGGTGCGGTATCAGCCGGTCTTCCCGCCCCTCCGGGTGTCGACGCGCGCCCACTCGTCGTCCCACTGCCGCAGACGCCGCCGCTCCAGGCCGGCGCGCGCCAGCTGGGCACCGCCGAACACCGTGCCGGCCGTGCCCGTCGCGACCAGCATGCCCGTCCACACCGCCCGGAACCCCGCCTCGCCGGCCGACAGCGGCTTCGAGGCCGGCCGTCCCTGCCGGTCCGTCCACAGGGTGATCCGGGTGCCCGACGCCATGCCGGGACGCACCTTCGTCCGGCCGGTGTGCACCGCGCCGTCCGGCGTCGTCCAGCGGACGGCGACCCAGACACGGCCGTCGTCGGTGCTCCGCGCCGAGGTCGGGCCGGGGGCCCGGCCGGTGAGGACGGCCGCGACCGGACGCCGCTCCGCCCGCTGCCGCTCGAGGTCCCGCATCACGGTGTCCGCCGTCACCAGCCCGGCGAGCAGGCCGCCCACCAGGGCGACCAGCCACGCGGCCAGCACGATCCAGGCCTCGACGACGTCGCTGCGCCGCCGGAGCGGGTTGCGGCGCCACCGCCACGCCCACGCGCTGCCGCTTCGGGTCCTGGCCATGACCACACCCCCTCGCGCGCACCGGCACTCCGGCCCATCTCTCTCAGTGTCCGCCCGAACGCGGCCTCGGGCACCCCCGGATCAGCCGGATCGCGCCACCCCCGTGCTGTCCCGCCCGATCAGCCGCGGCACCGGCACCCGTACGGTCCGCGCCGGGCCCCCGTCCAGCAGCGCGGTCAGCTCCGTCGCCGCCGTGCGGCCGAACTCCGCGCTGTCCCGGGACAGGGCGGACAGCCAGGGCTTGACCATCCGGCACAGCGCCGAGTCCTCCCAGGAGACCACCGACACGTCCCCGGGCACCGAGAAGCCGAGCTCGGCGGCGGCGGCGACCCCGGCGACGGCCATCACGTCGTTGTCGTAGATCAGGGCGGTCGGGGCGGGGGAGCGGCTCAGGACCCGGCGGGTGACGGCCGCGCCCTCGGCGTCCGAGCAGTCGGTGGTCACGGACCGCACCTCGGTCAGACCGCGCCGCTCGGCCTCCGCGCGCAGGGTGCGCACCCGGCGCGCGGTGTGGGCGAGGCCGGGCAGCCCGGCGATGTGCACGATCCGGCGGTGGCCCAGGGCGGTCAGCTCGTCGACCACCGACGCCATCGCGCCGGCGTCGTCCGCCCAGACGGTGGACAGGCCCGGATGGCGCTCGTCCGGCGCGCCGCCGATCACCACGGCGGGCAGGCCCAGTTCGTCGAGCAGGTCAGGGCGCGGGTCGTCGGTGCGCGGGTCGACGACGAGCACGCCGTCCACCCGGTGCTCGGCCCACCAGCGCCGGTAGACCGCGCACTCGTCGGCGACGTCCTCGGCCACCTGGAAGAGCAGCCCGAGGTGACGCCGCGCCAGCACCTCCTGGATGCCGGAGACCAGTTGGAGGAAGAAGGAGTCCACGCCCAGCGTGTGGGCGGGCCGGGCGAGCACGAAGCCGACCGTCGCCGCGCCCTCCCCGGACAGCGCGCGCGCCGCCGTACTGGGCCGCCAGCCCAGCTGTTCGGCGACCCGGCGCACCCGGTCGCGGGTCACCTCCGACACCCCGGGACGGCCGTTGAGCGCGAAGGAGACCGCACTCTCGGAGACCCCGGCACGCCGCGCGATGTCCTTCATCGTCGGCCGGCGCGCGGGGGACCGCTTGGCTGGCACGTTCCTCCCCTTTTCTCCGCCGCGGCGGCTGCCGAGGCTAAAGCGCTTGAGCGCGGACAGTCTAAAGCGCTTTAGCCGAAACTGGCCAATTCTCGCCCACAGGGTTCTGACCAGGCCTGATGAAGGGCCGTTTTCTTTACTCCAGGTGGAGGCATTGACTTTCCCGGAAGCGGCCGGGCATGGTCCTTCGCGTCACCGCCACCGATGCCCCAAGGGAGCCGTGTCACCGTGCCCACATCCCCCAGAGCACTCGCCGTCGCCGCCGTCGCCGCCCTCGTCCTGCCGCTGACCGCGTGCGGCTCCTCGGACGACGGCGGCGGCTCGGCGGACGCCTCCGGCAAGGTCGAGGGAGACATCACCTTCCAGACCTGGAACCTGCGCGCCAACTTCAAGCCGTACTTCGAGGGCCTGATCGCCGGCTTCGAGAAGAAGTACCCGGGCACCCACGTGAAGTGGGTGGACCAGCCCGCCGAGGGCTACGCCGACAAGATCAGCGCCGACGCGGCCGGCGGCACCCTGCCGGACGTCGTCAACGTCTCCCCCGACCTGGTCGCCCCGCTCGCCAAGGCCGGGCTCGCGCTCGACCTCGACAAGGCCGCCGCCACCTACAGGAAGGAGTACCTCGAGGGGGCCTGGGCCAGCCATCGGATACCGGGCATGAGCGGCACGTACGCCTTCCCCTGGTACCTGAACACCGGGCCGCTGTTCTACAACAAGTCCCTGTTCGAGAAGGCCGGACTCGACCCCGCGAAGCCCCCGCAGACGTACGGTGAACTCTTCGCCGACGCCCTGGAACTGGCGAAGAGGAGTGACGGCAAGGTCGCCACACTCGCCAACGTGCCCACCATCGAGGACTTCGGCCGCTACGGCGTCCAGCTCATGAACGAGGAGGGCACCGCCTTCGCCTTCAACGACGCCAAGGGTGCCGAACTCCTCAGCAGGTACAAGGAGCTGTACGACGCCAGGGCCCTCGACCCGCAGGCGCTGACCGCCACCCCCGAGTCGTCCGGCAAGAAGTTCCTCACCCAGGCCGTCGCCATGAACCCCGGCAGCGCCCTCGACCTGGACAACTTCAGGAAGCAGGCGCCGAGCCTGTACAAGAACATCGGCATCACGCACCAGATCACCAGCACCGGCCACGTCAACATGTACGTGATGGGTGTGATGGTCAACTCCAGGACCAGGCACACGCCCGTCGCCGTCGCCTTCGCGCACTACGTCACCGACGCCGAGCACCAGATGTCGTTCGCGAAGCAGGTCGCCGTCTTCCCGAGCACCGCCGGCTCGCTGGACGACCCGTACTTCACCCAGGAGGACGGCACCGACGGGACCCGGGTGCGGATCGCCGCCGCCAAGTCCCTGGAGAACGCGGTCAACTACACGCCCGTGCTGTTCAGCGAGCAGATGAAGACCGCGCTGCGCAACGAGGTCGCCAAGGCGCTCCAGGGCAAGGAGAGCCCCAAGGCGGCTCTCGACAACGCTGTCAAGGCCTGCGACACGCTCCTGAAGCAGCAGGGGTAACTCGCATGACCTCGTCCACCGTCACCCGCGTGCGGCGCCAACTCACCATCAGCCCGTGGCTGTTCGCCGCCCCCGGGCTGCTGATCACCGGCGCGTTCATCCTGTACCCCTTCGTCTCCACACTGGCCAACGCCTTCACCGACCGCCGTACCCTGATCCCGGGCCACTTCGTGGGCCTCGCCAACTTCCGCGAGCTGCTCCACGACGACATGTTCTGGACCGGCCTGCGCAACAGCACCCTCTACGTCCTCGGGGTCGTCCCCGCGCTCGTGGTCCTGCCCCTGCTGCTCGCCCTGCTGGTGCAGAAGAACATCCCCGGCATCACCTTCTTCCGGTCCGCCTTCTACACCCCGGTCGTCGCGTCGATCGTCGTGGTCGGGCTGATCTGGGTATGGCTGCTGGACGAGCGTGGTCTGGTGAACTCCCTGCTGGAGACGGTCGGCGCCGGCCGGGCCGGCTTCCTCAGCGACCAGTGGCTGCTCCTGCTGAGCGCGATGGCCGTCACGGTCTGGAAGGGCCTCGGCTACTACATGATCATCTATCTGGCGGCGCTCGCGAACGTGCCGCGCGAACTCCACGAGGCCGCCGCCGTCGACGGCGCCGGCGCGGTCCGGCGCTTCCTCACGGTCACCGTGCCCGCCGTCCGCTCCACCATGGTCCTGGTCGCCGCGCTCTCCTCGGTCGCCGCGTTCAAGGTGTTCTCCGAGGTCTATCTGATGGCGGGCCCGAGCGGCGGACCGGCCGGCGAGGACACCACCCTCGTCATGCTCGTCCAGCGCACCGGCACCGGCCTCACCGGCCGCGTCGGCTACGCCTCCGCCCTCTCGGCCGTCGTCTTCGTCGTCACCGTCGCGCTGATGCTGCTCGTGCTGCGCGCCGACCGGAGGGACGAGGCATGAGCGTCGCCGAGAAGGTACGGCCCGCGTCCCCGCGGCCGGCCGTCGTCCGCGAACCCCGCGTCACCGACGAGCACGGCCGCCGCGTCCGGGCCTGGGAACTCGTCCTGCGCTACGTCCTGCTGCTCGCCGTCCTCGCCCTGACCACCGGCCCCTTCCTGTGGCAGCTGTCCACCTCGCTCAAGGGCCCCACCGAGGACATCTACAGCTCCCCGCCGGCCTTCCTGCCCCGCCACCCCACCCCGCACAACTACGAGCGGGTAGCGAACACCATCCCCGTCTGGGACTACGCCCTCAACTCGCTCAAGGTCGCCACCGCCAACGTCATCACCAACTGCGTCGGTTCGGCCCTCGCCGGATACGCCCTGGCCCGGCTGCGCTACCGGGGCCGCCGCGTCGCCACCCTCGTCTTCGTCCTGGCGATGCTCGTGCCCGTCGAGGGCATCATCATCGCCCAGTTCACGACCATGCGGGCACTCGGCCTCAACAACACCCTCGTCGGCGTCGTCCTGCCGGGCTGCGTCGGCGCCATGAACGTGCTGCTGATGCGGGGCGCCTTCCGCGACCTGCCCTACGAGATCGAGGAGGCCGCCTTCGTCGACGGCGCCAACGCCTGGCAGCGTTTCCTGCGCATCGCGCTGCCCTCGGTGAAGGGCACCCTCGCCGTCGTCGCGATCTTCGCCTTCATGGGCGCCTGGGACGACTTCCTGTGGCCGCTCGTCGTGCTCAGCGACCCGTCGAAGTTCACCCTGACCATCGGACTCAACTATCTGCACGGCACCTTCGCGGGCGACGAACGGCTCGTCGCCGCGGGCACCGTCATCGCCGTCGCCCCGCTGATCGCCCTCTTCGCCTGCCTCCAGCGGTACTTCTTCCGCGGCGTCGGGGAGGGCGCCGTCAAGGGCTGAAGTCCGCCGCCCAGTCCCAAGGGATCTCCGTCCATGCCCTCTGCCCTGCGCTTCGGCGTCAACTACACCCCCAGCGAAGGCTGGTTCCACCACTGGCTCGACTTCGACGCGGACTCCGTGCGCTCCGACCTCGACCCGGTCGCCGCGCTCGGCCTGGACCACATCCGGGTCTTCCCGCTGTGGCCCTACTTCCAGCCCGACCGCGCGCTGATCCGCCCCCGGGCCGTCGAGCAGCTCGGCCAACTGGTCGACATCGCCGCCGAGTCCGGGCTGGACGTCAACGTGGACGGCCTGCAGGGCCACCTGAGCAGCTTCGACTTCCTGCCCGCCTGGACGCGGACCTGGCACCGGCGCAACCTCTTCACCGCCCCGGACGTGGTCGACGCGGAGGCCCGCTACCTGCGCACCCTCGCCGCCGCGCTCGCCGACCGGCCCAACTTCCTCGGGATGACGGTCGGCAACGAGGTCAACCAGTTCGCCGCCGGCCCGCACCCCGACCCCGACCGCATCACCTCCGCGCAGGCCGAGCGCTGGCTGAGCCGGCTGCTGGCCGCCTGCGCCGAGGGCGCGCCCGGCAGGCTCCACCTGCACGCCTCCTACGACGCCGCCTGGTACCAGGACGACCAGCCCTTCACCCCCGAGCACTCGGCCCGGCTCGGCGACGCCACCGCCGTGCACTCCTGGGTGTTCAACGGCACCGCCCAGCGCCACGGCCGCACCTCCGTGCCCACCGAGCACCACGCCGCCTACCTGGTCGAGCTGAGCAAGGCCTGGGCCGGCAGCCCGGACCGGCCGGTGTGGCTCCAGGAGGTCGGCGCGCCCGCGCCCCTCATCCCCGCCGAGCACGCGGCCGCCTTCACCGAGGCGACCGTCGCCCATGCCGTGGACTGCCCCGACCTGTGGGGTATCACCTGGTGGTGCTCCCACGACGTCAGCCGCGGCCTCGCCGACTTCCCCGAACACGAGTACGGGCTCGGCCTGTTCACCAACGACCGGCGGCCCAAGGACGCCGCCCTCGCGCTGGCCCGCGCGGCCCGGGAACGCCCAGCCGCGCCCTCGCCCCGCAGTACCGCGCTCGTCGTGCCCGCCGACCCCGCCGTCCGCTCCCGCTGCGCCCCCGGCGGGGACGTCTTCGACGCCTTCTTCCGGCTGACCGCCGACGGCGCCCGCCCCACCACCGTCCTCGACGCGCGCGCGGACGACGAGGAGCACCTCGCCGCCCGCGGCATCACCGAGGTCGTCACTCCGGACCAGGTACTCCCCACCCCGCAAGGAGGCACCCGCTCGTGAACCCCTCCAGACGCACCGTCCTCGTCGCCGGTGCCGGCGCCGCGGCGGCCCTGCTGCCCGTCCCGTCCGCCGCGGCGGCCCCCAAGGCCACCGCCGCGGCTCCGCCGTACGCCTCCTACTGGTATCCGGACTCCCTGCCCCCCGGCACCCCGGGCACCGGCATCACCTGGCGCAGCCTGAAGGCCTGGCGGGCGGCCGACGACACCGATCTCGCCTTCAACGCCGCCTCCGTGCCGCTCGCGCCCCGCTTCACCCCCACCCCGGCGAACACCACGGCCCGCTCCGGGCAGGCCCGTGTCCAGGCGCTGGTCTCCTTCGGGCCCACCTCGGCCAACCCGTCCCAGGGCTCGGCCACCGCCGACACCTACGCGCTCACCCACTGGGCGTACCTGGACGAGCTGGTGTTCTGGGGCGGCTCGGCGGGCGAGGGCCTGATCCTCGCCCCGAACGCGCCGATCGTGGACGCCGCCCACCGGCACGGCGTGCCCGTCCTCGGCACCGTCTTCCTGCCGCCCACCGCCTACGGCGGCCAGCTGCGGTGGACCCGCGACCTGGTGCAGAAGGACTCCGCCGGGCACCACCCGCTGGCCGCGCAACTCGTCGCCGTGGCCGGCGCGTACGGCTTCGACGGATGGTTCGTCAACGCCGAGACCGGCGGTGGGAACACCGCGCTCGGCACCGACATGCTCGGTTTCGTACGGGAGCTGAAGTCCCTCGCGGCGGCGCGGGGGCAACGGGTCACCTGGTACGACGCGATGACGGTGAACGGCACGGTGGGCTGGCAGGGCGCGCTGAACAGCCAGAACCAGGCGTTCTTCCAGGCCGCCGACGACATGTTCGTCGACTTCCGGTGGAGCGCGGCCACGCTCGCCGCCTCCGGACAGAAGGCGAAGCAACTCGGACGCGGCCCCTATGAGTTGTGGGCGGGCGTCGACGTCGAGTCGGCCGGCTCGGGTACGTCCGTGAACTGGGACGCGATCGTGCCGACCGGGAAGGCGCACGTCACCTCGATCGGCCTCTACCGGCCCGAGTGGACCCGCAACCACCTGCCCGAGGGGCGCACTCCGGGCGACTTCCACGCCGCCGACGACCGGTTCTGGACCGGGCGGTCGCTGGATCCGTCGCGGCCGGACGGCACGGACCCCTGGCGGGCGCCGGCGGTGTGGGTCGCGGACCGGTCGGCGGTCTCCGCGCTGCCGTTCGCGAGCGTCTTCAACACCGGGCACGGTCTGAGGTGGTACGAGGACGGCGAGGCCACCTCGGACGCGCCGTGGAGCCACCTCGGGCTGCAGGACCGGCTGCCGTCGCGGCGATGGGTGGTGCGCACGGAGGGGGAGCGGCCGGCCGTCACCCTCGACTTCACGGGCGCGTGGCGAGGCGGGAGCAGCGTGCTGGTGGACGGTGAACTGGACGAACCGGCGGTCCTGGACCTGTACGCGACACGGCTGCCGATCACTGTTGACACGGTTGTCGAGCTGACGCACCGGACCGACGCCGGGAGTGTGAACGTCGAGCTCGCTGTCGCCACCGCCGAGCCGAGCGGCGCCGGCGCGACACCGCCGTACAGGTATCTGCCGGTGACGCCTGTGAACGAGGTCAACAGGTGGCAGACCTCGACTGTGCGACTCACGGGGCTGTCCGGCACCGGCACGGTTCACGCGATCGGCGTCCGGCTCACCGCGACCGGCCGTCCCGTCCGCTGGCGGCTCGGCGGACTCACCGTCCGGGACGCGGTCACCACGCCCGCCGCCCCCTTCGGCCTGCGGATCACCGCGGCCTCCGGAGGAGACCTGCGCCTGGCCTGGAACCCGGCGCCCGGCGAGGTGCGCCACTACACCCTGCACCGCCTGCTGCCCGGCGGCTCCCGCCGCTTCCTCGGCGGAACCTGCCAGCGGGCGTACTTCGTCTCCGGCCTCCAGCCCGAACAGGGCGAACGGGCCGCACGGTTCGAGTTGCGTGCCGTGGGGGAGCTGTACACCTCGTCGGCTCCCGTGGCCGTGACCCATCCCTGGTAACCGATCCCCCGTCCCGCCCCCAGTCTTGGAGCACCCGCATGCATGACGACCGCAGCCTGGTCGAAGCCCGCCTCAAGCGTGTCCTCGACGAGCGTGTCCGCCCCGCCGTGTACCCCGAGTCCGTGCCGCTGGACGTCGCGGTGTGGCACGCGCCCGGCGAACCCGTGCCGGTCGCCGAGGGCCTCGCGGCCGAGCCCGAGCCGATCGAGGTGGGCGCCCGGTGGGGTGCTCCCTGGGGAACCAGCTGGTTCCGGGTGGCGGGGACCGTACCCGAGGCCTGGGCGGGCAGGACCGTCGAGGCTCTGCTCGATCTCGGCTTCGACGAGAACATGCCCGGCTTCCAGTGCGAGGGCCTGGTCTACCGGCCCGACGGCACCCCCGTGAAGGGCCTCAACCCGCGCAACCAGTGGGTCCGCATCGGCGCGCCCGTCGAGGGCGGCGAGCAGGTGCGGCTGCACATCGAGGCGGCCTCCAACCCCGTCATCCTCGACTACCACCCCTTCCTGCCGACCAGGCTCGGCGACAAGGAGACCGCGGGCAGCGAGCCGCAGTACACCCTCGCCCGGATGGACCTCGCCGTCTTCGACGAGACCGTGTGGCAGCTGGTGACCGACCTGGAGGTGCTCGGCGAGCTGATGGCCGAGCTGCCGGTGGACTCCGCGCGGCGCTGGGAGATCCTGCGGGCGGTGGACAGGGCACTGGACGCGATCGACCTCCAGGACGTGGGCGCGACGGCGGAGCCTGCCCGTTCACGGCTGACGGACGTGCTGGCCGCCCCCGCCGTCCCCTCCGCCCACCGCGTCAGCGCCGTCGGTCACGCGCACATCGACTCGGCGTGGCTGTGGCCGCTGCGCGAGACGGTCCGCAAGGTGGCCCGTACCACCGCCAACATGACCGCCCTCATCGAGGACGAGCCGGACTTCGTCTTCGCCATGTCGCAGGCCCAGCAGTGGGCGTGGGTGAAGGAGCACCGGCCCGAGGTGTGGGCGCGGGTGAAGAGGGCGGTGGCGGACGGGCGGTTCGTGCCGGCCGGCGGGATGTGGGTGGAGTCGGACACGAACATGCCGGGCTCGGAGGCGATGGCCCGGCAGTTCGTGCACGGCAAGCGGTTCTTCCTCGACGAGTTCGGCATCGAGAACCAGGAGGCCTGGCTGCCGGACACCTTCGGCTTCGCCGCGGGCCTGCCGCAGATCATCAGGGCGGCCGGTTCCCGGTGGCTGCTCACGCAGAAGATCTCCTGGTCCCGGACGAACAGGTTCCCGCACCACACCTTCTGGTGGGAGGGCATCGACGGCACCCGGATCTTCACCCACTTCCCGCCCGTCGACACCTACAACTGCTCCATGAAGGGCAGCGAACTCGCCCACGCGGCCCGCAACTTCAAGGACAAGGGCCGCGCCCGGCGCTCCCTCGCCCCCACCGGCTGGGGCGACGGGGGTGGCGGCACCACCCGGGAGATGGTCGCCAAAGCGGCCCGGCTGCGCGACCTCGAAGGCTCGCCCACCGTCGTCTGGGAGACCCCCGAGGCGTTCTTCACCGAGGCCGAGGCCGAGTACGCCGACCCGCCGGTCTGGGTCGGCGAGCTCTACCTCGAACTCCACCGCGCCACCTTCACCAGCCAGGCCAGGACCAAGCAGGGCAACCGGCGCAGCGAACACCTCCTGCGCGAGGCCGAACTCTGGTCGGCCACGGCCGCCGTCCGCACCGGATTCCCTTACCCGTACGAGGAGTTGGACCGCGTCTGGAAGACGGTCCTGCTGCACCAGTTCCACGACATCCTGCCCGGCTCGTCCATCGCCTGGGTGCACCGGGAGGCGCGGGCGACGTACGAGCGGCTCGCCGGGGAGCTGACCGGGATCATCGACGCGGCCCAGCGCGCCCTGGCGGGCGAGGGCACGACGCCGCTCGTCTTCAACGCGGCCCCGCACTCCCGCTCGGGCGTCCCGGCGGGCGGCGCCGCCGCACCGGTCACCGAGGGCCGGACCACGCTCACCCCGCGGGCGGACGGCGGGTACGTCCTGGACAACGGCCTGCTGCGGATCGGGATCGACGACCGGGGCCTGGTGGTGTCGGCGTACGACCCCGAGGCCGGCCGCGAGACGATCGCCCCGGGAAGCGCGGCGAACCTCCTCCAGCTCCACCCCGACTTCCCGAACATGTGGGACGCCTGGGACGTGGACGAGTTCTACCGCAACACGGTCACCGACCTGACCGACGCCGACGAGGTGACCGCGGGCGAGGACGGCGCGTCCGTGCGGATCGTACGGTCCTTCGGCGCCTCCCGCGTCACCCAGGTGCTGTCGCTGCCGCCCGGGGAGCGCCGGCTGGTCCTCGACACCGAGATCGACTGGCACGAGACGGAGAAATTCCTCAAGCTCGCCTTCCCCCTCGACGTGCACGCCGAACGCTACGCCTCGGAAACCCAGTTCGGGCATGTCCACCGCCCCACCCACACCAACACCTCCTGGGAGGCGGCCAAGTTCGAGGCCTGCAACCACCGCTTCGTCCACCTGGAGGAGCCCGGCTGGGGCGTCGCGGTCGTGAACGACTCCACGTACGGCCACGATGTGACCCGCACCGTGCGCACCGACGGCGACCGGGGTACGACCACCACGGTCCGCGTCTCCCTTCTGCGCGCCCCCCGCTTCCCCGACCCCGAGACAGACCAGGGCGTCCACCGCTTCCGGCACGCCCTCGTCCCCGGCGCGTCGATCGGGGACGCGGTCCGTGAGGGCTGGCGGATCAACCTGCCGGAGCGGCGGCTCACCGGGGCCGGGGAGGTGGCGCCGCTGGTGACGGCCGACCGGGACGCGGTCGTGATCACGGCGGTGAAACTGGCCGACGACGGCAGCGGGGACGTGGTGGTCCGCTTCCACGAGGCGCACGGGGGACGGGTCGGGGCGACCCTGACAGCCGGGTTCGAGGTCGCGGACGTCGCGGTGACGGACCTGCTGGAACGCACGCTGCCCGGTGCGGCGGCACCGGAGCGCGACGGTGACCGCATCGCCGTACGGCTGCGTCCCTTCGAGCTGATGACGCTCCGTCTGCGCAGGGCGTGATCCTCAGGACCCCAACTGAGCCCTGAGCCACTCCTCCACCTCGCCCACGTGCGCGGCCGCCGCCGCGCGGGCCGCATCCGGGTCGCGGGCGGCCAGCGCGCGGTGGATGGCGGCGTGTTCGCGGCGGGTGCGGGCGAAGGCGCCCTCCCCCTGGTAGCCGCGCCAGACGCGGGCCCGGAACGTGCGGGGGGACAGGCCCTCCAGGATGGCCGCCATGGTCTCGTTGCCCGCGGCCACCGCGATCTCGCGGTGGAAGGCCAGGTCGTGGGCGAGGATCTCCTCCGGGTCGTCGGTGGCGTTCATCGCCGCCAGGTGCTTGTCGACCTCGGCGAGCTGGTCCGGGGTGAGGGGAGGTGTTCGAGCGGACCGCCGCGCGCGTGTACCGCCTCTGAACGGCGCTGCCGTCGCGGTGGGTGGCGGGCCGGCCTTCGCGGGGTTCGGCCTCCAGCACCGCCGCTGCAACTGGGCGCAGGTCGGTCCGTGCAACGCGGCCCGGCAGCTACGCCCTCGACATGAACGACCAGTACACGCCCGCCTGACCGCTCACGACCGCTGGGCCACCCCCGCCAGACGCGTCGGCGGCAGGTACTCCCGCACATAGGTCCGCTCCCAGCACGCGCCGGTCTCCCGAAGCTCCCGCCAGGTGGTGTAGCGGTAGCGGAAGAGGCGGGCGCGGAGGTAGCGCGGGGGCTCGTCGGGCGGGAAGGGGGAGCGGCGCAGGAGCCGGAGGGTGTCGGGATCGTTCTCCAGCAGGCGTTCCACCAGACCGCCGAACCAGGCGCCGGCGTACCCGGGCGACAGCGCGGCGAACCACATCAGCCAGTCCAGGCGCAGGTGGTAGGGCGCGAACTGGCGCGGCCAGCGCCGGGGATCGCCCGGCTTTCCCTTGAACTCGTACTCCCGCCAGTCGGAGTCCTCGCGCGGTACGGCGTCCCGTGTGCCCTCCACCACCACCTCGTACCGGATCCGGCTGACGCTGCCGAACGCACCGTAGGTGTTGACCAGGTGGAGCGGGTCGAAGGAGCGGTTCATCACCTGGCGCCGGGAGATCATGTTCACCACCGGGTGGTAGCTGAGGAACACCAGCAGCGCGGCGACGGCGAGGACCACGATCTCGTACCACAGGGGCGCCGCGGGCACGGACGGCGCGGTCGTGGGGAACCGGACCGCCGACAGGGCCACCACGATGGTGATCCAGTTCAGCCAGGAGAAGTTGCCGGACAGCACCAGCCACAGCTGGGTGACGATCATCAAGGACGCGGCGGCCGACGCGACGGGCTCGGGGAGGAAGAGGAGGACCGGCACCACCAGCTGGGTGACGTGGTTGGCGGCCACCTCCATCCGGTGCAGCGGCCCCGGCAGGTGGTGGAAGAACCAGCTCAGCGGGCCCGGCATCGGCTGGGTCTCGTGGTGGTAGTCCAGGCAGGTCAGCTTCCGCCAGCAGGCGTCCCCGCGCATCTTGATCAGACCGGCGCCGAACTCCACCCGGAACAGCACCCAGCGCAGCAGGAAGAGCACCACGACCGGCGGGGCGACCTCGTCGTTGCCGAGGAACACGGCCAGGAAACCGACCTCGAGCAGCAGCGACTCCCAGCCGAACGCGTACCAGGTCTGGCCCACGTTGACGATCGACAGATACAGCGCCCAGGGAACCAGCCACAGCAGCATGCCGCCCCACAGCGGCAGTTGGGAGTCCGCGCCCGCGAGCAGCGCCACCGAGACCGCACAGCCCGTCCAGGCACAGGCCGCGAAGAAGCGGTCCGAGTAGCGCAGGTGGAACAGGCTCGGCGCCTGCCGGAACCGCACCCGCGCCACGAAGCGGGGGATCGGCAGCATGCCGCGCTCGCCCAGCAGGGCCCGGAACTGCAGGGCCGCCACCAGGAACGCGACGAGATACACGCCGGCCAGCGCCCGCTGGAAGACCAGCCGGCTCAGCCAGTAGTCGGGTGCGGTGAACCAGTCCACGGCCGTGTGCTCCTCCCTCCATCGTGACGCCGGAGGTGTCCGTCACTCTGTGTACCGCACGCCACCGGTCGCGTAACCCGGGAGAGTGAGGCGGCCCATGTGGCGAGGCCGGGCGGGGAGGCCCGTCCGAGCGGCAGCCGTCGTCGCCCCACTCGAAGAATCCGGCAAACCCTGGCAAGGTGGCTCCATGGCCGATCGGGGCGCGAGCGCCCTGTCACCCCCGGACGACTGGACCGCCCACCCGGATCCGATCCTGGTGCTCAACCGCATGGGCACCTTCGACTGGGACCTGGACACCGGTCTGTTCCACATGGACGCCCAGGCCCACGAGGTCTTCGACGTACTCCCGGAGGAGTACGACGGCCGGCCCGAGACCCTCGCCGTCCGCGTACCCCCGCCGGAGGCCAGCCGGCTGGACGCCGTGGTGGCCCAGGCCATCAAGGACGGCAGCGAGAACTACGGGGCGTACTTCCGCATCCGCTGCCGCGACGGCACCCGGCGCTGGACGCACACCCAGGGCTACATCCGGCGCGACGGGACCGGCCGCCCGCGCCGGGTCATCGGCATCGTCCGGGACGCCACGCAGGAGCTGGCGGAGAGCGAGGCACGCAGCCTGCGCGCCGCCCAGGACGCGGCCGTCCGGCGGCAGACCGGCGTCGTGCAGGTCATCACCGCGGCCCTCTCGCACGCCCGCAGCGTCCAGGACGTCATCGACGTCCTCCTGGACACCCACGGCGTCCGGCACCTCGGCGCGGCCAGCCTGGTCATGGGCCTGGTGGAGGCCGGCCGCATCCGGATGATCGCCGAGGGGCCGGAGGGCAGCTGCGTACCCGGCACCAAGGTCACCCGGATCGACGAGCCCTACCCCATGAGCGAGGTCGTGCGGACCCTCGTCCCGCGCTTCATCGAGTCCCCGGAGGAGTTCGCCGAGGGCTACCCCATCCTCTGGCCGCACATCACCGACCTGGCGATCACCTCCGCCGCCTACCTGCCCCTGATCGCCCAGGCCCGGCCGATCGGCGCCATGGGCCTGCTCTACGGCGACCGGCGCGGCTTCTCGGACGAGGAGCGCACCGTCCTGGTCGCGCTCGGCAGCAGCATCGCGCAGAGTCTGCAACGGGCCATGCTCTACGAGCAGGAGAAGGACCTCGCCCAGGGCCTCCAGCAGGCGATGCTGCCCCGCACGATCCCCAGCGTGCCCGGGGCGGACGTGGCGGTGCGCTACCGCTCGGCGTCCCTGGGCCGGGACATCGGCGGCGACTGGTACGACCTCATCCCGCTGCCCGGTGGCCGGGTCGGCGCGGTCATCGGCGACGTCCAGGGACACGACACGCACGCGGCGGCCGTCATGGGCCAGCTGCGCATCGTGCTGCGCGCGTACGCCGCCGAAGGGCACACCCCGGCCACCGTGATGGCCCGCGCCTCCGTCTTCCTGCACGAACTCGACACCGACCGCTTCGCGACCTGCCTGTACGCGGAGGCGGACCTGTCCACCGGCGTGGTCCAGGTGGTCCGGGCCGGCCACATCGACCCGCTGATCCGGCACACCGACGGCTCCTGCCGCCGGATATCCGTCGAGGGCGGCCTGCCGCTGGGCCTGTCCGCCGAGTTCGGCCGCCTGGAGTACCCGGTCTCCACCGTCGAGCTCGACCCGGGCCAGACACTGCTGCTGTGCACCGACGGGCTCGTCGAAGAGCCCGGCACCGACCTCGACGACGGGCTGCGGACGCTGACCACGCTCATCGAGACGGGCCCGGACGACGTGCGCGACCTCGCCGACCGGCTCATCGACGTGGCCGAGGAACGCGGCGGCGACGACGACGTGGCCCTGCTCCTGCTCCGCCGCCGCTGCCTGGACACCCCGCGCAGCGGCGGCCGGCTCCAGCAGCACGTGGCCCCCGGCGACCCCGAGGCCCTCAGACTCGCCCGGCACATGATCCACGCGACGGTCGGCGCCTGGGGCGCCGTCGAACGCGCCGACGAGATCGAGCTGGTCGCCGA
Organism: Streptomyces sp. NPDC051636; assembly: GCF_044453765.1. Lineage (NCBI taxonomy): Bacteria > Bacillati > Actinomycetota > Actinomycetes > Kitasatosporales > Streptomycetaceae > Streptomyces > Streptomyces sp. NPDC051636. The sequence goes on along the minus strand of NZ_JBITDA010000002.1, from coordinate 617,417 downwards.
CGAGCTGATCACCAACGCCCTGATGCACACCGAGGGCTCCGCGATCGTCACCCTGAGAGCCCTCAGCGGCAGCGACCGCCGCCTGCGCGTCGAGGTCGAGGACTCCTCCAGCGCCCTGCCCCGCCGCCGGGACGCGGGCGACTGCGGCGTCTCCGGCCGCGGCCTGCTCCTCGTCGACCGCCTCGCCGACGTGTGGGGCGTGGAGGCACGGGGCTGCGGCAAGTGCGTGTGGTGCGAGTTCCTGGTGCCGGGAACGGAGCCGGCCTGACCACTGCGGCCCCGGATGGCACTCTGGACGTATGCCGGAACTGCCCGAGGTCGAGGCACTGAAGGACTTCCTGGCCGAACACCTGGCCGGCCACGAGGTGGTGCGGGTGCTGCCCGTGGCGATCAGCGTCCTGAAGACGTACGACCCTCCGCTCACCGCCCTGGAGGGCCACGAGGTCACCGCCGTGCACCGGCACGGCAAGTTTCTCGACATCGTGACGGACGGCGGCCCCCGCCTGGTGACGCACCTGGCCCGCGCGGGCTGGCTGCAGTGGAAGGACCGGCTGCCGGACGGCCCGCCCCGCCCCGGCAAGGGGCCCCTCGCCCTGCGCGTGGCCCTGGAGACCGGCGAGGGCTTCGACCTCACCGAGGCCGGCACCCGGAAACGCCTCGCGGTGTACGTCGTGCACGACCCGCAGGAGGTCCCGGGCATCGCCCGCCTCGGCCCCGACCCCCTCGCCGACGACTTCGACGCGGACCGCCTCGCCGCCCTGCTGAAGGACGAGCGGCGCCGGCTCAAAGGCGCCCTGCGCGACCAGAGCCTGATCGCCGGCGTGGGCAACGCCTACAGCGACGAGATCCTGCACACGGCGAAGATGTCCCCCTTCAAGCCGGCCGCCTCCCTCACCCCGGACGAGGTCGGCACCCTCCACACCGCCCTGCGCACCACCCTCACCGAGGCGGTCGAACGCTCCCGCGGCCTGGCCGCCGGCCGCCTGAAGGCGGAGAAGAAGAGCGGCCTGAGGGTCCACGGCCGCACCGGCGAGCCCTGCCCGGTCTGCGGTGACACCATCCGCGAGGTCTCCTTCAGCGACTCCTCGCTCCAGTACTGCCCGACCTGCCAGACGGGCGGGAAGCCGCTGGCGGACCGAAGGATGTCGCGGCTGCTGAAGTAGACAGCCGTCGGATGACGACACCCCCTAGCGGGACTCGAGCGTCACCAGCCGGTCCCCGTCCGCGGTGCGCACCTCGTAGCGGGCGATCTCGTCGGGGTGCATCGTGGAGCCGCCCTCGACGGTTTTCATGCCCGCGTCGTGGCCGGGCACGGTCCAGTTGGTCAGGATCTGCTCGGAGCCGTCGCGGCCGACGGCGACGAGCCGGCAGGAGCGGGGGCCGGCACCGTCCTTGATCTTCAGCTGGACCATGCTGCCCGTGTCCTCGTCCTCGGTGGTGACCTGGGCCCACACCTTCGAGTGGGCGTCGGTCGCCGCCGTGACCCGTACGGTGCTCTCGCCGGCGCCGCTCGCGTGGCCCGCGTACATGGCGATCCCGGGGCCGGCCACGGCGAAGACCACCGAGGCGGCCAGGCCGTACAGGAAGCGCCGGCGGCCGGCCCGCCGCCGGGAGGTCACCGCGGCCAGCAGGCCGTCCAGCATCCGGGGCCCGGGCTGCGCCACGGGGTGCACGAAGCGCGGGGTCGCTCGCCGGTACAGCATCAACTGCCGTGCCGGGGGCCCGAATTCGGTCACGTGTGCCGCGCAGCGGGGGCACTCCATGAGGTGGTCCTCGAAGCGGAACGCCTCCGCCTCGTCGAGCACGCCGAGCGCGTAGGCGCCGACATCGCGATGCCGTTCCAGGGACCTCATGCCGAATCCTCATGCCAGTGGGTGCGGGTGGGGTTACTCCTTGCTCCCACCCGTACGCACCGGACAGTCGAATCACTCAAGGCGCACACAGAATCGTAACCAACGGATTCGGAGCGGCCGGGCCTGCGGATTGGTCCGACTCCGGAAAAGTCAGAAAAGATGGATGGCGAGGTGTCCGAGCGGCAGCCCGAGCTGCCAGGCGGGCGTCCACACCTTCGGTCCGTCGTCCTCGCCGACCACCGGCCTGCCGCCCGGCACCGCGTCCATATCGGGCGCGAGCAGCTCGGTCTCCTCCAGCCAGCGCCAGGCCTCCGCGGCCAGCTCCAGGTCCGGCGAGGGGGTGCCCGCCCTCGCCGTCTCGGCGGTGAGCTGGGCCAGGCGCTCGCGCACCCAGTCCTGCCACGGCTGGTCGTACGCCGTCAGCGACAGCCAGGTCTCCAGCTGGGAGACGACCCGGATCCCGGAGAGCTCGCCCTCGGTGTCGGAGAGGAAGATGGTCAGCGCCAGCGCGTCCCGGCCGGCCCGGAACTCGAAGGACGTCGGCGGCATCAGGTCGCCGGTCCGCAGCAGCTCGTCGGCGATGTACTCGGCGTACAGCCAGGCCATGGGGACGGTCAGTTCACCGCCGCCGCCGTCGGTGCTCTCTTGACCTCTGTGCAGCATCCCTTCCTGCCTTCCTCCGGTCCGTGCGGTACGGGCGCGCGTCGCCCGAACCCCCAGTCCGGAACACGGATGAGGACAGCTGATTGCTCAACCGGGGTCCGCAGCAAGGCGCTTTACGGAGGTTTGACTCGACTGTTGGTTTCAGCGCAGGTCGGCCGCGTAACCCGGAAGCACTCGGCGCAGGGCGCGCAGCGCGTAGTACGCGCGGGACTTCACGGTACCGGGCGGAATCCCCAGGGTCTGAGCGGCCTCCGCCACACTCGCCCCTTGGAAATACACCAGCACCAGGACTTCACGGTGCTCCGGAGTGAGTGTCTTCACAGCCTCGCGCACATCGAGCATCGCGGCCGCCCGCTCGGCGTGATCGCCGGTCACCCGGGCGTTCTCCAGCACCGCGTCCCCCACCTCCGGCGGCCGCGCCTGCCGGGCCCGCCGCGCGTCGATGGCGAGCCGCCGGCCCACGGTCAGCAGCCAGGGCCGTACGGAGGCGAAGTCGTCGGCGCGCAGCGCCTCGGGATGCTGCCAGGCGCGTACCAGGGTCTCCTGCACGAGGTCCTCGGCGCGCTGCCGGTCCCCGTCGCACAGCCTCAGCAGCAGCGCGAAGAGCGGTCGGCCGTGCTCGCGCTGGAGCGCGGCGAGCTCGTGCTCGGCGGTCGTCGTCCCGGCGGGGAGGGTGGTTCCGGCCGTCATGGCCGTATGGCACCGCAGGGCGCGGGCCGGGGACAGGGGGTGCACAGGGATCTGCGGCGGACGGTCGATCGCGTCGACGAACGGTTCGACGAACGGTCCGCCCGCCGTCGCCGCCGACACCGGACGGGTCAATGAGGGTGCCTGTGCCGTTTGCGACCGCGGCCAGCTTCATACCTATTTGTCGGTAAATGCGACCAACTGTGGGGTGAGTCGATGATCGCACGCAGACGACAGGTGGCCCTGGCGCTGACCGCGCTCCTCGCGGCGGGCGCCGCCTGCCAGGCCCAGGCACGGCAGGAGCCCGCCCCGCCGGGACGGCCTGCGCCGCCCGCCGCCCGTGGCTTCACCCTGGTCGCCTCCGGCGACGTCCTGCCGCACTCCGCCGTCATCCAGCGGGCCCGGTTCGACGCCGGCGGCACCGGCCACGACTTCCGTCCGATGCTGGCCGGTGCCCAAGGCGCCGTCGCGGCGGCCGACCTGGCGCTGTGTCACCTGGAGACCCTCCACAGCGCGAGCGGCGACCACACGCCGGAGCTGGCCGGGAGTCTCGTCGCCACCGGCTACGACGGCTGCTCCACCGCGTCCGGCCACTCCCTGGACGACGGCGCCCCCGGCATCCGGCGCACCCTGGACGCCATGGACAGGGCGGGCCTGCGCCACACCGGGACCGCGCGCACCGACGGCGAGGCGCGCACCGTCACGATCCTGCCCGCGGGCCCGGCGAAGGTCGCGCACCTGGCGTACACGTACGGCACCGACGACATCAGGCCGCCGTCCGGACAGCCCTGGGCCGTCAACCTGATCGACGAAGGCCGCATCCTCGCCGACGCCCGGGCCGCCCGGCAGGCCGGCGCCGACGTGGTCGTGGTCTCCCTGCACTGGGGCACCGAGTGGCAGGACGCCCCCGACCGGCGTCAGCTCACCCTCGCCGGCCGGCTCACCGCCGCCCGCACCGACGGCCGCCCGGACATCGACCTCCTCCTCGGCGCCCACGCCCACGTCCCGCAGGCCTACGAGAAGGTCAACGGCACCTGGGTGGTCTACGGCCTGGGCGACCAGATCGCCGGCGAGATGTACAACGGCAAGGGCGTCCAGGATGCGCGCGGCAACGAGTCCACCCTCGGCCGCTTCACCTTCGCCCCGCCCGTCCGGCCCGGCGGCCGCTGGGAGGTGACCCGGGCCGAGTTCGTCCCGCAGATGTACGACCTCGACGCCGGCCGCGTCGTCGACCTGAACCAGGCGATCGCCCAGGGCGCCGACCTGACCGCCGTGCGCGACGAGATCCGGGATGTGGTGCTCAGCCGGGGCGCGGCGAGGGACGGGCTGATGATGGGCCAGTGACGCCGGACAGCGCACCTGGGCCCTGTCGTCCCCGCAGGGCCCGCCCTCCGGGCGGACGACGGGAATGTGCCGACCGGGCCTAGCGCCCTGCCAGCGCCGACCGCTTGTAGGAGTAGCCGAAGTAGATGACGCAGCCGATCACGAACCACACGGCGAACCGGACCCACGTCTGCCACTGCAGGAACGTGATCAGCCAGATCGAGAAGACGACGCCCAGCGCCGGCACGAACGGCATCCACGGTGTGCGGAAGGTGCGCGGCAGCTCCGGCCGGCGGTAGCGCAGCACGATCACCGCGGTGCACACCACCACGAACGCCAGCAGGATGCCGATGTTGGTCAGCTCGGCCGCCTGCCCGATCGGGACGAACCCGGCGATCAGGGCCGACGCCACCCCGACGATCCACGTCACCCGCGTCGGTACGTGCCGCGTCGGGTGCGTCCTGGCGAACCACCGGGGCAGCAGTCCGTCGCGGGACATGGAGAACCAGACCCGGGTGACGCCCAGCATGAACGTGAACATCACCGTGAGGATGCCGATGATCGCGCCCACCGCGATCACGTCCGCCAGCCCGCTCAGCCCGACCGACTTGAACGCCGTGGAGAAGCCGCTCTCCTTGTCGATGTCCTTGTAGTTCTGCATGCCCGTCAGCACCAGGCAGGCCGCCACGTACAGGACCATCGCGATCGCCAGGGAGTAGACGATCGCCTTCGGCATGTGCCGCTGCGCGTCCTTCGACTCCTCGGCCGCCGTGGACATCGCGTCGTACCCGAAGACCGCGAAGAACACCGTCGCCGCACCGGTGAACGCCCCGCCGATCCCGTACGGGAAGAAGGGGTGGTAGTTGGCGCTGGTGATGTGGAAGACGCCGACGCCGATCACCAGCAGCACCACCAGGACCTTCAGGGCGACCACGAACGTCTCGAAGCGGGCCGCGCTGCGGATGCCGAGGTTGAGCAGCCAGGCGATCAGCAGGCACAGCACGGCGGCGAACAGGTCGACCCGGTGGCCGTGCCCGGTGCCGGGCGCGCCCAGCATCCAGTCGGGCAGGTTCGCGCCCATCTCCTCGACCAGGAAGCTGAAGTATCCGGAGATCCCGATCGCCACGACCGCCACGATCGCGGTGTACTCCAGCAGCAGGTCCCAGCCGATGAACCAGCCCGCGAACTCGCCGAGCACCGCGTAGCCGTACGTGTAGGCCGAGCCCGCCTTCGGGATCATTCCCGCGAACTCCGCGTACGACAGCGCGGCGGCGGCACTCGCGACGCCGGCGATGAGGAAGGAGACCAGTACCGCGGGCCCCGCCGTGCCGTTGGCCACGGTGCCGGCCAGGGTGAAGATGCCCGCGCCGATGATGCCGCCCACGCCGATCGCGGTGAGCTGCCACAGGCCGAGGGATTTGTCGAGGCGAGGGCCCTCGCCGAGTTCGGTCTCCTCGATGTGTTCGATGGGTTTGCGGCGGAGAATGCCCTCACCCGTGCGGAGCCTGGCCACGCGCCTCACCTCTTCGCCGACGGCAACGGCTGACGGCGGATCATGATGGCCCAGGGCGGTGTGGGACGGAAGACGCCACGCACGGACACCTCGGGCTCCGTCCGCCCGGCGTCCGGATCCGGTGCCCTGCGCGTCCCGCCGCCGGCGACGCTACGGCACCACCGTCACCGGCCACCGTCCCGCCTTCACCAGGCGGATCGCCACCGAGCCGATGATGCGGTGGCCGGCCTGTTCGGAGGCGCCGACGACCACGGCGTCGGCCTTGAGGTCGTCCGCCGCCTTCACCAGGCCGTTGTAGGGGTCGCCGTGGAAGGTGTGGAACTCCCAGCGAATGTCGTAGATGCCCTTGAGGCGCTCCGCCGCGTCCCGGATCTGGGCGACCAGGTCATCGGCGATCTCGTCGGTCGTCTCCGCGACCGGCACCCCGAGCGCGGCGCCCGTCGTCATCACCGGCTGTACGTACACGACGGCGAGCAGGGCGTGCTGCCGCCGCGCGAGACCGCCGGCGTACGCGGCGGCCCGGAGGGAGGACTCGGAGCCGTCCACACCGACCACGATGACCTTCGGCCCGTCGGTGCCCCGCTCGAACTGGTGCGAGTGCTGTTCCGTCACGGCCGCGAGGTTATCGGAGCCCAGGGCTCCGGCCACGGCCCGGGACCACGGTGGGGGCCGTCCCGCCGCCTCCGGGGCTGCCGCGCGCCACCGCTCGGGCGCCCCGGCGGCGCCGCCTCGCCGGTCGGTTCCGGGTGCGGCCGGGCACCGCCTACGCCGGGCGGGTGGATTCCTGCCGCCACATCGGTGTCGTTGCGGTGCGCCGACCCGCGTCGGGCGACTGATGAGTCATGACGAAGGACCAGTTGCTCACGCGCCGCCGGCTCCTGCTCGTCGGCGCCGCTGCCGTGGGGGCCGCCGGGACGGCCGGACTGTTCGTCGCGGGGACGGACGACGAGGAACCCGTACGGACCGGTGCCGCGCCCGCCCCTGGCCCGCAGGCGCGCGCCGCGCTCAAGCCGTCCACCTATCGTCTGCAGCCCCTGACCGGAGGCGGACCGCCACGCGCCCGGCCCCGTCCGGTGGCGGTGCGCAGCGAACCGATCCTGGAGTTCCCCGTACGCGGCCGGAGCATGGTGCTGACCTTCGACGACGGACCCGACCCCCGCTACACCCCGCACATCCTGGACACGCTGGCGAAGTACGACGTCCGCGCGATGTTCTTCGTCTGCGGGGAGATGGCCGTCGACAACAGGGAACTGCTGGCGAGGATGGCCGACGAGGGGCATGTGGTCGGCAACCACACCTGGACCCATCCCCTGCTCACCCAGCTGAGCCGCGCGGAGATCCGCGACGAGATGGAGCGCACCAGCGACGTCATCGAGGACGCCTACGGCGAACGTCCCCAGTGGTTCCGCGCCCCCTACGGCGCCTGGAACCGTGCCGCCTTCCAACTGGGCGCCGAGATGGGCATGGAGCCGCTCGCCTGGACGGTCGACTCCCTCGACTGGACCACTCCCGGCACCCGCACCATCGTCGACCGTATCGAGGGCGGCGCCGGCCCCGGCGTCGTGGTCCTCTCCCACGACGCCGGGGGCGACCGCTCACAGAGCGTCAAGGCCGTACGCAGGTACCTGCCCTACCTTCTCGACTCCGGCTATCACCTCACCGTCCCGCGGCGGCGCTCCAACTGACCGGGAAATCGCTCAGTGGACCTCGACCAGACGGGCGAAGACGACGACATTGCCGTCGTAGCCGTTCTGTTTGGAAAAACCGCCGCCGCAGGTGATGACCCGCAGCTCCGGCGTGCCCTTCGACGCGTAGACGCGGTCGCCGGGAAAGTCGTTCTTCGCGAACACCTCGACGCCGTAGATCTCGAACACCGCGGTCCTTCCGTCCTGGCGGGCGACCTCGACCCGGTTTCCCTTCTTCAGGGCCCCGAGCCCGTAGAACACGGCCGGTCCCTGTGCGTTGTCGACGTGCCCGACGATGACGGCGGTGCCCTTCTCCCCGGGGGAGACCGCACCGGTGAACCACCCGGCCAGGTTGGAGTTGTCCGGCGGCGGCGCGCCGACCCAGCCGTCCGTGTCCAGGCCCACCGGTACGACCGGGGCGTCGACCTGGATCGCGGGGATCCTGACCCGGTCGGCCACGGAGAACGGCAGCGGCGCCGGAGCGGCCGCGAACGTGCCGGCGACGGCAGCGCTGTCCGCGGCGGCGGCCGACGCGGGCTGCGGCGGACCCGTGTCGAATTCTCCCGAGCCGTTGCGAATGAGCGCCAGGCCGGTCAGCAGAACAAGCGCTATCACGCCCCAGGGGGCGCGCTTCTTCCGCCGCTCCTCCTCCTCGGCCAGGCCGGCCAGTTCCGACGCAGACATGCGCCATCCCCTCTCGACCCGGCCGTCACCACGTCCTTCGCGCATGGGAAAACGCTAAATCCCCCGCGCGTCGGCGGCGACGGGGCGGCGGGCGAACGGGTGGCCCGAACGGCTTTCTCGTGCGCCATCCGAGTTGCCGTTCCCAGGAAATTTCTGACGGCCCATGACCTGCGAAATTATCGGATTGTGCGCTTTTCTTGGGGGGTGAGCTCTCACCTGGACGGACCATTCTCGACATGCGGGCGTGTTCCGCGCGCCCCAGGGTCTGTACGGGAGGCGCTATCTCGCCGATCGTCCGGGGACGGATCCCGGGGCGCCTCCCGCGGAGGATCACATGCGCAACTCTCGTGCCACGGCGGCTGCGTGCACCGCGGTCGCCGTCATCGGGCTCGCCGCTCCCGTGGCCGTCGCGGACGGCATGGGCAACGGGGGCGGACCGAGCAGCAATGACCTGGGCGGTGTGAGCGGTGTGGTCATCGACCCGTTCGCCGGCCAGGGGCGTAACAACGTCGGCGGTCAGGGGCGTAACAACGTCGGCGGTCAGGGTCGTGACAACTTCAACAACCGGGACAACTTCAACAACCGTGACAACTTCAACAACCGCGACGACTTCAACAACTTCGGCACCTTCAACAACCAAGGCACCTTCAACAACCAAGGCACCTTCAACAACCGCGGCAATTTCCACGACAACGGGGGCGATCCGGGCAACAACAACGGTGCCAACCAGAACCACAACTGGAGCGATCCGGGCAACAACAACGGCGCCAACCAGAACCACAACTGGAGCGATCCGGGCAACAACAACTGGGGTGACCCGAACCGTAGCAACCTCGGTGGGGGTCCCAGCAGCCTCAGCAACATCGTCGCCACCCCCGGTGCACTGGCCCGCGGCGGCCGGCTCACCGTCACGGTGGAAGGATGCGGTAACGGCACCGTCTCCTCCCGCGCCTTTCGCTCCGCCACGCTCACACCGAGCGGCAACGTCTCCAGAGGCGTCGTGACGATCGACCGCGACGCCCGGCCCGGCTCGTTCGACATCACGGTCACCTGCAACGGCCGTACCCTGACCCGCCCGGCCGCCTTCACCGTGCTCGGCGGTGTGAAGGGCGGCCTCGGCGGCAGCATCTCCTCCGGGGCGACGCCGGCCGACATGGCCATCGGGGGCGGGCTGGTGGCCGCGGCCCTGATCGGCGGCGGCGCGGTCTGGCTGCGCCGACGGCATGAGAGGCGGATCTGACCGACGACCAGTGAGGGTGCCGACCCCCGGCTCCCAGGAGGCCGGGGGTCATCCCCCGGCGTGCGGGAAGAGGTTCAGGAAGGGTTCCGCCGTCGCCGCGATGCCCCGGCTGTAGGGCGCGTCGAAGTCCCAGATCAGGAAGAGCAGGAAGGCGATCAGCGCGGAGAACAGCCCGGCGAGGATCAGTTCACGGGCCGTACGCCGGATCTGCAGCGCGAAGACCATGCAGATGGTGACCACGGCCCCGGTCAGCAGCCCGAACCACACCACACCCGGCATGGTGGCCCCGGTCGAGTCGGCCCGGGCGTTGCGCGCCTGGTCGGCGGCGGCCACCTGGTCGACGAGCGGCTGGTAGGCCTGCGCCTGGAAGTCCGTCTTCGTCCGGTAGTCCGTGACGTCCTCGCGGACGCGCCGCAGCAGCTCGGTGCCGCGCCCGGTGAGGTGGCCGTGGTCGGCCATGGTCTTCCACTCGGTGGTGACGACGTGTCCGACATAGGCGTTGACATCGGCCCGAATGCGGTCGCGGACGTCGGGCGGGTAGACCCGGACCCGCTCCGCGATCTCGTGCAGCGCCTGGGCCTCCGCCTGGACGTGGTCCTGGGCGGCGCTGCGCGCCTCCCACACCCCGGCGATGGCCAGGCCCAGGACGATGGCGTACACGACACCGATCCACATCGTCATGTACTCGATGACGTCCGGGGTCTCGCTGGGGTCCTCGTCCTCCGGCGCCCTGCGGTGCCGTACGAGGGTGATGACGACCACCACGGCGCAGGCGGCGAGCATCGCGAGGGCGAGAACAAGCCATTCCGACAACGGATTCCTCCGGGAGTTCGGCGCATCAGCGCGGGCGCAGCGCGGCGACGGCGACCACCGCGGGCGCGGTGATGAGCAGGACGTAGGTGACGGGAGACGTGCCGCCGTGCGACGGGTGGCGGGGCGGCTGGGGCCGGTACCGCGGATAGCTCACCGGGCTCAGCGAGGGCCGCGGGCTGGGCCTGGGCGGCGGGGTCGGCTCCGGCGGCGGGGACGGGTGCGGCGGGGCCGGGTGCGGCGGGGGCGGTGTGGGTGTCGGAGTGGGGACGGGCTTCGGCGGGGCCGGCGCCGGGGCGGGCGGTGGCGGCGGCTTCGGAGTCGGGGTGGGCTTCGGCTTCGGCGGGCTCGGCTCGGGCGGCGTGGGGGTCGGCGTGGGGGTCGGTGTCGGTGTCGGGCAGGGCGGGGGAGTGGGCGTCGGACAGGCCGGGGGCGTCGGCCAGGAGCCCGGCCAGGAGCCACCTGCGACGGCCACCGCCCGCGTGCCGTCCGGGCCCGTCGAAGCGGACGCACAGGCGTCGGCCGCCGCCGTGCCGACCGGACAGCCCACGAGGCCCCACGTCAGGGCCGCCAGGGCCAACCCCCGTGCGACGGGCGCGAGTCGGGTCGGTTCGGTTCCTTGCACGACCGAGATCATGTGGCGCCCCGACCCGCCGCACGCCCCCGACCGGGCGGATTGCCCCGAAGGGGGGACAAACGGCGCAGGACGGTTTGATCACCGGTGGCGCGGGGCGCGGCCGACGCGTACGGACGTACGGACCTACGGGCGGGCTGGGGGCATCGCGTCCCGCGGGGGCAGCGGATCGGCTCGAAGGGGAGTCGGGCGGTGCGCGGCGGACCGACCGCCGGGACCGGCCGGTGTACCCCACTCGCACGTGTGTTTCAGATGCGAACCGCCGGTCCCGCCGATCGAGGTCCGACAGCGCGACGCGGCGGACCGGGTACGAACCGGCGACGGGCCGCCGCGGACACAGGTTTCCGAAAGAAATTTGTGCGCCGATTGAACACTTCCGCCACTCCCGTCCGTACCCAGTGTCGTGCGGCGGCGCAGCAGGCGCTGCAATATCCAGGCGATTATGGGGAGTTAGCGATGAAGACCACCTGGCGGACCGCCTCACTGGTGGCGACAGCCGCGTCGGTGCTGGCGCTGACGACGGCGTGCGGTCAGGACAATGCCACCACCCCGTCGTCGGCGGCCCAGAATGTCGGCGCCACGGCACCGGCGGGCGGCGTCGGCGCCGCGGGAACCGGTACCGGGACGGGCGCCGGCAACGGTTACGGCGCCGACGGACAGCAGAGCAGCGCCTCCCCGAGCCCGGCGGAGCCCGCGGGCAAGCTGTCGGTGGCCAGCAACCCCGACCTCGGCAAAGTGCTGACCGACGGTGCCGGTCTCACCCTCTACCGTTTCGACACGGACACCGCCAATCCGCCCAAGTCGAACTGCGACGGCGACTGTGCCACCACCTGGCCGCCGGTTCCCGCGGACGACGCCGAGGCCGGCGCCGGCATCGACAAGGCGCTGCTGGGCGAGGTCACCCGTTCCGACGGCACCAAGCAGCTCACCATCGCCGGCTGGCCGGCCTACCGCTACGCCAAGGACGTCAACGCCGGTGACGTCAACGGCCAGGGCGTGGGCGGCAAGTGGTTCGCGCTGGCCCCCGACGGCAAGAAGGCGACCCTCTCCGACCTGCCCGGTCTGTCCGTGCGCAAGGACGCCAAGCTCGGCGACATCGTCGTCGACAAGAACGGCATGACGGTCTACCGATTCATCAAGGACAAGGCATGGCCGAAGTCCGTCTCGAACTGCACCGGTGCCTGCCTGGAGAAGTGGCCGGCCGTCGCGGAGGTCGACGCCGGTGACACCAAGGGCGTCGAGAAGAAGGGCCTGATGGGCTTCACCCGTTCCGACAACGGCCAGAAGCAGATGACGGTCGATTGCTGGCCGATCTACACCTTCTCCGGCGACAAGGCACCCGGAGACACCAACGGCCAGGGCGTGGGCGGTACTTGGTACGCCGTCTCGCCCGCCGGCAAGCTGGTCGGCGCCCCGTCGAAGTAGTCACCTCCCCAGGGTTGATCGCACGACGACAACCGGCGCCCGGCCACAGGTCCGCCCCCTCCGCACCGCACGGAGGGGGCGGACCGCTGTGCTGCGGAGAGCCGTCACACAGCGGTGCCGCTCTGGCACATACCGCAGGCAGTGACCGGGAACGGATGGTCAATTTCCGGTTCTGCTCGCTCCTTTGGCAGGCGATCAGTAGCCTCTGCTCGAACACCGGATCGCCTACGCCTTGGAGAGATCATGGAACGTCCCGCCTGGGCTCCACGGAGCATCGACATCTCGGTGCCGAGCGTCGCGCGTATCTACGACTACTACCTGGGCGGTTCGTTCAACTTCGAGGTCGACCGGCAAGCGGCCCGCAGGGCCCTGGAGTTCATGCCGGGACTCCCCAAGATCATGCAGGCGAACCGGGCGTTCATGCGCCGCGCCGTGCGTTTCGCCGCCGCCGAGGGCATCACCCAGTTCCTCGACATCGGCTCCGGCATCCCCACCTTCGGCAATGTCCACGAGGTGGCTCAGGAGGCGACCCCGGGCGCGCACGTGGTGTACGTCGACCACGACCCGGTGGCCGTGGCGCACACCGAGGCGGTCCTGGCGGGCAACGCGGACGCGGACGTCGTCGCCGCCGATCTCCGCAAGCCCCACGAGATCCTGGCCGGCCCCCAGGTCGAGCGCCTCATCGACCTGAACCGGCCAGTGGCCCTTCTCCTCGTTGCCATACTGCACTTCGTGGAAGACGTGGACGACCCCTACGGTGCGGTGGCTCAGTTGAGCGCGGCGCTCGCGCCCGGCAGCCTGCTGATCCTCACCCATGCCTCGTACGAGGGAATCCCGCTGCCCCCGGAGCGGGCCGAGGGCGCGGTGGACGTATACAAGGGCATTCGCAATCCGCTCATCATGCGCTCGCGCGACGAGATCGCGCGGTTCTTCGAGGGGTACGACATGGTGGAACCCGGGCTGGTGCCGATGCCGCTCTGGCGGCCGCAGGCGGCGCCGGAGGACGAGGATCCGTATGCCTTCTCCGGATTCGCCGGCGTGGGGCGTACGGCGTGAGCGCGGAGCAGGACGGGCCGGAGGACAGACTGCGCCGGTTCGCGACGATCTGGAGCCGGGCGGTCTTCCCGGTGACCTCGACGTCGCTGACCCGGGCGGAGTTCGAGGAGGAACTGCTCCCGCTCGCACGCCGGTTGAGCGAGGTGGTGCGGGCGCGCAGCTTCGACGCCGACGAGGCCAGGGCGGTCGGCGCCGCGCTGATCGGCGCGCACTGCACCGACCCGGAGGCGCTCAGCCGCACCCTGGACTGCGTCGACGCCTACCTGGTGCTCTACTGCGGCGAGAACGGCCCCCAGGACGAGCTCAGGATGCGTTCCTCGCGGCTGCAGCACGCGATGGCCGCCGGGTTCGCGCAGGCACTGCGGGAGCGCACCCTGGCCGAGCAGGAGGCCATCGCCCAGGCGGCGCTGCGCGCCCAGGGCGTCGTGGCGCAGGCGCTGCACGCCAGCGAGGCCCGCTTCCGCGCGGTCTTCGAGGGCGCCGCGATAGGGATCGGCATCGCCGACCTGGACGGCAACGTCCTGCAGGTCAACAGGGCGCTGCTGCGCATGTTCGGCGGCTCCGAGCAGGCGGTGCGCGGCCGCAACGTCATGGAGTGGACGCACCCCGAGGACGCGCCCCAGACCTGGAAGCTGTACGACGAGCTCGTGCGCGGCGAGCGCGAGCACTACCACGTGGAGAAGGCCTTCTACCGCCCCGACGGCACGGTGCTGTGGACCAACCTGACGGTCTCCCTGCTGCGCGACGCCGACGGCAACCCGCAGTACCAGCTCGCCCTCATGGAGGACACCACCGAGCGCCGGCTGCTCAACCTCCGGCTGCGCTACGAGGCCACGCACGACGCGCTCACCGGCCTGCCCAACCGCACGCTGTTCTTCGAGCGCCTGGAGAAGGCGCTGAACGCGGGCGAGGGCCAGCGTTTCGGGCTGTGCTACCTGGACCTGGACGGGTTCAAGACCATCAACGACAGCCTCGGCCACGCGGCCGGCGACCGGCTGCTGGTGGAGGTCGCCGACCGGCTGCAGTCCTGCGCGACGGCGCCCGGCGAGATGGTGGCCCGGCTCGGCGGCGACGAGTTCGTGGCGCTGACCACCGGGCCCGGCACCGAGCGGGAGGTCGACGAGCTCGCCGAGCGCATCATGAACGCGCTGGTCACCCCCATCAGCATCGACGGCCGCGATCTGCTGGTGCGCGGCAGCATCGGCATCGTCGAGGGCCCGGCGGGGGAGCGCACCCCGGCGGAGGTGCTGCGCAGCGCCGACATCACGATGTACCGGGCGAAGTCGGCGGGCGGCAACCGCTGTGAGCTGGCCGACCCGGAGGCCGACGCCCGTGCCATCACCCGGCACGGGCTGACCACGGCCCTGCCGACGGCTCTGGACCGGGGCGAGTTCTTCATCGAGTACCAGCCGCTGGTGCATCTCGGCGACGGCAGCGTGCGCGGCGCGGAGGCGCTCGTGCGCTGGCTGCACCCGCAGCACGGGGTGCTCGGCCCGGACCGGTTCATCCCGCTCGCCGAGCACACCGGACTGATCGTGCCGCTCGGCCGCTGGGTGCTGGAGGAGTCCGTCCGGCAGGCCCGCGAGTGGCGAGAACGGTACGGCGAGCGGACGGCCGCCGGGCCGCTGCGCATCAACGTCAACCTCTCGCCGTGCCAGCTGACCCACCCCGGCCTGGTGCAGGACACGGTGGACATCCTCGAGCGGGTCGGCATCGCCCCGGACTCGCTGTGCCTGGAGGTCACCGAGTCCGCCCTGATCGGGGCCGACGACGACCTGCTCAAGCCGCTGCGCCGGCTGCACGAGATGGGCGTCGACATCGCCCTGGACGACTTCGGCACGGGGTACTCCAACCTCGCCAACCTGCGCCGGCTGCCGGTGAGCATCCTCAAGCTGGACCGCTCCTTCACCCAGAGCATGCAGCAGTTCCCGGCCGACCCCGTCGACCTGAAGATCGTCGAGGGGATCGTCTCGCTCGCCCACAGCCTCGACCTCGCCGTCACCGTGGAGGGCGTGGAGACCGGCGCGCAGGCCGAACAGCTGCGGATACTGGGCTGCGACACCGCGCAGGGCTGGTACTACGCCCGCCCGGGCCCGCCCGAGCGGCTGCACGACCTGGCGCTGGTGGACGCGACGGGCTGACGGAACGGGCGGGCGGACGCGCGGCCGCCCGTTCCGCCGCCGTGCGGCTGTCCCGCGGTAACCGAGCTCTTGGTGATCCGGGCGGCCGGCGCGGCGCCGGCCCCGCGGGTGCACCGCCCCCCGTACCTCACCGCTCCAGCAGCATCCGCTGCAACTCCCTGGCCGCCCGCGGCGGAGCCACATCACTGCGGTGGGCCAGGGCGATCGTCCGGTGGAGTCCGGGCCGGGCCAGCGGCGTCACCCGAAGCCCGTGCCCGGACCTCGTCGCGACCATGCGCGGTACGACGGCCACCCCGAGCCCCGCCCGCACGAACCCCAGCACCGCGTCCATCTCGCCCCCCTCCACCGCGAAGTCCGGATCGAAGCCCTCCGCCCGGCACGCGGCCACCGTCAGCTCCCGCAGGTCGTAGCCGTGCCGGAACATCACCAGCCGCTCGCCCTCCAGGTCGGCGATCCGGACGTGCCGGCCGTCCCGCCCCGGCGCCGGCGCCTCCGGCGACGACACGACCACCAGGTCCTCGCGCAGCAGCTCCACCGTCGTCAGCGCGGGGGACGGCGTCGGCAGGGGGAGTACGACGAGGGCGAGGTCGAGGGCGCCGCGCGCGAGTTCCCGTACGAGGTCGTGGGAGCCGCCCTCCTCGATCAGCAGCCGGATGCCGGGATACCGGTCGTGGAAGGCGCGCAGCACGTCCGGGACCAGGCCGGTGCACAGGCTCGGGGTGGCCCCGAGGCGGACCCGGCCCCGGCGCAGCTGCGCCAGTTCCTGCACCTCGTGCCGGGCGGTGTCCGCGTCGGCCAGGATCCGCCGGGCCAGGGGCAGCAGCGCCATGCCCGCGTCGGTGAGCGTGATGTTGCCCCGCGCCCGCCGGAACAGATCCGCCCCGAGCTCTCGCTCCAGCGCCTTGATCTGCTGCGACAGCGACGGCTGGGCCACGTGGACCAGATCGGCGGCGCGGGTGAAGTGCCGGGTCTCGGCGACGGCGACGAAGTACTGGAGCTGCTGGAACTGCACGCGCCCACCATAGCCATCCGCTATGGAAGCCGGCCGGATCAAGGTCCTGGACCGATGGAGCCGTGCGGCGGGGCCGCACACGGACACAGCCCCGCGCCGCGCGACCCGCGTCGTTCCACAACCGCACATCCCCTTTCCCGGCACCGGTCGCGCGAAAGCCGGGCGGCACCGGAAGGAGTAGCCGACCCAGCGGGGCAGCCCAGGGCCGCAGCCCGCGCGCGACGACCTTGTCGACCTCGGCGCCCAGCGGTACGTGGTGACCCGGGCCGCCTCGTGGAAGCCCGCGCCGAGGTGGACCGGCACGAAGGCCTCGGATGCCCCGGCGACGAGACGGGTCGACCGGACGGCCACCGGGGCGCGAACTCGGCCGCGCCACCGAGTAGTTCGGGACACGGGCCGGTCATCCCGCCGATCGCGGTGAAGTCCGAACCCCGCATGGCCTCCAGCCGCAACACGCCCAGGGCCGTCCCTCATGCTCCAGGAGGAGGGCCTCCCGCCTCGGCCGCCACGCCCCGCGGCCCGAACGGCAGCCCCGGGGAAGCCGCACCGCGCGCCTGCTTCTCCTGTGCGGCGCGCAACTCCTCGGTGCTCAGGGCTGGTTCACGATCCCGGCCAGCCGCCGGTAGGAGTCCAGCAGGGCCGCACGGTCGTACGTGCTGGTGGTGACCAGGACCTCCTGCGCGCCCGTCTCCTTCAGCAGCGTCTCCAGCTCGTGGGCGACCCGCTCCTCGGTGCCGGCGATGTGTCCGGCGAGTCCGGCCTCGTAGAAGCCGCGCTCCTTCGCGGTCATCGTGCGGGTCTCGACGTCCTCGGCCGGAGGCAGGGGCGGGAAGGTGCCGTGGGTGCGGGAGTACGCCATGGACCAGGCCTCCGGGACGAGCAGGCGCCGGGCCGCCTCCGGGGTGGCGGCCACCGCGACCGTGCCGGAGACGACGACGTACGGCTCCGCGGCCCAGGGGGAGGGCTGGAAGTGGGCGCGGTAGTGGTCGATGCCGCGCAGCATCCTCTCGCGGCCGCGGAGGTCCCCGATGACCATCGGCAGTCCCGCGCGGGCGGCGATTCCGGCGCCCTCGCCCAGGGCGAGCACGAACGGGGGCACGCGCAGGCCCTCCGCCGGGCGGGCCCGCACCCCGGACGGCGAGGTGCCCGCGAACCAGCCCAGCAGCTCCCGCAGCCGGGCGGCGAAGTCCTCCGCGTCGCCCTTGTCCCGGCCCAGCGCCCGGCGCACCCCGTCGGTGAAGCCCACCGAGCGGCCCAGACCCATGTCGATCCGACCCGGGAAAAGCGACTCCAGCACCCCGAACTGCTCGGCGACCACAAGAGGTTGGTGGTTGGGCAGCATCACCCCGCCCGTCCCGACCCGGATGGTGCGCGTCGCGGCGGCCACGGCGGCGGCCAGCACCGTCGGCGCGGATCCGGCCACACCGGGCACCCCGTGGTGTTCGGAGACCCAGAAGCGGTGGTAGCCCAGTGCCTCCAGCTCCCGGGCCAGCGCCACGGTGTCGCGCAGCGCCTCGGCGGGCGGGTGCCCCTCGCGGATGCGGGAGCGGTCGAGGACGGAGAAGCGCACGTTCTGCGGAAGGGACACGTCATGCTGACGCCGGACGGGGATTCGTTATTCCGCGTCATTATTCCGCGTCATTCCCCGGCATCCAACATCGTTCAACGTCATACGACGTCGTTCCGCGTCACGGGCCGCGGTGGCCGCATCCGTACGGAGGAACTTGCCCTACCGTGCCGTTGCGGTACTTTCCGGGCCGCGGCCCGAGGACGATGCTGGGGCCGTATGGACATCCTCCTCGTCGCCAGCGCCTTCAACAGCCTGTGCCAGCGCGTCCACGCCGAACTCACCGACCACGGCCACCGGGTGGAGGTGGTACTCGCCTCGCACGGGGACGACGCGGTCCGCGACGCCGTACGGGACACCGCCCCCGAGCTGATCGTCGCGCCGATGCTGAAGACGGCCCTCCCGGAGGACGTGTGGCGGGAGCACACCTGCCTGATCGTGCACCCCGGCCCGCCCGGCGACCGGGGGCCGTCGTCCCTGGACTGGGCCGTCACCGAGGGAGCGCAGCGGTGGGGGGTGACCGTGCTCCGGGCCGAGGCGGGCATGGACGCCGGTGACATCTGGGCCTCGGTGCCGTTCACCGTGCCGCCCGTCGGCAAGAGCGACCTGTACCGGGGCGAGGTCTCCGACGCCGCGCTCACCGCTGTCCTGCTGGCGGTGGAACGCTACGCCGAGGGTTCCTTCAAACCGCGGCCGCAGAGCGACCCCGCGATCTCCGTCACCTGGCGCGACTTCTTCCGGCAGGAACGGCGACGCGTCGACTGGCGGTACGACGACACCGCCACCGTGCTGCGCAAGCTGCGCGGCGCCGACTCCCAGCCGGGGGTCCTCGACGAACTCCTCGGCCGGGAGGTGTTCCTGCACGGCGGCCACCCCGAGGACGAACTGCGGGGCCGCCCCGGCGACCTGCTCGCCACCCGCGACGGCGCGGTGTGCCGGGCCACCCGTGACGGGGCGGTGTGGATCCCCGAGCTCCGGCCGCGCCGCGGCTCCGGCGACCCCGCGCCGTTCCGGCGCCCGGCGGCCGACGTCCTCGGCGACCGGCTGCGCGACGTGCCGGAGCTGCCCGCACCCCTGGAGCCGCCCCCGGGCCACCGCACCTGGAGCGACATCCGCTACCGCCGGCACGGCGACGTCGGCTTCCTGGCCTTCTCCTTCCCGGGCGGCGCGATGAGCACCTCCCAGTGCCGCCGCCTGCTCGCCGCCTACCGGCACGCCCTCGCCCGGCCCACCCCGGTCCTGGTCCTCGGCGGAGTGCGCGACTTCTTCTCCAACGGCATCCACCTGAACGTGATCGAGGCCGCCGACGATCCGGCCAAGGAGTCGTGGACCAACCTCAATGCCCTGAACGACCTGGTCGAGGCGGTGCTGCGGACCACGGACCGGCTGGTGGTCGCCGCGCTGGGCGGCAACGCGGCGGCGGGCGGGGTCATGCTGGCGCTGGCGGCGGACGAGGTCTGGTGCCGCTCCGGCGTCGTCCTGAACCCGCACTACCGGCGCATGGGCCTGTACGGGTCGGAGTACTGGACGTACAGCCTGCCCCGGCGCGCCGGCGACGGCACCGCCGAGCGGCTGACGCGGGAAGCGCTGCCGGTGAGTGCCGCCGAGGCCGTCCGGCTGGGCCTGGCCGACCGGCTGCTGCGGGCCTCCCCGGGCGCGTTCCCCGACGAGGTGGGCCGTCTGGCCGCCGCCCTCGCCGGGGCGTCCGACGTGCGGGAGCGGATCGCGGCCAAGGCGGCCGCCCGGGACCGCGATGAGAGGCGCCGGCCGCTCGCCGCCCACCGGCAGGAGGAACTCGCCCGCATGCACGGCATCTTCTTCGACCCCGGGGCGCCCTACCACGCCCTGCGCTCGGCGTTCGTCCGTAAGGTGCCGAGCGGTTCGCCCCGGCCGCTCGCGCCCGCGCCCGCTCCCCTGCCGGGGGAGGCGCGATGACGCCGCCGCGCCTGCTGGTCGCCGGCATCGGCAACCTCTTCCTCGCCGACGACGCCTTCGGACCCGCGGTGATCAAGGCCCTGAACGGGCGGCCCCTGCCCGGCGAGGTGTACGTGCGGGACTTCGGCATCCGCGGGATGGACCTCGCCTACCAGCTCCTGGACGGCTACGACGCGGCCGTGTTCGTCGACGCGGCCCCGCGCGGCCTTCCACCGGGCACGCTCTCGCTGATCGAGCCCGAGCTCCCGGACGCGACGGACACCGCCCGGCACGCCCCGGAGGCGCACGGCATGGACCCCGTGAAGGTACTGGCGCTGGCCGCGCACCTCGGCGACGGCGCGCTGCCCCGCATCGTCGTGCTGGCCTGCGAGCCCCAAGTGCTGCCGAGCGACGACACGGACGTCACCGTCGGTCTGAGCGCGCCGGTGCGCGACGCCGTCGAACGGGCCGTGCCGCTGCTCCACAGGGTCGTGGAGCAGCTGCTGGCCGACGCCGGCGCCGCGCTCGCGGCCGGGTGACCCGGGGAGGGCTCAGCCGCCGCTCCGCGTGCCGGACGAGGAACCGGCCATGCGCCAGATCTTGATCTCGCGCCTCAGCCCCGGGAGCTCCCAGACCAGCAGGCCCAGTACCGCGCTCCCGAGGAGCACCGCCTCCGCCGTCAGTACGCGTTTGGCCGTCATCGTTGCCATCTCTGCTCCCTGAGTCGCTCAGCCCGGCGGAATGTTCGGCATGATCTTCATGATCGCGTTGTGCTTCTTCCAGTGGATGCCCGTGGACCGGCGCGCGTCGGCGGTGCCGTCCTCGTGATGCCCCGTCTGGTGCCCGTACGGACCCTTGTTGCCCTGGTGGAGGCCGAAGACATGGGTGGGCGTGTCGGGCTTCGCTTGCGGTCTTCCGACCCTGATGCTGCCCATCGCGTGCTCCTTACGGTTGGGCGGCCGGTGCCACCGGCCGCTCGGGGGCCAGCTCGGCGAAGAAGCGTTCCAGTGCCGGCCAAATCGTCTCTCCGCCGGACATCCCCTGCCACTCCTGGCGTACCACCCCGACGATCCGGAAGCAGTCGTCGATCGGCACGATCCAGTGGTGGGCGAGGCCCCGGGCGGTGTTCACCAGCAGCGCCTCCACCTCGGGTACCAGGGTGACCAGCGGCGGACAGTCCGCGACGACCTTGCGCCAGGCGTCCGCGTCCACCTCCCAGCGGGTGGCGCCCGCCGGGCTCGGATAGTGCGCGACGACCGTGCCGTCCTGGCGGGGGACGAAGAAGGCCAGTCCGACGGGCACGCCCAGCGGTTCGGTGTCCACCGAGGGCAGCCGGAGACGGCGCAGCGGGATCAGCCGGTAGCGCCCGTCGCTCTCCTGGCCCTCGGTGAACAGCAGCGCACAGGGGCGGCAGGCGCACAGCACCTCCTCCCGAACGCCGTCGTGCAGGTGGCGGTGGTCGTCCGGCACCGGGGCCGCGCACAGGTCGCACAGCTCCTCCGTCGCCGTCCGGCGGGCGGCGGCCGAGCGGATGACCCGGGCCAGCGCGCCGCCGTTCACCGTGTCACCTGCGGCTGCCGGACCCGGTGCGTGAGCGTGTCCAGCGGCACGAACGCGGGGGTGGCGGCGTCCCGCACCTGCTCCACCGTCTCCAGCTCGGGCGCCACCCCGAGCACCGCCTCCTGGACCGCTTCCAGGATCCCGGCGGCCGACGAGCCGCAGCCCTTGACCGCCAGACGGACCCGGGCCACCGTCCCGTCGACACCGACCAGTTCCAGGTCGCCGCCCCGCTCGCGCAGCTGAGCGCGCAGCCGCTCCACGGCCCGGGCCACCCGGGGTCCCACCGGCTCGGGGTGGATGCCGTGCAGGACCATCAGGTGGGCGAGGAGTTCATCGTCGGCCAGCGTCCCGGCCAGATCGGCGTCGGCGCGGTCCAGGATCCGGGCCAGCGCCTCGCCGTAGACCTCGGTGAGCGCCCGTACCGCCTCGACGGCCTCCCGGGCGGTCGGCCCGGGGGTGCCCTCCAGGCGCTCCAGCAGGCCGTCGAGGCGGGTCAGCCGCGCGGCGAGGGACGCCTCGTCGAGCCGGTTGCCGTCAGCCATGGCTCGCGCCGTACGTCGGCGAGTGCAGCGTGGTCAGCGTCTTGCCCTTGCCGACGTACATGTGCACCCCGCACGGCAGGCACGGGTCGAAGCTGCGCACGGTGCGCATGATGTCGACGCCCTTGAAGTCGTCGGGGCCGTTCTCCTCGAAGATCGGCTGGCCCTGCACGGCGTCCTCGTACGGGCCGGGGGTGCCGTAGATGTCCCGGGGGCTGGCGTTCCACGGGGTGGGCGGGTACGGGTGGTAGTTGGCGATCTTCTTGTCCTTGATCACCAGGTGGTGGGAGAGCACACCGCGTACCGCCTCGTGGAAGCCGCAGCCGATCGCCTCGTCCGGCACCTCGAAATTCTCGAACACCTTGGTGTCGCCGGCCCGGATCAGCCCCATCGCCTCGTCCAGGAACTGCAGGGCCATGGCGGCCGCGTAGGCGATGAAGTAGGGCCGGGCGCGGTCCCGTTCGATGGTGTTGCTCCACTTCGGGATGTGCCACTCCAGGGTCGTCTCCGGCAGGGTCTCGCCCTTGGGCAGCGAGATCCGCACGCTGGTGCCGGTCGCCTTGATGTACGGGGTGTCCACCAGGCCGCTCAGCGCGGTCGACCACAGCCGGGCGAGCGGGCCGCCGCCGGTGTCGAGGGCGAGGTGGTCACCGCTCCTGCTGTCGTACCAGCGCGGGCTCATCACCCAGCTGTACTTGTCGCCGAAGTCGCGCTTCTGCGGCACCGGGACGGTGGTCTGGTTCCACGGGTGGCGCATGTCGACGGGGTTGCCCAGCGGGTCGTGGGTGACGAAGGGCTGCTCGTTGACCCAGTCCTCGTAGTAGGAGCTGCCGAGCATGATTCGCATGCCGAGGTTGATGTCGACGAGGTTGTTGGTGACCAGCTCGCCGTCGACGATGACGCCCGGGGTGACGAACATCGCCTTGCCCCACTGGTTCATCGTCTCGTAGCGGTAGTCGACGACGTTCGGGTCCTGCCAGGCGCCCCAGCAGCCCAGCAGGACGCGGCGGCGGCCGACCTCCTCGTAGCCGGGCAGCGCCTCGTAGAAGAAGTCGAAGACGTCGTCGTTCATCGCGACGGCCTTCTTGACGAAGTCGATGACCCGCATCAGCCGGCTGAGGTAGTCGGTGAAGGTGTTCGGCTGGGGCATGGTGCCGACCCCGCCCGGGTACAGCGTCGACGGGTGGACGTGCCGCCCCTCCATCAGGCAGAACATCTCGCGGGTGACCCGGCTGACCTTCAGCGCCTCCTTGTAGACCTCGCCCTCGAAGGGGTTGAAGGCCTTCATGATGTCGGCGATGGTCCGGTAGCCGTGGATCTCGCCGCGCGGCGCGTCCGTGCGCTCGGCGCGGGCCAGCAGGCCGGGGTTGGTGGCCTTGACCATGGCCTCGCAGAAGTCCACGAACACCAGGTTGTCCTGGAAGATCGTGTGGTCGAACATGTACTCGGCCGCTTCGCCGAGGTTGGTGATGTAGTCGGCCAGCCGCGGTGGTTTGACGCCGTAGGCCATCTGCTGGGCGTAGTTCGAGCAGGTGGTGTGGTTGTCGCCGCAGATCCCGCAGATGCGCGAGGTGATGAAGCCGGCGTCACGCGGGTCCTTGCCCTTCATGAACACCGAGTAGCCGCGGAACAGCGACGAGGTGCTGTGGCATTCGACGACTTCCCGGTTGGCGAAGTCGATCTTCGTGTAGATGCCCAGGTTCCCGATGATCCGGGTGATCGGATCCCAGGACATGTCCACGAGCTCTGCGGGCTTGCGTCCCGTGGACCGGGCCTCGGTTGTCGTCATCTGGCTTACTGCCCCTTGCTGCTCGGGTTCCGTCGGTGAGTGGTGGCCCCCCCGGGTGTCGTGTCAGGGCCGCCAGTGCGGGTCGTAACCGCTGGTCAGCTTGCGCTTGTTGTGGCGCCACCTGGGCTCGTGGTTCACGATGTCGTTGGTCAGGCCGCGCAGCCGGCGCACGACCGCCCCGTACGGCTTGATGACCAGCGACGACAGCGTGCCGCCGGGGGGCTCGTCCATGAACGGCATGAACGCGTCGGGGAAGCCGGGCATCGTGCAGCCGATGCAGACGCCGCCGACGTTCGGGCAGCCGCCGATGCCGGCCATCCAGCCCCGCTTGGGCACGTTGCAGTTGACGACCGGGCCCCAGCATCCCGTCTTCACCAGGCACTTGGGGGAGTTGTAGTCCCTGGCGAAGCTGGCCTGCTCGTAGTACGAGCCCCGGTCGCAGCCCTCGTGCACGGTCTTGCCGAACAGCCACTGCGGACGCAGCATGTGGTCCAGCGGCGGCGGGGGAGCGGCGCCGGCCGCGTGGGAGAGCACCCAGACCAGGGTCTCCATGAAGTTCTCCGGCTGGATGGGGCAGCCGGGCACGTTGACGATGGGCAGGCCGCCCTGCGACGCGAAGTCCCAGCCCAGGTAGTCCGCCAGGCCCATGCAGCCGGTGGGGTTGCCGGCCATCGCGTGGATGCCGCCGTAGGTGGCGCAGGTGCCGGCCGCCACCACCGCCCAGGCCTTGGGGGCCAGTTGGTCGATCCACCAGTTCAGGGTCTGCGGCTCGCCCGTCTCCGGGTCGTTGCCGAACGACGTCCAGTAGCCGTCGCCCTTGATGATGTTCTGGTTGGGGATCGAGCCCTCGATGACGAGGACGAACGGGGCCAGCTCGCCGCGCGCCGCCGCCCGGTACGGGGCGAGGAAGTCCTCGCCGCCCAGGCTCGGGGAGAGCACCTTGTTGACCAGGTTCACCTTCGGCAGGCCCGGGATCAGTCCGAGCACCAGGTCCTCGATGGAGGGCTGCCCGGCGGCCGTGAGCGAGACGGTGTCGCCGTCGCAGCTCATGCCCTCGGAGATCCAGAGGATGGTGATCTCGTCGAATCCTTCGCGCTGTTCGGACCGGCTGGGGTCCTCGCTCACTTCGGTGGTGGCGCTATGGGTGGTCATGTCCTGGGCCTCCGCTGCAGTCGGTCCCTGAGTCGGTCGTACGCCGCGGCCACCGGCCCGGCGAGGATGAGCGCGGGCGGCCGGTCCGGCGCGTGCGGATGGGGCCGGGTCGGCGCGCTCTGCTTGGCCTTCGTCAGCAGCTGCCCGAGGTCGTCCAGTTCCGGCTGGGAGACGGCCGCGCGCAGCCGGGGCATGAGCACGTCCTCCTCCTCGCGCACGTGCTCCTCGACCTCGCGCCGCAGCTGCGCGACGAGTTCGTCCGTCCTCTCGTCCCCCTCGTCGAGCCGGTCCAGGGCGAGCAGCGTCTTCTTGACCGCCAGGTGCTCGCCGAGGTGCTCGTCGACCTCGCGCCCGCCGTCGTCGACGACCTTCTTCGCCAGGGGGTAGACGAACATCTCCTCCAGAGCGGCGTGCCTGGACAGTTCGCGCACCAGCAGTTCGACCACGCCCCGGCGCTGCCGGTCGTTGGCGGCGGTGTGGTAGTCGCGGAACAACTGCTCCACCCTGCGGTGGTCGTGACGCAGTAGCTCAAGGGCGTCCATCGGGCGCTCCCTCGTCGACGGTGGTGTCCAGTGGCTGCAGTTCGTGGGGGCGGAAGTAGAAGTAGCGGCCGTACCAGGCGTTGAGCTCCGCGGCCGGATCGTCGTCGAGCGTGACGGCCAGGTGCAGGCTGCCGTCCACGTCGTGGAACACCGCCGCCACCCGGGCCGTGCGCCCGGCCAGGAACATGTCCTGCGCATCGGCCCCCCGCCCGGCCGGCCGCAACCGCACGGCACTCCCGGCCGCCACGGGTACGCCGTCCACGAGCACGGTGTCGGTGGCGGGGGACGGTCCGTCGTGGCCGCTCTCCTGCCACCAGGGGGCTGATCCGCGTGGAGCGGAGAGGACTCCGTCTGCCAGGACGGCAGGGGATGCGGTCGGGGCGGAGGGGGCTGCGCCCGGCGGGGTGGAGCCGGTCGGGGCGGCGTCCGGTGGGGCGGATGCGGACGCGGCGGAGCCGGTCGAGGCCGGGCCCGGCAGGGCCGTGCCTGAGGGGGCCGGCTCGAGGGAGCGGATCGCGCCGTGGAGGCGGGCGAACATCTCCGGGGGCATGGTCTCGACCCGGTCGAGGATGTCCGCCGCCCGCCGGTCGGTGGCCCGGGCCTCGCGCTTCTCCTCGTCCGTCAGCAGCAGCGTGCGCAGGGTCAGGATCTCGTCGATCTCGGCGGCGTCGTGCAGGTCACCCGGGCTCTCCGGGGCCACTTGCGGATGGTCCGGCAGGATGATCGGCGAGGAAAGGACCGCGTCGCCGCAGCCCGGTCCGCCGCCCAGGACGGGGAAGGTGAACAGGTTCCGGCAGTCGCGGGCGTACCCTTCGTCCGCCTCGGGCGGCTCGATCAGTGACAGGAACCCGACGCCGTCACCGCCGATCAGCGTGTGCGTGGCCATGAGCGCGTGCCGCAGAGCGTGGCCGCGCGGCACCGTGGCGGCGGGCGAGGACCCCGTGTTCTCGGTGCGCACCCGCAGCCGGTAGAGCCCGGTGCCGTCCCCGTCGTCCCGGAGCCGTTCGGCCCGGACCGTGGTCACGGCGTGGACCGGGTCCCGGTGGCGCACCACCCGTCCGGCCCCGCCGCCGAGTTGCTCCGTTCCCGTACCGCCGGGCGACCCGACCGGCGTACGGTGGGCGCCCTGGAGGAGCCGGGCCAGGGGGACGTCGATCTCCGCCTCGCGCGGTACCGCCTCGTCGAAGGTCAGGTGGACGTCCGCACCGACCTCCAGCGCCTCCACCGGCCGGTGGAGGCCGTCGCCGGTGGACTGCTCCACCTGCTTGCGCTGGAGCTGCAGGTAACGCACCGTCACCCGCAGCCGGGCGTCACCGGACGCCCGCAGCAGGCACTCGGTCTGCTGGTACCAGGAGTCCGCCGAGCCGGAGACGCCCGGCGGCACCGGCCCGTCCCGCTCGGCCCACTCCCGTGGGGTGAGGACGCCGAACTGCCAGCGCACCCGGTTCTTGGGGGACGACCGGCGGTACGGATACAGCAGGTAGCCCTCGTAGAGCACGGCGTCTGCGACCGAGCGCAGCCGCTGGAGCGCCTCGTCACGTGATGCGAGCGCAGTGCATCCGTTCCGAGCGGTACCGTCCACCATCCTGTCTCCTGTCACGCCGGCCATCCCTTCCACCAGCGTCACACCGCTCACACCACACGGCCTCCCGAGGCCACCGAGGTTGGCCCACTCGGGCGAGCGTCAGGGCGGGGGCGGGCAAGAGAGGGCTCAGCGACGCGTACGCGCGCGTGCCTCCCGCGGTGGCCGGATGAACTGCAACTCCAGCGTCACGGGCGGCTGCGCCACGCCCGGTCCGCCCGCCGCCGCCCAGCTCACGATCTCGTCCGTGCAGGCGTCGTCCGTGGCGAAGCCGACCCAGGTGGCCCGTGCGCCGGCCCGGCGTCCCGCGGCCGAGGGCTGGACGACGATGACGTTCGCCTGGTCGCAGGGGCCGAGGCAGTCGCTGGTACGGACCTGGAAGCCGTGCTCGGCCGCCGCGGCGCGCAGTCGGTCCAACTGCCAGGCGTGGTCGGTGCCGGGGTGCTTGCGCGGGTTGCCGCAGCAGCAGCCCCGGCACACGACGAGGGTGCAGGGGCGCTGTCCGGCGGCGCCGATCAGAGCCGTACGAGAGGCGGGGAGAGCGGATGGCATGGGAGAAGCATGATCCATGGCCCGGCGCGCCCTCGTCACCGGGTCGTACTGATCAGAACCGAGCCCCGATGCCCGCCCCTGTTGCGCGGCACGAGGAACGACGGCGCGGGCGGCGGTGACCCGTCGCCCGCGCGCGGGCCGGTGAACGGGGCCGGGTCCGTGCCGAGGACCGGGGATTCAGTTCCAAGTTCGCCCCTGCTCCCACGAGTTGCCGCGGGAGCCGGTCGCCGAGCCGGTCGGCGAGGCGAACTTCCAGGCGTCGAAGCCGTCGTCGACGTTGTTCCACGGACGGGCGCCGCGTACGACGTGCCGGTGCCGCTGCCTTCGTTGACGGCGGGGCCGTCGGCGCTCTCGCCGTTCTCGCGGTGGTCGGGGTCGGCGCAACTGCCGGCCGGAGACGGGGTGTCAGTCCCGCTGGATCGTCCCGCGCTCGGCCCGCGGGATGCTGCCGCCGGCCGGGGTGGGGCCGGCGGGCAGTTCCTCGCCGTCGGGCGCCGCGCGTTCGCCCTGGCAGGCGCTCAGCGTGACGGGCTCCCCGGCGCCGCGTCGTCCCCCGGTCGTGGCCACCACCGGCGTCGGCGCGGCCGACGCCCGCGTCACCGGTCCCGCCGGGGCCGCCGCCGTCGCGGCACTCATCGCCGCCGTCCGGATCGCCGCGTCGCCGCGCACAGGGTCTCCCGCCTCTGCCCGTCGGCTCTGCCACACAGCAGTGGCCGCCCGGGGCAGGGAGGTCGCCGGGTACCGGGGGCTGATTAGGCTGGGCGTGTGACAGACAGCAGCAACCGGCCGCTCGCCGTGTTCGACCTCGACAACACCCTCGCCGACACGGCGCACCGGCAGCGGTTCCTGGAGGTCAGGCCGCGGGACTGGGACGCCTTCTTCGCCGCCGCGCCGGCGGACCCGCCGCTCGCCGAGGGCGTGGCGCTGGCCCGGAGCAGCGCCGAGGAGTGCGAGGTCGTCTACCTCACCGGGCGGCCCGAGCGCTGCCGGCGCGACACGCTCGACTGGCTCGCCGCGCACGGCCTGCCCGAGGGGCGCGTCCACATGCGGCGCAACGCCGACCGCAGGCCCGCGCGGCACACCAAGCTCGAGATCCTGCGCCGCCTGGCCCGCGACCGGGAGGTCCGGGTCCTCGTGGACGACGACGAACTGGTGTGCGACGACGCCGAACGGGCCGGCTTCACCGTCGTACGGGCCCGCTGGGCCGAGCGGTCGGCCGCGCTGGCGGACGCCCAGGAGCGGGAGGGGCGCACCTGAGGAGGGGCAAGCGGTCAGCTCTCGTCCTCGATGCGGAAGCCCACCTTCAGACCGACCTGCCAGTGCCCGATCTCGCCGTTCTCGAGCTGGCCCCTGACCTGCGTCACCTCGAACCAGTCCAGATTGCGCAGGGTCTGGCCGGCGCGCGCGATGCCATTGCGGATGGCCTGGTCGACGCCCTCGGGGGAGGTGCCGACGATCTCGGTGACCCGGTAGGTGTGGTTCGACATGCGAGTGTTCCTCTCCACCGTGACGCGTATGCCATGCGTCACTCCACCGTGCCTCAGACCGCGGCGGAACGCGAGGCAGCAGGGGTGAGAAGAACGACCTACGCATGCGGACGGCCGCGGCCGCCCCGAGCCCGTCGCCCTCGGCCGCGACGGCGGCCGGCCGAGGGCGAGGACACTCACCGCCGGCCGGCGCCGTGGACGCCGGCCGGCGGTGAGCCCTCTCTCAGCGCGCGACGCTCAGTGACAGCGCGAAGCGGCCCTCGCCGTCCGTCCACCAGTGGGTCAACTCCAGGCCGGCCGCGGACAGTTCGGTCCGCACTCCCTCCCTGCGGAACTTCGCCGACACCTCCGTGCGCAGTTCCTCGCCCGCCGCGAAGTCGACGGCGAGGCCGAGCGCCGGGATCTTCACGGTCTGCTGCGTGAGGGAGCGCAGCCGCATCTCGATCCACTCGTTCTCCGCGTCCCACGACGCGACGTGGTCGAAGGCATCGGGATCGAAGTCGGCGCCCAGCCCGCGGTTGACGACGGCCAGGACGTTCTTGTTGAACTCGGCCGTCACTCCGGCCGCGTCGTCGTACGCCCGGACCAGGACCCGTTCGTCCTTGACCAGGTCCGTGCCCAGCAGCAGGCCGTCTCCCGGCGACAGCAGCCCGCGCACCGAGGCCAGGAACCCGGCCCGTTCGGCGGGCAGCAGATTGCCGATCGTGCCGCCCAGGAAGGCGAGCAGCCGGGGCCCGGGTGTGTCCGGCAGGGCCAGCCGGGCGGTGAAGTCGGCGATCAGGGCGTGCACGGCGAGCCCCGGCCGTTCCTCGATGAGGGACTTCCCGGCCTGGGTGAGCGCGCTCTCGCTGACGTCGACCGGGACGTACGTGTGCAGGTCGGGGAAGGCGTCGATGAGATACCGCGTCTTCTCGGAGGAGCCGGAACCCAGTTCGACCAGGGTACGGGCGCGGGCAGCCGCCGCGATCTCACCGGCTCGGGTGGCGAGGATCTCGCGCTCGGCGCGCGTCGGGTAGTACTCCGGCAGTTCGGTGATCTTCTCGAACAGCTCGCTGCCCCGGGCGTCGTAGAACCACTTCGGCGGCAGCGTCTTGGGGGTGGCGGTGAGGCCGCGCAGGACATCGGCGCGCAGCGCGGCGTCCGTCGCGTCCTCCGGGAGGGTGCGGGTGACGTGCAGGGGGCTCACGTGCAGGGCTCCTTCGGCGGTACGGGGGCCAGGTCCTTCAGCGGAGTCAGCCGCACACCGGCGCGGTCCGCCGCGAGCAGCGTGTGGTCGGGGACCTCCTGCCAGCGCGGGTCGTCGTCGTAGGGCTCGGAGGCCACGACGGCGCGGCCGGGCTCCGCGAGGTACCAGAGGGTGTCGCCCCAGGCGGTGGCGGTGACGGTCTCGCCGTCGGTGAGCAGCAGGTTGAGCCGGGAGGCGGGGGCCGCCTCGGCGACCTGCAGAACCGTCTCCGTCATGGCGCGGCCCGGGTCTTCTCCGGAGTGCAGCAGGTGCAGGACCAGTGCCCAGACGAACGCGGAGTCGGTGCGTGCCTCCAGGGACAGCAGGTCCACCGGGGGCAGGGCCGGGGCGAGCGGCGCTGCCGACTGCGGCCAGCCCGCGACGGCGCCGTTGTGGCTGAACAGCCACCGGCCCGCCGCGAACGGCGCCGCCGCGGCCTCCGCGTCCGCGCCCGCCAGTGTCGCGTCACGCACCGCTGCGAGCAGCGCGCCCGTGCGCACGACCCGGGCCAGGTCGGCGAAGGACTGGTCCGCCCAGATGGGCCCGGCCCGCCGGTAACGGGCCGGCACCGGGTCCTCGGAGGCGTACCAACCCACCCCGAAACCATCGGCGTTGACCGTGCCGTACCGCTGCCGCCGTGGCGCCCACGACTGGCGGTACAGGCCGTGCGGGGGCTCCACGATCACCCGGCCGAGCGGCTCCGCGGGCCCCAGGTACGCCAGGTGACGGCACATCAGACGTCCTCCGAGCGGGCGGTGCGGAAACCGGAGAAGATCTGCCGCCGGACCGGGTAGTCCCAGTTGCGGAACGTGCCCCGGCAGGCCACCGGGTCCACGGCGAACGAACCGCCGCGCAGCACCTTGTGCTCGGGCCCGAAGAACACCTGCGAGTACTCCTTGTACGGGAAGGCGGTGAACCCCGGGTACGGCAGGAAGTCGCTCGCCGTCCACTCCCACACGTCGCCGATCAACTGCCGTACGCCCAGCGGCGACTCACCCGCCGGATAGCTGCCGACGGGCGCGGGCCGCAGATGCCGCTGGCCCAGGTTGGCGTGCTCGGGCGCCGGGTCGGCGTCGCCCCACGGGTAGCGCGTCGAGCGGCCGGTGCCGGGGTCGTACCGGGCCGCCTTCTCCCACTCGGCCTCGGTGGGCAGCCGGCGCCCGGCCCAGCGGGCGTAGGCATCGGCCTCGTACCAGCACACGTGCAGCACCGGCTCGTCGGGTGGGACGACCTCGGTGACGCCGAAGCGGCGCCGCAGCCACTGGCCGGCGTCGTGCCGCCAGAACTGGGGGGCCGTGATGCCGTGCCGGCGTATGTGCGCCCAGCCGTCCGGCGTCCACCAGCGCTCGGTGTCGTAGCCGCCGTCCTCGATGAACGCCTGGTACGCGGCGTTCGTCACCGGTGTGGTGTCGATGCGGAAGGGGGCCACCTCGACGCGGTGCGCGGGGCGTTCGTTGTCCAGCGCCCACGGCTCGGTGGAGGTGCCCATGGTGAACGGGCCGCCGGGGACGAGAACTTCGGCCGGTCCGGTGAACGGCGGCACGGGGTCCGGGTCGGGCGCGGTCAGGGCCTGCGGGCCCGTGCGCAGCTGATGGGTGATGAGCATCGTCTCGTCGTGCTGCTGTTCGTGCTGGGCGATCATGCCGAAGGCGAAGCCCGCCTCGGTCAGCCGCGTGCCGTGCAAGGCGTGGCTCTCCAGCAGGTCCAGGGCGCGGCCGCGTACCTCCGCCGCGTATGTGCGGGCCTCGCCGGGCGGCAGCAGCGGCAGCGAGGGCCGTTCCGCGCGCGGGTGCTCGAAGGCGTCGTACAGGCCGTCGATCTCGGGCCGCATCGGCTCCCGGCCGCCGACCGCCCGCAGCAGCCACAGCTCCTCCTGGTTGCCGATGTGGGCGAGGTCCCACACCAGCGGGGACATCAGCGGTGAGTGCTGGGCGGTCAGGTCGGGCTCGTCCACGCAGGTGGTCAGCAGGGTGGTCCGGTCGCGCGCGGTGGTCAGGGAGGCCAGCGCCCGCCTGCGGAGGGCCTCGCGGTCGAGCTCGGGGGCGGTCATGGGGTCGGCTTCGGGAGTGGTCATGGGCGGATGTCCTTCCCGTGGGTGCGGTCCGTGCCGCGCATGCGGTCCAGCAGGTCGTCGGCGGGGCAGCGGCCCTGGACGACGTAGCGGTCGAGGTACGCCGCGACGGCGTCCGTGACCTCGCTCGTGGCGCCGAGCCGGGGCAGGGCCTCCAGGGCTGTCGCGAAACAGGCGACGGCGGCCTCCCGCAGCTCGGGGTCGGCCAGCGCGTACCGGGCCGCGTCGGTCCACAGCGGGTTGTGCGGCGCCGGCAGCGCCAGCGCCCGCTCGGCCAGCGGCTTCACGGTGCGGTACGCGGTCTCGGCGGCCTCCGGGTCGTCGAAGAGGGCGGCCGTCACCGCGAGCGGCACGATCCATCCGTCGTCGCCGGGCTGCGCGTCGATCATGCGCAGCTCCAGATGGCCGCGCGGTCTGACCGGCGGGAACAGCGTCGTGAGGTGGTAGTCGAGGTCGGCGCGGGTCGGCGGCCGAGGCGTGCCGTTGCGGGTCCACTCCCGGAAGGTGAGCCCCTCGGGCACCTCCCAGGGGGCGCCGTCCCGCCGTACGCACATCACCGGCGCGTCCAGGACGTGCCGGGCCCACGCGGTGCGCGGCTCGGCGTCCAGCGGAGGCGCGCCCGCGCGGTCCGCGCCGATCTCCGTCCACAGCAGCTGCCGGGTGGACAGCCAGCCCGTGGGCTTCCGCCCGACCAGCGGGGAGTTGGCGAACGAGGCCACCAGGACTGCGCCCAGCGTGTGCGCCAGCCACCAGCGCCGCCCGTGGCCGAGCGGGCCCGGCTCCTCGTAACCGGCGTCGACGCACACCTGGACCGAGGCCGAGGTGCACATCATGTGCCGGCCGGCCGGGCCCGTGCGGTCCAGGCATGCCTCCATGGCGTCGTAGCGCGGCTGGTGCAGGAACCTGCGGGGCGCGTGCCAGGGATCGTGGCCGACGCCGACGAGACCGAGGCCGTCCTCGGCGAGGACCGCGCGGACGGCGTCCAGGTCGGCGGAGACGGTGTCCACGCACTCCATCAGGGAGGCGGCGGGTGGCGAGCTCAGCTCCAGCTGGCCGCCGGGTTCGACGGTGAGCGCCGACCTCAGGGGGACGGTGCGCAGTGCGGCATAGGCCGCTTCGAGTCGTTCGGGTGTCACCGGGAGCTGCGGCAGCCGCAGCTCGTGGACGAGCCATTCCACTTCGACCCCGAGCGAGCGGGGCGGTCCGGTCTTGAAGCAGATGCCCCTGACCAGGGCCTCCACTTCGGCCTCGGTGACGGCGGTGCGGTGCTCCGTACAGCCGCCACAGTCACTTACCGAATCGGACATGTCGGGATCCTCCTGAGATTCCACCATGCCACCGGCCCGGCCGGGGTGGGCCGGGACGGCGTTGTCCGTCCCACCCAAGACCCTCACGCCGATTCGTACAAGGGTGCAATCCATGACAATCGGGTGCCGGAGCCTCTCTTTCCCATGGCTGGGAAACTCTGTTGCACCGCAGGACCAGCATCGCTCACGATGCGTTCATGAGCACGACGGGGGAGACCGCGCGGGTCGCGGTCATGGCACCGACGGGGGTGGTGCCATGAGCGCGCGCCTGCGCGGCATCGCCCGGCAGACCGAGGAGATCGTGGCGGCGGGCGCGTACCGCACACCCGGCGGCCGCGAGGTTCCGCTCGCGGCGGCGATCGAGGCCGCCCGGGCCGGTACGCGGCTGTACGGCCCCGGTCCGGTCCCCGTGCCGGTCCCGGCCGCCGGGGCCGGCACGCTGATCGAGGTCACCGGCGAGAGCAGCCTGGAGGCGGCCCGGCGGCTCGCCTTCGCCCCGGTGGCGGTCCTGAACTTCGCCTCCGCCAGAAACCCCGGCGGCGGCTACCTCAACGGCGCCCAGGCCCAGGAAGAGGCCCTGTGCCGTGCCTCGGCCCTGCACACCTGCCTGCTGCGGGCCCGCGCCTTCTACGACCACCACCGCACCCACCCCGACCCGTGCTACAGCGACCGGGTCATCCACGCGCCGGCCGTGCCGGTCTTCCGTGACGACCGGGGCGCGCTGCTGGAGGAGCCGTACACCGCCGGCTTCCTCACCGCGGCGGCCCCCAACGCGGGCGTCGTCCGCCGTACGGCCGCGGACCGCGCGGCCGGCCTCCCGCAGGCCCTGGCGATCCGGGCGGAACGGGTCCTGGAGACCGCCGCCGCCCACGGCTACCGGCGACTGGTGCTGGGCGCCTGGGGCTGCGGGGTGTTCCAGAACGACCCGGCGCAGGTGGCGGGTGCCTTCCGGGCGCTGTTGGGACCCGGCGGGCGGTTCGCACAAGTCTTCGAGCATGTGGTGTTCGGTGTGCTGGACCGTACGCCGGGAGCCGCGGTCCGAGCGGCCTTCGTACGGGCGTTCCCGGCGCCTCACTTCCAGCCGTAGCGCTCCCGCAGCCGGTGCACCACCAGGTTGAACCGCATCCGGTCCAGTGCGCACGCCTCCCGGCGCATGCCCTCCTCGTGGAGGCGCAGAACCCGGTCCACGTCGACCCACGAGTCGCGCCCCGACCGGTCCCAGGGCCCGCTGCCGATCGGCACCCACTCCCGGTCCCCGTCGTGCCGCTTGCTGGACAGCTGCACGGCGAGGAACGTCCCCGCGGCCTCCCGGGCCACGACCAGCACGGGGCGGTCCTTGCCCCGCCCGTCGTTCTCCTCGAAGGGCACCCAGGTCCACACGATCTCCCCGGGATCCGGGTCGCCGTCGTGCGCGGGGGAGTACTCGGTGCGCACCCGGCCCACCTCGCGGGGGTCGGCCTCGGTGGTGGCGCGGGGCCCGTGGCGGCCGGGGACGTTCTCATCGGTAAACGCGGTCACGGGGGGCACCTTACGGGGCGTCGGACACGGCGTGCGCACTCGTCCGGCGCAGGTGGGTCTCTATCAGGGCGAAGGTGGCATCGGGCTGTTCGAGCTGCGGGAGGTGACCCGCCCCGGGGACGACCTCGAGTCGCCCCCGGTGGAACGCGGCCGCGTAGGCGGCTCCGTAGGCGGGGGTGACGACGCGGTCGCTCGCGCCCCACACCAGCAGGGCGGGTTGCCGGACACGGGCCAGCCGGCGCAGGAGTTTGGGGTCGTGCATGTACGGGTCCGCGGCCAGGAGCCGCATGGTCGCCATGTTGCCCTGGCGGCGCGTGAGTTCGTCGGCGGGGACATCGGCGGCGTCGACGTGGAAGCGGTCCGGGTCGTGCCAGGAGTGCTCCGCGACACCGCGGGCGTCGAGTGCGAAGAAGTCCGTGATCGGCTCGGAAGGGACGTGCACGCCGACGGCGTCGATCAGGACGAGGCCGCTGATCAGCCCCGCCGTGTCCCGTACGGCCATCTCGGCGCCGATCCAGCCGCCGAGCGAGGATCCGACGACCAGGACGTCGTCCAGTCCGCGGTCGTGGAGCAGGTGAAGGTAGGCGAGGGCGAGGTCGTCGATGCCGGTCAGCCAGTCGGGGCGAGGGGTGCCGTCCCAGCCCGGGTGTACGGGCGTGAGGGTGCGCGCGGTCGCGGACAGCCGGTCGGCGAGGCCGGCGACGGTGGCCCGGCCCCCGCCGCCGTGCAGGACGAGAACAGGCCGGCCGGTTCCGGCTTCGGCGAGGGTGAGGGGCAGGTCGGCGTACACGTGTGCGCTCTGGTCGGTCAGCATGCCGCGACTGTAACTAAATCTATTTGTATAAACTAGCTTAGTCGTCGGGTAGGCTCGGTTCATGCGCCATGACCTGCAACTTCTCGGCCGGGCGGTCAAACAGGCTCAGTACCGGCAGCACCGGGCCCTCGACAGCGCCCTCGCCGCCGTCGGCACCACCCTCGCCCAGTGGGACGCGCTGCGCGCGATCGACCGCTCGCCCGGCGCGTCGGCGCGCGAGCTGGCCGCGGCCACCTTCCAGAGCGAGCAGGCCTTCGGCGCGCTCGTGGGCCGACTGGCCGCACGGGACCTGGTCGAACGCCGGCCGGGGCACGGCCGGCGCATCGAGCACCATCTCACGCCGGCCGGCGAGCGGATCCTGGCCGCCGGCCACTCGGTCGCCGACGATGTGCTCGCCGCGTGCTTCTCCGCCCTGTCCGGCGCGGACCGCGCCACCCTGCTGGACCTGCTCCGGCGCCTCAACGCAGCAGGCGACGAAGAAGGCGACGCACGCTGACCGCGTGCGTCGCCCCGGTCCCCGTGACCCGGCCCCGGGCCTACCTCCCGTCGCCCTCCACCGGCACCTTCTGCGCCGGAGGAGGCGTCACGGCCCCGTTGAGGGACGAAGTCGCCGCCGGGCTCTGCCCGTTGGTGTTCATCGAGGCGAGCAACTGGCGGGCCAGCCCCAGACCGGTGCCGCCCAGCGTGAGCGCCTTGGCGAACAACTCGGCCATGCCGTCGGCCCCGTTGAGCAGCACCATGTTGTCGACGTTGCCGAAGGCGGACGCGCCCGCCCGGACGATCTCCGGCCAGTTCTCGGCGAGTTGCTGGGCGACGACCGCCTCCTGGTTCTCGGCGAGGGCGGCGGCGCGGGCCTTGATCGCCTCCGCCTCGGCGAGACCCTGGGCCTTCGTCGCCTCGGCCTCGGCCAGCCCCTTCGCCTGCGCCGCGGCCGCCTCGGCCTCACCGGTGGCCCGGGTCGCCGCCGCGGTGGCCGCACCCCGGGTCTTCGTCGCCTCGGCCTCGGCGCCCGCGGCCGTCTTGACCCGGGTCGCCTCGGCCGCCGCCGCGAGTTCCGTCTCCTTCGCCTTGGCCTGCGCCGCCGAGATGCGGGCGTCCCGCTCGGCCTCGGCCAGCGTGCGCTTCTCGTACGCCTTGGCGTCGGCGGGCTTGCGGACGTCCGCCTGGAGCTGCTGCTCGCGCCGGTGCGCCTCCAGCTCGGCGACCCGCGTCTCCTGGACGACGACCTCCTGCCGGGCGGCCGCGTCGGCCAGCGGACCGGCCTGCCGGGCCTTCGCCCCCGCCTTGTCCCGCTCGGCCTGGTAACCGGCCTGGAGGATCTCGCTGTCCCGGGTGGCCTCTGCCATCCGGGCGAACGACTGCTGCTCCGCCTCCGTGGCGAGACGATTCGCCTCAGCCTGGGCGATGCGCGCGTCCCGTTGCACGGCCGCCGCGTGCGGCATCGCCAGGTTCTGGATGTAGCCGGTCGGGTCCTCGATCTCGTGGATCTGCAGCGAGTCGACGATCAGACCGAGTTTCTCCATCTCCGTACCGCAGGCCGCCCGGGTCTGCCCGGTCAGCTTCTCCCGGTCGCGGATCATGTCCTCGACCGTCAGACCGCCCACGATGGAGCGGAGATGACCGGCGAAGACGTTGTGCACCCGCTCCGCCATCAGCTTCTGCTGGTCCAGGAAACGGCGCGCCGCGTTGGCGATCGACACGAAGTCGTCGCCCACCTTGAAGATGACCACGCCCCGCACCTTCAGCGGGATGCCCTGGTGGGTCACGCAGTCCACGTGCAGTTCGGTCTCGTTCAGGTCCAGGGAGAGCTTGCGCACCGCCTGCACACCGGGCAGCACCAGCGTGCCGCGCCCGGTGACGATGCGGAAACCCATGCCCTCCTCGAGGCCCTCGGTGCGGTGCTTGGAACCGGAGATGATGAGCGCCTCGTTCGGTTCGGCGACCCGCCACATCATCTTGAACAGACCGATCAGTACGAGAACGGCAGCGACTGCCGCCCCCGCAACGACGCCGACAACCATCGGCATACGCCCCCTTTGCATGGTGCCCTCTCGGCACCGAACGAAGGGAGTGTGCTCCTTGGCGACTCCAGGGAGAAGACACTGGCGGATCCTTGTCGCAATCTTGACGCGTAAGACCCTCACCTGCGGCGGAGCATGCTCAACTGTCGTACGCGGCAGCCACGTACACCGTCCTCGGCGGCAGGTACTCGACCACCATCACCACCGTGCCCGGCTCGATCCGGCCGCCGCCGTCGGCCGCGTACGCGAGGAAGTGCTCCGCCCCGCCCCGCACCCGGACGATCACCTCGCCGACCAGCCCGGGCCCGATCGTCCCGGTGACCCGCCCCATGAGCCCGACCATCGACGCGTCGTCCATGGTCACAGGGTAGGTCCTCACGGCGGCACGGGGGCCGGGCCGGCAATTCAGCGGGACGTCCGGTCCGTCGAGTTGACCGCCACCGGGTCCGCGCCGGGTGCCGGCTCGCGCCGTACCAGTGTGACCGTGGTGCGGCGCTCCGCCGGCCTGATGCGGCCGGGCGGCAGCAACTCGACGGGGGCCGGCCCGTCCTCGATACGGTCCGGCTGGCTGCGGTACAGCGTCACGCCCCCGGTGACCGCCCGTGCGCACAGCACCGCCAGGATGCCCGGGCCGAGCAGCGAGGCGTCCCCCAGCATCTCCGCGGCCATCACCAGCACGCCCAGCGGGGCGTGGGCCACCGCGCCCAGGAAGGCGGCCGTGCCCGCCGCCAAGGCGACCAGCGGACTGCCGGGGGCGAGCCCGAGCGGCTCCGCCAGCCGCCACGGCGCCGCGCCGACCCCGGCGCCCACCACCATGCAGGGCCCGAAGATGCCCCCCGAACCACCCGAGCCGACCGTCCGCGCCGAGAAGGCGTACGCCATGATTCCTTGATCGACTGCGACACCCCGCGCCCCGTTCGCTCCGTCTTGACACGATGTCGACAGAGAACGGCTGCCGGTAACACCCATGTGTCACGCCGCGACGCGGTTGTCTCACACCGCCTCGACGGCGGCGGCGCTCGGCTCCGGCGGCCACAGCTCGTACCACCGCAGCTCCGCCTCCAGCTGGGCGGCGAGGGAGAGCAGCAGCGGCTCGCTGCCCGCCGGGCCCAGCAGCTGGGCGCCGACCGGCAGACCGCCGTCGAGGAAACCGGCCGGGACGTTGACGCCGGGCCAGCCCAGGACGTTCCACGGCCAGGCGTAGGGGCAGGCGGCGATCATGGCGCGGTCGGTGGCCAGTCCGCCGAGGTCGTGGAACGCGCCGATCCGGGGCGGGGGAGCGGCCGTCGTGGGCGCGAGGACGACGTCGTACGACGCGAAGAACGCGCCGATCCTGCGGTGCATCACCGCCTCGGCGCGCCGGGCCACCCTGAGCGGGGCCCCGCCGAGCAGCCGGCCCAGACGGGCGGCGCCGTGGGTGCGCCGGTCGAGCAGCGTGGGCTCGGGCGCCTCGAGGACCCGCTCGGCGATGCCGGCCGTGGCGCGCGGGACGAAGGTCAGCCCGATCTGCCCGTAGGGCGGGTCGGCCTCCTCGACACCGTGTCCCAAGGCGGCCAGCTTCTCGGCGAGTTCCACGACCCGGGCCCGTACCTCCGGCTGGAGACGGGCGGGCACGGCGGTGAACGGCGGTTTGAGGGAGAGCGCGACGCGCAGCCGGCCGGGGTCGCGCCGGACCGCGGCGGTGGCGTCGACGGCCGGCGGGCGGTGCGGGTCCTGCGGGTGGTTGCCGCTCGCCGCGTCCAGCAGC
The DNA here is from genome assembly GCF_044453765.1 of Streptomyces sp. NPDC051636. Lineage (NCBI taxonomy): Bacteria > Bacillati > Actinomycetota > Actinomycetes > Kitasatosporales > Streptomycetaceae > Streptomyces > Streptomyces sp. NPDC051636. Next base: position 577,304 of record NZ_JBITDA010000002.1, on the reverse strand, counting down.
AGGGCGGCGTCGGCGACCGTACGGGCCAGCGTGCCGTTGACCGTGATGCCCTGGAAGGACTCGCCGCGCGGCCAGGTGGAGATGCGGCCGCGCTGCGGTTTGACGCCGACCAGGTGGGTCCAGGAGGCCGGGATCCGCACCGACCCGGCGCCGTCGGAGCCGAGCGCGGCCGGGACCAGACCGGCCGCGACGGCGGCGGCCGAACCCCCGGACGACCCGCCCGGCGTGTGGTCGGTGTTCCACGGGTTCCGGGTCTCGCCGAACGCGGGTCCCTCGGTGAACGGCCACTGCCCGAACTCGCAGGTGTTCGTCTTGCCGACGATCACGGCCCCGGCCGCCCGCAGCCGCCGTACCGCCTCGCCGTCCTCGGGTACCGGCGGGAACGTGCCCCGGCAGCCGAACGCGGTGGGCTCACCCGCCACGTCCATGTCGTCCTTCACCGCGACGGGCACCCCGAGCAGCGGACGCCGCGCTCCGGTGGCCAGCTCCCGGTCGGCGGCGTCCGCCTCGGCGAGCGCGGCCTCGGCCCGGACGATACGGAAGGCGTTCAGCGTCCCCTGGGTGGCCTCGATCCGCGCCAGGGCCGCCTCGACGAGCGCCCGGGAGGTCACCTCCCCGTCGGCCAGCGCGCGAGCGGACTCCGCCAGGCCTGCGGCACGGTCGAGCGTCATTGCGGGACACCTCCGGGAGCACGTCGTCTACCGAACGGTAACGTCCGCGGGGCGCGACGGACAGCTTTTCCCCGGGTGGCGTCCAGCCACGTCGGGACCATTGGCGTGCACCTGCCTCGCCCCTGCCTTCTGACCGCCTTCTCGAACCGTGTTCGACACATAGGACAGCTGTGCCCGTGACCACACCACCGCCCGCCCCGTCCCGTGCACCCTCCTGCGCGCGTCGGCCGTCCTGCCCGCCTCGGCGGTCCTCCTGGGCGAACTGCCCGGACTGCTGGGCTGCGGCCGCGGCCGCCAGGGACGCCACCTTCGTAGCCCGCACCGGCACGGCCGGCGGCTCGGTCCGCCTCGCGTCGTACAACTGTCCCGGCCGTTACCTGCGCCATTACGACTACCAGCTGCGCGTCGACACGTCCGACGGGACGGACCTGTTCCGGCATCGCTCGTGCCGGTGGCCGCCTGGGCCCGAGCCGCACCCCGGGCGGGCTCGGCCGGCGATCAGCGCCGGGCGTCGGCGGCGCGCCGGCGGGAGGTGTCGATCTCCGCGTACGCCGCGTCGCGGCCCTCCCAGTGCGAGCCCTCGACGGACTTGCCGGGTTCGAGATCCTTGTAGACCTCGAAGAAGTGGGTGATCTCCAGCCGGTCGAACTCCGGGATGTCACCGATGTCCTGCACGCCCGCCCAGCGCGGGTCGTGGGCGGGCACGCACAGGATCTTCTCGTCCGGGCCGTGTTCGTCCCTCATGCAGAACATGCCGACGGCCCGGCATTCGACGGTGCAACCCGGGAAGGTGGGCTCACCGGTCAGGACGAGGGCGTCGAGCGGGTCGTCGTCACCCCCCAGGGTGCCGTCGATGTAGCCGTAGTCGGCGGGGTACTGGGTGGAGGTGAACAGCATCCGGTCCAGGCGGATGCGGTGCAATCGGTGGTCCATCTCGTACTTGTTGCGGGATCCCTGGGGGATCTCCACGATCACATCGAACTCCACAACGGGCTCCTTGCCTCGTGGTCTCGCCGCCGGACGGCTCATGCCGGGGCCGCCGGGACCGGGCCGGCCCCAGTCTGTCGCAGGGCGTCGCGCAACCGCCGCAGATCGTCCGCGGGCCTGCCCAGGCCGTTGATCCTCAGCCGGGCCGCCTCGGTGCGCGGGTCCGGGTGCGCGCGGAAGGCGAGGTCGAGCGACTGGCGCAGCATCCACTGGTCGTATGCCAGCAGCCGCCCGGCGTACGCCTGGACCTCCACCAGGCCGGCGTCGGTGAGCGGCAGCTCCTCCAGCCGTGCCCGCAGCCGATGGAAGGCCGAGCCGGCCCGCCGGCAGTCCTGGGCGGCCCGGCCCGGCACCGGACCCGGCTCACCGCAGGCGCCCACCGCCTCGTCGGCGAACCGCTGGGCGGTCACCGCCTCGTCCAGGACCGCGAGCAGCGCCCGCACCTGGGCCGGGTACGGGAGGCGGGCGGGAGCGGAGCGACGGCGACGCGGGGGGAGGGTACTGGACAGCGGCATGACTCCTCCTGGCCGGTGCGGCTGGACCAGCGAATTCAAGTGTGCGCCCTGAGCGGGAGCACCGCGCGGGTCAGCGAGGGGGCGCGGGGGAGACGTGCCGCGTGCCGATGCCGGCGGACTGGATCCGCATCCCGGGCCGGCGCCGGTGGACGGTCAGGTACGACATGCCGTCCGCGCCCGCCATCAGGCCGCGGCTGCTGCCGTGCGGCAGCCAGGCCATGCTTCCCTCGGCCAGGGGCTGGGGGCCGTCGGGGGAGATCAGCGTGCCCGCGCCGGCGACGACCAGCAGGAGGACGTCGAGGTCCGGCTCCGTGTGGGTGTCGACCCGCCGGGCGGGCGGGAGGCGGACGATGTTGGCGTCGAGTTGGCGTCCGGGTTCCGCCAGTCGCCACAGCGCGCCGGCCGACCCGTCACCGGGCTCGGTGAGTGCCCCGGTGTCGCACAGGATCCGCGGGCCCGGCGCGTCGCCGGCCGGGTGGCGGGGGGCGCTGTCTTCACCCGTCATCCGGTGCCGACCTCCTCCGTGGCTCTGGTCCACCGCTGCGTAAATTAGAATCTAGCATGCGTATTTGATGTCCCGGACGGGCGGGAAGAGAGCGGAACGAGGGGGCAATCGCATGGCGACCAGGCCGGCTGCCGTAGCCGCTGCGGTCACGTTCGTCCGGCTCGGGATGGTGCTCGCAGTCTCCTTCCTGGAGGCGCCGCTGAGGTTCCGGGCCCCCGACGTGAGCGTGCGCGTCGGACGCGGCATCGGCCGGCTCGTCTTCCGGGCGCTCAACCTAGTCGATACCTCCTGGCGGCCGCCGTGGTCACGGCTGTCGCCGTCGGCACGCCTCCGGCTCCGGTGGCGGTCCTGACGGGCCTGGCCGCGGGATCGCCGGCGGTGCGGGTCGCGGTGATCCGCCCCGTTCCCAACCGGCGGTCCGATCGGGTCCTCGCGGGTGCGGAACACCCGGCCGTTCGCGCGCGCACCTGCGGTACGTGGCCTGCGAGTCGGCCAAGGCGGTCGTCCTGCCGGCGCTGGACGTCGCCACGTTCGCGGCATGACGCCGCGTCACCACCGGCCGGCACCAGCCGCCGCGTGCTGAGGCCTCAGTACAGCCCCGATGCCCGCAGCACGGCCCGTGCCGTCTCGTCGTCGATCCGGTGGCCCAGGCGTTCCAGGACCTCCGTTCCCTGCCGGAGTGTCCCGCGCTCACGGGCGCGGCGGGCGCCGGCGTCGAGTTCGTGCCAGAGGAGGGGGTCGGCGGCGAGCACGCGGGGGTCGAGTGCCAGACGGTGACCGTAGATGTCCCGCAAAACGAGGCGGGTGCCGACGTCACCGTAGTGCCATGCGGATGTCAGCGCGTCGGTCCGTACCGCCTGCCGGCGCAGGCGGCCGCTCACGGTCAGCCGGCCGGGGCCCGCGCTGACGCGCTGCGGCAGCAGGACGGCGAAGAGCGCGGCGGACAGGGTGGTCCACAGCAGGGCGCGGGCCGCCGTCAGGGTGCCGGCGTCCCAGTCGACGAGCAGGGTCAGGGCGGCGAACGCGAAGGCGCAGACGGCCGCGAGCCGGGCGCTGCCGCGCCAGTGGCGGTCGCCGGCCGAGTCGTGTGGACTGCTGCCGCGCACAACGGTCGACGGTAGGCGGGCGCGGGGCGTGAGCACCTGCCGCTGACGGTCCTCTTACGCGGCGGCGGACCACTCTTACGGAGTAGAGGTGCGGGATGCACCGGGTCTTGTCCCGCACGTGCAGGAGCAGGGCCGCAGCGCGTTGGGGATCGAGGACGACTCCAGGGTCAGGACGCGGTAGCGGTCGTGCAGGACCTCGCCGCGCACCGTCAGGCCGGCCTCGAACTCGGAGGGGTCGGTGACCGTGACCTCCACGAAGACGAAGTCCTCGGCTTCGGGGACCTCGTTGTCGTTGCGCATCTGTTCGATCTTGTCGCGGTACTCCGCCTTGTCGCGCCGCCCGGGCTCGTTGGCGATGAAGCGGATACGGCGGTGGGACATGTCCCGGTGACGATCACCAGCACGACGGTGCGACGGGTGACAGCAGGCCGGCCGCCAGGGCGGCGATACCCGGCTGGTAGCCGAGGGTGGAGAAGTAGTCGACACCGGTCATGCACATCACCCGGTACCAGCGCCCGACGGCGTCAATCTTCCGTTGAGACAGGCCGCGTGCCTGCCGGCGGTACGTCAGGAGGGACAGGCTCCGAGCCGGCGGGTGCGGACTGGGCCGCAGGGGGCCGCCCTCAGAGGTCCGCCAGCCTCGCCTCTTCCAGGTCCAGGGACCGCTGGAGCCGCCTGCGGGTCGTGTCGCTGATCGCGTGCTCGTCGTACAGGCGCTGCAGTTCCGCCGCCTCCACGGCGATCAGGTCCCTGCGCAGCCGACGGTAGACGAGGTCGGCCGAATCGGCGGGAACGGCGCCGGTGCCGTCGCTGTCGGCCAGGCGGTCGCGGGCGTCGTCGAGGCGTGCGGTCAGGCCGCGGCGCAGCCGGTCGAGGACCACGGCCGGAGCGGCCTCCACCGCGGAGAGCTCCTCCAGGCGCCGGATGCCCGCGTCCGCCAGCCTGCAGCGGGCCGCGGCCTCCTCCCGCTCCGTGTGGTCGGGCTCCAGGGCGATGCCGGAGCGGCGGACGACCGGGGCCAGGGTGAAGCCCTGCACGACCAGGGTGACGACCACGACGGAGGTGGTCAGGACCAGGACGAGCGAACGGTCCGCGAGGGCGGCGCCGTGCTTGGTGGTCTCCGGGACGGACAGGGCGGCCGCCAGCGGTACGACCCCGCGGGTGCCCGCCCAGGTCAGCACGAGCGGCACCCGCCAGTTCATGCGCTTCATGCCGCCCTTGCGCTGGACGACCGCGGACAGCGGCGCCAGCCACAGCAGCCGTACGGCGATCAGCGTGCCCGCCACCGCCAGCGCGTACAGCGGCCACGCCCGGTCGCCGTCGGACAGCGTGCGGACCTGTGCGGGCAGCGCCAGCCCGATGAGGGAGAACACCACGCTCTCCAGCAGGAACACCACGGTGCCGTACACGGCGTGCAGCTGGAGGCGGATGCGCGCGTTGGTGAGCCGGTCGCCGCTCCCGCCCAGGACGACGCCCGCGACCACGACCGAGGTGACGCCGGAGGTGTGCGCGGCCTCCGCGAGGACGTAGGCCGCGTACGGCGTCACCAGGGCGATCACCGTCTCGAGGACCGGGTCCTCGGTACGCCGCCGGATCAACGTGACCACGCCCGCCACCGCGGCCCCGATGAGCGTGCCGCCGCCGGCGAGCACCGCGAACTCACCGCCCGCCGCGCCCCAGTCGGCCGCCGCCGACGCCACGGCGATGCTCACCGCCACGCGGAAGAGCACCAATGAGGTCGCGTCGTTGAACAGGCTCTCCGCCTGCACCAGCATCTGCACCCTCGGCGGCAGCGCGAGGCGCCGGCCCAGCGCGGTCACCGCCACCGGATCGGTGCTGGCCAGGACCGCGCCCAGCACGAAGGCCATCCGCCAGGACAGCGGGGTGACCAGCGAGGCGACCGCGCCGACCGCCGCGGCCGACGCCAGCACCAGGCCGATGGCGAGGACGCCGACCGGTTTCCAGACCGCCTTCAGCTCGCGCCAGGGCAGCTCCTCGGCACTGGCGTACAGCAGGGGCGGCAGGACGACGAGGCCGATGATCTCGGGGCTGATCTCGATCTGCGGGGTGCCCGGCAGCAGGGCGACGGCGAGACCGGCGACGACGAGCAGGGAGGGCGCGGGGATACGCCACCGGCGGGCGAAGGTCGCCACGACGGTGCCCAGGACGACCAGTGCGAGAACCGTCCCTACGCTGCGCATGCCGTCCCCCTGGGGCCTCACGGGAGCCCCTGTGACTCCCGGCCGACCAGACTTCCCGGCACACCTCTTTCACCCTATCCGGCCCGGTCACCTCAAGACAGTGTGAGGACCCTCAAGATCGGCATGTCCCGGGCCGGTCGGGTTACCCCGGAGGTATGACACGGACATCTCAAACGACTGAGCCGGAGGAGCCGGCGCAACTGCCGAAGCGGTCCTGGCTGGCGGTACTGAAGGGCACGGTGAAGGAGTTCCAGGACGACGAGCTCACCGACCGGGCCGCGGCACTGACCTACTACGGCGTGCTGTCGCTGTTCCCGGCGCTGCTGGTACTCGTCTCCCTGCTGGGCATCGCCGGGCAGTCGGCGACCCAGCAGGTCATGGACAACATCAGGAAACTGGCCCCCGGCTCGGCCCGGAACATCATCGGCAACGCGGTGCACGAGTTGCAGGGCCGGGGCGGCATCGGGTCGATCATGGCGGTCGCGGGCATCCTGCTGGCGGTCTGGTCGGCCTCCGGCTACATCGGGGCGTTCATCCGCTCGGCCAACGCCGTGTACGACATCCCCGAGGGCCGCCCGGTGTGGAAGGTCCTGCCCGTCCGGGTCGGCGTGACGGTGGTGCTGCTGGTGCTGGCGGTGATCAGCGCCCTGATCGTGGTGTTCACCGGCGGCATCGCCCGCCAGGCCGGTGCGGCGCTGGGGATCGGCGACACGGCCCTGACGGCGTGGTCGGTCGCCAAGTGGCCGGTGCTGGTCGTGCTGGTCACGATCATGATCGCGCTGCTGTACTGGGCGACGCCGAACGTGAAGAGCCGCGGTTTCCGGTGGATCACGCCGGGGAGCGTGCTGGCGCTGGTGATCTGGATGATCGCCTCGGCCGGGTTCGCCTTCTACGTCGCGAACTTCGCCTCGTACAACAAGACCTACGGCACGCTCGCCGGCGTGATCGTCTTCCTGGTGTGGTTGTGGATCAGCAACATCGCGATCCTGCTCGGCCTCGAGTTCGACGCGGAACTGGCCCGACAGCGTGCGGTCGCCGGCGGGCTGCCGGAGAACGCGGAACCCTATCTGCCGCCCCGGGACACCCGCGCCTGGAGCGAGGAGGAACAGCGGCGCATGGAAGAGACGGAAAGGGAAGAGGCCGAAAGGGAAGAGACGGAAAAGGCGGCCCACCGGCACCGCACGGAGTGATGCCCCTCCGGGCCGCTGCGCACGGTCTTCACGGTTCGCGGTGTTCGTGCGCCGCCCGCTCCAGCTCCTGGGCCTCCGCCTCGGCCAGGCGTGTCTCCGCCGCCACGTCGATCGAACGGGTCAGCAGCCAGTAGAGCACCGCGGAGACCGGAAGGCCGACGAAGAGGGAGATGTCGGCTCCGTCGAGCGCGTGGGCGACCGGGCCGACGTACAGGGTGCCCACGGAGAAGAACGGCACCATGACCGCGAAGCCCACCAGGTAGGCGATGATCCCGTGCCAGCCCCAGCGCCCGTAGATGCCGTGCGGGTGGAAGATCTCGGCGATGGCGTAGTGCCCGCGGCGCACCACGTAGTAGTCCGTCAGGTTCACCGCGGTCCACGGGATGAAGAGGTAGAGCACCAGCAACAGGAAGTTGTTGAAGTTCTCCAGGAAGTTCGAGGTCGCGGCCAGCGCGCCGACCAGGGAGAGGGCCGCGGTCAGCCCGATGGTCACCAGCCGGACGGCCAGGGTCGGCCGCACCCGCCGGAAGGAGTCGATGGCGCTGATGAGGGTGAGCGAGCCGCCGTACATGTTCAGCGCGGTGACGGAGATCAGGCCGAGGGTGGCGAAGAGCAGCACGATCGCGCCGAACCCGCTGAACACCTTGTCGCCCGCCGCGTTGATCGAGCGGATCGTCTCGAAGTCCTTGCCCGCCCAGGCGGCGAGCAGCGTCCCGAGGACCATCAGCCAGATGCCGCCCAGCGCGGAGCCGAAGTAGGTCCAGTAGAAGGTCTTGCGGACGGTGACGTCCGGCGGGAGGTAGCGGGAGTAGTCCGAGACGTAGATGGCCCAGCTGATCTGGTAGCCGGCGACCACGCCGAACTGGGCGAGGAACGGTGTCCAGGCGAAGCGGCCGAGGTCGAAGGAGCCCGGCGGGTAGTGCAGGGTGACCAGGACGCCCACGGTGAAGACACCGAAGATGACGAGGAAGATGTACGTCAGTACGCGCTCGGCCTTGTGAATGATGTCGTAGCCCACCAGCGCGATGACGAACGCGACGGCGGTGACCACGACCACCCACAGCTTGACGCCGCCGTGCAGCGTGCTGTGCAGAGCGTCTCCGGCGAGGATGGTGTTGAAGACGTTGAACCCCGCGTACTGCACATAGGCGAAGAGCCAGACCAGCAGGGCGCCGACGTAGCCGAACTGGGGCCGCGACTGGATCATCTGGGGCAGTCCCAGCTGCGGGCCCTGGGCCGAGTGGAACGCCATGAAGAACGTGCCGATCACCGTTCCGGCGACGATCGCGAGGAGCGACCAGATGAGGTTGCCGCCCTCGGTGATGCTGATCAGTCCCACCGCGAGCGTGGCGATCTGCGCGTTGGACATGAACCACAGGGGCCCCAGGTGCCACAGCTTGCCGTGCCGCTCGTCCAGCGGAACGTAGTCGATGGAGCGGATCTCCAGCCCCGTCACCCGGGGAGCCGATGGGCTGGTCGACGGGCTGGTCATGGTGCCTCCCGAGTGCTCGTGCGCCCCTGGGCCATGTTCTTCCCCCGCACGGGGACCTGCCAGTCCACCACCCGGGGGCACAGCCGGGGACACCGCCCGGGGCCTGGGGCGTTCCGCGGTTTGACGGGGGTGAGTCGGGTACTAGGAGTACCCGGCCGACGCCCGGGGCCGGACGGGGCTGCGCGGGGCATGGCCGGGCGCGGCGATTGGAGTGGTCATGACGCAGAACGGGGAGGACGTGACGCTCGCCCGGCGACGGGCGGAACTCCGGCTGGCGGCGGAGGGGTCCGAACAGAAACCGCCGCCGCCCGAGCCGGTACCGCACCCGCAGGCACGGGAACTGCCCCAGGACCGCAGCCAGGCGATCCTCGAGGCGGCCAAGCGGGTGGGCGCCGTCCTGAAGAAGAAGGGACACGCCTTCGCGCTGGCCGGAAGCGTGGCCGTCTACGCCCACGGCGGCAACCGGCACCTCCAGCACGACGCCGACTTCTGCATCCTGCCCGAGGACGCGGACGCGGTCGCCGAGACGCTGCGCGAGGCCGGGCTCGGTGTCCGTACGCCGCCGGAGGACTGGCTGCTGAAAGCGACCTGTTTCGGGCAGGACGTCGACATCATCTTCGAGCTGGCGCACCGGCCGGTCACCCCGGACCTGCTGCAGCGGGCGCAGGACATCCCGGTCGACTCGGTGCACATGCCGGTCCTGGCGCCGACCGACCTCATGCGCAGCCTCATCACCGCCTTCTCCGAGCACCACTGCGACTTCGGTTCGGTGCTGCCCGTGGCCCGCGTGCTGCGCGAGAAGGTCGACTGGGAGGACGTACGCAAGAGCTGCGGGGACGAGCCGATGCCCGCGGCCTTCCTCTTCCTCCTCGAACGCCTGCACGTCATCGAACCGCAAGAGGAGCAGCCATGACCGAGCAAGGCGCCGTCCACGCGCCTGGCGCTCCGGTGGCCGAGCACCTGGACTACCGTGTCGCCCACCTCGCCGAGCGACTGGCCGCCGGGCCCCTCGGCGAGCTGGGCGTCCGCGCCGAGATCCGGGGCGAGGCCGTCCTGCTGACCGGCACGGTGCCGTCCGCGCAGTGCCGCGACGACATCCTCAGCCAGGCCCGAGAGGCGCTGGCGGGGCACCCGGTCCACTCGGACATCTGTGTCGCGGGGACCTCCTCGCCCGGCGAGGCGGAGGAACTCGCATGATCCGCGTCGCGGCCGTCGGAGACATCCACATGGGGCCCGAGAGCCAGGGAGTGCTCCGGCCCTCGTTCGAAACGCTGCCCGATTGCGCCGACGTGCTGCTGCTGGCCGGGGACCTCACCCGGCACGGCACGCCGGACGAGGCGCAGGTGGTCGCCCGGGAGATCAAGGACCTCGGGGTCCCGGTCGTCGCGGTGCTGGGCAACCACGACCACCACGACGACCGGCCCGACGAGGTCTCCGCCATCCTCCGGGACGCGGGCGCCCATGTGCTCGAAGGGCAGGCGGCCGTCGTGACCGGCGGTGACGGGTACCGGATCGGTGTGGCCGGGACCAAGGGGTTCGGCGGCGGCTTCGTGGGGCGGTGCGCCGGGGAGTTCGGCGAGCCGCTCATGAAGGAGTTCGTCCGGTACTCGCGGCGGTGCGCCGACGCGCTGCGGGACTCCCTGCGGGAGCTGGACGCGTGGGGGTGCGACGCGCGGATCGCGCTGACGCACTTCTCGCCCGTGCCGGACACCCTCGCCGGGGAGCCGCTGGAGATATATCCCTTCCTCGGCAGCTACCTGCTGGCCGAGGCGATCGACACCGCCGGCGCCGACCTCGCGGTGCACGGGCACGCGCACGCCGGTACGGAGCACGGGATGACCGGCGGGGGCGTGAAGGTGCGCAACGTGGCGCAGCCGGTCATCGGGCGGGCCTTCCACGTCTACCACCTGCCGGAACGCGAGCCGGCGCCGGTGCCGGCGGGCGGCGGGGTGCCGGACGGTACGTCACCCGGCTGACGGCCGCGGCGTGCTCCGCTCGCCGTCCGGTGTGGCCGACAACACGTCATCGGTCGAGGCCCGGCCGGGCTACCGTTTCAAGGAGTCCCCTCTCCCCGGTAGTTCCCCCGATATCACCTCGGACGGCCCCGCAGTGCTCGCAGACCTCTCCCCGCTCATAGCGGCGACCACCCAGTGGCTGACGCGCGCCTACCCGCCCAGCGGAGGTGCGCTGGCCTCCGTCCTGTGCGAGGTGCAGGCGCGGCAGGCCGTCACGGTCGCCGCCTGGCTGCGGTACCCCACCGCCATGGACGCCGCCCTCGTCGGCATGGCGGGCCCCGGCGGCTCGGCCGCGCTGGACTGGATCACCGGCGCGGAGGTCACCGACGCCGACGCGCCGGAGACGTGGGCCTGGCGCACCTGGGTGGACGAGGTCGTCGCCAGCTGGGCGGCCGGCCTGCTCACCGACCCCGGACTGGCCTCCCTCGCGGTGGCCGCGCTCACCGAGGGGGAGCACACCACCGGCACTCCGGTCGAGTTCCGCCGCCTGATCGACCCCGACGAGGCCGACCGCCGGGCCGCGGCCCTCCTGCGCCACCCCGACCTTCTCGCCCCCGTCGCCGACCTCCACCACGCCCAGCTCCTGCACCGCCTCGGGCCGGGACGGGCCGTAGCGGCGTGACCCGAGGCGCCTGTCCCTGACCGGCCCCCGCAGGCCCGGGCCGCCGCCCGCAGATCCCCGGGAGGCGCCCCTCAGGCCGCCGTCCCCAGGGCCGCCTTCCCCGTGACGTCGCCCTCGCGGGTCGGCAGAGTGACCGGGGTCGGGGTGCGGCGGGTGCGGAGGAGCAGGCCGGTGGCTATGGGGGCCGCGACGAGGAGGCCGCCGGTGATGAGGGCGCCCCGGGCGCCGGCGTGTTCCATGAGGAGGCCGAGGGCCGGCGGGCCGCCGAGGCTCCAGAGCGTGCCGATGCTGCTCCAGACACCGAGGACGCGACCGCGCAGATGGGCGGGCGGGTCGGTCTGCAGGACGGCCGTGCCGGCGGTGTCGGAGACGGACTCCACCACGGCCATGGGCAGGACCAGTACCAGCAGGACGGCCAGCGACGGGGACAGTCCGGCCGCCACCTGGAGCAGGGCGCCACAGGCCGCCAGCATGCCCACCAGCCGGACGGACGGCCGGCGCATGCGGGCGCCGAGGACCGCCCCGAGGATGCCGCCGACCGCCAGGACGGTCGACACCGTGCCGAAGGCCCCCGCGCCGCCCGCGAGCGGCCCGGTGACGAGCACGGCCAGGGTGAGCCCGTAGTTACGGCCGAAGACCGAGCTGAGCCCGGTGACGGCGGCGAGCGCGACCAGGCGGGGCCGGCGTGCGAAGAAGAACAGGCCCTCGCGCACGGTCATGTCCGCGGCGGCAGCGGGTGCGGAGGTGGCCGTGGGGCGGGTCGCCGTGCCCTGCCTCGGGCGCAGGAACGGTACGACCGACGCCACGAACACGAACGACAGACCGTTGGCGGCGTACGCGGCGGCCGTGCCGAGGAAGCCGACCGTCAGGCCCGCCAGGCCGGTGCCGACGAGCCGGCCCGAGCTGTGCACCAGCGCGCCCACGCCGATGGCGGAGGGCAGGTCCTCCGCCGGTACGAGGTCGTTGCCCAGCAGGGCGCACGCCGGTCCGTCCACGGTGGCGATGACGCCGGTCACGGCGGCCAGCACCAGCAGGGCGGTCATGTCGAGCTGGTCCAGCGCCACGAGCAGGGCTGTCGTGAAGGCGACCGCGCCGAGGAGGGCCTGGCTCACGGCGACCGTCAGCTTCCGCGGCCACCGGTCGACGGCCGCGCCGCCCAGCAGGCTCATGAACAGCGCGGGAGCGGCCTGCACGGACATCGACAGACCGGTCGCCGCGGCGGATCCGGTGATCTGGAGCACCAGCAGGTTCTGCACCGTCAGCTGCATCCACGTACCGGCGTTGGACACGAAGTTCGCGGCCGACCACCAGCGCATGCTCCGGTGTCTCAGCGACCGCCACGGGGAGCGCGACGGGCTCCGGGGCGGCACGGGGGCGGTTCTCGGCGCAGGGGAGGGCAGGGCAGGGGTGGTAGGCACAGTGCGGTACTCGGCAGACGGGAGTCGGTGGGGACCGGCGGAATTTCAAGGGCGCCGGCTGCGCTGCGCGGCCGCTCCACCGAGTCGGTCACGGCGCCGACCATGGTGGCAGACGGGACGGCCGAGTCGATGACACCGCCCACCCGCGTCCAGCCGGCGAAAGGGCCAACTGCACGGGGTCGCACGGTACTTGCCCCACCGAGTGCGTTTGCTCACAAAAACGCCCCGCTGCTGGATTCAAGGGGTGAAGCCGACTGCGGGGCACGCGGGAGACGCGTGGAAAAGGCCCGCCGCAAAGCGACGGGCCCGTCTCCGCACCGGCCGAAGACCGGCCGGACGCCGGGACGTCAGTCCATCTTGCCGCGCCCCGACAGCGCGTCGCGCAGCCGGTCGACCAGCCCGGCACCCGGTGCCAGCATCTTGTTGGCCGGGGGCTTGTCCGGGGCGGCCGGGTGGGGCCGGGTCGGCGCCGTCTTCTTCGCCTGACGGACCTTGTCCCCCAGTTCGTTCAGCGCGTCCGCGGAGCAGGCCGCGCGCAGCCTGGGGAAGAGGTTCTGCTCCTCGTCCGCCACGTGCATGCGGATCTCGCTCATCAGCGAGGTCATCAGCCGGTCGAAGTCGGGGTGGTCCGCGTCACAGCTCTCCAGATCCTTCATGATCTGCTCGGCCTTGGCGTGGTCCTCGAGCTCCTTGTCGGCCAGGGCGTCCCCGCCGTCCACGTGCTCCCGCACCGCCGGGTACAGATAGGCCTCCTCGGCCACCGAGTGCCTCACCAGCTCCATCGTGGCCTGGTCGGCGTACACCTTGCGCTTCTTGTCACCGGACGGCAGCGCCTCGATCTTGCCGAAGAGCTCCTCGACCTCCCGGTGATCGGTCACCAGTTCGTCGACGACGTTTCCACCGTGTCCCATGTCCTTCACCTCCAGCCCCCGAGTGCCCGGCCGCAGCGAACTCACACGAATCGCGTGTACCGCCGGGGTTTCGCACAATAGGCATCAAGGTGTGAAAACTACTCATACGGGAACCCCGTGTCAGTGCCGTCGGAACCACGGCGGCCACAGCGGTGGCACTGCCACACCCCTGACCCCAAGACCGGTTCTTTCACTTTCCCCACAGTCTTCTTTCCCGCTCCGGGCGCGGTGCGCCCGGCTGCCGGCCTCGTGCGCCCCTGCGCGTTCGGCGGGGCCCGTGACGCGGACGAAGGAGCTTCCATGAACGAAGTGCCGACGCGCGCCCCCTGGCGACGGGCCGTGGTGACCGGCGGAGCCGGTTTCCTCGGCAGCCACCTGTGCGAGCACCTGCTGAATGCAGGGGTCGAAGTCGACTGTGTCGACAATCTGCTGTCCGGTTCGCGCGAGAACATCGCCCACCTCGACGGCCGCCCCGGCTTCCGGTTCGTCGAGTGCGACGTCTGCGCGCCCGACGCGCCGCGGCGGCTCGCGGGACCGTACGACCTGGTCCTGCACTTCGCCTGCTGCGCCTCACCCGCCGACTACCTCCGCCTGCCCCTGGAGACACTCGACGCCGGCAGCGTCGGCACCCGCAACATGCTGGCCCTCGCCGAGCGCGACGGGGCACGTTTCCTGCTCGCCTCGACATCCGAGGTGTACGGCGATCCCCTCGTCCACCCGCAGCGCGAGGACTACTGGGGCAACGTCAACCCGGTCGGTCCGCGCAGCGTGTACGACGAGTCCAAACGGTTCGCCGAGGCGCTGGTCACCGCCCATGTGCGCGCCAAGGACGCCGACGCGGGAATCGTCCGCCTGTTCAACAGCTACGGCCCGCGCATGCGCGCCCACGACGGCCGCGCCGTACCCACCTTCGTCTGCCAGGCACTGGCCGGCGAACCGCTGACCGTGGCCGGCGACGGCAGCCAGACCCGCTCCCTGTGCTACGTCGACGACACCGTCGAGGGCATCCTGCTGGTCGCCGCGAGCCGCTCGGTACGCCCCGTCAACATCGGCGGCACGGACGAGGTCCCGGTCCGCGACATCGCCCGCCGGATCGTGGAACTGACCGGCTCCTCCTCCCGCATCGAGTTCGTGGACCGCCCCGTCGACGACCCGCAGCGCCGCCGCCCCGACACCACCCTCGCCCGTGAACTGCTGGGCTGGACGCCGCGCGTGCCCTGGGAGGAGGGCATCAAGCAGACCATCGCCTACTTCGCCGCCGCCCATCCGGCCCGCGAACCGGCCCCGCAGCTCTGAGGCACCGGCCGCGGCTTTCGAGAGGTCACCCGCACGTTTCGGCAACTCGCCCACCACGCCGCCACGGAGGCACTGCATGCGCGTCCTGGGAATCAACGCCCTCTTCCACGACCCCGCCGCGGCCCTCGTCGTGGACGGCCGGATCGTGGCCGCCGCGGAGGAGGAGCGCTTCAGCCGGCGCAAGCACGGCAAGCGGCCCGTCCCCTTCTCCGCCTGGGAACTGCCCGAACTGTCCGCCCGATGGTGCCTGGACCAGGCCGGCCTGACCCCGTCCGACCTGGACGCGGTCGCCTACTCCTACGACCCCGAACTCGCCCGGCCGGCCGACCGGATGGGCCTGAACGACCCCTGGGACCACCTGCGCCAGGAATACGCCCGCCGGGCACCGGAGTTCCTCGCCGAGGCGCTGCCCGGACTCGGCCCTGAGAAGGTCCGGTTCGTCGCCCACCACGTCGCGCACGCCGCCTCGGCCGGCCAGGCCTCGCCGTACCCGGACTGCGCCGTGCTGGTACTGGACGGGCGCGGCGAATGCGGCTCCCATCTCGCCGGCCGCTATGTCAACCGCGAACTGACCGTGCTGGGTTCGCAGTCGCTGCCCGACTCCATGGGCCTGTTCTACGAGGACCTCACCCAGCACCTCGGATTCCTGCGGAGCAGCGACGAGTTCAAGGTGATGGCGCTCGCTTCCTACGGCGAGCCGCGCTTCCTCGGCCGGCTGCGCGAGTACGTCCACCTCGACGGCCGGGGCGGATTCCGGGCCCGGCCCGTGCCCTGGGCGTCGCTCGTGCCGCCGCGTCCGGCGGGGGGCCCCTGGTCGCAGGACCACGCCGACATCGCGGCCAGCGCCCAGGCCTGCCTGGAGGAGGTCCTGCTCGGCCTGGTGCGGTGGCTGCACGACCGGACCGGCGAGGACGTGCTGACGCTGGCGGGCGGTGTGGCGCTCAACTGCGTGGCCAACACCCGGATGTATCGCGAAGGCCCCTTCGAGCGGATCTGGGTGCAGCCCGCCGCCGGCGACGCGGGCACCGCGCTGGGCGCCGCCCTGCACGTCGCCCACCAGAAGGAGACGGTGGAGGCCATGCCGACCGCCGCCCTCGGCCGGGGCTGGAGCGACGACGAACTGCGCGCCCGGCTGGAGCGGGCGGCCGTCCCCTACGAGGAGCCCGACGACATCGCCGAGGCGGTCGCCGAGGAGCTCGCCCGGGACGGCATCGTGGCCTGGTTCCAGGGGCGCAGCGAGTACGGCCCCCGGGCCCTCGGCCACCGCTCGCTGCTCGCCCACCCCGGGCGCGCCGGGAACCTGGAGCGCCTCAACGCCGTGAAGGGACGCGAGGAGTTCCGGCCCGTCGCCCCCATGGTGCTGACGGAACGGGCCGCCGAGCTGTTCGACGGGCCGCTGCCCAGCCCGTACATGCTGTTCGTCCATCACGTCGCCGACGAGTGGCGTGAGAGGATCCCGGCCGTCGTCCACGTGGACGGTACGGCCCGCATCCAGACCGTGGACCGCACGCAAGAGCCGCTGGTGGCCCGGATGATCGACGGGTTCGAGCGGCGGACCGGACTGCCCGTGGTGGTCAACACCAGCCTCAACACGGCGGGCCGGCCGATGGTCGACGACCCGCGCGACGCCCTGGAGTGCTTCGGCTCCGCGCCCGTCGACCTGCTTGCCCTCGGCCCGTTCGCGATCCGGCGGAAGAAGGTGTTCGCATGACGGACGCTCACACGACGCGCACCCCCGCCTACTCCGTCGTCATCCCGACGATCGGGCGCGACTGCCTCGCCGGCTGCCTGCGCGCGCTCGCCGCGGCGACCTCCGGCTGTCCGCCCGAGGAGGTCGTGGTCGTCGACGACCGCCCGGATCCCGGCGCGCCGCTGCCCCTGGACGGGGCCGGGGTCCTGCTCGACCGCGTACGCACGCTGCGCAGCGGGGGACGCGGACCCGCCGCCGCCCGCAACACCGGGTGGCGCACGGTAGCCACGCCCTGGACCGTCTTCCTCGACGACGACGTCCAGGTGCTGCCCGACTGGTCCGACCGCCTCGCCGAGGACCTCGCGGAGGCCTCCGCCACCACCGGCGGCATCCAGGGCCGCCTGACCGTACCGCTGCCCGCCGACCGCCGGCCCACCGACTGGGAGCGGGGCACCGCCGGGCTGGAACAGGCGGCCTGGGCCACCGCCGACATGGCCTACCGGACGGCGGCGCTGGCCGGCGTCCAGGGCTTCGACGAGCGGTTCCGCAGCGCCTTCCGGGAGGACGCCGACCTGGCGCTGCGGGTACTGGCAGCCGGCTGGTCGCTGCACCGCGGGCGGCGCACCACCCGCCACCCGGTGCGCACGGCCGACCGGTGGGTGTCGGTACGGGCCCAGCGCGGCAACGCCGACGACGCGCTGATGAACCACCTCCATGGCCGCGACTGGTGGGACCGCGCCCGCGCCCCGCGCGGCCGGCTGCCCCGGCACGCCCTGGTGACCTCCCTCGCCCTCGCGGCCCCTGTGCTCGCCCTGACCGGCCGCCGCCGCGCCGCCGGAGCCGCGGGCGCCCTGTGGGCCCTGGGCACCGCCGAGTTCGCGCTGGCCCGCATCCTCCCCGGGCCCCGCACCACGTCCGAGATCCTCACCATGGCCGCCACCAGCGTGGTCATCCCCCCGCTCGCGGTCCGCCACTGGCTCACCGGACTGGTACGGCATCGGGGCGCCGCCCCGCTGGGCAGCGCGACACGAGCGCGGGAACGGCGGGCCGAGCCGTCGGCGATGACGCCCCGGGCGCCGGGATCGCGGGTGACGCTGCCGGGGAGCACGCCGTGAACGCCGGGACCGCGCGGCACTCGCCCGGGGAGCACGCCGTGATCGAGCGGACCGTGCACGCCACCGCCGGGGAGCACACCCCGCGTGCCTGGTCCGCGGACCCGGCCGTCCTGGAAGACCCCGCCGCCGTGGAGGACCCCGTGCACCCCCGGCCCCCGGGCCACACCTCCGTGGCCGCCGTCCTCTTCGACCGCGACGGCACCCTCGTCGAGGACGTCCCCTACAACGGCGACCCCGGCCGGGTGCGGCTGCTCCCCGGCGCCCGGGAGGCCGTGGCGCTGCTGCGGGCCGCGGGCATCCCCACCGGGGTGGTCAGCAACCAGTCCGGCATCGGCCGCGGGCTGCTCACCGACGCCGACGTGCGCCGCGTCAACGACCGGGCGGACGCCCTGCTCGGCGGCCTCGGCACCTGGGTCTACTGCCCGCACCCGCCCGAGGCCGGCTGCGCCTGCCGCAAACCCCGCCCGGGCCTGGTCCTCGAGGCGGCCCGGCGCCTGGGCGTGGACCCGCGGGAGTGCGCGGTGATCGGCGACATCGAGGGCGACGTCCTGGCCGCCCGGGCCGCGGGCGCACAGGGCGTGCTCGTCCCCAACGCCGCGACCCGCCCCGAGGAGGTCGCCGCGGCCCCCAGCACCGCCACCGACGTGCTCACGGCCGTACGGCGGATCCTCACCGCGGGGAAGCGAGGTGACCGCCCGTGAAGTCCCTGGTCGTACGCCTCGACAGCTTCGGCGACGTGCTGCTCGCCGGGCCCGCCGTGCGGGCGGTCGCCGCGCACAGTGCGCACGTCACGATGGTCTGCGGGCCGAAGGGTGAGCCCGCCGCGCGGCTGCTCCCCGGTGTCGACGACGTGATCGTGTGGGAGGCGCCCTGGGAGGGATTCGACCCGCCCGCCGTGGACGAGGCGGACGTCGACGGGCTCGTCCGGCGCCTGAGGGAGGGCGCCTTCGACACCGCCCTCGTCCTCACCTCCTTCCACCAGAGCCCGCTGCCCACGGCCCTGCTGCTGCGGCTGGCCGGAGTCGGGCGGATCGGCGCGGACAGCGTCGACCACCCCGGCCGGCTCCTCGACGTACGGCACCGGCGGCTGCCGGGCCGGCACGAGGCCGAGGCCGCGCTCGACACCGCCGCGGCGATGGGCTTCCTGCCGCGGCCGGGCGACGACGGCCGGCTGCGGGTCGTGCCGCCACCGGACACCGTCGCGCTGACCGGCGACGGGCCGTACGTCGTCGTCCACCCCGGCGCGAGCGCGCCCGCCCGGGCCTGGAGCCCCGGGCGCTGCGCGGAGGCGGTGGCCCTGCTCACGGACGCCGGTCACCGGGTCGTGGTCACCGGAGGTCCCGGCGAGCGGGAGCTCACCCGGCGGGTCAGCGGCGACACCGGGGCGGACCTCGGTGGCCGCACCGACCCGCGCACCCTGGCGGGCGTGCTGCGCATGGCCGACGCCGTGGTGTGCGGCAACACCGGCCCCGCCCACCTGGCGGCGGCCGTCGGGACGCCGGTGGTGTCCCTGTTCGCGCCGGTCGTCCCGGCCGGGCGGTGGGCCCCGTACGGGGTGCCGTGCGTGCTCCTCGGCGACCAGCGGGCGCCGTGCGCCGACAGCAGGGCCCGGGAGTGTCCCGTCCCCGGCCATCCGTGCCTGGAGGAGGTCACGGCCCAGGACGTGGTGCGCGCGGTGCAGAAACTCCTCAAGGAGCGCGTGAACAAGGAGAGCGCATGAACGTCCTTGTCTGGCATGTGCACGGCTCGTGGCTGACTTCGTTCGTTCAGGGGCCGTACACCTACCTCGTGCCGGTACTGCCCGACCGCGGACCGGACGGCCTCGGGCGGGCCCGCACCTGGCAGTGGCCGGACTCGGTACGGGAGCTGAGCCCGGCCGGGCTGCGGGAGGCCGGCATCGACCTGATGGTGCTCCAGCGGCCGCACGAACTGGAGCTGGCCCACCGATGGACCGGCCGCCGTCCCGGCATCGACGTGCCCGCCGTGTACGTCGAGCACAACAGCCCGCACGAGACCCCCGTCGGCACCCGCCACCCGCTCGCCGGCCGCACCGACGTCACCCTCGTGCACGTCACCCACTTCAACCGCCTGATGTGGGACAACGGCCGGGCGCCGACCGAGGTGATCGAGCACGGGATCATCGACCCGGGCCCCCTGTGGACCGGCGAGGAGCCCCGCGCCGCGGTCGTCGTCAACGAGCCCGTACGGCGGGGCCGTACCACCGGAACGGACCTGTTGCCGGCGTTCGCGCGCTGGGCGCCGCTGGACGTGTTCGGCATGCGCACCGAGCGACTCGCCGACCACCTCGGACTCCCGCCCGACCGCTGCCGCAGCCGGGACCTGCCCCAGGGCGAACTGCACCCGGCGATGGCCCGGTGCCGCCTCTACGTCCACCCCGTCCGCTGGACCTCGCTCGGACTGTCCCTGCTGGAGGCGATGTTCCTCGGCATGCCCGTGGTGGCTCTGGACACCACCGAGGTGCGCGAGGCCGTGCCCGAGGGTGCGGGGGTGGTCTCCAACCGGTTCGACGTGCTTCAGGACGCGGTGCGGGGATTCCTCGCGGATCCCGCGCACGCCCGGCAGACAGGGGAGGCCGCCCGGGCTGCGGCACAGGCCCGCTACGGAGAGCGGCGCTTCCGCGACGACTGGGAGCGCCTGATCAAGGAGGTCACCCGATGAGCCACAGCTACCCCTCGGCCGGCCGCGTAGCCATGGTGTCCGAGCACGCCAGCCCGCTGGCCGAGCTCGGCGGACCGGACGCGGGCGGCCAGAACGTGTACGTGGCCCAGGTCGCCCGGCAACTGGCCCGCCGCGGCCACGAGGTGGTCGTGTACACACGCCGGGACGCCCCTCGGCTGCCGGACCGGGTCACCACGCCCGACGGCGTCAGGGTCGTGCACGTACCGGCCGGACCGCCGGCCCCGATACCCAAGGACGAACTCCTGCCCTACATGCCGGAGTTCGGCGCCTGGCTGGCCCAGGAGTGGGCGGCTGACCCGCCTGACGTCGTGCACGCCCACTTCTGGATGTCCGGCATGGCCGCCCTCGCCGGAGCCCGCGACCCGGGCATACCGGTCGTGCAGACCTACCACGCCCTGGGCACCGTGAAGAAGCGGTACCAGGGCGCCGCCGACACCAGCCCGGCCGACCGCATCGCGATCGAGACCGCCGTGGGCCGCGAGGCCGACGCCATCATCGCGACCTGCCGGGACGAGGTGGCGGAACTGGAGGCCATGGGTCTGTCCCGGCGCACCATCTCCGTCGTGCCCTGCGGGGTGGACCCCGACCAGTTCGCCCCCGTCCCCGGCGCCGAGCGCGACAGGTCCGCGCCCCGGCGGCTGCTGACGGTCGGCCGGCTCGTCCCGCGCAAGGGCTTCGACCGTGCCATCCGCGCCCTGGCCGACGTTCCCGAGGCCGAACTCCTCGTCGCCGGCGGGCCCGAACAGGCCCTGCTCGCCGCCGAACCGGAGGCGGAGCGGCTCCGGGCGATCGCCGAGGAGTACGGGGTCGCCGACCGGGTGACGCTGCTGGGCGGGGTGAGCCGCGAGGCGATGCCCCGCCTGATGTCCAGTGCCGACCTGGTGCTGTCCCTGCCCCGCTACGAGCCGTTCGGCATCGTCCCGGTCGAAGCCATGGCCTGCCGGGCCCCCGTGGTCGCCACCGCCGTCGGCGGCCAGCTCGACACCGTGGTGGACGGTCACACCGGGGTCCTGGTCCCGGCCGACGCCTCCGCCGAGGGGGATCACGACATCGGCGCGACCATCCGCCGCCTGCTCGACGACCCGGCCCTGCTCGCCCGGTACGGGGCCCAGGGACGGCAGCGCGTCCTGGACCGCTACACCTGGGACCGCGTGGCCGACGGCGTGGCCCGGGTCTACAGCGCCGTCTCCTCCGTCCCCTCGCTCTCGGGAGTCGTCCGATGAAACTCGTCACCGATGTCACGCACTGCGACGACCTGATGAAGGCCCTCGAAGGATTCCGCGAGGACGCCCCGCTGATCCAGCGCTGGGGCACCGCCCTGGCCGGCCGGCTCGGTGGCGGCGCCCGGCTCCTGGTCGCGGGCAACGGCGGCAGCGCGGCCCAGGCCCAGCACCTGACCGCCGAACTGGTCGGCCGCTACCGCGAGGACCGCCCGGCGTTCTCCGCGCTCGCGCTGCACGCCGACACCTCCTCCACCACCGCCATCGCCAACGACTACGGCGTGCAGGAGATATTCGCCCGGCAGGTCGCAGCCCACGGCCGCGACGGCGACGTACTGATGCTGCTGTCCACCAGCGGCGCCAGCGCCAACCTGCTGGTCGCGGCGGAGGAGGCGCACCGCCTCGGCATGACCGTCTGGGCCCTGACCGGCCCCGCGCCCAACCCGCTGCAGGCCGCCGCCGACGAGGCCCTGTGCGTCGAGGCGGCGACCGGCGCCACCGTCCAGGAACTGCACCTGGTGACCGTGCACATGCTGTGCGAGGCCTTCGACCAGGCCGTCGCCCAGCGGGACCGGGAGCGGTGCGCCGCCGGGCGGAAGCGGCAACGGCGCTGGACGGCGTCGGGGGAGGACGCCGTATGACCGCCCCCGCACCGCTGCTCGTCGTCGGGGACGCGCTGCTCGACCACGACCTGACGGGCCGGGCCGAGCGCCTCGCCCCCGACGCGCCCGTACCGGTCGTCAGCGGGGTCCGGCGTGCCACCCGCCCGGGCGGCGCCGCCCTCGCCGCCTTCCTCGCCGCCGCCGACGGCCGCGAGGTCACCCTCGTCACCGCGCTGGGCGACGACCCGGCCAGTGACACCCTCCGCGAGCTGCTGGCCGGCCGGGTCCGCCGGGTCGAACTGCCCCTGACCGGCGCCCTGTCCAGCAAGACCCGCGTCCTCGCGGAGGGCACGCCGCTGCTGCGCCTGGACGACGGCGACGGGCGGGCCGGGAGCGCCACCGACGAGGGCCGCCGGGCGGTCGCCGACGCCGGGGCCGTCCTGGTCGCCGACTACGGCCGCGGCACCGCCGGCGTCCTGCGCGAGGCACTGGCCGGCGCGGCGGCGCACGTGCCCGTCGTCTGGGACCCGCACCCGCGCGGCGAGCCGCCGGTGCCCGGCGTCCGCGTGGCGACCCCGTCGGCGACCGAGGCCCGCACTTTCGCGAGCCGCCTCGGCGGCGGGGACGAGCCGCAGGAGGGCAGCGGACTGCGCACCGCCGCCCGGGACGCCGACACCCTCGTCCACGCCTGGCGGGCGGCCTGCGTCACCGTGACCCTGGGCGGCCGGGGCGCGCTGCTGTCCCACGGCGGAACCCCGCTCATGGTGCCCTCGCCGGTCACCGCCGAGGGCGACGCCTGCGGGGCCGGGGACCGGTTCGCCGCGACGGCCGCCGGCCTCCTCGCGGACGGCGAACTCACCGAGACCGCCGTACGCGGGGCCGTGCACGCCGCCACCCGGTACGTCGCCGAGGGCGGCGTCCGCTCCCTCGGCACCGAGACCGGCACCGCTGAGGAGCCCCGCCCGGCGGCCGGCCGCGAGCCCACCGGGGACGCCCTGCGCACGGCCACCCGGGTCCGCGCGGCGGGCGGCACCGTCGTCGCCGCCGGCGGCTGCTTCGACCTGCTGCACGCCGGGCACGTCGCCCTCCTCCAGGCCGCGCGCCGCACCGGCGACTGCCTGATCGTGTGCGTCAACTCCGACGCGTCCGTGCGCCGCCGCAAGGGCGACGGCCGCCCGCTCGTGCCGGAGGCGGACCGGATCCGGGTGCTGCGCGCCCTCGAGTGCGTCGACGCGGTCGCCGTGTTCGACGAGGACACCCCGGAACGGCTGCTCGGCGAACTGCGCCCGCACATCTGGGCCAAGGGCGGCGACTACGCCCTGGCCGAGCTGCCGGAGGCGTCCCTCGTGGCGAGCTGGGGCGGGCAGGTCGTGCTGTTCCCCTACCTCGACGGCCGCTCCACCACCGGCATCGCCGAACGGGCGGCCCTGGGTCCGCGCCCGCAGAACCTGGCGCGGACCGGCTCGAACGGACGGAGGTGACGGTGACCGCCGCACCGGAGAAGCCCCGCCTGCTGGTGCTGCGCGCGCTGGGCCTCGGCGACCTCCTCGCCTCAGTGCCCGCGCTGCGCGGCATCCGCCGGGCCTTCCCCCGGCACCGCGTCGTCCTGGCGCTGCCCCCGGCGCTCACCGAGGCCGCCCTCGCCACCGGGAGCGTCGACGACGTCCTGCCCGCCGATGCGCCGAACCGGGGCGTGCCGTCGCTGGAGCACTGGCCGGGACCGCCCCCCGTCCTCGCGATCGACCTGCACGGCAACGGCCCCGAGAGCCGCGACGCCCTCGCCGCCCTCCACCCCGGCCGCCTGCTCGCCTTCGCCCAGCCCGACCCCGTACCCGGCCGGCCCCCCGAGTGGCGGCCGGACGAGCACGAGCGCGCCCGGTGGTGCCGCTTCCTGAGGGCGTACGGCATCCCCGCCGACCCGGACGACGTACGCCTTCCCCCGCCGTCCGCGCCCTCCCCGGCGCCCGGCGCGGTGGTCGTCCACCCCGGCGCGGAGGCCGCCGCCCGCCGCTGGCCCGCCGAGCGCTACGCCGAGGTCACACAGCGGCTGCGGGCCGCCGGTCACCGGGTCGTCCTCACCGGCGGGCCGAAGGAGGACGCGCTGGTGCTGGACGTCGCCGCCCGCACCGGCCTGCCCGCGCGGGACGTGCTGCGCGGCGGGCTGCCCTTCGGCGCCCTCTCGGCGCTCGTCGCCCACGCGGCGCTGGTCCTCAGCGGAGACACGGGCCCCGCCCACCTCGCAGTCGCGCACGGCACGCCGTCCGTGACCCTCTTCGGCCCGGTGCCACCCCACCTGTGGGGCCCACCGCCCTCCCCGCGCCACCTCGCCCTGTGGCACCCCGGACCGCCCGGCGACCCGCACGGCGACGCCCCCGACCCCCAGCTGTTGCGCATCACGGCCGACGAGGTCACCGCCGCGGCACTCTCCCTGCTGCGGCCCGAACCACCAACCACGGAGGAAGCAAAGGGAGTTGACAGCCGTGTTCCCTCGGTCCGTCCCTGACGCGCCGCCCGCCCGCGCCGACGCCCCGGACGGCCGGGTCACCGTCGCCGTGATCACCCGCGACCGCTGCGCCAGCGTGCTGCGCACCCTCGATGCCCTCACCGCGCTGCCCGAGCGCCCGCCCGTCATCGTCGTCGACAACAGCACCGACGACGCCACCCTGCTCGCGGTACGCCGTCACCCGGCGGCCGTCCGCGTCCTCAGGCCCGGCCAAAACACCGGCGCCCTCGGCCGCAACCTCGCCGTACAGCAGGCCCGCACGCCCTACGTCGCCTTCAGCGACGACGACTCCTGGTGGGAGCCGGGCAGCCTCGGCCGGGCCGCCGACATCCTCGACGCCCACCCCCGCCTGGGCCTCGTCGCCGCCCGCACCCTCGTCGGCCCAGAGGGCGCCGACGACCCGCTCAACGACGTACTCGCCGCCTCCCCCCTGCCGCGCGATCCCGACCTTCCGGGCCCTGCGATCCTGGGCTTCCTCGGCTGCGCCTGCGTGGTGCGCCGGGACGCCTTCCTCGCCGCGGGCGGCTACCACCCGGTGCTCTTCTTCGGCGGCGAGGAGACCCTGCTCGCCTACGACCTCGCGGCCGGCGGCTGGGGTGTCACCTACGCCCCCTCCCTGACCGCCCGCCACCACCCCGAGCCATCCCACCGCGCGGACCGCGGCCACCTTCAGCTCCGCAACGAGGTCCTCACCCTGTGGCTGCGCCGCCCGGTCCCGGTGGCTCTGAAGGCCAGCGCCCGTCTGACGGCCGACGCCGTCACCGGCCGGCCGGCCGCCCGCCGCGCCCTGCGCGGGGTCCTCACTCGCCTCCCGGCCGCCATCGCCCGGCGCCGCAGGCTGCCCCCGCACGTCGAGCGGGCGGCCCGGCTGCTGGACGGGCCCGCGCCCCGGGGGAGGGGACCGGTATGAACGCGCACACCGGCGAGCGGGACGGCCGTACGACCGTGGTGGTGATCACCCACAACCGGCGCACCGAACTCCTGCGGACGCTCAAGCTGTTGCGGGAGCTGCCCGAGCGGCCCCCGGTGATCGTCACCGACAACGCCTCCACCGACGGCACGGCCGAGGCCGTCCGGCGTGACTTCCCCGACGTCCGGCTGCTCACCCCCGGCCGCAACCTTGGCGCCGTCGGCCGCAACCTGGCGGTGCGCCGGGTGCGCACGCCCTACGTCGCCTTCTGCGACGACGACTCCTGGTGGGAGCCCGGCAGCCTCAGGCGCGCGGCGGACGTGCTCGACAAACGGCCCCGGCTCGCGGGCGTCACGGCCCGCATCGTCGTGGAGCCCTCCGGCACCGAGGACCCCGTCGTACAGGAGCTGCGGGAATCCCCGCTGACCGGCCCCGACTGGCTGCCGGGACCGCCGCTGGGCTCCTTCCTCGCGGCGGCCACCGTGCTGCGCACCGACGCCTTCCGCGGCGCGGGCGGCTTCCACCCCGGCCTGTGGCTCGGCGGTGAGGAGGAACTGCTGGCCACCGACCTGCTGCGACAGGGCTGGTGGCTGAGCTACGTGGAGGACCTGACGGTCCACCACGAGGCCTCCGTCCTGCGGGACAGCACCGCCCGCAGGATCCTCGGGCTGCGCAACACGCTGTGGTTCACCTGGCTGCGCCGCCCGCTCCTGCCCGCCCTGCGCCGTACCGCCCACCTGATGGTCACCGTTCCCCGGGACGCCGCATCCGCCCGCGCCTTCGCCCGCGCGGCGGCCGGCCTGCCCTGGGTCCTGCGGCAGCGCGACCCCGTACCCCCGGAGCTCGAACGGCGGCTGACGGCCCTGCAGCACGCGCGGCGGGACTCACCCGCTCGCCGGTACGTGGGGTGAGGTTCCCGCCGTGTCGGTGGTCGGCCGTGTCGCCCGGGTCAGGAACCCGTACCCCCAGGCGTCTCCTCGGCCGTGTCGGGCACGTCGTCGCGGTCGCCCTCGGCCTGAGAGGGCGGGGGGTGCTCGGGGCCCGGGTCGTCGGCGGTGGTGCGGGCGCCGGGCTCCTCCGGCTCGCCCTCGGCCTGGGAGGGGGTGTGGTCGCTCATCCTGCTCATTCCTCCTGCTGTCGCTGCTGCCGTTGGGGGCCCGGGACGGTCACTCCGCGTTCGCCGCTTGCGTCCAGGTCCAGGCGTACTGCAGCCAGTCCGCCACCGTGAGCGCGCCGAGGCCGCCGCAGACCAGGCGCGTGGCCCGGGGCGCGGAGGCGTAGCAGCACACCAGGACGCCGGCCAGCCAGGCCGAGGTGCAGAACGGGCAGGACACGAGTTCGCCCACGGCACGCCGTACCCCAGTGCCACGGGGCTCGTCCGTGACTTCGGCGGCCTCGTCCTCGGACCGGCGGCGGGTGAACGGCGCCCGTACGAAGCTGGTGACCTTGTCCCTGGTCAGCAGCCGGGAACCCTTGTACGCGGCCGTGCCCATGAGGGCGACGTCCCAGGGCGGCACCCGCTGGGGCAGCCGTACACCACGGCGACGCGCCACCGCCGTGAACACGGCGGCACCCGCCGTGAACGCGCCGGCGAGCACGGCGTAGCCCCCGAGGGGCACCTCGCCCTCGTCGTCGTACCGCGCGGTGTCCGTCGTCATGGCACCTCCCTGGAGCGTGTCTGCCCGTCCCGGTGGGCTGGCCCCGAGTTCCCCGGAGTGCGGCCACCACACGTGACCAGGGGGGCGACGGAAAGGGCGGACGCGGTCCTGAGGCGGGGTGCGCTCCGACCGCCCATACTGTTCCTACGTACGGATCTGCGTACGGAGCCCTTACCGGAGATGATCCCGCCGCCGCGCGGCCCGGGCCCGGCACCACGACCGGGCCTCCCCCCCCACAGCAACGCGGCCCGCCCCCGGTGGGCGGGGCTGCCCCGGACCGCTGTCCGGCCCCGTCGCCTCCTTCGACAAGGAGTTCCGGATGACCCAGACCCAGCGTCCGTCCCCCTCCCCGTCGGATCTGCGGATCGGCCTGCTCGGCTCCTACGGCGGGTGCAACATCGGTGACGAGGCGATCCTGAAGTGCGTACTGAGCTGCCTGCGCGCGCACCGGCCGGACGCCCGCCTCGTCGTCTTCAGCCGGCACGCCGACCACACCCGGCTCCACCAGCCGCAGGCCGACGAGGTGGTGTCCTGGGAGGGCGTCCCGCAGAAACCCGTGCTCGACGCCATCGCGAGCCTGGACCTGCTGGTGCTCGGCGGCGGCGGGATCCTCTACGACGGGGAGGCGCGGCGCTACCTGCGGCTGGTCCGGGCGGCCCACGACCGCGGCGTGCGCACCTTCGCCTACGCCGTCGGCGCGGGCCCGCTGCGCGAGCCGGAGGACCGCGAGGCGGTGCGCACCGTGCTGCCCGCGATGGACGACGTCGTGGTCCGCGACGAGGAGTCCCGCCTGGTCCTGGAGGAGGTCGGCGTCGAGTGCGAGCTCACCGTCACCGCCGACCCGGCACTGCTGCTGCCGCCGGAACCCTTCACCGAGCAGATGATGCGCCAGGAGGGCCTGCCCGTCGGCACCCGCCTGATCGGGATGTCCGTACGGGAGCCGGGCCGGGCGGCGGAGAACCTCGACGAGGCCAGCTACCACGCGCTCCTCGCCGACGTGGCCGACTTCCTGACCCGGCGCCTGGACGCGCACGTGGTCTTCGTACCGATGGAACGCCAGGACGTCCACCACGCGCACGGCGTGCTGTCCCGGATGAGCGCCCCGGACCTCGGGCGGATCCTGCACAATTCCTACAGCCCGGGCCAGGTGCTGGGCTTCATGAGCCACCTCGACCTGGTCGTCGGCATGCGCCTGCACTTCGTGATCTTCGCCGCGGTCACCGGCCTGCCGTTCCTGCCGCTGCCGTACTCCGGCAAGGTCTTCGACTTCGCCCGGCGCACCGGCGCGCCGGCGCTGATCGGCGTGGCCCGGGAACAGGCCGGGCTGCTCCTGGCCGAAGTGGACCGGCTCTGGGACGAATTCCCCGACCGGCGCGGGGACCTGGGCGCCCGCGTGGCCGGGCTGCGGGCGCTGGCCGGGCAGACCTGCGTGCGCTGCGGTGATCTCCTCGACTCCCTCGACGGCGGCCCGCGCGACGCCGGACGGCACCGCGAGCCCGACCTGTGCCTGTTCACACCGGGTGCGGAACCGGTCCGGGTCGACGGGAGGTAGTGGGGGCGGGCGGAAGGGAACCCGAGCCGACAGGACGCGCCACCTGGCCGACGGGAAGCGACACCGAGCCGACGGGAAGAAAGCGATGCCCCTCCTGGAAGAACCGCGCCACCCCCGGACCGTCACCCTTCCCCCGCGCCCGGCCCGGCACGGCGGGCGGACGGACGTCCTGGTCGTCGGCGGCGGCCCGGCCGGCACCGCCGCGGCGTACGCGGCCGCCGACGCGGGTGCCGACGTCGTTCTCGTGGAGCGCTACGGCTTCCTCGGCGGCAACGCCACCGTGGCCCTGGTGATGCCGCTGATGTCGTTCCACAACGAGCACAAACAGGCCGTGTTCGACGATCCCTGGGAGCAGGGCGGCCGGCTGCTGCCCGGCGACCACGGCGAGGGCGAGGCGGTGGTCGCCGGCTTCCTGTGGCGGTTGCTGGACCGGCTCACCGAACGCGGCGGCTGCATTCCCCCCTCGCTGGAGACCGGGTACACCGTGCCGTTCGATCCGGAGGTGTACAAGTCCGTCCTCCTCGACCTGCTCGACGGGGCGGGCGTGCGCCTGCTGCTGCACGCCTTCGCCTCCACCGCGCTGCCCGTGGACGACGGTTGGCGTGTGGTGTTCGAGACGAAGTCAGGACCGGTGGTGATCGACGCGGGGGTCGTGGTCGACGCGACCGGCGACGGCGACGTGGCCGCCGCCTGCGGAGCGCCCTGCGAGATCGGGCGCCCCGAGGACGGGCTCGTACAGCCGATGACGCTGATGTTCCGGGTGGTGGACTTCGTACGGCCCCGGTTCGCCGACTACGTGCGGTCCCATCCCGACCAGTGGCGCGGGGTGCACGGGCTGTGGGATCTGGTCGAGGAGGCCACGGCGGCGGGCGAACTCCACCTGTCGCGCGAGGACATCCTCTTCTTCGGCACCCCGCACCCCCACGAGGTCGCCGTCAACAGCACCCGGGTCACCGGGGCGCTGGGCATCGACGTCTGGGACCTGACCCGGGCCGAGTGCGCCGCCCGCCGCCAGATGGCCCAGATCGACCACTTCCTGCGCACCCGCGTCCCCGGCTTCGAGAACGCCTACGCGGTGCAGAGCGGCACCCAGATCGGCGTACGGGAGACCCGCCGCATCCTCGGCGACTACCAGCTCACCGGGCACGACATCCTGCAGGCCCGCCCCTTCACCGACGTGGTCGCGCACGGCGCCTATCCGATCGACATCCACAACCCGGAGGGCACCGGAACCGTCCTCAAGCGCGTGCCACGGGGCCGCTACTACGACATCCCCCTGCGCTGCCTGCTGCCCCGGGACACGGAGCGGCTGCTGGTCGCCGGCCGCTGCATCTCCGGCACCCACGTGGCGCACTCCTCCTACCGCGTGATGCCCATCGCGATGGCGACCGGCCAGGCCGCGGGCGTCTGCGCCGCGCTCGCCGTCCGCCTCGGCCGGCGCCCCCGCGAGGTGCCCCACCGGGTCGTCCAGCAGGAACTCCTGCGCCAGGGCGCCCGGCTGCGCTGCGCGGCCGCCGACTTCGCGCCGACGCCTCAGTGAGCGGACGCGGCCCCCGCCGGGGACGGCTCCGGTACGGGGCCGGGCTCGGGCGGCCGCGGGCCGGGCGGCGGGGTGGGTGACGGGCCGGGCGGCGGCTCGGGCACCGGCTTCGGCAGCGGGGGACCGGGCGCCGGATCGGGGTGGCCGGGGACCGGCGGGGGCGGGGTGGGTTCCGGCGGTACGGGGATGGGGGGCTCGGCCATGGTCGCCTCCTTCACAGGTTCGTACGTTCCTCCTGCCGGCTGGTACAGGATGCAGTGTGTTCCCCGAATGCCGTGCGTCACGCCCGTCACGGCACGGGAAACGGTGCGGCCTGTTTGCCTTCCCGCCCGGCGGGCTACGCGGGTGGGCGGACGCTGTCGCCCTCATCCTGGAAGGAGGGTGCGCCGTGAGCCACGACAACCGACGGCGGACGCGGCCCGGCACCCCCGGCCGGCGCTCCGCTCGAACCGGCACCGAACCGGTCACCGCCCGCAGCGCACTGCGTTCGCGTCTGCTGCTCTCCGCCGTCTTCCTGCCCGTCTTCGCCGCGGGCACCGCTGTCTTCGGTGTCTGGGCCGCGCGCTCCGGCCCCGGCGACACCCCCGGCCGCGGTGCCCTGGTCACCCTGGCCGCGGTGTGCGGGGCACTGGCGCTGGTGGCAGCGCTGGACCTGGTGGTGGTGACGGGCCGCGTGCGGCGGGAGGGAGCCGGCCGCCGTTGAAGGGGCCCTGACGCACCGGATGCTTGCTGAGGATCGAGACGCGGTCGAACGCGTTGGTGATCGCGACCCGGATGACCGCCGACACCTGAGCCTCACCGACCACCTGCCGGGCAACGGAGTAGGCCGGCTCCTGAACGGCGTCGTCGGACGGGCCGGTGACCGCCTCCGCGAGCGCCAGGGCCGCGCGTTCCTCGGACGCGAACCGCTCGGTGTCCCGCCAGGCCGCCGGCACCCCCGGCCGCCGTGTGGTCCCGCCGACGCGCAGCGCGGCGCCGGAGTGCAGGTCGAGGCAGTGCCCGCGGCCGTTGAGCCGGGAGACGCCCAGGTTGACGAGCTCCCGCCTTCGGTCGCGACCTGCGCCGCCGCTGCCTTGACCTCGGCGGAGAGGTTCGAGCCGGAGAGATTCCGCGTGAACTCGTCGGCGGCGCGGCTGAGGGCGATCGCGCCGATGACGGCCGGGCCGAGCGTGCCGCCGAAGTCGCGCAGCAGGCCGGCCAAGAGCAGGGCCATCCCGGAGCGGCCGGTCAGACGGCCGACCCGTCAGCGGGCCGCAACCGGAGCGTGTCTGCGGACCGACCGCCCGGAGGCCTCTTCCCGCCTACGCCTGCCGCGGGTTCGGCTTGAGCGCCGCGAAGACGGCACCCGAGGTGTCCGCGAGCCACGCGATCGTGCCGACGTCCGGCACGTCCGCCGCCGGCATCAGCACCGAGCCGCCGTTCTCCTGCGTGTTCCGCACGATCTCGTCGGCGTCCGCGACGGCGAAGTACGGCACCCAGCCCGGCCCGTGGGCGCCCTCCTGGAGCGGGGCCACCCCGCCGAAGGACGTGGCCTGCTGGTCCCCGTCCCTGAGGCTGAGCACCCGGTACGTCATCCCGGGTGCCTGCATCTCCTGCGAGCGCCAGCCGAAGAGGTCGCGGTAGAAGCCGATCCCGGCGACCGGGTCGGGTACGTGGAGCTCCACCCACACCAGGGTGTTCTCCTCGGAGGCCTTCTCCAGCCCGCCCTGCGTCCTGCCCGGCTGCAACACCGCGAACCGGGCCCCCTGCGGGTCGGTGAGCTGGGCCATCCGCCCCTCGTCCATGATGTCCATGGGCGCCACCCGCACCGTGCCTCCGCCCTGCTCGACGGCCCCGGCCGTGGCCTGGGCGTCGTCGGTGCGGAAGTACACCGTCCAGGCGCTGCGCGCGCCCTCCTCGGTGAGCGGGCCCAGAGCGGCAACGGTGCTGCCGTCCTTCTGGAAGAACCCGTACCCGCCGGCCTCGGGCCCGGCGGAGACGAACTGCCAGCCGAAGACGCCGCCGTAGAAGGCGGTCGCCCCGTTGGTGTCCGGACTGCCGAGATCGATCCAGCAGGGTGATCCATGGGTGAAGTCTGTACCGAGCACGCGCCCTCCAACGGCTCCGCGGGACCACCGCTGCGCAGCCCCGGACGAATCCCGCAACGATGCCCACGTCCGCCCGTCCTCCTCCGGCACCCGGCGCGACGGGGCGCCGGAATCACACTCCGGGGTGACGCGCCTCGTCCAGGAGCATCAGTGCGGTCACGGGATCCCGGGGACGACCCCGCGATGCCGCGTACATGCTGAAGCGGGTGGAGGTGTCGGACAGTACCGCGTCGGCCCACTCCGGATCGTCGTGGGGGGCGGGTGAGGGCATGCCGGACATCAAGCACTTCGATCCGGACACGGTGCTGGAGACGGTGATGCGGCTGTTCTGGCGTGAGGGCCTGGCCGCGACCGGGATCCAGGACGTCGTCACGGCGACGGGGCTCAGTCGCTCCAGCCTCTACGCCACCTTCGGAGGCAAACAGGAGCTGTATCGCGCCGCACTGCGCCGCTACGTGGAGCAACGCTCCGAGCCGGCGTTCCGGCGCCTGGCTGAGGACGGGCGCGGCCTGCCGGCCGTCGCCGACTTCTTCACCGCGCTGATCGAAGCGCGCTGCTCCGGGGAGTACGCCCGCTGGGGCTGCATGGTCTCCAACGCGCACGCCGGGGCCGAGAACGGCGACGCCGAGGTCCGGGCCGTCCTCGACCGGCACCATCGGCAGCTGCGGGAGGCGATGTACGCGGCCCCGGCAACCGCCGGAACACAGGGACAGCTCGCCCCCGGCGTCCAGCCCGAGGCCGTCGCCGAGCTGCCGGCGCTGCTCGCCTACGGTGTGAACCTGCGCTCCCGTGCCGGAGCGGATGCCCGGGAACTGACGAGGAGCGTGACCGCCGCGCTCGACTCCATCGGCATGGCGTAGGCAGGGTCGCGGCCCGGCCCCCCCTCGCACGGCACAGGACCGCACTGGTGGCGGGCTCTGCGCCCGCAGCCGGGACGCCGCTGCCGGTTCCGGCCGGACGCTGGTGCGTGGGCGAGCCGGAGCACGCCCGTGCCGTCCTCACCCTTCCCCGTCACCCGGACAGGCCAACCCGGCACGTCCTCATCAGCACCGGCACCGCCGTACGTCCGGGCCGGCCGGGGACTTCCCGGCTCCGGCCGCCAGGCGATCTTGGCGTGGGTCCCGCAGGATGGTGCCGGTTGCCCGGCCATGAGGGTCTGCCGAGGGCAACCGCTTCCCGTGTGCGGCGGACTGCCGCCTCCTCCTTCCCGCAGGGAGCACCGCATGGCAGTGATGACGGAAGAACTCGTACCGGTGCTGGACGATGCGCGCCAGGCTCATGCCGCGGTCCTCGACCGGTTCCGGGCGGACGTGACGGTCACGCCGCCCGGCCCGTACCGGCAGATGCTCGAACGCCAGGCCGCCGAGGTCCAGGAAAACCTCCACCTCATCCAGTACCAGGTGCGCGAGCTGCAGCCCCAGGGCGTACTCGGCTCGGCGGCGGGCCTGACGCGGTTCGTCTCGCGGGGCGCGGCGCGCACGGCGATGCTGCCGCTGACGATCGGCTCGAAGATCGTGACGGGCATGCTGCCCGGCAGAGGCCCGGCCGATGCGCGGCAGCTGCTGAGGAACGCGGAGGACGAGTACGCGGCTGTGGCGCGGGCGCTGGCGGCGTCCCGGGCCGGGGAGGTCCTCGCCGAACAAGTGGACGACAGGGCCACCGCCGATCTACTCGGCTCGGTGCGCCGCCAGGACGAGGAACTGCTGCGGGCCCTGGAAGACAGCCTCGCCGAGCAGGCCCGCGCCGTGACGGCGTCCGCCAACGGCTCCGGGCCCCGGGAGAATCACAACGGCAGGCTTGCCGATACAGCGGCCCGGACGATGCGAACCGCTTTCGACCGGGCGCGTGACATCGCCCAGCGCGGTATCCGGCGCGCCAAGGGGGCCGTCGGCGGTACTCCGCGGGAGGCCTTCCCGCCCGGCCCGGTCGCCGAGGAGTTCCTGGGAACGGTCAAGCGGGAGGAGGACCTGCCCATTCTCGGATTCAGCCAGCTCAGCACGGATCAGATCCGGCGGCGGCTGCCCACGTTGTCCCAGGCGGACCTGGCGGTGGTCGAGGGATATGAACGCGCGCATGCCAAACGGAAGCGAGTCCTCGACGCCATCGAGCAGTTGCGGGCGGAACAGCCGTGGGCCGGCTACGACGCCATGGAGCCGGACGAGATCACCGCGCGGCTGGAGGACGTTCCCCTCAGCGCGGTCCGACGGGTGCTGGAGTACGAACAGCGCCATCGGCGACGCGAAGAGGTCATCTCCGCGGCCGAGGCGCGCATCGGGGGCTGAGCGCGAGTTCCCGCCCCTTCCAGTTCGAACCGGGTCACTTCGTACCCGGCTCGCACGATCCATCACTCACTGTCACGGGGCCCGACTCCTTGACGGCCATGTGCCGCCGATGTCACCGGAGGCAGCCGACATCCAGCACTTCGACCACGTCCCCCTGGACGGTGTACACGAGCCAGCACCATTCACCGAACGCTGCGGCCAGTGCCGGGGGCTGTGTCCCGGTGTCCTCGGCCACAGCCTCGATGAGTGCGACGATCTCCTCATGGGCGTCGTCCGGGACGTCGAACAGTGCGTCGGCAGCCCGTTGAACCAGTTCGACCTTCATCTCGCCCCCTGCGGACGGCAGGCAGCACGATAGGCAACCGTGCACTGAACACGATAAATCCACCGCCCGTCCACTTCGCGGCGGAGACGGCGCACGGGCGCCGCAGCCTCAGGGCGTCCCCGCTCGCCCGCGGCTACCGCTCGGGGACGGCGAGTTCACGTCCCCGGTAGAAGCCTTCGCGCTCTTCGGCGACGTACGGCGCCATCCTCGCCCGCCGCTGCGCCTCCGGTTCGGAGGCCCGCCAGGAATCGCATGCCTCCTTGGAGTCCCAGAACGACACCCCGGTGATCTCCTGTCCGTCCTCGGACCAGTACGCGAAGGCGCGGCGCATCCCCTTCGGGTAGGGGGCCGGCTGCCAGGCGCTCTCGAAGTCCTCCACGGTGCCCTGGCGAAGGCGGCGCGTGGTCACCCAGACGAAGTGCTCCTTCACTGCAGCCTCCTCCGTGACGCCGGTTCCGGTTGCCGCCCCCTTCTGGATCACCGTAGACCCAAAATGTCACTTTCGCCTGCGCGGCGATCGCGGTGTTGCCGCGGGGCACCCCCCCTCGGTGGCACAGTTGCGGTATGTGCGGCCGTTACGTCTCCACCCGCGGCCCGGAGGACCTGGTCCGGCTGTTCCGGGTCACCGCCTGGCGCCCGGAGGAGGCGTTGGCGCCGAACTGGAACGTCGCCCCGACCGACGACGTGTGGGCCGTCCTCGAGCGCACCCCGCGCGACGAGGGAGCTGCTGCGCCGCCGCGGAGAGAGCTGCGGCCGCTGCGCTGGGGTCTGGTGCCGTCGTGGGCGGAGGACGTGAAGATCGGCGCGCGGATGATCAACGCGCGGGTGGAGACGGTGCACGACAAGCCCGCGTTCCGCCGCGCGTTCGTCAAGCGCCGCTGTCTGCTGCCGGCCGACGGCTTCTACGAGTGGCAGCAGATCAAGGCCGAGGGCACGCACAAGCCCAGAAAGCAGCCGTACTTCATCCATCCTGCCGACGGTCGGGTGATGGCGCTGGCCGGGCTGTACGAATACTGGCGGGACCCGGCGGTGAAGCGGGACGACGATCCTGCCGCCTGGCTGATGACGTGCGCCATCCTCACGACCGAGGCGACCGACGCGGCCGGACGCGTCCACCCGCGCATGCCGCTGGCCCTCACGCCCGGTCACTACGGCGCCTGGCTCGACCCCCACCGTCAGGATCCGGACGAACTGCGCGCGCTGCTCGGCCGACCCGCCGGTGGCCACCTGCGGGCCCGGCCCGTTTCCCCCGCCGTCAACGATGTCGGCAACAACGGCCCCCAGCTCCTGGACGAGTTCGCCGTGTAACGGGGGCGGCAGCCGGCCGACCGTGGACAGGCCGTCGCGCGCACCGGGCGGGGGACGACGGGCGCCTTCCGCGTGGCCTGCCTCCGACGTATCTGACACAAGATCAACACACAGTCGCGCTACTGTGCGCCCGTGAGCTTTCATGTTGTTATCGGTTTTGGGCCCGCCGGGGCGGCCACCGCACGGCTGCTGACCGAAAAGGGCCATTCAGTACGGGTCATCACCAAGTCGGGCCGAAGCCCGGAACCAGGCATCGAGCACGTCGCGTTGGACGCGGCGGACAGCGAGCGGCTGACCGACGCCGCGCAGGGCGCGGCCGCGGTCCACTGCTGTGCCGCACCGCCCTACCATCGCTGGGCCGGTGAATGGCCGCCGCTGGCCGCGTCGGTGTGTGCGGCGGCCGAGGCGACCGGGGCCGTCCTGGTCATGCTGGGGAACCTCTACGGCTACGGCCCGGTGGACGGTCCCATGACCGAAAAGCTGCCGCTCGCGGCGACCGGCCGCAAGGGGCGGGTGCGCGCCGCCGTCTGGGAGCAGGCACGGAAACTGCACGAGCAGGGTCGTATCAAGGCGGTCGAGCTACGGGCCTCGGACTTCTTCGGGCCCGGGGTGACGGACGGCGGCCACCTGGCCGCGCGGGTCATGCCGCAACTGCTGCGCGGCAAGCGGGTCTCCACGCTGGGGGACCCGGACGTCCCGCACAGCTGGAGCTATCTGCCCGATGTGGCCAGGGCCCTCGTCGAGGTCGCGGAGGAGGAACGGGCCTGGGGACGGGCCTGGCACGTCCCGACGGAGCCCGCGCTGTCCACCCGGGAGATGGTCGACCGCCTTGCCGCCGAGGCGGGAACGGGTCCGGTCGCGGTGCGCCGGCTGCCGCCGGCCGTGCTGGGTGCCGCGTCGCTCTTCTCCCCGCTGCTCCGGGAACTGAGGGAGATCCGTTACCAGTTCGACCGTCCGTTCGTCGTCGACTCCAGCGCTTACGAGGCTGAGTTCACGGTTCGAGCCACGCCCGTCGAGGAGCAGGTCAAGGCGACCGTGGACTGGTGGCGCGCACGACTGGGCACCACCGGGTGACATCTGTGACAGGGAAAGATTCCACAGTGGGTTCAGCGGGAGCGCGACGGGACGACATCGCCATCGTGGGGATGGCCTGCCGGTTTCCGGGGGCGCCGAATGTGAACCAGTACTGGCGGCTCCTGACGGCCCCGCAGGGGCAGTTCTCCACCGTCCCCGATTCGCGGTGGCGTCTCGCCGCCTTCCTCAGCGACAACTTCCGTGATTCGTCCTCGGTGTACACGGACACCATGGCGCTGCTGCCGGATGTGGGCCACTTCGACGCCGTGCACTACGGCATCCCGCCGCGGCGGGCCAGGGCGATGGACCCCCAGCACCGGCTGCTGATCGACCTCGCCCGCGAGGCGATCCAGGACGCGGGATGGGAGGCCGAGGGCTTCGACCGTGAGGAGACCTCGGTGATCACGTCGCTCACCGAGAGCGGCTACCGCGAGATCAGCACCCTGCAGATCCGCATGCGTCAGCTGGCCGGCGGTGAGTTCGGTGCACGGGTGGCCGACCCCCGGTGGCTGGAGACCGCCCGCGCGGTCGACGGGCTGCAGGGCACCTCCGTGGCCGGACTCCTGCTCAACATGGGGCCGAACACGATCAGTTCGGTCTTCGATCTGCACGGCGAGAGCTATGCGCTGGACTCGGCGTGTTCCGGTGGCCTGATGGCCGTGGCCAACGCCGTGTTCGCACTGCGCGCGGGCCGATGCCGCATCGCACTCGCCGGTGGCGCCCAACTGCAGCTCACCCCAGACCTGTTGGTGGGACTGTGCCGGATCGGCGCCATCTCGCGCAGCGGCAGGTGCCTGCCGTTCGGCGCGGAGGCCGATGGTTTCGTCCTGGGAGAGGGCGCCGGGGTCCTGGTGTTGCGGCCCCTGGCCGACGCGCTGGCGGCCGGCGACCGGGTCTACGCGGTGATCCGGGGTGTGGGAACGGCCAATGACGGGACCGTGCAGGGCGGTATGCATCCCCAGGCGGCCGGTCAGCTCCGGGCGTTGCGCCGGGCCTACCGGGACGCGGACCTGCCCCCGGACGCGGTGGGTTATCTGGAGGCGCACGGCACCGGGACCACGGTCGGCGATCCGGTCGAGGTCGGTGTCCTGCGGGAACTGCGCGGTGAGCGGGGCGCACCCGCCTTCCTGGGCGCGGTGAAGGCGGTGGTCGGGCACTCGCTCAACGCCGCGGGGCTGGCCGGGCTGATCAAGACCGTCCTGGCCGTGCACCGAGGAGTGATACCGCCGCAGCCGGAGTTCGGCCTGGCCGATCGTTCCGGGCTCGACGCCGCGCGTCTGACCGTCCCGACGTCGCCGACCCCATGGCCGGAGTCCGGGCAGCCGCGCCGGGCGGGG
This sequence comes from Streptomyces sp. NPDC051636, assembly GCF_044453765.1. NCBI lineage: Bacteria > Bacillati > Actinomycetota > Actinomycetes > Kitasatosporales > Streptomycetaceae > Streptomyces > Streptomyces sp. NPDC051636. The sequence continues at coordinate 538,472 of NZ_JBITDA010000002.1, read as the reverse complement.
GTGAGCGCCTTCGGCTTCGGCGGCACCGGGGTCCATGTGGTGGTGGAGGAGTGCCCCACGGCACCGGTCCGCCCGGCACCGGACGAGGGGCCGCACCTTCTGGTCCTCAGCGCTCGCGACCGGGCCGGGCTGGCCCGTTACGCCCGGGAACTGGCGGACACCATCGCCGGCGACCAGCCATCGCCGGCCGGGGTGGCGGACACGCTGGCCCGCCGGGCTCCCCTCGCGGAACGCCTGGCCGTGGTGGCGGAGGACGCCCCTGACGCCGTCGCCAAACTGACCGCGGCGGCCGAGGCCGTGGCGGCGGGCCGCACCGGAGATCTCGGGCCGGGTCAGGTGGCCGGCACGGTGCCCCCCGGTGAACCGCCGGAGGCCGCGGTGCCGGCGCCGGGGACGCTGTCCGCCGAGGCGCGCACGGCCGCGTTGGCCCGGCTCGCGAAGCGCGCGGTCACCGGCTCGGGGATCCGTCCCGTCATGGAGCGAATACCCCCGTGCACCCTGCCGCCGAGCCCGCTCGCCCCGCGCCACCACTGGGTGGTGGACGAGTCGGCTCGCGAGCCGGGGGACACGCCCAACCCCCTTGAGGCAGCGGGGGACGCTCCCAAGCCGGTGGACTCGCCCGAGGCGGCGCCCGTGGCGGCGCGGATCGATGGCGCATCCGCCGAATCCGCCACACAGGCCGCGGCCAGACCGGCCGCAGCCGCCACACACGCCGCATCCATCGTGCTCGAAGAGGTGTCGCGGGCCGGCGTCTTCCCCCTCTCCGACCTGAGCGAGCGGATGACACTCGTGGCCGATCTCGGCTTCGACTCCCTGATGCTGCAGGAGCTGGAGGTCAACATCGGCAAGCGGATACCGGGTTTCCGCACCGATGAGATCTTCTCGCCCGGACTCACCATCGAGCGGCTGATCGCCCTGGTCGATCCGGACCTCGCGGTGCCGCCGGTCCCCGGCGCACTCCTGCCCCGGCATACGCGGGCGCACTGGGGTGCCGAGACAGCGCGCGTCGATGACTTCCCCGAGGTGAGGCAGTTCGAGGAGCGCTTGAGCTCGATCACCGGCAGTGGTGCGGACTTCCCGTACTTCCGGGTCCACGAGGGCAACATCCGCGACAGGACCCTGATCGGCGACCGCGAGTACCTGTCCTTCGGCAGCTACAACTACCTGGGGCTCTCCGGCCATCCGGCGGTCAACGAGGCCGTGCACCGGGCGGTGGACCGGTACGGGACCTCCGTTTCCGCGAGCCGTGTGCTCTCCGGCGAACGGGATCTGACCGTACGGCTGGAGCGGGCGCTCGCCGCCTTCCTCGGCGTCGACGACTGCCTGGCGCTGGTGAGTGGCCACGCCACCAATGTCACCGCGATAGGGCACCTCGTCGGCGCGGGGGACCTCGTCGTGCACGATGCGCTCGCCCACGACAGCATCCTGCAGGGCTGCGCCTTGTCCGGGGCGGCGCGACGCCCGTTCGCGCACAACGACATCGGCCGGCTGGAACACATGCTGCGGCTCAACCGGTCCCGTTTCCGGCGGGTGCTGATCGCCGTCGAGGGCGCCTACAGCATGGACGGCGACCTCGTCGACCTGCCCGCCGTGATCGAGCTGAAGAGGCGTTACGGCGCCCTGCTGATGGTCGACGAGGCGCACAGCATCGGCACCGTGGGCGAACACGGCCGTGGCGTCGGTGAGTTCTTCGGCGTCGACCGGGCGGACGTGGATCTGTGGATGGGCACCCTCTCCAAGGCCTTCGCCAGCTGCGGCGGTTACCTCGGCGGATCGGCCCGGATGGTGCGGTGGCTGCGCCACACGCTGCCCGGCTTCGTCTACAGCGTGGGCCTCACCCCGGCCAACGCGGCCGCGGCGCTGGCCGCCACAGAGCTGATCGTCGCGGAACCGCACCGGGTGCGCGCTCTGCGGCGGAACGCGGAGCTCTTCCTGGGCCTCGCCGCCTCGGCCGGTCTGGCGACGGGCTCCAGTGCCGACACGCCCATCGTGCCGTGTCTGCTCGGCGACTCGGCGAAGACCCTGCGCATCGCGGACCGGCTCTTCGACCGGGGGGTCATCGCCGATCCGATCTTCCACCCCGCCGTGGAGGAGGGGCTCGCGCGGCTGCGGTTCTTCGTTACCAGCGAACACCGCGAGGACGACATCCGACGGGCCGTGTCGATCCTGGCCGAGGAGGTGGCATCCGCCGGGGAATGAGCGACTCACGTCAGATCAGGGTGCGTTCGATCCGGCTGAGCATGGCGTTCTTTCCGGAATCCCCGCCTTCCCCGGCCTCCTCGGCCGGGGGCGCGCCATGCCGCTGCTCGGTACTGCCCACCTTTTGGGAGAGAAGATAGGCGATGATCTCCGCCTCCTGTTCCTGGACGTCGTCGTAGGTCGCGCGCAGGAGCATGTCACGCACGAGGTCGGGGTCGAGGTTGGGGAAGAGGAGGCGGGCGGTCGCCTCGTCCAGCCAACCTGCGCCGCGATGGCAGCAGATGATGTGGCCCAGCTCGTGCAAGATGATGTGCTCCTGATGCGCGCCGGTCGTGTTGGCGTCGTAGAAGATCAGGTCCTCGTCGCGTGCGGCGACCCACATGCCGCACGGATGCGAAGCGGGCATCTGCATCGGGACCAGCGTGATGGGACGGTCGCGGATCTCGCCGAGGTAGCGGCACAGTTCGGCCACATCGGCCACTTTCGGCAGATCGAGTTCAGCGATCCGCTGTGCGCCGGCCTTCCGGAGCTTCTTGAGCTGGCTGCGGCGGTCCTGATCGGCCGACCGCCCCCTCCTGGGGCCCCTCACTCCGCGTCCGAGGGGTCGGTGACGGGCGGAAGGCCCTGCAACTGCCGGTACTGGTCCATGATGGCCGTGATGGCCTGGAGGTTCTCCTTCTTCATCCCGGCCGCCCGCATCGCCACGGCGCGGACCCCGGACTGCCGCAACGCCTCGATGGCGGCGACCTCGCTGAGTACCGACTCGGCGACCTTGTCGTCGAAGAAGTAGGCAACCGAAACGCCGAAGAAGCGAGCCAGGGCAGCCAGTAGGTCCGGTGAGGGGTTGGAGCGTTTGCCCGTCCGCAACTGCGACAGATACACGCCCCCGACCCTGAGTTCGGGGTTGGCCCGCTTCAGCTCCTCCGCCACCTCGGCGTTGGTCCAGTGCCTGCCCTTGGGACGAACCGTCTTGAAGAGGTCGTCCAGACGCACTGCCAGCACGGGCCGGTCGTCGGTCTCGGACATTGCCAATCTACCTCCCGTCACCTCCTCGGCATAGCCCTTGGCTATCCGCCAGTCTCGCAGATTAGCGGTTGGTTGACAATTGGCCGAGACTCCGCCAACGTTGGTGCTCGCCGATAGCTGTCAGCTAACTTGGTTCACGGGGGTAGCCGAGTTGGGTGCCGGTGATGCGGACCGGTCCGGCCGTCGGGGGATGGGTCGGGCAGGGCCGGGCGGGACCCACCCGCCCGGCCCGACGGGAAAGACGGGGGAACCGGGGAACGGGGGAAACGGGGGTGGAACCCGGGGGAAGCCCGCCCGGTCTGACGGGGGATACAGACCGGGCGGGAGCTCTCAACCCGCGCCGCCCAGTTTACTGTAGGCGGATGCGACTTTGGTGAGCCAGGCCACCTCAGCCGTGAAGTTGTCCGTATCACGGTCTTCGAAGTCGCCGGCGTCCTTGTTGTGGTCGGGGATGGTGCCGGTGCGCTTGGCGTGCAGGGCCTGCCTGATCTGTGCCGCTTCGGCGAGCGCCTGCCGGGACTCCTCGCTCGCTCCCTGGTCCGGCCCGTCGACGCCGTTGGCGGTGCGGTCGATGTAGGGCCGCAAGTCCCGCCATCCGTCCCGTATTTCGACGACCCGCCGGTGAAGACGGTAGTTGAGATCGGACACGGAAGCCCCCGGCGGCTCCAGGACGATGTCCGGGGAGGCCTCGTACAGGTCCCGCCAGAGCGGGTAAAGGGCCCGGTACGACCGGTAACTGCGCGCCCACTCCAGGAGCCTGGCGGCCGAGGGCCCCCAGGAGGGCATGGTCAGGCTGAGCGAGAGGGTGACGATGCCGGCCGCGCTGAAGACGGAAGCGGCGACCTTCCAGACGCCGATGTCGATCCCGCGCGCGGCGGTGAGGATGTTGACCGTCCTGGCCAGGCAGTACAGGAAGAGGACCACCGCCGCGACGGAGAGCAGCCGCAGGGCCTGGCGCAGCGACGCCTTGTCGGTCATACGGGCATAGGGGCCGCACTGGCGGAAGATGGTGACGCACGGAACCGCCTGGGAGACGATGAAGACCAGGAGGTAGGTGAGGACCAGCGGCCGGCCGCTGCCGGTGTCGAAGTCCGAAGCCGGCCGGCCGGGACCGTCGGCCAGAAAGAACAGCGCCGTCAGAAGCGCGTCGAGGACGATGCCGGTGATCAGCCAGTAACGGGTCTTGCGTACCGCCTCTTCGTCGGCGGTCGCCCAGCGCAGCAGGATGATCTGCGCGCTGACGCAGAAGGCGACCGCCGACAGGTGCATCACCAGGATGGCGAGGTTGCCGACGCCCAGGAACCTCTTGCTCCCCATGGCGACGGCGCCCATCGTGAAGGTGAGGCACTGGAACAGCAGCGTGACGACCAGTGTGCGGTAGGCGTTGTCCTTCCAGCTGCGCCGCGCTTGGCACAGCCGGTAGACGAGGGCGGCGTACGACGAGAGCGCCGCGATGACGAAGCAGAGGGTTCTGGTGGTGTTCACGGCCTGATTCCTGCAGGTGCCCGCGCGTACGGCGGACGGTTCAGTCGGTGTGTTCCCCCAAGGGAACCACGAGTCCGATGCTTTCGGCCGCCACGGCGATGGCGTAGTCGAAGAACGAGGCCTCGTCCCGGACGCTGTCGTGGGTACGGCTGAAGACCTGGAAGACCAGGAGTCCGATCAGATTGCTCCACAGTACGATGCCGCGTTCGATGATGTCCGAGAATGGAGCCTCGGGCACACCGCCGAACAGCTCCACGGCCTCCGGCAGAAGCAGCGGCGGACCGGGCACCGCCCGCCGGGGCGGGGTGAGTTCACCGGCCTCCAGCGCCGAACGCACGATGCCGGCGAGCACGGTGGGGGTGCGCGAGGCGGGCGGGACCGTGTCCTGCGGGGCGTGGTAGCCCGGAACGGGCGAGCCGTAGATCAGCGTGAATTCGGCGGGGTTGCCGAAGGACCACCGCCGCAGCGCACGAGTGACGGCAAGCAGCCGCGCGCCCGCCGACGCATGGGCGTCCCTGGCGGCCTGATCGGCCTGTTCCATCGCGGCAGCGGACTCGTTGTAGGCGTCGATGACCAGCGCGGTCAGCAGGTCGTCCCGGTGCGGGAAGACGGCTTCCACCTCCGGGAGGGCCAGACCGCTGTCACGGGCCACGGCATCAAGGGACAGCCCCCCGGCGCCCAGTTTCACCAGTAGTTGTCGCGCGGTGGCCTTGATGACCGCCGGGAGCCTGACGTTGTCGTCGGCCGGGTTCGTTGCGGAAGCCTCCATGGTCAAACCGTACCGGCCGGCCCCAACGCCCATGAACGCGGCCGCCCTTGGCCCTCCGCGATGCGCTGTGATCCGGCCACCACCGCCACCCCGTACGGCGCGGTTGATGCGGCCGGCCTGGGCATACGCCGACCACGGGGAGATGCACACAGGTCATTCGGATGATCCCTGGTCGGTGTGCCCGTTCGCCGCGTGCGATCTCAGGTTCTCCACCCTGACCGTTGACCCTTCAAGTTTTGCGGTGCAACGATCACGCCCGCGACGCGGTACGGGCGACCAGCTGACCGGCTCCCACGAGCAGCCGCGCGGACGCGTCCTGCCCCAGGTGGGTGTCCGCGCGGCGTCGCGTGCCCGCGCGCCGGCCCCGCTCACACCCCGCACCCCCACTCTGTGCGCCGGGCTTAACTCCCGATGATCCCCGGAGCGACGTTCCCGTAATCGGCTGTTCGTACGGTCACTGTGTACGACAGGCCGATCAGCACACGACAGGGGGCGCCCGTGGCCGCGCCGGACTCGGGGACCGACGGCATCGAGGCGGTGCGGACGGTCTGCTCGTACTGCGGTGTGGGCTGCGGCCTGGTGCTCGACATCGGCAGGGGGCCGGACGGACGCCGTACGGTCCTGAAGGCGTCCGGCGACAAGGAGCACCCGGCGAACTCCGGCCGGCTGTGCACCAAGGGCGCGACCACGGCCGACATGCTGTCCGCGCCGGGGAGACTGACCACGGCCCTGGTCCGGCCCGAGCGCGGGGACGAGCCGGTGCCGGCCCCGCTGGACGCGGCGGTCGCCGAGACGGCACGGCGGCTGCGGGCCATCGTCGACGAGCACGGGCCCGACGCGGTCGCGCTCTACGTCTCGGGCCAGATGAGCCTGGAGGCCCAGTACCTCGCGAACAAGCTGGCCAAGGGCTTCATCCGGACCAACCGGATCGAGTCCAACTCCCGTCTGTGCATGGCCAGTGCCGGTACCGGCTACAAGCTGTCGCTGGGTGCGGACGGCCCGCCCGGTTCGTACCAGGACTTCGACCGCGCCGACCTGTTCCTGGTCATCGGCTCGAACATGGCCGACTGCCATCCCGTCCTCTTCCTGCGCATGATGGACCGGGTGAAGTCGGCCGGCGCCAAGCTGATCGTCGTCGACCCGCGCCGCACCGCCACCGCCGCGAAGGCGGACCTCTTCCTGCAGATCAGGCCGGGCACCGACCTCGCGCTGCTCAACGGCCTGCTGCACCTGCTGCACGTCGGCGGCCACACCGACCCGGAGTTCATCGCCGCCCACACCGAGGGCTGGGAGGCGATGCCCGACTTCCTCGCCGGCTACCCGCCCGCCGCCGTCGCCGAGCTCACCGGCCTCGCCGAGGACGACATCCGCCAGGCGGCCCGGCTGATCGGCGAGGCGGGGGAGTGGACCAGCTGCTGGACGATGGGCCTCAACCAGTCCACGCACGGCACCTGGAACACCAACGCCCTGGTCAACCTCCACCTCGCGACGGGGAAGATCTGCCGCCCCGGCAGCGGCCCGTTCTCCCTCACCGGCCAGCCCAACGCCATGGGCGGCCGGGAGATGGGCTACATGGGCCCGGGCCTGCCCGGCCAGCGGTCCGTCCTCGCCGACGCCGACCGCGCCTTCACCGAAGAGCTGTGGGAGCTGCCCCCGGGCACGATCCGCGCGGACGGCGTCGGCCACGGCACCGTCGAGATGTTCCGGAAGATGGCCGACGGCGACATCAAGGCCTGCTGGATCATCTGCACCAACCCGGTCGCCTCCGTCGCCAACCGCCGCACGGTCATCGAGGGCCTGGAGGCCGCCGAGTTCGTCGTCACCCAGGACGTCTTCGCCGACACGGAGACCAATGCCTACGCCGACGTCGTCCTGCCCGGCGCCCTGTGGACCGAGACCGAGGGCGTCCTCGTCAACAGCGAACGCAACCTCACCCTGGCCCGGCCCGCCGCCGACCCGCCCGGCGAGGCCACCGCCGACTGGCGGATCATCGCCGCCGTCGCCCGTGCCATGGGCTACGAGCGGGGCTTCTCCTACGACAGCGCCGCGCAGGTCTTCGAGGAGATCAAACGGGCCCACAACCCGCAGACCGGCTACGACCTGCGCGGGGTGACGTACGAGCGGCTGCGCGACACCCCCGTCCAGTGGCCCGCGCCCACCGCCGACGGCCCCGACCGCAACCCCGTCCGGTACGTCGACGAGGACGGCACCCTCACCTTCCCCACCCCCACCGGCCGCGCCGTCTTCCACGCCCGCCCGCACCTGCCGCCGGCCGAGATGCCGGACGACGACTACAAGTACGTGTTCAACACCGGCCGCCTCCAGCACCAGTGGCACACCCTCACCAAGACGGCCAGGGTGCCCAAGCTGAACAAGCTCAACCCCGGCCCCTTCGTCGAGATACACCCGCAGGACGCGGCAGACCTGGGCATCGCCGACGGCGACTCGGTGGAGGTCGCCTCCCGGCGCGGGCGGGCCGTCCTGCCCGCCGTCGTCACCGACCGGGTGCGGCCGGGCTGCTGCTTCGCCCCGTTCCACTGGAACGACCTGTTCGGCGAGTACCTCAGTGTCAACGCGGTCACGAACGACGCCGTCGACCCGCTGTCCTTCCAGCCGGAGCTGAAGGTGTGCGCGGTGTCGCTGACCAAGGTCGTGACGCCGGTGAGCGTGCAGCCGCCGGTGACCGAGGCACCGCCGATCGTGCCGTCCGCGGTCCAGCCCTCCGCCGCCGCCGCATTCGGCCTCGACCCCGCCCCGCCGCCCGTCCTCACCGAGCGCGAACGGCAGTACCTGGTCGGCTTCCTCGCCGGCATCCCCGCCGGCGCCCCCGGCGTCCCGGTACTGCCGCCGGACGCCCCCTTCAGTCCCGAGCACGCCCTGTGGGTCAACGGCACCCTCGCCGGCATGTACTCCCGGGCCGCCGCCACCCCCTCGGCCCCGCCCGCCACCGGCCGCCGGGTCGTGATCCTGTGGGCCTCGCAGACCGGCAACGCCGAGGAGTTCGCGGCCACCACCGCCGAACGGCTCGCCTCCGGCGGCCACGCCACCTCCCTCGTCGCCATGGACGAGGCCGACCTCACCGCCCTGCCCGCCGGCGCCGACCTGCTGCTGATCACCAGCACCTTCGGCGACGGCGACGCCCCCGACAACGGCGCCGGCTTCTGGGACACCCTGACCGCGCCCGGAGCCGGAGGCCTGGAGGGACGGCGCTACGCCGTGCTCGCCTTCGGAGACTCCTCGTACGACGACTTCTGCGGGCACGGCCGCCGCCTGGACCGGCGCCTGGACGAACTGGGCGCGGTCCGCCTGGCCCCGCGCACCGACTGCGAACCCGACTACGAGAGCGCCGCACACGCCTGGCTCGACCAGGTGCTCACCGCCCTCCAGGGCACCCGGGCGACCCCGTCCCCGGCCGCTCCCCGTGCCAAGAAGAAGCCGGCCCCCGTCACCGCCCGCCTGACCGGCAACCGGCTGCTCAGCCTGCCGGGCGCGGGCAAGGAGGTCCGCCGCTTCACCTTCGACACCCGCGACAGCGAGCAGCCCCTGGTGTACGAGGCGGGCGACGCCCTGGCCGTACGGCCCCTGAACTCCACACGGCTGGCGGCCGAGTGGCTGACCGTCACCGGCCTGGACGCGGACACGGAGGTGCGGGTCGACGGCGTGGGTGAGGTGACCCTCGGCGACGCCCTTGTGCGCCACCTCGACATCACCCGCGTCAGCCCCGGCCTGCTGCGCTTCGTCGCCGAGCAGGCCCGTGACCCGCGCGAGCTGCGCAAGCTGCTGCGGCCGGACAACAAGGGCGAGCTGGCGAAGTGGACCTGGGGCCGGCAGGCCGTGGACGTGGTCGCCGAGTTCGGCGTCCGCGCCGACGCGCAGGAGTGGGCCGACGTGCTGGGCCGTCTGCAACCGCGGCTGTACTCCATCTCCTCCAGCCCGCTCACCGACCCCCACCTGGTGTCGCTGACGGTGTCCGTCGTCCGGTACGAGAACCTGCACGGCCGCGCCCGCCAGGGCGTGTGCTCCCCCTTCCTCGCCGACGCCGAACCCGGCACGCCCGTACCCGTCCACGTCCAGCGCTCGCCGCACTTCCGCCCGCCCGCCGACCCCGCCACCCCCATGGTGATGGTCGGCCCCGGCACCGGCGTGGCGCCCTTCCTCGGCTTTCTCCAGGAGCGGCGCGCCCGCGGCCACCGCGCCCCCAACTGGCTGTTCTTCGGCGAGCAGCACCGGGCCTCCGACTTCTACTACGAGGACGAGCTGACCGCCTTCCTCGCCGAGGGCGGCCTCACCCGCCTCGACACGGCCTTCTCCCGCGACCAGCGCGCCAAGGTCTACGTCCAGGACCGGATGCGCGAACACGGCCCCCTGCTGTGGTCCTGGCTCCAGGACGGCGCCCATTTCTACGTCTGCGGCGACGCCTCCCGCATGGCCAAGGACGTGGACCGGGCCCTCACGGACATCGCCGTGGTGCACGGCGGGCTGGCGGAGGACGACGCGGCGGCGTACGTAAAACAGCTCGCCGCCGACAAGCGCTACGTCCGCGACGTCTACTGAGCGGTCGCCCTGCCTGCGCGCCGAGTGCCGCATGGACAGGGCGAGTTGCGGCCGGAACCGGCCCTGCGGGGTGCGCACCGGCCAGCCGGGCAGGTGCTCGGCGTGGGCCGGCCGGTCCTGGAGCGTGGAGTGGTGCACGTTGACTCCGCCGCGTCCGCCCGCAGGCTCGCCGTCGAGGCGACCGGGTGCAGCGTGCGCAGCGTCCAGGGCGCGTCCGCGGTGGCGGCCTCGACCGCCCGCCCGTCCACGCGCCGCCCGCCGGGCTCCGCCCGCAGCCCGGCCCGCCGCTCCTCGTCGACCAGCCGCGCGGGACACCCGGCCAGGCCGGCGGCCCCGCGCACCAGCGCCTCCGGCCCGGCCCGGTTCTCGGCCGGCCGGTCGAAGTAGGCGACCTGGACGGCGGCCCGGCGCCCGCGATCCAGCGCGGTCAGGCACCCGGCCAGTCAGCCTCCGGTTCCGCCCCGGTCGCCGCCACCGGGGTATTACAGTTGCCCGGGTGTGTGCGACATGTCACATGGTGTTGCGCGGCAAGCAGTTGGGGTGGGGGGATTCGTGCAGGAAATGGCGAAGGGGTCGAACGTATCGCTGTCGGCCCTGAGTGAGCATGTCGGCTCGGTGATCGTCAGTCTGGGCCGGGCCAGCCCGAGCGGTGAAGGTGACGCCGACGTGTCCGTCCTGTTGCTGAACGCGGACGGCAAGGTCCGCGGTGACGGCGACTTCTACTTTTACAACAACCCGGTCGCGGCCGACGGAAGCGTGCAACTGCTGGGCAAGACGCCCACGCAGGACGGCGACGAGGACCGGATCGGCTTCGACCTGACGGCGGTCCCGGACGACGTGCGACGGATCGTCGTCGCCGCGAGCCGCTACGGCGGGGCCCGCTTCAAGGAACTGGAAGACCTCACCGTGACGCTGGCCGACGCGGTCGGCGACCCTCTCCTGAGATTCGCGATCGACGACGCCGACGCGGTGAGCGCGATCATCTTCGGTGAGCTGTACCGGCGCGCGGACGAGTGGAGGTTCCGTGCCGTGGGACAGGGGTACGACACCGGTCTGGCCGGTCTGGCGACGGACTTCGGCGTCGACATCGACGACGACGCGGCGGCGGACGGCGCGCTCGACGCCATGCCCGGCGAGGAGCAGACCGACGCCGACCGCCCGGCTTCGGCCGTCGCGACGCAGGCGCCGCCGCCGCTGGACGCCGTACCGGCGCCCCGCCCGCCCGGCGACGCGACCGGGCCGGGCAAGCCGTCGGGCAGGCCCCGTACGGCGCGGAAGAAGGTGATCCTGCCCCGGGCGAGCCGTAAGTCCCTGGCGGAGAACGACTCCTGGAAGCAGGCCCGGCTCTTTCCCGTCTCCGCTCTCAAGAGCGACCGGGACCGCGAGACGCGTGCCACGTCGGTCCTGCTCTCCGTGATGGCGCAGGTGCCGGAGTTCGGCAGGCGCCTGACCGCCGCCTTCGGCGCGCCGGCCGGCCGCATGGAGACGTTCACCGAGGTGTCCCTGCCGCACGGCGACACCCCGCGACGCCCCGACGGGATCGTCCGCGTCGAGCGGGCCGGCAAGCTGTGGACGGCGCTGGTCGAGACGAAGACCAACGGCAGCGCCCTCAAGGCCGATCAGGTGCAGGCGTACATGGATGTCGCCGCCCGCCGCGGTTACGAGGCCGTGATCACGCTGTCCAACGACGTCGCCCTGGAGGGCAGCCCGCTCGTCGACGTCAAGACCGACGGCAGGCGCAAGCACAAGGTGGCCCTCAGGCACCTGTCCTGGGCCGAGGTCGCCCACCAGGCCCAGCTGCTGATCCGGCACGAGGGAGTCGGCGACGCCTCGCACGCCTGGCTGCTGCAGGAGCTGCTGCACTACCTCCAGCACGAGAACTCCGGCTGCCACGGCTTCCAGAACATGGGTCCGGCCTGGGTCCCGGTCCGCAACGGCATCGACGACGAGACGCTGTGCCAGGGAGACCCGCGCGCCCTGGAGGTGGTCGAGAGCTGGGAGCGGCTCATCCGGCAGGTCTGCCTCGGGCTGGGCGGCGAACTCGGGCAGAAGGTGCTGCCCGTCCAGCGGACTCGGCGTGGCGCGGACCCGCACGAGCGCCGCAGCCGCCTCGCCGAGCAGCTGTGCCTGCAGGGCAGGCTCGAAGCGGAGCTGCGCATCGAGGGCACTCCCGGCGTGCTCGCGGTCGCCGCGGATCTGCGCACCGGCAAACTGCGCACCTCCGTCGAGATCCCGGCACCCGAGCAGGGCTACCCCCTGACCTGGGTCAAGCGACTGATCCGGCGGCTGGCCGAGGCGCCGGCCGACCTCCACATCGAAACGCTGGTGGAGGGTGCGGCGGGCGGCCCGCGCGGCACGCTGGAGCGGCTCCGTCCCGAGCCGGCCGACCTGCTGCCCAAGGGCGACGGCGTCCAGATCACCGGTTTCCGCCTCTCCCTGTTCAAGGGGATGGGCAGCGGCCGGGGCAGCGCCGAGTCCGGCTTCATCCGCAGCGTCGACGACGCCGTGCACCGCTTCCACTCCACCGTGGTGGCCCACCTGGACCGTCCGGCCACTCGACGGGCACCGTCCGGGGAACGCGCGACCACGGGATGAGCGGACGAGTGTGCCGCGTCACCCGGCGAGCAGCCTGCGCAGCCACCCCAGCCGAGCACCCCGTGCCGCCTGGGACAGTGCCGCCTGCGGGGTGCAGCCGTCGAAGCCGTGGAAGCCGCCGGGCCAGACGTGGAGCTCGGCGATGCCGCCGCACTGCCAGATCCGGGAGGCGTAGTCGACGACCTCGTCGCGGAAGGTCTCCGCGGAGCCGACGTCGAGGAAGGCCGGGGGCAGGCCGGAGAGGTCGGTGGCGCGGGCGGGGGCGGCGTAGGGGGAGACCTCGGGGCCGCCCCGGCGGTCGCCGAGGAGGGCGCCCCATCCGGTCTCGTTGGCCGTGCGGTCCCATGTGCCGAGGCCGGCCATCTGGTGGCTGGAGAAGGTGTCGTTGCGGTCGTCGAGCATCGGGCACAGCAGCATCTGCCCGCGGGGCCGGGGCCCCCGGCGGTCGCGGAGCAACAGGGCCAGCGCCGCGGTGAGGCCGCCGCCCGCGCTGGCCCCGGCGAGGACGATCCGCTCCGGGTCGCCGCCGATCTCCTTGGCGTGCTCCGCCGTCCACAGCAGGCCCGCGTGGACGTCGTCGATCGGTGCGGGGTGGGGGTGCTCGGGCGCGAGGCGGTATTCCACCGACACCACGACCGCGTCCAGTTCCCGCGCCCAGGCCAGCGGGCCCTCCACGCCGGCCCGGTTGTTGCCGAGGACCATGCCGCCGCCGTGGACGTGGTAGATCACGGGCAGCGGCCCGGCGGTCGCCGGCGCGGTGGGGCGGCAGATCAGCAGGGAGACGTCGGGGGCGCCCTCGGGGCCCGGTACGGCACGGTCCTCCACCTCGAACGCGCCGCCCAGGGTGAGGTCGAGGTCCGCGAGCATCTCGATCCCCGCCCCCTGCCGGGCGGTGCCGATCTCCTGCGGGGTGAGCCCCGGCGAGATCACGTCCTTGATCATCTCCAGGGCGGCGGCGAGTTCCGGGTCGAACGGAGGCGGGGCCGACGTCACGGTTTCTCCTCACACGGGGGCGCTGCGATCGTACGGTCATCATCGGCGCGCCGCTCCCGGCGAGGGGGCCGCCGTACGGCGGAACCGGCGTCCGCCGTACGGCGGGTGGCCCGGCCGGTGTCACCTCTTCCCCGTCGGCCTTGACTTCGAGGGCGCTCGAAGTCCTGACGTCCCACTGTCGACGAGGATCCGGACGGACGGAGACGGACATGCGGGTGGCTGTGCACATCAACCGGTTCGGCCACTCCGGGGGAGCCGGCCACCGCCGGTGACCTCGACGCCTTCACGCGGGACATCGAGGGTTACACGAAGCCGGGCGTCGACACCGTGGTCCTGGCCCCGCGGCCGGGCGAGACGGCCGAGTGGATGGAGCGGTTCGCGGCGCCGGCCGTTCAGCGGCCGGCCGGGCTCCACTGACGCGGCGGAGGGGCCGGAGCCGCACGGCTCCGGCCCCTCCGGGGTGCTGCGCCGGGATCAGGCGGCCACGCCCACGTTGCCGTGCAGGCGCGCGACGACTTCGGTCAGCTGGGCGGCGACCTCGGCGTCGTCGGCCGGGTGGGTCTCGGCGAAGCGGGTCACCGAACCGGGGATGGAGAGCTTGATGTCCTCGATCACCTTGCCGCCGGCGATCCCCACGGCCTTGCGCGCCTCGTCCTGCGCCCACACGCCGCCGTACTGGCCGAAGGCGGTGCCGACCACGGCGACGGGCTTGCCGCCGAAGGCGCCGGCACCGTACGGGCGGGACAGCCAGTCGATGGCGTTCTTCAGGACGGCCGGGATGGTGCCGTTGTACTCGGGCGAGAAGAGAAGGAAGGCGTCGGCGGCGTGGGCGGCCTCCCGCAGCTTCGCCGCGGCGGCCGGGACGCTGCCCTCGACGTCGATGTCCTCGTTGTAGAAGGGGATGTCGGCCAGGCCCTCGAAGAGCACCACGTCGGCGCCCTCGGGTGCGTGCTTGACGGCCGCCTCGGCGAGCTGGCGGTTGTGCGAACCGGCGCGAAGGCTGCCGACGAGGGCGAGAATGCGAACGGACATGCTGACTCCAAGGTGCTGAAACGTCACCGTTACGATCCGGACCGAGGTCCGTTTAACTTTGTAGCAGTCTAACCGGACCGTGGTCCAGTTTCTTCCCGCGTGCTTTACGCTGTCTTCATGTCCAGCCCGCTGCCGCCCTTCCCGAAGGTCCAGGAGCCCGTCGGCGCCCCGCAGTTGCTCGAACTCGGCACCGGCGGCGACGAGCCGTGCCTGCGGGCCGACGCCGCCCGCAACCGCGCCCGGCTGCTGGAGGCCGCGGCCAGGCTGGTGAAGGAGCAGGGCGCCGCCAACGTCACGATGGAGGCGGTGGCCGCGGCGGCCTCGGTGGGCAAGGGCACCGTCTTCCGCCGCTTCGGTGACCGCACGGGGCTGCTGACCGCGCTGCTGGACCACTCGGAGAAGAAGTTCCAGGCCGCGTTCATGACCGGCCCGCCGCCGCTCGGGCCGGGGGCCCCGCCGGTGGAGCGGCTGGCGGCCTTCGGGGTCGGCGTGCTGCGTCGCGCCGCGGACGACCTGGAACTGCAGCTGGCCGCCGAGCCGGACCCGGAGCGCCGGTTCGCCGTGCCCGCCCGCCGCGTCCAGCTCAGCCACGTCGTCACCCTGCTGCGACAGGCCGTCCCCGACGCCGACTGCGACCTCCTCGCCCACACCCTGATGGGCACCCTCGACCCCGCCCTGATCCACCACCTGACCAAGCAGTGCGGGGTGCCGCGGGAGCGCCTGGAGGCCGGATGGCTGGACCTGGTGGCGCGGGTGACGGGGGCCGAGCCGCCGCGGTGATCCGCCGCCCGCCGCGGAGGAGGCGGCGGGCCCGCGGGGCGGGCCCTGGTCCAACCGTGAACGACGTTCCCCCGCCCGCATCGGCCCGTTGGGCCTCTGCCAAGATGCGGTACGTCATGGTGCAGATACCGAACTCGCCCTCGCCCGGGTCGCCCGCACCGCGCTCCGTCCCCACGAGCGCCGATGTGGCCCGCCTGGCCGGCGTCTCGCGCGCGACCGTCTCCTACGTCCTGAACAACACCAGTGCGGTACGGATCAGCGAGCCGACGCGCCGCCGCGTCCACCAGGCCGCGAAGGAACTCGGGTACGTGCCCCACGCGGCGGCCCGCAGCCTGCGCGCCGGACACAGCCGCATGGTCCTGATGCCCGCCCCGACCGTCCCCGTGGGCCCGCTCTACGGCCAGTTCATCAACGAACTCCAGTGGGCCCTCGGCCGCCTCGACTACACGGTCGTGCAGTACGGAACCGTCGGTCTGCACGGCGACGAGGCGGCCCGCGCCTGGGCCGAACTGCGGCCGGTCGCCGTCCTGGTCCCCGGCGCCGGACTCGGCCCCGAGGGCGTCGCCGTCCTCAAGCGGGCCGGCGCCCGTGCCGTGGTGACCCTGGGCCCCGAGCCCGTCGAGGGCGCCCACGCGCTGCTGATGGACCACGCCGGCGTCGGTCACTGCGCCGCCACCCACCTGTACGCCCGCGGCCGGCGCCGTATCGGCGTCGTCGTCCCCGAGGAACCCGGTCTGGATCTCTTCTCCCGGCCCCGCCTGGAGGGCGTACGGCAGGCCCTGGACGGCACGGACGCCACGGTGGCCGGGCTGCCCCTCGCCTACGACGAGGAGGCCGCCGCCCAACTGGCCGCACGCTGGCGCGAGTCCGACCTCGACGCGGTGTTCGCGTACAACGACGAGTACGCGATGCTGCTGATGCGCGCCCTGCAGGACGAGGGCGTCCGCATCCCCGAGGACACGGCCGTGATCGGCGCCGACGACCTGATGCTCGGCCGCCTGCTGCGGCCCCGGCTCAGCACGATCCACATCGAGCTGCCGTCCGGCCGCGACCTCGCCGAACTGGTCGACCACGCGGTGCGCGACCCCGGCGCCGCGCCCGAGACGCACAAGGTGCTGGGGGCGTCGGTGGTGCCGAGGGACTCCAGCTGACCGCTCACTAGGATGTCGCAGGCTCAACCAAAAGCCCGGGGGCGATCGGAGAGCCGTCCTGCCGTTGCTCGAACCCAAGACCTGGCAGTCCCTCAACTCCGTCACCCGGTAGGCGGCCCGGGGAATGGACCTGGCCGAGCGCATCCCGACCGGGATCGCGCACATCAACGACCAGACCGTGAACGACGAGGCCGTCGCGCCCTTCGGCGGGATCGCCGGGTCCGGCACCGGCGCCCGCTTCGGCGGCGAGGCCGACCTGGAGGCCTTCACCGAGTGCGCTGGACGACGGTGCGCGGGGACGTGGCGACGTACCCGTTCCAGGCATTGCCCCCGGGCGTTACTCGCCCTGCCCGTCGCCCTCCTGGGCGGCGATGCTCTTGCGGACCTCGTCCATGTCCAGCTTCCGGGCCTGCCCGATGACGTCCGCGAGGGCGGACTCGGGCAGCGCGCCGGGCTGGGCGAACACGGCGACCTGGTCACGGACGATCATCAGGGTCGGAATCGACTGGATGCCGAAGGCCTGGGCCAGCTCCGGCTGGGCCTCGGTGTCCACCTTGCCGAAGACCAGGTCGGGGTTCTCCTCGGCCGCCTTCTCGTACACGGGTGCGAACTGACGGCACGGCCCGCACCAGGACGCCCAGAAGTCGATCAGGACGAACTCGTTGTCCGTGACCGTCTGGTCGAAGTTCTCCTTGGTGAGCTCCACGGTGCTGCTCATGCGTCTACCTCTTCCTCGACATGGGGGCGGAAGCCGTGGGGAGAACACGGCCCTCTGAGTACATATTCCGGCCGCCTACCCATGTGGCCACCGGGCACACCACCGACCAGACTGGGCCCATGACGGAAACGGAATCCATCGCGTACGACGTCGTGGTGCTCGGGGCCGGCCCCGTCGGCGAGAACGTCGCCGACCGCACCCGGGCGGCGGGGCTGACCACCGCGGTCGTCGAGACCGAACTGGTCGGCGGCGAGTGCTCCTACTGGGCGTGCATGCCCAGCAAGGCGCTGCTGCGCCCGGTCATCGCCCGTTCCGACGCCCGCCGCCTGCCCGGCCTGAGCCAGGCCGTCCAGGGGCCCCTCGACGCGGACGCGGTGCTCGCCCGGCGCGACGAGTACACCGCGCACTGGAAGGACGACGGCCAGGTCGGCTGGCTGCGCGGTATCGACGCCGACCTCTACCGGGGCCACGGCCGGATCGCCGGGCCGCGTACGGTCACCGTGACCGGCCCCGACGGCCGTTTCACCACCCTCACCGCCCGGCACGCCGTCGCCGTGTGCACCGGCACCCGCGCCGAGCTGCCCGATCTGCCCGGGCTCGCCGAGGTCAAGCCGTGGACCAGCCGGGAGGCCACCAGCGCGAAGTCCGCGCCCGGCCGGCTGGTCGTGGTCGGCGGCGGTGTCGTCGCCACCGAGATGGCCACCGCCTGGCAGGCCCTCGGCTCGCAGGTCACCGTCCTGGTCCGCGGCAAGGGCCTGCTGTCCCGCATGGAGCCGTTCGCCGGCGAACTGGTCGCCGAGGCGCTCACGGAGGCCGGCGCCGACGTCCGCACCGGTACCTCCGTGGAGTCGGTGACCCGGGAGAACGGCACCGTCGTGGTGGTCACCGGCTCCGGCGACCGCGTCGAGGCCGACGAGATCCTCTTCGCCACCGGCCGCGCTCCGCGCACGGAGGACATCGGCCTCGACACCATCGGCCTGGAGCCGGGCTCCTGGCTGGAGGTCGACGACAGCCTGCGCGTGACCGGCAGCGACTGGCTGTACGCCGTCGGCGACGTCAACCACCGCGCCCTGCTCACCCACCAGGGCAAGTACCAGGCGCGCATCGCGGGCGCCGCCATCGCCGCGCGTGCCGCCGGCGACTCCGTCACCGACTCCGGCCCGTGGGGCGCCCACGTCGCCACCGCCGACCACCATGCCGTACCGCAGGTCGTCTTCACCGACCCCGAGGCAGCCGCGGTCGGCCTGTCCCTCGCCGAGGCGGAACAGGCCGGCCACCGGGTCCGGCCCGTCGACGTCGAGTTCTCCTCCGTCGCCGGCGCGGGCCTGTACGCCGAGGGCTACCGCGGCCGGGCCCGGATGGTCGTCGACCTCGACGACGAGATCCTGCGCGGTGTCACCTTCGTCGGCCCCGGCGTCGGCGAACTGATCCACTCGGCCACCATCGCGGTCGCCGGCCAGGTCCCGGTCAGCCGCCTGTGGCACGCGGTGCCGTCCTATCCGACGCTGAGCGAGGTGTGGCTGCGGTTGTTGGAGGCCTACCGGGGCTGACCTCTGCCGCGCGGGAGCCGCATGCTCCCTGTGGGGGCGCTGCGTGCGGGCGGCCGTACGGTGACAGGGAACGGGCTGGAGCCGCGCACCCGGCGGCCGTCGCCGACGCAGCTCAGGGCAGCTCGAACCCCAGCTCCCGCGCCGCCGTCTCCGGCGTCGGCTGCGTCCAGCGCTCCGTCATCGCCTCGTTCGACGACAGCGAGCGCGGCTCCGCTCGGTCCAGATACAGCGTGCCGTCGAGGTGGTCCGTCTCGTGCTGGACGATGCGCGCGGGCCAGCCGGTGAAGACCTCGTCCACCGGGCGCCCGTGCTCGTCCTGGGCCCGCAGCCGCACCTCGGCGTGCCGGGCCACGACCGCCTGCCAGCCCGGCACGCTCAGGCAGCCCTCGAAGAAGGCGGCGCGGGCGGTGCCGACGGGCTCGTAGGAGGGGTTGACCAGTACCCGGAACGGCTGCGGCACCCGGCCTCGGGCCAGTCGGATCTCGTCCGGTACCGGTGCCGGGTCCTCGATGACCGCGATCCGCAGCTCCACCCCGACCTGTGGCGCGGCGAGCCCGACGCCCGGCGCCGCGTGCATGGTGACGCGCAGCGCCTCGACGAAACGGGCCAGCAGCGCCGGCTCCAACTGCCCCTCGAACGGCTCGGTGCCGCGCCGCAGCACCGGGTCACCGGCCGCCACGATCGGCAACGGTCCGCCGGTGGCGAGGAGTTCCTCGACCCGCTCGGCAAGGGGCGTACGACCAGAGGGAGATGCCATCGCGCCAGCATCGCACGGCCACCCACACAGCCCTTGTGACACACGTCACCACGCGCCCCGGGAACTCCGTCGCACGGCACGGTGGCACTCTTCGAGAGCCAGGGCTTCGCACGCACCCGCCGCCTGGGCAAGCATCATTGGGTGGTGAGCCGGACCGTGCCCGCCCGCGGCTGACGGAGCCGGCGGCGGGCCTGACATGACGAGGGCCCGGTTCCGTGCGGAACCGGGCCCTGAAGGCGCACTGCTCAGACGGCTTCGAAGTCACCCGCGAGCGCCGAGGCGATCCGCAGGTGCGACTCGGCCTCCTCGTGGCGGCTCTGTCGCTGGAGCGTGCGGCCGAGCATCAGCCGGGCGTAGTGCTCCACCGGGTCGCGCTCGACGATCACGCGCAACTCGGCCTCGGCGCGCAGCAGTTGGGCCGAGTGGTAGTAGGAGCGGGCCAGCAGCAGCCGGGGGCCGGTCTGTTCCGGTACCTCCTCGACCAGCCCGGCCAGCACGCGGGCCGCGCCCGCGTAGTCCTGGGCGTCGAAGAACAGCCGCGCGCGCTCCCAGCGCTCGGCCGCCGTTCCCTGGTCGTAGTACGTCGTGTCCCCTAGAGACTCCACTGGTGACCTCCTTCGAGACCGACAACGGAGCCCGGTTGTTCAATATTCCACTGCCCGTGTCCCGCTACCCGTTCAGGGCGGCCAGTTCGGCGTTGGCCCGTTCGGTGACCAGGCGGTCGACCCGGCGCAGGGATCACACGCTGCACCGGGTCGACATCTGTCCGGGCAACGGCCGTTCAGCCCAGCTTCTTCAGCAGCTCGGTGGCGAGCGGGGCGGAGGAGGCCGGGTTCTGGCCGGTGACCAGGTTGCGGTCGACGACCACGTTCGGCGCCCACGACTCGCCCACCCGGACCTCGACGCCCGCCTCGGACAGGCGGTCCTGGAGCAGCCACTTGGCCTTGCCGGCGAGACCGGCCTGGGTCTCCTCGGCGTTGGTGAACGCGGCCACCTCGTACCCGGCGAAGGCGTTGGAGCCGTCGGCCGTGACGGCCGCGAGCAGGGCGGCCGGGCCGTGGCAGACCACGCCCAGCGGCTTGCCCGACCGCAGCGCGTCGACGAGCAGCCTGCCGGAGTCGGCGTTGACCGCCAGGTCCTCCATGGGGCCGTGCCCGCCGGGGTAGAAGACGGCGTCGAACTCGTCGAGCCGCACCTCCTCCAGCCGGACGGGGCTGCGCAGTTCGGTCATCGCCTCCAGGGTGCGCGCGAGGGCGTCGGCGTTGTCCTGGCCGCCGTTGGCCTCGGCGGAAAGGCTGCCCGGGTCCACGGGCGGGACCACGCCGCCGGGCGTGGCGACGACGATGTCGTGGCCGGCGTCCTTGAACGCCCGGTACGGGGCGACGGCCTCCTCGGCCCAGAAGCCGGTGGGGTGCTTCGTGCCGTCGGCGAGCGTCCACCGGTCGGCGCCGGTCATGACGAAGAGGATCCGTGACATTGGTTTTTCTCCGGAGTTCGGGGTGTGCCGTCGACGGTGAACCTAACCCGTCCAGCCATAGGTATCCAATGAGCTCCTGGATAGCAGGCATTGGAATTCCTATGACTGCCGGGGGAATACTGGACCGGTGGACAGCACCTCCCTCGACCTGAACCTCCTGCGGACCTTCCTCGCGGTCTACCGCTCGGGCTCCTTCACCGGCGCCGGCCGGCTGCTGGGCCTGTCGCAGCCCACGGTGACCACCCAGATGCGCGCGCTGGAGCGGCAGGCCGGGCGGGAGCTGTTCGAGCGGCTCCCGCGCGGTGTCGTACCGACGGCCGTCGCGGACGAGCTGGCGGCCCGCGTCGCCGCGCCCCTCGACGAGCTCGCCACTGTCGCCGGCCCGGCCCCGGCGGCGGGCGGCCGGTCCGACCCGGTCCACCTGGCCGGGCCCGCCGAACTCCTCTGCACCCGCGCGCTGCCCGCTTTGGCGCCGCTGGTCGCCGAGGGCGTACGGCTGCGTGTGGCGACCGGGCTGACCGACCCGCTGCTCGACGAACTGCGCGCGGGCCGCCACGACCTGGTCATCGCCACCTCCCGGCCACGCGGCCGCGCCCTGAACGCGGTCCCGCTGGCCGACGAGGAGTTCGTCCTGGTCGCCGCCCCCCTGTGGGCCCGGCGGGTGAAGGAGCGGCTGGCCGTCGAGGGGCCCGCCGTCCTGCACTCCGTGCCCCTGATCACGTACGCGGAGGACCTGCCGATCGCCCGCCGGTACTGGCGCCACACCTTCGGCCGGCGGCTGTCCTGCCCCGCCGCCGTGACCGTGCCCGACCTGCGCGGGGTGCTGTCGGCCGTGGTCGCGGGCGCGGGCTTCACCGTGCTGCCCCGCTACCTCTGCCTCGACCAGCTCGCCTCCGGCGCGCTCGTCCCCCTCCACGAACCCGAGGATCCGCCCATCAACACGGGTTTCCTGGTCCAG
Source organism: Streptomyces sp. NPDC051636 (assembly GCF_044453765.1). Lineage (NCBI taxonomy): Bacteria > Bacillati > Actinomycetota > Actinomycetes > Kitasatosporales > Streptomycetaceae > Streptomyces > Streptomyces sp. NPDC051636. The sequence goes on along the minus strand of NZ_JBITDA010000002.1, from coordinate 516,428 downwards.
CGGCCGGGCCCGGCCGAGAACCCGGACGTGCCGCGGGTGCGGGCTCTGCTGCTGCGGGCGGGGCGGTCCTGGTAGCGGGGGCCCGGTGGTCGACCGGGTGGCACGCCTGGTAGGCCAGTCTCCGGTCGGCGTCCTCGCCGACGGCCGTGAGGAGGGCGTCCAGGCGCAGGAACGCCTCCCATGCCGGGCGGTCGCCGGCCCGGGCCAGCCGTGCCACGACAAGGCCCTCGAGCTCTGGGACGCGCTTGTTCTTCCAGACCTTGCCGGCCAGGCTCACCAGCACGTCCTCGAAGCGGATGCCCGGGTCCGCCCACGACGCGTGGGTCCCGGCGAACCGGGCCGGTTCCGCGTCCGCCCCTGCGCCGGCAGCAGCTCACGGCCCGCCGTCTCGTGCCGCGCGCCGGGGCCGGACAGCTCGGCCGGTTACACGGTCTTGCCGATGTCGTGCGTGGCGGCGCCGAAGAGCACCGCGTCCCGGTCGAAGTCCAGGGCCGGGCACTCCTGCCGGGCCCAGTCCGCGATCCGCACGGCGACGTCGTGCACCGCCCGGAGGTGGGCGTCCAGCCGGGGTGGAGCGTCCACGCGCCGCAGCAGTACGGCGACGTGCGCGGGCAGCGGCGCGAGCGGCGGATCCCCGGTGTCGTCCACCGCGGTCGAGAGCACGTCCGGCAGGGTCACCGTGCCAGAGTAGTCGCCGGCACGCACCGGACCACGGCACTTGACGGAGGGTCAGCATGCAGGGACTGCACACGGCTTTTCTTCTCGGGACGGGCCTGTTCTGGACGGCCGCCTACGTGCTGCTGATCCGCACGGGGCTCAGGGAGCGGACGTTCGGGATGCCGGTCGTCGCGTTCGCCACCAACTTCAGCTGGGAGTTCATGTTCGCGTTCGTGCGACCGCCGTCCGGCGCCATGCACGCGATCAACATCGTGTGGTTCTGCTTCGACCTCGGCATCGGCTACACCGTCGTCCGGTTCGGCCGGGCCGAATTCCCGTACCTGCCCGAGCGGATGTTCCTGCCGGCGCTGGCCGCGCTGCTGCTGCTCGCCTACCCGGGCATGGACTTCGCCTCCCAGCAGTTCGACGAAGGCGCCGGCGCCATCACCGCGTTCGGCAGCAACATGGCGATGTCCGCGATGTTCCTGGCCATGCTCGCCGCCCGCCGGGGCACCCGAGGCCAGTCCCCCGGCATCGCGGTGACCAAGCTCCTGGGCACCGGCTGCGCCTCCCTGACCCTGCTCACCGACCCCGACGCGGTACCGCGCCACGAGAACGCCCTGATGTACTACCTCTACGTCGGCTGCTTCCTCCTCGACGCGGCCTACGCCTGCGCGGTGTACGCGGTACGGCGGCGCACCACTTCGGCCCACGGCGCGGGCGCCTCCATGACCCCCGCTGCTGGACTCCCCGTACACGGCCTGGACGAGTAGTCTCGTAGCCCCGAAAGGCGAAGGAGATCCCGATGGCCGACGAGCGCGTCCTGGAGGCGGAGCGGGACGCGATCCTCGCCGCGCTGGGTCCGGTCGTCGACGGGATCGTGACGACGTTCGGACCGGTCTGCGAGGTGGTCCTGCACGACTACCGGCGGCCGGAGAAGTCGGTGGTCGCGATCGCCGGGGAGGTGACCGGACGCACGGTGGGCGGGGCGATGAGCGAGATCGGCATGCGCATGGCCGCCCGGGGCGACGCGGCGGCCGACGAGCTGAACTACCTCACCCGGACCCCGGCCGGGAAGCTCGTCAAGTCGTCCACGATGGTGCTGCGGGACTCCGGCGGCGCGGTGTTCGGCGCGCTGTGCGTCAACCTCGACGTCACCGCGCTGACCCAGGCGCACGCCCTGCTCGGCGCCGTCGCCGGGACCGGTACGGACGCCGCCGAGCCGCCGACCACCGCGTTCGGCGACGACATCGACGCGGTGGTCGACGCCATCATCGACGCCCACCAGCTGAGGCAGAACGCGAGCTGGGCCCAGCTCGGCCGGGCCCAGCGCCTGGAGCTGTTCCGCGGCCTCGACGCCCGGGGCGTGTTCGCGGTGCGCCGCGCGGTCGAACAGGTCGCCGGACGGCTCGGGATCTCCCGCGCCTCCGCCTACACCTACCTGGCCCAGGCCCGGGCCGCCGCCCCGCCCGAGGCGTCCGAGAGCTGACGGCGGGCGGGGCCCGAATGGCGGTGCCGGGTTGCGGGGCCGACGATGGAGGGTGGGGCAGGATCGCCGCGCACAGCGCCGGTGCCACCGAGGCCGCCGGGTGACGGAGACCGGCCCCGGCCGTGGTGAGCGGCTGGAAGGGAGGACACCGTCATGGCGATGCTGGAAGTGAAGACGGTCGACAAGCCGGACGAGCGGCGCGACTTTCCCCGGGGCCACCTCGAAGCCGTCCACCTCACGGGGCTCGACTTCGCCGTGGGCACCTTCGAACCGGGCTGGCGCTGGTCGGAGTCCGTGGCCCCGATCGCGGGCACCGAGAGCTGCCAGGTCCACCACAACGGCTTCGTGGTGCAGGGGCGGATGCGTCTGCGGATGGACGGCGAGGGCGGCGAGGCCGAGGTCGGCCCCGGCGACGTCTTCGTGTGCCCGCCCGGCCACGACGCGTGGGTGGTCGGTGACGAACCGGTCGTGGTGTACGACTTCGCCGGACAGATGGCCCAGGAGTACGCGAAGGCCTCGGGGACGTAGCGGACACGGTCCGGCCGGCGGGGCGGGTGCCGTCACCCTTCGTGGGCGGCGGCACCGTTCACCGCGCGCGGGCCCCGCCCACCGTCCACTCCGGCTTGCGGAGATGTTGTTGCCGGTGGGGAAGGTGCCGGGTTCGGCACGCGTCACACCGGCAGCAGCCGCCCGATCAGCCCGCTGAGCTGCCGCGCGGTACGGCACTCGTGCATCTCGACCAGTTCCGCGTACGCGGGCGCGGCCGAGTCGCCCGTGCCCCACTGGGCACGCGGCTCGGGGTTCAGCCAGTACACCCGGCGGGCCCGCGAGGCGATGTCGCGTACCGAGGCCAGGTTGGGGTCGCTCATGTTGGTGCGGGCGTCCCCCAGGACGAACACGGTGGTGCGCGGGCCGACCGCGTCGCCGTACCGCTCCGCGAACTCGCCCAGCGCGACGCCGTAGTCGCTGCTGCCGTGCCAGCCGGTGAGCGTGGCCTCGGCGCGGATGCGGGCGCCGAGCCCCTCCGGGTCGGCGGCGCCGTGCCGGAGCAGCCCGGTCACCTCGTCGAGCCGGTTGACGAAGGCGAACACCCGCACCTTGCTGAACTGGTCGTGCAGCGCCTGCACCAGCAGCATCGTGAAGTCCGAGAAGCCCGACACCGACCCCGACACATCACACAGCAGCACCAGTTCGGGCCGAACGGGCCGCCGCCGGCGCAGCACCGGCCGCATCGGCACCCCGCCAGTCGACAGCGAGCCGCGCAGCGTCCGGCGCAGGTCGATCGTGCCGCGCGCGGACCGGCGGCGGCGCGCGGCCAGCCGGGTGGCCAGTTTGCGGGCCAGCGGCCGCACGGTCCGGCGCAGTTCGGCCAGCTGGTCCCGGCCCGCGTAGAGGAAGTCCACCCGGTCGGCGGTCGGCGCGACCGCCCGCCGGGCGATCGGCTCCCGGCCGCGCCGCTCGGCGACCCGCCGCCGCGCCTCCGCCGCGACCAGGGCACGGAAGGCCTCGATACGGCGCCGGATCTCGTCGTCCAGCAGCCGGTCGGCGAAACCGGCCCGCCCGTGCCGCGCCCGCACATCCGCGCGGACCTGGGCCAGGAGGGTCTGCGGGCGGAGCCGGTCGAGGGTCTGGTAGGACGACCAGCCGTCCGACTCCGGTGAACTCCCGTAGCCGCCCAGCGCGTCGACTGCCTGAGCCGCCAGCCGGGCCATCGCCGCCCCGTCGTCGTCGGCGAGCGCGGCGGCGAGCCGGTCGCGCAGCTCGTCGCGGTCGGCGGCCGCCACCGTGTCGGGGCCGCCGACGCCCCGGGGGAAGTACAGGTCGAAGACCGGGTCGAACACCGCCCGCTGTCCCGTGCCGTGCAGCAGCGTCGCCGCCAGCCCCTCCCGCAGCAGCTCTCTGTCCGCGAGCCCCAGCGCCTCCACCGCGCGGGCCGCGTCCAAGGTCTCGCCGGTGCCGATCCGCACGCCGTGCGCGCGCAGCGCCCCGACCAGGCCCGTCAGCCGGTCGGCGACCCCCGCCGGGGTGGTCACAGGGCGTCCAGGTCGAGTTTGGCGGCGGCCTTCAGGATGTCGTCCTGGTGTTTGAGGACCACGCCCAGGCTGTCGCGGACGACGGTCTCGTCCAGCGTGTCGGCGCCGAGCGCCAGCAGCGTGCGCGCCCAGTCGATGGTCTCGGCGACCGAGGGCACCTTGCGCAGGTCCATCGCCCGCAGCGCCCCGATCACCCGCACCACCGACTCGGCCAGCGCCTCGTCGAGCCCCGGCACCTTCAGCCGTACGATGCGCCGCTCCAGCTCCTCCTCGGGGAAGCCGATGTGCAGGAACAGACAGCGGCGGCGCAGCGCCTCGGACAGTTCGCGGCTGGCGTTGGAGGTGAGCACGACGAAGGGCCGCCGGGTCGCGGTGACCGTGCCCAGCTCGGGCACGGTCACCTGGAAGTCGCTGAGCACCTCGAGGAGCAGCCCCTCCACCTCGACGTCGGCCTTGTCGGTCTCGTCGATCAGCAGCACCTTCGGCTCGTCGCCGCGGATGGCCGTCAGCAGCGGGCGCGGCAGCAGGAACTCCTCGCTGAAGATGTCCGTGCGCGTCTCGTCCCAGGTCTCGTCGCGGCCCGCGGTGATGCGCAGCAGCTGCTTGGCGTGGTTCCACTCGTACAGCGCCCGGGACTCGTCGACCCCCTCGTAGCACTGCAACCGCACCAGCCGCGCCCCCGCGACCTGGGCCACGGCCTTGGCGAGCTCGGTCTTGCCGACCCCGGCGGGGCCCTCCACCAGCAGCGGCTTGCCCAGCCGGTCGGCGAGGAAGACGGTCGTGGCGACGGCGGGCGAGGCGAGGTAGCCGGTCTCGGCGAGGCGGGCGGAGACGTCGTCGACGGATGTGAACAACGGGGCCTCCGGGTGCGGGCGGGCGTCGGTTTCCAGGGCCCCTATCTAAGCGCTTGTTCACCTTCGCTGTCACGCGGATTCGCCGCTCGCCGCACGGAGGGCGGTCAGCGGCTGACCAGCACGACCTCCAGCGTCCGCGGCCCGTGCACCCCCTCCACCCGGTCCAGTTCGATGTCACTGGTCGCGGACGGGCCGGAGATCCAGGTCAACGGGCGGGCCGGGTCGAGGCGTTCGAGGGCCTCGGGGACGGAGGACACCACCTGGTCCGGTACCCGCACCACGCAGATGTGGTGGTCCGGGATCAGGGTGATGCGGCGCCGGCCCTGGTCGGGAGCGCCGTCCAGGACGATCGTGCCGGTTTCGGCGATGGCGAGCGCGCAGCCGGTGACCACGCTCTCCGCCTTGCCCAGCTCGTGGGGCGTGCCGGCGGCACGGTCATGGACCCGGGCCGGGTCGGCGGCGGACATCCATGCCGGCGGAAGTCCCGGGGGCACGATCACGTACTGGCTCCCGCGCTCGGCGAGCAGCCGCATGACGAGATACGGCAACTCCTCCACGGTGGCGCGGTGCACGATCGCCCGGTAGTCCACGAGGTTCTCCGCCAGCAGACCGACCGTCTCCTCGGCATTCCGGTCGCCGTGCCGCCGCAGGTACTCCCGGGGAACGGCCTGCTCGTACGGGGTGCCGTCCGGCCGTACGTCCGCGAGGGCACGCCGCACCCGGCCCAGGACCCGGTCCCTGCCGCTCACTTCGCCGCCCCCTTCTCGCCGTTCTCACCGTGTGTGCGCTGCCACCAGTCGCGGAACGGCTCCGCCGGTACGGCGGGCAGGTCGCGTGTCCCGCTCCACGCCCGGCCCGGGCCCGGCAGCGTACGGGGGTGCAGGCGGCGGGTGCGGGAGGCGAGCCGCTGCCCGGCCCGCAGGGCGCCGGGGTGGGCGAACGCCCAGCGGGCGGCACGCATAGCCGCCCGCTCCGCGGCATGGCCCTTGGCGGGCTTGAGCACCACCTTGTTGCCCTCCCGGGTCGCCGTGCCGCCCTGAACGACCCGTTCCCGCAGGTGCACCAGCACCTCGGGGATGTCGATGGCGACCGGGCACACCTCGTAGCAGGCACCGCACAGCGAGGAGGCGTACGGCAGCGAGGCGTCGATCTCGCTTGCGGTGCCCCGGAGCTGGGGGCTCAGGATCGCTCCGATGGGGCCGGGGTAGACCGAGCCGTAGGCGTGGCCGCCCGCCCGCTCGTACACCGGGCAGACGTTCAGGCAGGCCGAGCAGCGGATGCAGCGCAGCGCCTGGCGGCCGACCTCGTCGGCGAGGGCGTCGGTGCGGCCGTTGTCGAGCAGGACCAGGTGGAAGGTGCGCGGGCCGTCCTCGTCCGTGGTGCCCGTCCACATCGAGGTGTACGGGTTCATGCGCTCGGCCGTGGAGGAGCGGGGAAGCGTCTGCAGGAACACCTCCAGGTCCCGCCAGGTCGGCACGATCTTCTCGATGCCGACGACCGAGATCAGCGTCTCGGGCAGGGTCAGGCACATCCGGCCGTTGCCCTCGGACTCGACGACCACCAGCGTGCCGGTCTCGGCGACCATGAAGTTGGCGCCGGAGATGCCCACCTTGGCCCGCAGGAAGTTCTCCCGCAGGTGCAGCCGGGCCGCCTCGGCGAGTTCGGCCGGCGCGTCGGTGAGACCGTCAGGGGCCGGGCGGCCCCACTCCTTCATCTCGGAGCGGAAGATGTCCCGGATCTCGCCCCGGTTGCGGTGGATGGCGGGTACCAGGATGTGCGAGGGCCGGTCCTTGCCCAACTGCACGATCAGCTCGGCGAGATCGGTCTCGTAGGCGCGGATGCCCTCCGCTTCGAGTGCCTCGTTGAGGCCGATCTCCTGCGTGGCCATCGACTTGACCTTGACGACCTCGGACTCACCGGTGTCCTTGACCAGGCCGGCGACGATCCGGTTGGCCTCGTCGGCGTCGGCCGCCCAGTGGACGGTGCCGCCCGCCGCCGTGACCGCCTCCTCCAACCGGAGCAGATAGCGGTCCAGATGACGAAGAGTGTGATCCTTGATCCGCTTCCCCGCCTCCCGGAGCTGGGCCCAGTCGGACACCTCCGAGACGGTCTCCGCGCGCTTGGCCCGGATGGTGTGCGTGGCGTGGCGCAGGTTGCCGCGCAGGGTGGGGTTGTGCACTGCCTCGTGAGCCGCCTGGGGGAAGGCCGGCATCCCCACGAACGTTCCGCTCATACGGCCGGCTCCTCCTCCGTGCTCGCCAGGATCTCCGCGATGTGCACCGGCCGCATGCCCGCCCTGAGCCGGGTCATGATGCCGCCGATGTGCATCAGACAGGAGTTGTCGGCCGCGCACAGCACCTCCGCGCCCGTCGACTCGGCGTTGCGCACCTTGTCCGCGCCCATCGCCGCCGAGACGTCCGGGTTCTTCAGCGCGAAGGTCCCGCCGAAGCCGCAGCACTCGTCGGCTCCCGGCAACTCCACCAGCTCCAGCCCCTTCACGGCCTGGAGCAGCCGCCGGGGCCGGTCGCCCAGGCCCAGGCTCCGCAGCCCGTGGCAGGTGGGGTGGTACGTCACCTTGTGCGGGTAGTACGCCCCGACGTCCGTCACCCCCAGCACGTCCACCAGGAACTCCGTCAGCTCGTACGTCTTCGGCACCACCGGCGCCAGCACGGCCGCGAGCGCGTCCCCCCGCCCCTCGGCGCGCGCCCGCTCGCCCATGCGCGGATACAGCTCCCGTACCATCGCCCCGCACGACCCTGAGGGCGTCACGATCGCCTCGTACTCTGCGAAGACATCGGAGAAATGCCGGGCGAGCGGCTCGGCCTCGTGGCGGTAGCCGGTGTTGTAGTGCGCCTGCCCGCAGCAGGTCTGGGCCATCGGGAAGTCGACCTCGACGCCCAGTCTGGTCAGCAGCTTCACTACCGCGCGGCCGGTGTCCGGATAGAGCGTGTCGTTGACACAGGTCAGGAACAGGGCGACACGCATCGCGGCTCCTTGAGGTCGGTCATCGGACGAGTGCAGCGTAATGGGCGGTGGGGGCCTGGGGGACCCCCGGTTCACGGAGCGGTGAGCCGGGCCTGGGCCTCCCGCGCGGTGTCGGCCTGGGGCTCGTACCGGGTCAAGCGGCTGCGTACGCGCCGGCAGCCGCCGCATGCCGGCGAGGTCGCCGACCAGCCCGTGCGCCCGGGCCTGCACCAGTACGTTGCCGAGGGCGGCGGCCTTCGTGGGTCCGGCGACCACCGGCAGCCCGTTGGCGTCGGCGGTGAGCCGGCACAGCAGCGCGTTGCGGGTGCCGCCGCCCACGATGCGCACCACGTCCACCGGGTTCCCGGCCGGCCGCTGGGCGTCCTCGACGGCCCGGCGGTGGGCGAGCGGCGAGCGAGTCGAGGATGCACCGCGTGACCCGCGCCCGCGTCTGCGGCACCGGCTGACCCGGTGCCCGGCACGCCTCTCGGTACGCCGGCGTCCACGGCCTGGACGTCGTCCGGCTTCGGCGCCGTACAGACCTCGCTCGACGGGCTCGCGCTCACCTCCCGGTTCACGTACCCGCAGTTCGTCTCCACCCCCAAGGGCAAGCTCCAGCCGAGCTACCGCGTCGGCGTCTCCGGCAACGGACGCAACGCCCTCGCCGAGTACGGCGGTTCGAAGTGGACCGCGCTGGGGGAGTGGACCAGTTCCACGGGCACCTGCACCAGCTCGCACGGCTCCAGCACGGCCCGCAACATGTACCTGCACGGCATCGACTACGAGGTCAGCGGACGCCTGCACGGTCGCCGACCGTCGCACCGGCGCCCTCAACGCCCTCGCGGAGCCCGGTCTCGGCCCCGACGCCCTGCGCGAACTGCCCACCGAACGCCTCGACGTGGCCGCGGGCCGGGACGCCGGCGCCCGCCTGCTCGGCCTCGCCGACCGCCCCACCGCCGTCTTCTGCGCCAACGGCCTCCTCGCCCTCGGCGTGCTGCAGGGCCATGTACGCGGCCGGGGTCGTCGTCCCGGACGACCTCGCGATCGTCGGCTACGACGACATCGAGTTGGCGGCCGCCGCCGCCGTCCCGCTCACCTCCGTACGCCAGCCCGCCGTCCACCATCGGCGCCCTCGCCGCCGAACTTGCCCTGGGGAGACGGAGGCACAGGACGCGCCGGGTGCGCACGAGCACCGCCGGATGGTGCTCCAGCCGGAGCTGGTGGTGCGCCGCTCCAGCCTCGCCGCCCGCTGATTCCCCATTCAGTATCATTCCATGATCCCGGGGGCCGGACGGCGCACGGACATGTGCTGGACTGGGACGCGACCATCCGTGCGTCCCGGGAGATTCCTTGACCGTCAGCTACCGCCAGCCCGGCGTCGTCCTCACCGACCACCGCTTCACCGTGCCCCTGGACCACGCCGATCCGGCGGGCGAGACCATCGAGCTGTACGCCCGGGAGGTCGTCGCGAGCGACAAGGCGGACCGGGACCTGCCGTGGCTGGTCCATCTGACCGGCGGCCCCGGCTTCGGGGCGTACCGCTTCATCGGCAAGCAGGCCTGGCTCGGCCGCGCCCTGGAAGACCACCGCGTCCTGCTCCTCGACCAGCGCGGCACCGGCCACTCCACGCCCGTCAACCGGCAGACGCTCCCGCTGCGCGGCGGCCCCGCCGAACAGGCCGACTTCCTCGCCCGCTTCCGGGCCGACTCGATCGTCCGCGACTGCGAGCTGATCCGCCCGCGGCTGACCGACGGCGCCCCCTGGACCGTCCTCGGCCAGAGCTTCGGCGGCTTCTGCGCGGTGACCTATCTGTCCCTGGCGCCTCAGGGCCTGAACACCGCCCTGATCACCGGTGGCCTGCCCTCCCTGGACGCACACGCCGACGACGTCTACCGGGCCGCCTACCCGCGCGTCGAACGCAAGGTCACCGCGCACTACGCCCGCTACCCACAGGACGTCGAACGCGCCCGCCGCATCGCCGACCACCTGCTCACCCACGACGTGGTCCTGCCGAACGGCTACCGCCTCACCGTCGAGGCCTTCCAGTCCCTGGGCATCCTCCTCGGCGTCAGCGACGGCAGCCACCGCCTGCACTACCTGCTGGAGCAGGCCTTTGTCCGCACGCCGCACGGCTGGGAGCTGTCGGATGCCTTCCAGGAGGAGGTCCAGGGCCAGCTGTCGTACGCGAGCCACCCCCTCTACGCCCTGGTCCACGAGGCGATCTACGGCCAGGACGACCGCCCCACCGCCTGGGCCGCGGAACGGGTGCGCGCCGAGTTCCCGCAGTTCGACGCGGCCAAGGCCCTCGGCGGCGACGCGCCGGTGCTCTTCACCGGCGAGAGCGTCCACCCCTGGACCTTCGACTGCGACCCCGCCCTGCGCCCCCTGCGCGAGACCGCCGAGCTGCTCGCCGCCCGCACCGACTGGCCGCCGCTGTACGACCCCGCGCGCCTGGCCGCGGGCGAGGTCCCGGTCGTCGCCGCCGTCTACCACGACGACATGTACGTCGACACCGCCCACTCGCTGCGCACCGCCCGCGCGATCCGGGGCCTGCGCACCTGGGTCACCGACGAGTACGAACACGACGGCCTGCGGGCAGGCGCGCCCCGCGTCCTGGACCGGCTGCTGGCGATGGCCCGTGACGAGGTGTGATGTCACCCGTCACCGGCCAGGGCCTGTCCGGCGGATCATGCCGCAGACGCGGGTTTTGGCACGCCCTCCCCACGGCCGGCTTCACGCGCGAGGGGGCACCGCCATTCGCCCCGCTCACCGGCGCCGATGAGGAACCGCCCATGTCTGCGACCTGATCCGCCGTACAGGCCCTGACCAGCTAGTCTGCGCCCATGACCGAGCCGGAGATCACCCAGCTTCAGCCCATGCCGACCGACTGGCAGCGCGCACTCGCCGTCGTCGCCCACCCCGACGACCTGGAGTACGGGTGCGCCGCGGCCGTCGCCGCCTGGACCGACGCCGGCCGTGAGGTCGCCTATGTGCTGGCGACCCGCGGCGAGGCGGGCATCGACACCCTGGAGCCCGCCCGGTGCGGGCCGCTGCGGGAGCGGGAGCAGCGGGCGAGCGCGGCCGTCGTGGGCGTGTCGAAGGTGGAGTTCCTCGACCACAGGGACGGCGTCATCGAGTACGGCACCGCCCTGCGCCGCGACATCGCCGGCGCGATCCGCCGCCACCGCCCGGAACTGGTGATCACCCTCAACCACCGGGACACCTGGGGCGGCGTCGCCTGGAACACGCCGGACCACGTGGCGGTGGGGCGCGCCACCCTGGACGCCGCCGGGGACGCCGGAAACCGGTGGATCTTCCCCGAACTCGTCGAGCAGGGCCTTCCGCCCTGGAACGGCGTCCGCTGGGTGGCCGTCGCCGGTTCCGCGTCGCCCACCCACGCCGTGGACGCGACGCCGGGCCTGGAGCGGGCGGTGCGGTCGCTGCTCGAACACCGCACGTACATAGAGGCGTTGACCGATGAGGACCCGGAATCGTACGCCCGGGGGTTCCTGACCGCCAACGCCACGGCGACGGGGAAGCGGTTCGGGGGAAAGCCGGCGGTGGCGTTCGAAGTCTTCAGCAGGTAGCGGTTGCCGGTTGCCGGCGGACAGGGGGAGCAGATGAACGGCGACGACGTACTGGCCGACCGTTTCGAGGAGCACCGCGGGCATCTGAAGGCCGTGGCCTACCGGATGCTCGGCTCGCCGGCCGAGGCGGAGGACGCCGTCCAGGAGGCGTGGTTCCGGCTCGGCCGGACCGACCCGGACGAGATCAGGAACCTGGGCGGCTGGCTGACCACGGTGGTCGGCCGGGTCTGCCCCGACATGCTGCGCTCGCGCACCGCGCGCCGCGAGGAGCCGATGGACGACACGTTCGTGCCGGATCCGGTGATCCGGCCGCTGTCGGATCTCGACCCCGAGCAGGAGGTGCTCCAGGCCGACTCGGTGGGCCTCGCCCTGCTGGTCGTTCTGGAGATGCTGGAGCCCGCCGAGCGGCTCGCGTTCGTCCTGCACGACATGTTCGCCGTGCCGTTCGACGACATCGCGCCGGTCGTGGAGCGCACCCCGGCCGCGACCCGGCAACTGGCCAGCCGGGCCCGCCGCAGGGTACAGGGCGCCACCCCGTCGGCCGACCCCGACCTCGGGCGGCAGCGCCAGGTGCTCGACGCCTTCCTGGCCGCCTCCCGCGGCGGGGACTTCGAGGCGCTCGTCGCCCTGCTCCACCCCGACGTGGTGCTGCGCGCGGACGCGGGTGCCCTGGTGCGGGGTGCGGCCGCGTCCAAGGTGGTGCGCGGGGCGAAGGCGGTGGCCGAACAGGCGGTCCTGTTCGCCCGGTTCGCGAACTTCGCGCGGCCCGTGCTGGTCAACGGCTCACTGGGGCTCGTCACCGCGCCCGAGGGCCGTGCGATGTCCGTCACCGCTCTCACCATCGCCGACGGCAAGATCACCGGCATGTACATCGTGGCCGACCCCGACCGCCTGGCCCGGCTCGACCTGCCCGCCCTCCCGGAGTGACGGTCAGACGGCCACGGCCAGCGGACCCGGGGTGCGGTGCGGGTCCACGGTCCGGCCGTCGGGCAGGAGCTCACCGGTGTCGTCGAAGACGATGATGCCGTTGCACAGCAGGCTCCAGCCCTGCTCGGGGTGGGCCGAGGTGATCACGGCGGTGTGGTGGTCCGGGCTGTCGGCGGTGGGGCACGGAGGCTGATGGCTGCACATGGCGTCGCTCCTCGATGCGTACGGCTCCTGTCCGGTGTCGGCTGCCACCCACAGTGGTAGCCGAGCTTGTTTTCCGCTGGATGAGGAGACGCCCACAACGCCGGGAATTCATCGGTGAGTTCGCGGCGGGGCGGTGGGCGGAGCGGTGGCCGCGGTCAACGCGGCGAAGCCGCTGCCGTGGGGCCGGAGCCGCAGACCCCGCCGCTGACGGCCGTGCCGCCACCGGCCAGGGAAAGGGCGGTTCTCCAGGTCACTAGGCTGGAGGCATGCCAGATCAGATAGCCGGCCTGTCGGAACTGCGCGGCGACTGCGCCTCGTGCTTCGGGCTGTGCTGCGTCGCCCTGCCCTTCGCCCGCTCGGCGGACTTCGCGCTCGACAAGCCCGCCGGGAAGCCCTGCCCCAACCTCCGGGGCGACCACCGCTGCGGCATCCACACCCGCCTGCGGGACAAGGGCTTCACCGGCTGTACGGTCTACGACTGCTTCGGCGCCGGCCAGAAGGTCTCCCAGGTGACCTTCGGCGGGCAGGACTGGCGGACCGGTTCCCGGGAGCAGGCCCGGCACATGTTCGAGGTGTTCCCGGTCGTCCGGCAGCTCCAGGAACTGCTCTGGTACCTCACCGAGGCGCTGAGCCTGCCCGCCGCCCGCCCCGTCCACGCCGACCTGCGCGAGGCCCGGGAGAAGACCGAGCTGCTCACCCGCGGAACCCCCGGGGAACTGGCCGCGCTGGACGTGGCCGCCCACCGGCAGGAGGTCAACGTGCTCCTGCTGCGCACCAGCGACCTGGTGCGGGCGGGCTTCGGAGGAAAGGGCGGCAAGAAGAAGGACCGCCGGGGCGCGGACCTCATGGGCGCCCGGCTGAAGGGGGCCGACCTGCGCGGCGCCAGCCTGCGCGGTGCCTGCCTCATCGCCGCCGATCTCACCGGCGCCGACCTGCGCGGCGCGGACCTGATCGGCGCCGACCTGCGCGGCGCCGAACTCACGGACGCCGATCTGACCGGCGCGTTCTTCCTGACCCAGCCCCAGGTCGACGCGGCCCGGGGCAGCGCCGGCACCCGGCTGCCGGAGTCAGTCACCCACCCCGTGCACTGGACAGCGCGGCGCTGACGCGGGGCTCTGCGCGTCCGGGGCCGTCACCGGGGCGGGCCGGGCGGCCGGGGCGGGGCGCCGCTCCAGGCGCAACCGCAGGCCCTGCGGCATCAGCGTCAGCCGCTCGGAGACCCTGAGCCGGTATCCGGGGTCGGCGCGCAGGGCGTAGCGGCGCAGCAGCAGGCCGAGGACGAGCGTCGCCTCGTGCAGCGCGAACTGGCGGCCGATGCACGCCCGCGCGCCCGTCCCGAACGGCTTGAAGGCGTGCGGGGCGCGGCCCCGGGCGGCCTTGGCGTCGAACCGGTCCGGGTCGAACCGCTCGGCGTCCGGGCCCCACACCTCGGGGTCGCGGTGCAGCATGGGCAGCAGTACCAGCGCCCACGCGCCCCGGCGCATCGGATGCTCACCGGCCAGTACCGTGTCCTGCCGGGCCTCGCGGGCGAAGGCGGGCGCGGTCGGCCACAGCCGCAGCGACTCGTCCAGGACCCGGCGCACATACCGCAGCTTGGCGACCTGGTCGTAGCCGGGCGCCGGCGTGTCGCCCCAGACGCGGTCCACCTCGGCGCGGGCCCGGGCCGCCACCTCCGGGTGCCGGGAGAGGTAGTGCAGGGCGAAGGAGAGCGTGCCCGAGGTGGTCTCGTGGCCCGCGACCAGGAAGGTGATCACCTGGTACCGGACGTTCTCCGGCGACAGCCGCTCCCCGGTCTCCGGATGCGCCGTCGCCAGCATCCGGTCGAGCAGGTCCCCTTGCCCGCCGGTCCCGCGCCGGGCCCGTACGAGGTCGTCGACCGTCCGGTTGAGGAGGGCGATGTCGGCCGCGTTGCGCCGGGAGGCGCCCCGCAGCAGCAGCGGGGTCAGCGGTGCGGGCACGATGTTCAGGCGCTGCGCGTGGCTGAGCGTGCCGACCATCGCGGCCACGAAGGGATGCGGCCGGCCGCGCTCGAAGGAGCCGAAGTCGTGCCCGAACCCGGTCCGGGCGATCGTCTCCAGGGTCAGCTTCGTCATGTCACCGGGCACGTCCACGGCGCGCCCGGCCGCCAGCTCCCGGTCCCAGTGGCCGGTCAGCCGCCCGGCCACGTCCAGCATCATCGGGTGGTAGCCCGCCATCGCCTCACGGCTGAAGCCGGGGGCCAGGACATCGTGCGCCAGCTGCCAGTTGGGCTCGTGGTCGTACGCCGTGAACAGCCCGTCCCCGGCGACCGGCCGCAGATTGGCCACCCCGAGGCCCACGTGTTTGGCGAACCGCGACTCGTCCGCGAGGTCGGCCGCGAGCCGGGCGCCGGCCACGAACACGAACTCCTTGCCGAACGCCTTGCGCCGGAAGACCGGGCCGAGCCGGCGGGCGTACCGCATCGAGTCCTGCAGGGGCGTGTCCCGGCCGGCGCCGAGGACGTCGCCGAGGAGGGGAATCCGGTACGGCGGACGGGGAATGCGGTCCAGCTCCGGCCAGCCCAGCTCGGCCCCGCGGAACCCTTTCGGCGGCGCGGCCCCGCCCGTCGTCCTGGTGCCCGTCTCCGCCATGACGCGATCTCCCTTGGTCCAAACCGTCGGCCGAGCGTGTTGTACGTGGGTTCAATAGCGCGTTCCAGTCTGAGCCCCTTGTTGAATCCACGTCAAGTAAGGTGCGGACATGGCCGCGAACCAGGGTGAGCGCATCCGCCGCCGACTCAGCACCCGGGAGCGCCGCGAGCAGTTGCTGTCGGTGGGCGCGCAGTTGTTCTCCGAGAGCCCGTACGACGAGGTGTGGATCGAGCGGGTCGCCGAGATCGCCGGCGTCTCGCGCGGGCTGCTGTACCACTACTTCCCGACGAAACGGGACTTCTTCGCGGCGGTCGTCGAGCGCGAGAGCGAGCGCATGCTCCGCATGACGGAGGTCGTGTCCGGGGTGCCGGTGCGCGAGCAGCTCACCACCGGCCTCGACGCGTACCTGGAGTACGTCGAGACCCATGCCCACGGCTACCGTGCCTTCCACCGCGCCGACGCGGCCGGCGACCAGGGCGTGCGCCGGGTCTACCGGCGGGCGCTGGCCGCCCAGGAACGCCAGATCCTGGCCGCCCTCGCCGCGGACCCCGAGTTCGGCCCGCGCTTCGCGGAACGCTGCGAACTCCGCCTGGCCGTGCGGGGCTGGCTGGCCTTCACCACGGCCGTCTGCCTGGAGTGGCTGAGGGGCTCCGGTCTCTCCCGGGAACAGGTGCGGGATCTGTGCGCGCGGGCGCTGCTCGCCGTGATCGCGTGACCGTGGTTGGCGTACGTCCCGATCTTCGATAGGTTAGGCAAGGCTTACCTAAGGAGGTTCGGGATGGGTGACAGCTGGACGGCGGAACCCGGTGCGGCGGAGCGGGCCCGCTCGGTGCTCGCGGTGGCGTGGTCCTGCGCGGTGACGGCGGAGGGCGGCCGCGAGGAACTCGTCGGCGCGCACACCGTGACAGAGGACGGCCGGGTGCTGCTGCGCGTACCCGAGGACAGTGCCCTGCTCGCGGCGGCGGTCTGCGCGCCGCGCGGGGAGCCGTCCGCCGTGCTGGAGTTCGCCGACGTCGCGCCCGTCCCCGTGCGCCACCGCATCCGCTCCCGGCTCTGGCTGGCCGGCTGGTTCGCCCCCGCGGACGGCCGTCTCGCCTTCCGGCCCACCCGGGTGGTGCTGCGCCGGCCCTCCGGCGCGGTGGTCGTCGACCTCGGCGAGTTCGCCGCCGCCGCACCCGATCCGCTCGCCCTGGCCGAGGCCCGGCTGCTGACCCACCTCGCCGACGCCCACCCGGACGCCGTCGAACGGCTCACCCGGCTCGTCGACCCCGGCAGCCTGCACGCCGCGACGCGGGTGACGCCCCTCGCGGTGGACCGGCACGGGCTGACGCTGCGCATCGAGCGGGCCCGCGCCCACGGCGACGTACGCCTGCCGTTCCACGCGCCTGCCGACGACGTCGCCGAGCTCACCGAGCGCGTGCACGTGCTGCTGTCCCAGGCGAGCGCGGCCGTCTGCCCCCGCGCTCTACAGCGGCAGCGCACAGACGGCGACCGGTGACGCGAACGGCTCGCCCGTGAGCCGCAGCCGGCCGCTGTCCGGGTCGACGTGGAAGACGCTCACCGTCCCCGACCGCTGGTTGGCGGCGAACAGCAGCCGCCCGTCCGGCGAGAAGGCGATCTGGCGGGGAAAGTCCCCGCCGACCGGCACCGTGTCGATGAGGCGCAGGCGGGCGCCGTCCGCCTCGACGGCGTACCGGGTGAGGCTGTTGTGGCCGCGATTGGCGAGGTAGGCGTACGAGCCGTTCGCGGTCACCAGGATCTGCGCCGGGTAGTTCGTGCCCGCGCCGGTGCCCGTGGACTGCGGCGCGCCCATCGCCAGGCGGCCGGTGGCGGGGTCGTAGGCGCACACCGCGACCGTGTTGCCGACCTCGTTGGCCAGGTAGGCGTGCCGGCCGTCCGGATGGAAGGTGAGGTGGCGCGGGCCCGCGCCCGGCCGCGTGTGGGCCTGGGCGACCTCGGTGAGCCTGCCCTTCGCCGGGTCGAGGCGGTAGCTGTAGACGGTGTCGGTGCCCAGGTCGACGGCGAGGACGTGGCCGCCGTCGGGGCTGGTGACGACCTGGTGGGCGTGCGGGCCCTGCTGGCCCGGGCCGGGCGAGGGGCTCGAGTGGGTGACCAGGTCGGTGCGTTCGCCGAGGGAGCCCTCGGC
Source organism: Streptomyces sp. NPDC051636 (assembly GCF_044453765.1). Classification (NCBI taxonomy): domain Bacteria; kingdom Bacillati; phylum Actinomycetota; class Actinomycetes; order Kitasatosporales; family Streptomycetaceae; genus Streptomyces; species Streptomyces sp. NPDC051636. The sequence goes on along the minus strand of NZ_JBITDA010000002.1, from coordinate 498,958 downwards.
GTCGATCGGGTGCACGGCCACGCTGCCGGAGCCGTAGTTGGCACTGAGCAGCCAGCGCCCGGAGGGATGGACGGAGAGATGGCAGGGGGCCGCGCCCCCGGTGCTCCGGGTGCCGAGGATCCGCCGGCCGGCCAGGCGTACGGCGGTCACCCCGCCGTCCGTGCGCTCGTCGACCGCGTACAGCGTGCGACCGTCCGGGTGCACGGCGAGATACGACGGGTCGGCCACACCGGTGAGCGTCCCGGAGCCGGTGATGCGGCCCGTCGCCGGGTCGTACGACGCCAGGCCGATCCCGGTGCCGCCGTCGTCGACGGAGGTGTAGGTGCCCAGGCAGAGCGGGCGGGGAGCCTTCGCGGAGGCCTCGCGCCCCGGCCGCGCGGTGGCCGTACGGCCCTCGGGCGCGGGCGGGTCCGCCCCGGGCGCGGCGCAGGCGGGCGCCGCCACCACGGAGGCGGTGGCCGCCGCGGCCCGCACGAAACGGCGCCGGCTCCAGCCGCCGCGCGGCGCCTGCGCACCACTTTCCATTGCCCGCACCTCAGGTCTCGGTTGCCCGGTCGTGACAGCCACCTTCGCGCGGACCGCCCGTCAAGTACAAGTGCCGCAATATCTGTTGCGCTCAGCGCAACGGGCGCAGGGGGCTACCACTCCCCGTCCTCGACCGGCACGCCCGGCGCGTCCTTCAGGTGTTTCACCTGGCCGGGCGTCGGCTGCTGCCAGGGCTCCAGGTCGTCGCCGAGCCAGTCGCCGACCGGCTTGACGGCCTCCAGGGCGTCCGTGGGGGCGAGGTCCTCGGCGTCCTGGTCGTAGTAGTCGTACCAGGGCAGTCCCGCCCGCGTGTACGCCGCCCGGTCCACCGGCGACGGCGGTGGCTCCTCGCCCGTGATGCGCCGCCACTGCGGTGGCGTCACCAGGTGCACGAACACCCGCCCGGCCGGCTCCTTCGACCAGTGGGTCAGCGGCCGGTCGTCCCGGTAGACCTCCTGCCGCATCGAGCCGCCGACGCCGAGCCCCATGGCCGCGGCGCCCCGCGCGGGGGGCCCGCCCGGGGCGGCCGCAGCGGCCATGGGCGGGGCCGCCATGGGCGGGGGAGCGCCGTACGCCCGCGTTCGCTCCCGCTGGGCCCGCTGCTCCCTGCGCCACTGGTCGAGGAGGTCGTCCCGCAGCGGGAACGACCGCAGCTGGACACCGCCCCACACCTCCTCGCCCGTGACCTGGCCCTCCACCGTCGCGCCCAGCCCCAGCGGCACCGCCACGAACTGGCGGACCGTGCCCTTGCCGGAGTTGATGCCGTCCAGCCAGGGCTGCCGGGGAAGGACGAGGTAGTTCTGCGGGTCACGCGCGAGCCGGTCGCTCCACGGCTTGCCCGACACCGCGCACACCTTGCCCACCCCGACCTGCAGTGCGGCCGGTTCCGAGGTGCCCGCGAAGCTCAGCCACATCGCCTCGCGCAGATACACCGGCAGCATGACGCCGCCGCGCGCCCGCCACTGTTCGGGAACCGCATCCGCGTGGTCGGATATCCGGCGGACCGGGAACTCGCCCAGCCCCGGCGGCAGCGGATGCGTGCCCGTCTCCGGCAGCCGCAGGGTGCGCACGAACCGCACCGCCACTCCGCCCGGCAGGCGCAGCGTGTTCCCGTCGATCCGTACGGCCGTGCCGGTCATCCGCCCGCCCCCTTCCGCTCGCGTCATCTCCTCACGGAGAACGCCTGCCGGTGCCCAAACGGTTCCGGTGCAGCTGCTCCTGTAGCCCGATGCGCTCCCGCAGCCGGGTCAGGCGCGGCATCCGGGTGCGCTGCTCGCCGGAGACGCGGTCCAGTTCCTCCAGCAGGCGGCGCGAGCGGTGCTCGGTGTCGAGCTCGTCGATGATCCGGTTCACCTCGGTCAGGACGGCGCCGAGCAGCTGCCAGTGCCGGGTGTCGCGCTCCGCCTCCGCCCTGAGGATCACGGCCAGCTTGTCGCGGGTGGCGGCGGCCGTGTGCAGCTCGGCGGTGAGCCGGGCCTCCGCGGACTCGGCATTGTGGCTGAGGTCGGTGGTCACCAGCACCGCGAAGCTGACCACGGCGTCGGCGATCTCCGACAGCAGCTGCTCGACCGCGGCACCTGTCTCCGGCTCGAACATCGGCTCGGGCTCGCGGGCCTTCGCCAGGTCGGTGAAGGAGCGGGCCAGCACCCGCAGCACGACCGCGCAGATTTCCAGCGTGTCCAGGCCCGTGCGCAGCACCACCCGGCGCAGCTGGCCCTCGCGCACCCTGGGATTGAGCCGCAGGCTGTCCTCGGCCTGCCGCAGCGCCGCGTCCACCTCGACGATGTCGTGGTCGAGCCGGCGGGCCTCGTACAGCCGCGCCGTGGCCCACTCCACCGGGGTGCTGGCCGCGGCTTCCTCGCCGACCCGCAGCATCAGCTGCCGCAGCCGCCGCGCGAGGCCCTCGATGGACTCCCCGGCCTTGTCAACCCACACCGGGGGCGCCAGCAGCAGGTTGCAGCCCATGCCGACGATCGCGCCGATCAAGGTCTCCACGATGCGGGCCCAGGCGGTGTACCCGATGGTGGTGACGCCGAGCACCAGCATGGCGCTGATCGCCACCTCGGCCACGTACTCGTCGACCCGCACCAGGTGCCCGACGGCCAGCGCGGCCATGATCAGCAGCGCCAGGCTCCACCAGGTCAGACCCACCAGGAGGCTGAAGGCGATGGCGACCAGGACGCCGGCGACCACGGCGTTCACCCGCCGGATGCCGTTGGTGAGCGTCGCGTAGAAGGTCACCTGGACGACCAGCAGCGCGGTCAGCGGCGCGGTCAGCGGCGCCGGTTCCGGACTCAGGCGCAGCGCGATGACGTAGGCGATCGACGCCGCGACGGCCGACCGCAGGGCCTGAACGACGACCGGGTCGCGCCGGCGCCGCAGGAAGCGCGACAGGGGCGCAGTCCATTCACGTACAACTTGCATTGTTGCCCCTGTTCCCGTTCAGGTGGCTCATCGAACACATTGATCCGCCGGGTGGCAAGGGGCCGCTGCGGACAACCCCCGTCACGGGCGACGGGTTGTCCGCAGCCCGGTACGGAGGGCTGCCGGATGGTGACGCCACGTGCCGGGGTGGGGAGCCTTGACCTCATGAAACGGCATCGGAACGGACGGGGCCCGGCTCTGCTCGTCACCGTCAGCAGCCGGTGCGCCCTCGCGACGGGCGGGCCGCAGGCCGCCATTGGCGACGGCGGACGGAGCGCGGGGCACGGTCGTCACGGCCCTCGACCAGGCCGTCCGCCCCCTGCGCTCCGTCGAACCCGGCGGCGACACCGGCGACCTGCGCGCCCTGGACCGCATGCTCGGCGGTGCCCGGGCCGCCGGCCTCGGCGAGGCCACCCTCCGACTTCTTCGCCCAAGGACCGCGTCTTCCGCCCCATGGTCGAGGAGAAGGGTTTCCGCACCTTCGCCCTGGAGGGCAGCTGGAGTACCGGGCTGCGGCTCGACGACCACGTCGTGCACGGCAAGGGGACCCGCGCCGCATCATGAGCGAGGGTTCCAGCGCGACTACGTGTGGTGGAACAGCACCGACTGCCGACGGAGCGCAGGTCGACCAGGTAGTCGCGGTAGCGCACCCGGTCGAGGGTCGCCTCGTTGCCCGCCGGCGCCCGGCTGGAGCGGGCCCGGCTGCGGGGCCGACGTCAGGCGTACAGCTTGTCGAGGAAGGCGGTCAGACGGCCCGTCGTACGGGCGATCTGCTCCTCCAGCGTGAGGCTCTCCTCGAAGCGGGCCCCGGAGTCCGGGATCTTCTTCCCGCGTGCGTACAGGGAGCAGACGAGGTCGGTGCACATGTACAGGCCGGCCGAGTTGCCCTCGCGGCCGGCCGCGCCCGCCTTGCGGGCCGTCATGAGGGACACGCCGCCTCCGCGATGGGTCGTCAGGCACAGCGAGCACATGCTGCGGTGCAGGAAACCGCGTTGCGCGGAGGGGAAGCGCAGGGCCACGCCGACGAGCCGGCCGTCCCGCTCGGTGACGAGGTAGCTGCGGTCGGGCGCGCCGGGATCCCGCCAGCCGAGGAAGTCCTGGTCGTCCCAGGGGCGTTGGTCGAGATCGCGGGGAAGCGCCAGTCGCTTCGCGTCGCCCTTCGAGCAGTTGATGAACGAGTTGCGGATGTCCTGCTCGGTGAGGGATCTCATGGGAGGAGTCTTTCTGGAGGCGAAGGGGTCCGGCGGCCAGAAACCTAGGGGTACTAGGTTTCTGCCTGGCCTAGGCGGCCCAGGGGAGGGGAGCCAGTGGATTCCCGCTGTGCCGAGTCGGCGCGGAGCCGGGCGGCGCTGCGTCATGTCGCGGCGCTGTCCACGGGGCGAGCTGTACCCCGCCTTCACCGACCGTACGGTGGTCAGGCGACCCTGATGCGGATCACCCTGCACGCCGTCCACGCCGACGACCACCGCGTCTTCCTGCGGCGACGGTGCCCGGCGTGCGCCTGCTCGTCGCCGCGCCGGACGGGATCGGGGAACTGGCCCCGCCCTCCCGGCCCGTTTGACCGCGCCTCGCCCGCCCCTTCTTAGCTCACAGCGTGAACTAAGGGTTGGGGGAATGTCGCGCCGGGTCCGCCCGCAAGGGTATGTTGCAGGTCGGGCAGGGTTCGAAGGGAGCCACATGGCGGGGCGGAACGGGCGCACGGTACGCGACCTCAGGCGGGCCAACCGCACGGCCGTGCTGCAACGGCTGTACTTCGACGGACCCCTCAGCCGCTTCGAACTGGGCCCGGCGACCGGTCTGAGCTCCGGCTCGGTCAGCAACGTCGTCGCGGACCTGATCGCCGACGGGCTGGTCGAGGAGGCCGGCAGCGTCGACTCCGACGGCGGCCGTCCCCGCACCCTGCTGCGGGTCGCCCCGCACAGCGGGCACATGATCGGCGTCGACGTCGGCGAAACCCGGGTCCGCGTCGAGCTGTTCGACCTGAACCTCACCGAACTCGCCCGCGCCGAACGCCCGTTGGCACAGCAGGGGTACGACGTCGGCGTCATCGTCGGCCACGTCCGCGACGGTGTCGCCGAGGTCCTCGCGGGCGCAAAGACCGCCCCGGAGCGGCTGCTCGGCGTCGGTGTCGGCGTCCCCGGCATCGTCGAGCACACCGCGGACCGGGGCGCCGTCGTGCACGGGCAGACCATCGGCTGGGACGCCGTCCCGCTGGAGGCGCTGCTCCGCTCCGGCTCCCGACTCCCCGAGACCGTCCCGTACTTCATCGACAACGGCGCCAAGACCCTCGGCCAGGCCGAGATGTGGTTCGGCGCCGGCCGGGGTGCCCGCAACGCCGTGGTGGTGCTGTTCGGCTCCGGCGTCGGGGCCTGTCTCGTCACCCCGGAGGTGGAGCACGGCCGGGCCGTCGAGTGGGGGCACCTGACGGTACGGGTGCGCGGGCGCCGGTGCCGCTGCGGGGCGCCGGGCTGCCTGGAGGCCTACGCGGGCGCCGAGTCGCTGCTCGCCCGCTGGCGGGAGGAGGGCGGGCACCCGCCGGAGGACACCGACGAGGAGACCGCGCTCACCGCGATGCTGGCCGCCGCCTACCCGCCCGAGGGCACCGCTTCCGACCCGGTCGCCCTCGCCGTCCTGGAGGAGACCGCCGAGTACCTCGGCGCCGGCCTGTCCGACCTGATCAACCTCTTCCAGCCCGAGCGGATCCTCATCGGCGGCTGGGCCGGACTCCAGCTCGGCGCCCGCTTCCTGCCCGCCGTACGCCGCCACACCACCACGTACGCGCTGCGCCACCCGGCCGAGAAGGTCACCATCGACCTGGGCCGGCTCGGACCGGACGCGGTCACCGTCGGCGCCGCGATCCTGCCCCTGGCCGACTTCTTCGCGCGCGGCGGCCGGCGGGCGGAACCGGCGGCCGAGGACCGGCTGCCGGCCTGGCGGACGGCACTGGCGGAGCGCGCGCCGCAGCCGTGACCCGGCCCGTACGGCCGTCTCCTCAGGCCGAGGGCTCGTCCGGCACGGGATGCTCGGTCTGCGCCGTTCCCGAGCTCGGGGCACCCTGCCGGCCCGTCCCGGCCTCGTCGGTGTCGGGGACGTCCTCCGCGGCGGAGTCGTCGGTCGCCTGGTCCGGGGCCACCTCCCACGGGTCCTCGCCGGTGTGCGCCTGCTGGTCCTGCATGTCCCGGGGAACGGGCGAACCGCCCTCCCCAGATCCCTGGTGGCGGTCGTCGGACACGGCGTACTCCCCTCGGTTCGTTCCGGGCGGTACGCGAGTACCACCCGGGTGACCTGCGAAACTCAGCCGACCTTCCGCCCCCGCATCGGCTCGGTGTCCATCCCCGCGCCCTGCTGGAAGCCGCCCAGGAACTCCCGCAGCACCTCCGTGGCGGTCTGCGTCGGCTGCCAACCCAGTTCGGCACGCGCGCGCGAGCAGTCCATCAGGGGCAGGCGCAGGACAGCGTCGAAGAGGTGCGGGGATGCGGGCAGCAGGTGCAGCCCCCAGGCGGCGGCGATCGCGGACCGGGCCGCGGTGCGGGGCAGCCGTACCGGGCGGGTGCCGAGCATCCCGCTCAGCAGTTCGGCGTCGACCGGCGGTTCGGCCGCCAGGTTGAAGGCGCCCCGCGCGCCCGGCGAGCGCAGCGCCGACTGGTACGCCCTGGCCGCGTCGTCGGTGTGCAGCGCCTGCACCCGCAGCCCGGGCACGTCGGGCAGGAAGGGCAGCAGCTCGGGCCGGGCCAGTGGGCCCGGCAGGAAGCGGCCGCCGAAGATGCGCCGCTGCTCGCTCGCCGACTCCCGCTTGAAGAGGAAGGCCGGCCGCATGCGCACCACCCGCACGTCGGGGTGGTCGCGCTCGAAGATGTCCAGGGCCCGCTCCAGGTAGGCCTTCTCACGGCAGTACGCGGCGTCCGGCCAGCCGTGCGTCGGCCACGACTCGTCCACCGCGTGGTCCTTCGGCCCCGGCGAGTACGCGCCGACCGACGAGGCGTGCACCAGCACCGGCACCCGCGCCGCGGCCACCGCCTCGAACACCCGGATGCTGCCGAGCACGTTGGTCCGCCAGGTCCTCGCCGGATCGTGCGTCGGCTGGAACGCCCACGCCAGGTGGACCACGGCGTCGGCGCCCTCGAACATCCCGGCCAGATCGGCCTGTTCGGACGCCACGTCGACGGGGGACCACTCGGTCTTCGGAGGCATCCACCCGGGCGTCCGGCGGGCCAGCCCCCGCACCCACTCCACCTGCGGATCCTCCGCGAGCAGGCGCACCACACTCGTACCCACGTTGCCGGTGGCGCCCGTGACCACGACCCTGCTGCCCGTTGCGCTTGTCACCTTCGGCTCCTCTCGGCGGCGGCTCCGGCCGGACCGCCCGAGTACCCGGTCCGCCCGGCATGCACGCGCCGGCGGCCATGACGCCGGAGGTCATCGACCCGGGCCGCCCGGGACGGAACCATCGGGGACGTACCCACCCCACCGGATTCCAGGAGGACGTCCATGCCGTACTTCCACAGCCCCGTCGACGGTGTACGCCTGCTCTACGCCGACTACGGCCCGGCCGACGGCCCTGTGGTCGTCTTCGCCGGCAGCGCCTGGCTGGCTACCGAGCTGTGGGAGTTCCAGATGCTGCCGCCGGCGGCGCAGGCTACCGCTGCGTGGGGCTGGACCGGCGGGGGCACGGACGCTCCGACGACGTGCGGGGCGGGTTCGACCTCGACAGCCTCGCCGCCGACCTGCACGGGCTCCTCGACCACCTCGGCCTGCGTGAAGCCACCCTGGTCGGCCATTCGCCGGGCAGCGCCGAAGTCGTGCGCTGCCTGACCCGGCACGGCGACGGGCGGGTGGCCCGGGCCGCCCTGGTCTGCGGCATCGCGCCCGGGGTGATCCGGACGGCCGGCAACCCGGACGGGGTGGACCCCGCCGCGGCGCGCGCGTACAACGAGGTCTACCGCCGCGACCGGGCCGCCTTCTACGAGGACGGAGCCGACTCCTTCTTCGGGATCGGCCTGCCCGGCGTCGAGGTGTCGCCGGCCTTCCGGCGCCACGTGATCGACCGCTGCCTGGCGACCACCCCGCACGCCTCGAACGCCGTACAGGGCGTGGCCGTCACCGTCGACGTCGCCCCCGAGATGCCCAGACTCCGGATGCCGGTGCTGGTCGTGCACGGCACGCACGACGTCTCCGCGCCGCTGGAGGTGACCGGCCGCCGCCGCGGCGCGGCTCGTGCCCGACGGCACGCTGAAGGTCTACGAGAACGCGGGCCACGGTCTGTCCTTCACGCACGGCGACGGGCTCCCGGCGGAGCGGCGGGAGTTCGCCGACGCGGGGGCATGAGGAAGCCGGGCACGGGAAAGCCCCGACCGGACGGGGGAGGCCGGTCGGGGCGGTATGTGGTGGGCGCGGATGGCGGCCGCCTCTCGGCGAAAGGCTCCACAGGGCTTCAGCCGAACGATCGTCCCTGGGGGCAGAAGGTGAGGCCCGGGGACACTGTCCCATCCGCACCCACGGTTGGTTCAACAGCGAACCATCGGTTGTTGTTCCGGTGTGTGGGGTCATGTCCGGTGATGTGCGCCACTCCCGGAGTCCCCGGTAGAGCCCGGCACGGCCTCCGCCCACAGGTTCTCGGCCTGCAGAAGCAGCGACCCGAGGACCGCGGCCCGGGGCGCCTCCCGCCCGGCGTGCTCCCGCAGGCCCTCCTGCAGCCGCCCGCGCAGCTCCCGCCGCGCCGCCTCGGCGCCGTCGTCGTCCGGCTGCTCACCGGAACCCCCGCCCGACCGTCCGTCCAGCAGACGGCCGCTCTCCGTGTGGCACGCCCGGGCGATCAGCTCCAACAGGTCCGCGTACGGCTCCAGCAGCGCCGGGTCCGGGGGCGTGGCCGCACGGCCCTCATCGGCGGCGACCGCGAGCGTCCGGGTCAGCGCGCGGACATGACCCGTGACCCGGCTCCAGCGCTCGTCCTCCGCTTCCGGCGGCACGTCGGTCGGGATCCGGCGCAGGGCGCGCAGCGGACCCTTCAGACGCAGGCTCTCCCGGCTCCAGGCGCGGGCCGAGCCCAGCGCCTCCAGGCGGTGTTCGAGGCGGGACGCGCCGTGCGACCAGTCGGCCGCGGTGCCGGCGTCCCACTCCCCGCGCCGCAGATCGGCGGCGAGCGCGCACAGCACCTCACCGGCCTCACGGGCCAGCGCCGCGAGGTTCTCCCGCACGTCCCGCAGGTGGATCGGCGGCAGCACGAAGGCGTTGACGGCCACCCCGATCAGCGCGCCCAGCGCCGCCTGGCCCACCCGGTGCCCGACCGCGGCCGCGGAGACACTCCCGGAGGCGATCGTGAACACCGCCGTGGTGGCGCCGTAGATGCCCTGGTCGCCGAAGCGCGACCAGTTCGCCAGCAGCACCAGCACGGGCAGGGACAGGGCGAGCGCGCCCAGCGTGTCCCCGGTGACCACCTGCGCCGCCGAGGCCAGCAGCGTGCCCGTGCAGATCGCCGTGACCTGCTGCGCGGCCTGCCGCAGCGAGCTGTACACCGTGGCCTGCACCATGACCAGCGCCACCCAGGGCGCCATCAGGGCCAGCGGGTCGCCCAGCCAGTCGCCCGCCACGACCCAGGCCAGCAGCGCGGCCCCGGCGGCCTTGAGCGACTGCACGACCAGGTCCCGTTCCCGGCCCGGGCCGCGCCAGGCCGCCCGGACGGACCGGCCGACGCCCCGCGCCTCCTGGCGCAGCACCTGTCGTGGAGTCTGTGTCACGCGCGTCATCAATTGCGGGTATCCGATGATCGCGGCTCCTCAAGCAGTGGATTCGTGTGATGTGCGGCCGATTCCTGTGCTGTGCGGCGGATTCCCGTGATCCTCAGGCCAGCGGGCTGTCCGCCAGGGACGCCAGCAGATGCGCGGGATCGGCGTAGACCGCCTCCGCGCCCGCCGCCTCCAGGTCGCCGCGCGGAATACCGCCGCACAGCACGCCCACGCACCGCACCCCGGCCCGGCTGCCGGCCCGCATGTCCCAGACGGTGTCGCCCACGAACACCGCCCGCTCGGCGGGCACCCCGGCCAGTTCCAGGGCGTGTTCGACGGGCTCGGGCGCGGGCTTGCCCTGCTCCACGTCGTCGGCGCTCGCGGTCGCGGTGATGGCGTCGTCCGCGTCGATCGCCCGGCGCAGCGCGCTCAGCTCCGCGCCGCTCGCCGAGGTGGCCAGCACCACCGCCCAGCCGTCCCCGTGCAGGCGTCTGAGCAGTTCCCCGGCGTCCCGCAGGGCGGGCAGGCGGTCGAAGTACTGGCCGTACAGCGCCTTGTGGGCGGCGCTGAGTTCGCCGTCCCGGTCCTTGTCGCGGTCGTCGCCGAGCAGGTGGGCGATCAGGTCGGTGGAGCCGAGCCCGACGGCCCGGTGCACGGCGTGCATGGGCACTCGGTGGCCCGCCTGCCGGAAGGCCTCCCACCAGGTCGTCACATGCAGGTGGTTGGTGTCGACAAGCGTTCCGTCGACGTCGAAGACGGCGGCACGGTCCATCCGGGCGTCCTTTCTCTCGCGGCTGGGGCCTGTCCGGCGGATCATGCCGCAGACGTGGGGCTTTCCACGCCCAGCTACGGCGTTGGCGTCGATTGCCGATGCTCCGCATCGACGCCCTCCTCCGCCGTGCACCTGTGCGCACCAGACCCCCACACCCGCACTGACCAGGCACCGTCGCTTCCCTGTGCCATGATCCGCCGGACAGGCCCTGGCACGGGTACCACGTCAGGCTCCCGCCACGCCGGACGGCGTCCGGCGCTCCCGGGCCCAGGCCAGCAGCTCCTCCCGGGACCACGTGGTCACCACCCGTTCGGCCGGCACCCCGCACTCCTCCGCCCGCGCGCACCCGTGGATCTGCCAGTCCAGCTGGCCGGGCGCGTGCGCGTCGGTGTCGACCGAGAACAGCACGCCCGCCGCCACGGCCCGCCGCAGCAGGCGCCGGGGCGGGTCGAGCCGCTCCGGGCGGGAGTTGATCTCCAGCGCCGTGCCCGTCTCGGCGCAGGCGGCGAACACCTCGTCCGCGTCGAACTCCGACTCCGGCCGCCCCCGCCCGGTCAGCAGCCGCCCGGTGCAGTGCCCGAGGATGTCGGAGCGCGGATCACGGACGGCGGCCACCATGCGGCGGGTCATCGACCGGGTGTCCATGCGCAGTTTGGAGTGCACCGACACGACCACCACGTCGAGCCGGTCGAGGAGCTCCGGCTCCTGGTCGAGCGAGCCGTCCTCGAGGATGTCGCACTCGATGCCGGCCAGCAGCCGGAACGGGGCCCACGTCTCGTTCAGCTCCGCCACCACCCGCAGCTGCTCGCGCAACCGCTGCGGGGAGAGCCCGCGCGCCACCGTCAGCCGGGGCGAGTGGTCCGTCAGCACCGCCCACTCGTGGCCGAGAGCGGCCGCCGCCCGGCCCATCTCGTCGATCGGGCTGCCGCCGTCGGACCAGTCCGAGTGCAGATGGCAGTCGCCGCGCAGCAGCGCTTGCAGCCGCTCGCCGCCTCGCGCGAGGGGGCTGTCGGCCTCGCCCTCCAGCTTCTGGAGATAGCCCGGCACCTGTCCGGCGAGCGCCTCGCGGACCACCTGCGCGGTCTTCGGACCGACCCCCTTGAGCGACTCCAGCGTCCCGGCGGACGCCCGCTCGGCCACCTCCCCGGCGGGCAGCTCCGACAGCACCCGGGCGGCCGTACGGAAGGCACGTACCCGGTACGTCGGCGCCAGGGACCGCTCCAGCAGGAAGGCGATCCGGTCCAGCGCGTCGACGGGATCCATCGCCACCTCCAGCTCCGCGTGCCACTCCAGAGTTCCCCAGTCGCACCCGGGCCGCACGGTGGCCTGCCGGTTTGTCCGGGGTGCACCCGGGTACTGCGTGTGCCGTCCACCTGCCCCGCCCAGGAGGAGGCCTGTCATGTCCGCTCCCGCCGCAGCACGCTCCCCGGTGGCCGTCGTCACCGGCGCCGACTCCGGCATCGGCCGCGCCACCGCCGTCCGCCTGGCCCGGCAGGGCGTGGACGTCGGCATCACCTGGCACAGCGACCTCAAGGGCGCCGAGGAGACCGCCGAGGAGGTGCGCGCCGCCGGGCAGCGGGCCGCCGTGACCCAGATGGACCTCACCCGGCTGCCCGAGGCCGCGGGCGCGGTCGACGAGCTGTGCGACCGGCTCGGCCGGGTCGACATCCTGGTCAACAACGCCGGTACGGGCACCTCGACGCCGTTCCTCGACCTGGAGCCGGACAAGGTGCGCGAGGTCCTCGACGTCGACCTGCTCGGCCCCTTCCTGTGCGGGCAGCACGCGGCCCGGCACATGATCCGGCAGGGCGACGGCGGCCGGATCGTCAACGTCACCTCCGTGCACGAGCACCAGCCGAGGGTGGGCGCGGCCCCGTACTGCGCGGCCAAGGGCGGTCTCGGCCTGCTGACGCAGGTCATGGCGCTGGAACTCGCCGAGTACGGCATCACCGTCAACGCCGTGGCGCCCGGCGAGATCGCCACCCCCATGACCGGCCAGGAGGACACGGACCCGCACACCGAGAGCCGCCCCGGTGTTCCGCTCGGGCGGCCCGGCGACGCGCGGGAGGTCGCGGCCGTGATCGCCTTCCTGGCGGGCCCGGACGCGTCCTACGTCACCGGCGCCTCCTGGGCCGTGGACGGCGGCATGCTCCGGATGGGCCCGATGGCCGGCTCGCACCTGAAGAGCGACGACTGGCGGCGCCCCTGAGCCCATGAGACTGCGTACGAGTTCCTGCGACCGGCCCGGCTTCGGCCGGGTCGGCTGCGGCCGGGGCTTCCGCTACCGCGACCAGAACGGCGATCCCCTCACCGATCCCGACCAGCTCGCCCGGATCCGCGCCCTGACCATCCCGCCCGCCTGGCGGGACGTGTGGATCTGCCCCTGGCCCAACGGCCACCTCCAGGCCGTCGGCACCGACGACGCCGGCCGCCGCCAGTACCTGTACCACGAGGAGTTCCGCGCCCAGCAGGAGCAGGCCAAGCACGAGCACGTCCGCCAGGTCGCGCGGGCCCTGCCCGAGCTGCGCGCCCGGGCCGCCATCGACCTGGCCGGCCGCGGCCTGAGCCGTACCCGGGTCACCGCGTGCGCGGTACGCCTGCTCGACCTGGGCTTCTTCCGCATCGGCAGTGACCGGCACACCAGACAGAGCGAGACCTACGGCCTGACGACGATGCTGCGTGAACACGTCACTTGCGGCCGCGGGGAGATCACCTTCAGCTTTCCGGCCAAGGGCGGTACGGAGATGATGCGCGCCCTGGTCGACGAGCAGGCGCACGCCGCGTACGCGCCCTGCTGCGGCGCCCGCGCGGCGGCGAGCGGCTGCTCGCCTACTGGGAGCGCGGCGCCTGGCACGACCTGCACGGCGGCGACCTCAACGAGGCGCTGCGCCGGCTGTCGGGCACCGACGTCACCGCCAAGGACTTCCGCACCTGGCACGCCACGGTGCTAGCGGCCGTCGCGGTGTCCGTCACCACCGCGGCCGCCCGGACCACCCCGGCGGCCCGCCGCCGGCAGATCGCCCGCGCCGTGCGCGAGGTCAGCCACTACCTGGGCAGCACGCCCGCGGTGTGCCGGGCCTCCTACATCGATCCGAAGGTCTTCGAGCTGTTCGAGGAGGGCGTGACGATCGCCCCCGTGCTCACCCGGCTGGGCGAACACGGGGACTTCGGGCGCCCGGCCACGCAGGGAGCGGTCGAGGCGGCGGTCCTCGACCTGCTCGACGGCGGCAGCGGATGACCCGTCGGGGCTCGTCGCGTTCTACCCTGAATTGCATGACCGAACAAGCAGCCCCCTACATATCGCACCCGCGGATCATGGTGCACGGGGTGATGCCTGGCAAGCCGGGCGCCCCGCCCTTCCGCATCGTGGAGATAGACGGTCAGGTGGTCGGGGAGGCGAGGACCGTCACCGACGTCCTGGAAGCCGCCGCCGCGTTCGGTATCACGGTGCACGACCTGGACGACCCGGACATGGTCCGCTGGGTGGGCGGCGACAAATTCACCTGGACGTCCCACTAGGACCGGTGGGACCGGTGGGTGTCAGCCGACCGTCCACTTCTGGTTGGCGCCGCCCGTGCAGCTCCAGATCTGCAGCCGGGTGCCGTTGGCGGAGCTGTTGCCGGTGACGTCCAGGCACTTGTCCGCCTGCGGGTTGACGATGTCGTGCGCCGCCGAGACCGCCCACTTCTGGTTCGGTCCGCCCGTGCAGTCCCACAGCTGGACGGTGGAGCCGTCCGCCGTGCCGTTGTCCGTGACGTCCAGGCACTTGCCGAGCGCCCGGAGCGTGCCGTCCGCGCCGACCGTCCACTGCTGGGCGGCGGTGCCGTTGCAGTCGTACAGCTGTACGGGGGTGCCGTTGGCGGGGTTCGCCCCGGTGACGTCCGCGCACTTGCCGGCCAGGCCCCGGATCGGGACGCCGGTCGCGGAGCCGCCCGTCGTCACGGACACCGAGTCCACCACGAGCTGCTGCGGGAAGAGGGTGGAGCCGTCCGGGTCGCCGGGCCAGTAGCCGCCCACGGCCAGGTTCAGGATCAGGAAGAACGGCTTGTTGAACACCCACTCCTTCCCGCCCAGGTCGGCGGGCGTGCGGCGCTCGTAGACCGTGCCGTCCACCGACCAGGTGATCGAGTCGGGGGCCCAGTCGACGGCGAAGGTGTGGAAGGCGTCCGCGAAGGCCTGGCCGTTCGGGAGGGAGTAGGCGGCGCCTATGCCGCCCGAGCCGGAGTAGCCCGGGCCGTGGATCGTGCCGTGCACGGTGGAGGGCTCGTAGCCGACGTTCTCCATCACGTCGATCTCGCCCGAGTCCGGCCAGCCGACCTGCCCGATGTCGTCACCGAGCATCCAGAAGGCGGGCCACATGCCCTGACCGCGCGGGATCTTCATGCGCGCCTCGACGTGTCCGTACTGTGCGGCGAACCTGCCGGAGGTGTTCAGCCGGGCCGAGGTGTACTGGCAGCTGCCGTACCAGCACTGGTAGCCCGCCGGGTTCCCGCGCCGGGCGGTGATGACCAGATGGCCCTGACCGTCGAGGGCCGCGTTCCTGGTGCCGGACGTGTAGTACTGCCGCTCGTGGTTGTTGACGTTGTCGCCGGTCTCGGTCTGCCACTTCGAGGAGTCGACCGCCGCACCGGCGGGCCCGTCGAAGGTGTCCGAGAAGGTGACGGCGGCGGAGGCGCCCCGTGCGTCCGCCCGCGCCGGACCGACGGCGGCGGAGGCGAGGAGGGCGGCCGACAGGGCGGCGAACAGGCAGCTGCGGAGCAGGCGTGGGGAGGCCACTGCTCTCCCTTCCGTACGGCGGCGGGGCACGCGGGCGCGCCCGGCCGGGTGGGGGGATGAAAGCGTCGCCTCTTGATTTAAGAAGTGAGATAAGGGGGGCGTCAATACCTTGGTACGGACCAGCGTCAGGCGATCATCGGGTGCTGGGCTTCCGTACGCGCGCGTGCACCGTACGGCTCAGCCGCCGCCCCAGGAGCAGGTAACCCGCCAGCGCCCCGGCGGTGTTGAGGATGACGTCGTCCACATCGAAGGCACGCCCGGTCACCAGCGCGCCCTGCGCCAGTTCGACCAGCAGCATCACGGCGGCGGTGAGCAGCAGCACCTTCAGGATCCCGCGTGCCCGCGGCGCGAGGACCGGCACCAGCACGCCGAACGGGACGCCCAGCAGCAGGTTCCCGCCGATCTGCTTGACCGCGTCGCGGAGTTCGGGCTGGTCCAGATAGGCGTTCAGGGAGCGGCCCGGGTGCAGGTTGGTGTGCGTGAAGGACACCGACGACGGGGACGGCTGGAGGGTGAGCCGGGCCAGGACCACGGCGAACGCCACCATGAAGGCGAAGGCGACCAGCATCGCCAGCAGCCGCACGGGGAGCGGGAGCACGTGGTGCCCGGCCTTCTCCGGCCGGGCCTCCCGGCCGGAGTGGCCGGCCCTGGTCGTGCGGCCGGCTTTGCCGGTGCGGCCCGCCCTGAGGGTGCGCAGGCGTGCGGCGGTCATACCCATTCGATCCTCCAGTCTTCAACTTCCCTGCGTCTTCTGGCCGGTTACCCGAGAACCGGTCGGCGATGCCGCCCCCACGGCACCCTCGCCGTGCGCGCCCGGTGGTTTCCGGACGCGCTCCCGGGGCACTCCGGGCTCAGGCCCGCGCGCCGCCGCCTGCCGCGACCCCGGCGGTGCTTGGATGCCCCGAGGGGCGAATGCCAATCAAGCGGACATCGTCTGACGAACCGTCGACCGCGGCCCGGGGAGGTATGGCGTGTGAACCGGCGTACGACCCTCCTCGCTGCCGGCGAGTGGCTCGCCTGGTGGGCCGGGCTTGCCCTGCTGTGGCTGGTGCTCATCAGCACCGTCGACACCCTGGAGTGCGCGGTCGGCGCGGGCGCGGCAGCCGTCACGGCGCTCGCGGCCCGGGCCGCGCGACGGGCGGTGAACTGGCGGTGAACGCCTGGATCCTGGCGGCGGCCGTCCTGCTCGCGGGGGGAGCGGGGACGGCCCTGTGGGGCGCGGCCACCGGCCCGCTGCGGCGCCGCGTCATGGCCCAGAACCTGATCACCTCGGCCGTCTGCCCCAGCCTGCTGCTCCTCTCCCAGGGCTACGGCCGCCCCTCCTACGTCGACCTCGCCCTGCTTCTGGCGCTGCTCGGCCCGGTCGGCACCCTCGTCTTCGCCCGCCTGCTCAGCGACGAACTGGAGGACGACCGGCCCGGCGCCTGGGGGCCGACCTGGGCCGCCGCGGGTGCCGGCGCGGCCGTCGTCCTCGTCCTGTGCGCGGCCACCGGGCCGAGCCGCGCGATGGTGAAGCTCGTGGTCACCGGCGCCCTGCTGATCAGCGGCAACCTCGTCGCCTCGCGGGCGCTGTCCGGGGGAGTACGGGGGGTGCGCCGTGGCTGACCGGGAGGCCGTCGTGCGCGGGGACGGGTGTGACCGGGCCGGCGAGGACAGCGGCCGGAGGGAAACCGGGGTGTGCCGTGGCTGACCTGGTGATCGTCGTCGCCCTGCTGCTGGTGGCCGCCGCCGCGACCGCGGCCGTGGCCACCCGCGACCCGGCCCGCCAGGCGCTCGTGCTGTCGGTCCTCGGCGTGCTGCTCGCCGTGCTGTTCACCGTCCTCCAGGCCCCCGACGTGGGCCTGTCCCAGCTGGCCGTGGGCTCCGCGCTGACCCCGCTGCTGGTGATGCTGTCGGTGCGCAAGGTGCGGCGGCGGCCACGGGCCAAGGACGGCGACCGGTGAACCCCCGCACCCGGCTCTGGCTGCTGGCCGCAGGCGGCGCGGGCCTCGCCGCCCTCCTCGTCGCCGCCTGCCTCGACCTGCCGTCCTTCGGCGGCCGTCGGCACCCGTACGGAGAGCGGGCCGTGCACGCCTCGCTCTCCCGGTACGCCGCCAACACGGTCGCCTCCGTCAACTTCGACCAGCGCGCCTACGACACCTTCGGCGAGATGACCATCCTGTTCGCCGCCGTGCTGGGCTGCGTGGTCCTGCTGCGCCAGACCCGCGACGAGCACCGGGCCCGGCCCCAACCCGCCGAGGTGGCGGGGCCGGTGCGCGGCTACGCCCTGATCGTGCTGCCCGTCGCCCTGCTCACCGGCCTCTACGTGATCGCCCACGGCCAGCTCAGCCCCGGCGGCGGCTTCCAGGGCGGAGTCGTCGCCGCGACCGCCCTGCACCTGCTGTACCTCGGCGCCGACTACCGTGCCCTGGAACGCATCCGCCCCGTCGCCCTGTTCGAGATCGGCGACGCCCTCGCCGCCTCGGCCTACCTGGTGCTCGGCCTCGCGGGCGTCCTCGCCGGGACCGCCTTCCTGGCCAACACGCTGCTGCCGTACGGCACGTTCAACACGCTGTCCTCCGGCGGCACCGTCCCCCTGCTGAACGCGGCCATCGGAATGGAGGTCGCCTGCGCGGTGGTCGTCCTGCTCGCCAACTTCCTGGACCAGGCCGTGACGATCGAGGAGGAGAGCGGGAGTTGAGACCACTGTGACCGCCGTGCTGCACGTCCTTCCGTACCTGGTCGCCGTATGGGTCTTCCTGACCGGCTGCTACGGCCTGGCCACCAGCCGCAACCTGATCCACGCCGTCGGCTGCCTGTCGGTGTGCCAGGCCGCCACCTATGTCCTGCTGCTGGCCGTCGGCTACCGCGACGGCGGCACGGCCCCGGTGTTCTCCGACATCGAGCCAGGCTCACGCCCCGTCGTCGACCCCGTCGTGCAGGCCCTCGCCCTCACCGACGTCGTCGTCGGCGCCACCGTCACCGCGCTGCTGCTCGCGCTCGTCGTGCAGATCGCCAAGCGGCACGGCACGGTCGACCCCGACGAACTCAAGGAACTGCGCGGCTGATGCACCACCTGCTGCCGCTGCTGGTCGCCGTACCGCTGCTGGGCGCCGCCCTGCTCGTCGCGACCGGCCGCCGCCTGCCCCGCCTCGCCGCCGAGACCGCGGGCTGCGCGGTCTCCGCAGGCACGGCCGCGCTCGCGATCGTCCTGCTGCTGAACTCCTCCCCGCCGCTGGTCGAATGGGCGGGCGGCTGGGTGCCCGTGGGCGGCGAGAGCGTCGGGATCGTGCTGGTCGGGGACGGGCCGGGGCTCGGCATGGCCGCGGTCGCCTCCCTGCTGACGCTGGCGGCGCTGGTGTACTCCTGGCACTACTTCGACGAACCCCCGCGCCACCACGTGGGCTCCTTCCCCGCGCTGATGCTGCTCTTCCAGGGCGGCATGTGCGGGTTCGCGATCGCGGGCGACCTGTTCAACGGGTTCGTGTTCTTCGAGCTGATGAGCGTCGTCGCCTACGCGCTGACCGGCTACCGGATCGACGATCCCAAGGCCGTGCAGGGAGCGGTCACCTTCGGCGTCGTCAACTCCCTGGGCGCCTATGCCGTGCTGATGGGCATCGGCCTGCTGTACGCCCGCACCGGCGAGCTGGCCATGACGAAGATCGGGCGGGGCCTCGACGCCGCCGCCCCGCACGGGCGGCCCGACGCGCTGGTCCTCGCCGCCTTCGTGCTGGTCATGACCGGCCTGCTGGTCAAGGCCGCCGCCGTACCCTTCCACTTCTGGCTCCCGGACGCGCACGCGGTCGCGCCCACCCCCGTGTGCATGCTGCTGTCCGGCGTCATGGTCGAACTCGGCACCTACGGCGCATGGCGGGTCTGCAACACCGTCTTCTCCGGACCCGGCGGGATCCCGCCCGCCGACCTGGAACGGGCACTGGTGGTGCTCGGCGCGGTGACGGCGGCCGTCGGTGCGGTCATGTGCTGGTACCAGCGGCACATCAAGCGGCTGCTGGCCTACTCCACCATCGCCCACACCGGGCTGTTCCTCGTCGGCATCGGCGTGCTCAAGCCCGAGGCCGACGACGGGGTCGCGCTGTACGTCCTCGGGCACGCCGGAGTGAAGGCCGCGCTGTTCGCCTGCGCGGGCATCCTCCTCGACCGGTACGGCAGCGTCGACGAGCACGCCCTGCACGGCCGGGCCCGGCGGCTGCGCACGGTCGCCGTGCTGTTCACCGCCGGCGCGCTGGGCCTCGCGGGACTGCCGCCGTTCGGCACGGCACTCGGCAAGTCAGTCACCGAGGAGGCCGTGGGCGGCCCGCTCACCGTGCTGTACGTCGCCGCCTCCGCGGTGACCGCCGGCGCCGTGCTGCGGGTCGCGGCCCGGGTGTTCCTGGGCCTCGGACCCCGCCCCGAGGACGCCTCCGAGGACGAGACCACCGGCTCCGACGAGCAGCCCGAGACCCGCGGCAGGCTGCGCCGGATCCCGGACACCATGACCACCGTCCCCGCGGTGCTGCTCGCCGCGGCCCTCGCCGCCGGGGTGGCCCCCGGCTTCGCCGAGGTGGTCGCCCACGCCGTCAACGAGGCCGGGTCGGGCGGCGCCGCGGCAACCGTGGCATGGACCCCGGAGGGCATCCTGCTGGGCCTCCTGTCCACCCTGCTGGCCGTGGGCCTCGCCGCGCTGGCCGTCACCCGCCCGGCCTGGACGGCCGCCCCGGACCGGGCACGGCCGCTGCGCCGGCTGCAGTCCGGCCACCTCGGGGACTACGTGGCCTGGCTGCTGCTGGGCACCACCCTGCTCGGGGCGCTCACCCTGCCGGGCGTGCTGGGCGGCTGACGCAGCTCACCGGTCCCGTCAGGTCCCGTACGACACGTGCACCTCCTTGAAACCGAGGGAGCCGAGCAGACCCTGGAGCATGCCGGTGGTGTTCGTCTCGGCCCGTGTGGTCAGCCCGCTGGTCCTGGCCGCCTCACCGATGTGCTTCACCGCCAGCTCCTGCACGGTGTGCTCGCTGTTGGGGTTGTCCGAGAAGAGGTCCCCGAGCCGGTCGAGCAGTCCGCGCTGCTTGGAGACGGCGTACGAGTGGTCGGCGTCGAGGGCGGGTTTGCCGAGCCGCGCGTGCGGCAGCCGGAGCGTGGCCGAGGTACGGCCGCCGTTGACCGTCACGTCGTCCTTGCCGATCCGGCCGAGGTCGACGTAGGCGTCCACGGTGCCCGCCCCGACGTACAGGGTGCGGGTGCCGCGGATCGCGTCGGGCAGGTACTCGGCATCCTTCTCCAGGTCCACGACGACCTGGAAGTTGCCGGAGGCGGCGTCGTAACGGCTCATGTCCTGGATGGACTTCAGGAGCGCGGGGCCGGAACGGTCGTGCGTGTCGGTGCCGAACAGGTCCTTGATGCCCGGCAGTACGGCCAGCCGGATCCCTGCGAACAGCACGATCAGCACCAGTACCAGCGCGGTCACCACCTTGGCCCAGCCGGGCATGCGCCTGGGCAGGCGCGTGAGGGAAGTCGTCATGCCGACGGTCCTCCTTCCTGCAGTGCGCATTCCCCTCAAAACGCCCGCCAGACAGAGACGTTGGCCGATTGACGACCCTGGCGGGGGCACAGGGGGCACGCGGGGCGCACTGGACGGGGACGCGGCCGGCCCGTCGCCGTCCCCGCGGCCGGCCGGCTCAGGACGCGGGTCGAGGGTGAACCCGGATCCGCGCTGATCAGGACGACCTCCTGGTCGTCCTGAGGCCGGAGCAGGACGTCGCGGTTCAGCCGCAGCCATCTGTTCCGCCTGCCGGGATCGGCCGCGCCGCCCGGCGCCGGTCCGGTACGGCGGGTGGCCGCATGTGGCGCGGCTGCTGGAGGTCCAACGCACTCGCCCCCCCGGGCTGCGGGCCACCGGCCTCGTCCCGGGGCCGGCTGCCGTGGGCGGTGATCCGGCCGAGGGCGCGCGGGGGGCCGTACGGCCTGCGCTGCCGCCGGACGGCGGCCCGAACGGCGGCTTCTTCTCCTGGGACGCAACCCCGGTGCCCTGGTGAGGCGGCCGGTGTCAGTAGCATGAGCCGCGGCCCGTAATGATCATGCGAGGAGCGGATCGTGCGTGACATCGCCGTCTTCAGTGGCAGTGCCCACCCCGACCTGGCGAAGGAGGTCTGCGCCCACCTCGGCGTGCCGCTCAGCCCGACCCGCGTCAGCCGGTTCGCCAACGACTGTCTGGAGGTGCAGCTCCAGGCCAACTGCCGGGAGCGGGACGTCTTCCTGATCCAGCCGCTGGTCAAGCCGGTGCAGGAGCACCTCGTCGAGCTGCTGCTGATGTGCGACGCGGCCCGGGGCGCTTCCGCGGCGCGCATCACGGTCGTCATGCCGCACTACTCCTACGCCCGCTCCGACAAGAAGGACGCCCCGCGCATCTCCCTCGGCGGCCGCCTGGTCGCGGACCTGATGGTGGCGGCGGGTGCGGGCCGGGTCCTCGCCATGACACTGCACGCGCCCCAGGTGCACGGCTTCTTCTCGGTCCCGGTGGACCACCTGCACGCGCTGCGGGAGCTGGCCGCCCACTTCCGGCGGTACGACCTGACGCGCACCACCGTCGTCTCGCCGGACCTCGGCAACGCCAAGGAGGCCGCCGCGTTCGCCCGGCTGATCGGCGGGCGGGTGGCCGCCGGTGCCAAGCAGCGGTTCGCCGACGACCGGGTGAGCATCAGCTCGGTGATCGGTGACGTGGCCGGGCGGGACGTCATCGTGCTGGACGACGAGATCGCCAAGGGCAGTACGGTGCTCGAACTCCTGGACCGGCTGCGCGAGTTGGGGCCGCGCTCGATCCGGGTGGCATGCACGCACGGGCTGTTCGCGGCGGGCGCGCTGAAGCGGCTGAGCGAGCAGCCGGACGTGCTGGAGATCGTGTGCACCAACACGGTGCCGGTGCCCGTGGACGAGCACACCGAGAAGCTGCGCGTGCTGTCCATCGCCCCGGCGCTGGCCGAGGCCGTACGCCGCATTCACAACGGTGAGTCCGTCAGCGCCCTGTTCGACGAGCCGAGAAGCGCGTAGTCCCTGCCCCGGGCGCGGTGCCCCGGGTCACAACGAGCCGGACGTGGCCTCGGGCTGCCCCAGCGCCTCGTCCAGCGTCGGCCGCGGCGGCAGCAGCCGGGACAGACCGGTGACCCGGAGAACGCGCAGGGTCAGCGGGTGGGTGCAGACCAGGTGCAGCCGCCCGTCGCGGTCGAGTACCCGGCTGCGGGCCCGGTACAGCAGGCGCAGGCCCGAGCAGTCGAAGAACTCGATGTGCCGGAGGTCGATCACGACCCGGGCGCCGGGCCGGCCCGTCACCCGGTCCAGGTACGGAGCGATCTCCGCGGCCGCCGCGATGTCGATCTCGCCGCGGAACTCCAGCACCGTGTGCCCGCGGTCCTGGTGGATGCGCAGGTGCCGGGTGAGTGGTGGGGGCTCCTGGTGCATGCCGGCATCACCTCCCACCCGTGCCGGAACATCCGCTCCCCGCCCTGCAACTTACCCTCGATGGAGGGAATTTGAGCATGTTCGATTGACATATGTCTTCGAGTTTGGCGCGTGTCTTCCTCTGATGTGCGTGACAGGGTGACGAACAGTCAGGTCTGCGCCAGGGCGGGCCAGGCCTTCGACAGTGCCTGGCGGAACTGTTCCTCCTGATGGGCCGTGAGACCGGCTGCCATCCGCTCCTCCGGTTCCCGGACCGGGCCTCCCGGCGACGCCGAGACCCAGACCCTCAGCCCCGCCCCGGTCCGGCTGGTCCGCGCCGGACCGCTCCCGCTGCACCGCCCGATCAGCGCCTGTCCGTTCACGGACATCGGGGGGGCGGTGCGGGACATGGGCGCGGTCAAGGCGGTCAAGCCCGTGCTCACCTTCCGACTCAGTCCACCAGCAGGACCAGCTTCCCGGTGGTCCGGCCGGTGTCACCGAGCGCGTGCGCCTCGGCGGCATCGGCCAGCGGGAAGGTCCCGGCGATCGTGGCGTTCAGCCTGCCCGCCCCGACCAGCTCCGCGATCGCCTTCATACCGCTGCGCGAGGCGTCGACCAGCATCCTGACCGCCCGTACACCGAGCCGCTCGGCCTCCTCGTAGAAGTCGTCCGAGCCGACCGGCAGGATCGAGACCACGACCCCGCCCGGGCGCAGCACCCGCAGCGACCGCAGGGAGTAGTCGCCGCCGACCGTGTCCAGCACCACGTCGACGTCCTTCACTGCCTCGGTGAAGTCCGTCTCCCGGTAGTTGACGGCCTCGTCCGCGCCGATCCCGCGCAGGAACTCGTGCTTGCCCGCGCTCGCGGTGCCGATCACGTACGCGCCGCGCGCCTTGGCGATCTGCACGGCCACGTGCCCGACGCCGCCGGCCGCCGCGTGGATCAGCACCCGCCGGCCGGGCTGGATGTCCGCCGTCTCGACCAGCGCCTGCCAGGCGGTGAGGGAGACCAGTGGCAGGGCGCCCGCCTGCGTGTGGTCGACGTTCGCCGGCTTGTGCGCGAAGGCGCGGGCCGGGCCGGTGACGTACTCGGCGTGCGAGCCGTGGCCGAACGGGTAGGGCAGCATGCCGAAGACCTCGTCGCCGGGCTGGAAGGCGGCGACGCCGATGCCGACCGCCTCGACCACGCCGGAGACGTCCCAGCCCAGGACGAAGGGCGGCTTGCCCAGGAACCCGCCGGTGGCCCGGTGCTTCCAGTCCGTGGGGTTCACCCCGGCGGCGCGCACCCGCACCAGCACCTCGTTCGGCTTGGGCGCGGGCCGCTCCAGCTGTACTTCCTTGAGAACCTCGGGCCCGCCGAGGACGTCCTGACTGATCGCACGCATGGTGTTCACATCGCTCATGGTGAATCAGCCTGCCGGTGCCCGCCCGCCGGGGAAATGGCATGATTGCCAACAACCGATAGGATCGTGCCATGCGTAGGCGGAGCAGTGTACGGCGGCCGGAACGGGTCGTGGTCGTGGCCCTCGACGGCGTCTATCCCTTCGAGCTGGGCATCCCCAGCCGGATCCTCGGCGCGGCCGACGGCCGGTACGAGGTGCTGACCTGCACGGTCGACGGGCGGCCGGTCCGCACCAACGCGGACTTCTCGGTCACCGTCGAGCACGGCCCCGAGGCCCTGGACAGCGCGGACACCGTGATCGTCACGGCCATTCCGCCCGCGTGCATCCCGGAGGAACTCCCGGACGAGGTCACCGCCGCGCTCGCCACGATCCCGGAGCGCGCCCGGGTGGTCTCCATCTGCACCGGTGCCTTCGTGCTGGCCTCCGCCGGACTGCTCGACGGGCGCCGGGCCACCACGCACTGGCAGGTCGCCGACCGCTTCCGGCGCCTCTTCCCCCGCGTCACCCTCGACCCGGACGTGCTCTTCGTCGAGGACGGCCGGTTCCTCACCTCCGCGGGCGCCGCCTCCGGCGTGGACATCTGCCTGCACCTGGTGCGCACCGACCACGGCCATGAACTCGCCAACACAGTCGCCCGGCGCTGCGTCGTCCCGCCCTTCCGGGACGGCGGCCAGGCCCAGTACATCGAGCAGCCCGTCCCGGACTCCGGCGCCGCGAGCACGGCGGCCACCCGCGCCTGGGCCCTGGAGCGCCTCGGTGAACCCCTCACCCTCACCGACCTCGCAGCCCACGCCCGGATGAGCCTGCGCACCTTCGCCCGCCGCTTCCACGACGAGGTGGGCCTCAGCCCCGGCCGCTGGCTCATCCAGCAGCGTGTCGCGCGGGCCCGGCACCTGCTGGAGTCCAGTGACCTGTCCGTGGACCAGATCGCGGGCGAGGTCGGCTTCGCCACGGGCGCCTCCCTGCGCCAGCATCTGCACGCGGCGATCGGGGTGTCCCCGCAGGCGTACCGGCGGACGTTCCAGACGGCCCGCTGAACGTGTCCGCTCGCCACCGCGTCCAAGGAGCGGAAACAGCGGCCGGGGAAACGGGGCGGGAATGCGCAGAGGGTTCGTGGCGGCTGCGGTACTGACGGCGGTGACGGCGGCGGGGTGCGGCGCCGGCGGCGGGGAGGACGTCGTTGTCGACGGCACGCCCCCGGCCACGCCCTACGCCGGCCCGCTGAACGCGGCCGGCGCGCTCGAGTGCGACGGCAAGGTCTTCGACAGCGCCAGGGGCGACGGCTGGAGCAAGGGCGACGGCGGTGGCACGCCGGAGGAGGGCCTGACGGCGTACTTCGACATCTACGTGCCCGAAGTCCCCCGCTCCGGCTACCGCGTCGAGCGCGAGGAGGGCGACCGCGTCCTGTACTCCTTCGACGTCGGCGGCAGGACCAAGGTGGCCGTCGTGGTCGCCAAGGACCGGAAGAACCGGCCCGGCTGGGGACCGGAGACCAGCGCCTCCTGCGATCCCGCCGAACTCCCGGCGCGCGTAACCGATTCCTGGGAGTTCGAGATATGGACGGACCGCACCGGCAAGCGGGTACCGGTCACGCAGGTGAACAGTTCCGCCGGTGCGGAACACTGCGACTGGCAGAGCGCCCACTTCCTGGAACTCGGACGGGAGGCGGGGGACCCGATGTACGTCCGCGACCCCGAGGGGCTGTTCGACGCCGGCACACTGCTCTCCGCTCCGTACGACGGGGACGTCCGCATGCCCGCCGACGCCCACGACACCGGATACCGGTACCACGACTGGCAGTTGTGGCTGACGAAGGACAAGTCGACGGCGTACGTCCGCACGTCCCACGGCGTCGAGGCCTGGCCGCTGGCGAAGCAGGACCCGGCGTGCCAGTGAGCCGTCACCGGCTGCGGTGCAGGGCGACCAGCAACTGCCAGACCTGGTGGGCCACTTCCTCGGGAGTGGCCTCCAGCAGCCCGTGCAGCCAGTCGGCGAGGACACCGGCGAAGGCCGCGGCCACGGCCGAGGCGACCAGCGGGGCGTCGGCGGCGCCCGCCCGCTCCCGCTCGGCCAGGCTGCGGGCCCTGAGGTCCCGGTGCAGCACGTGCCCGAGCGGCCCGCCGCCGCCCGGAGTGAGCAGGGCGCGGTACAGGCCCGCGTGCGGGGCGAGGCCCGCGAAGAACTCCAGCAGCGCGGGCGGGGCGTGCACCGGGTCGGGCCGGCCGCGCCAGGCGTGCAGCGCCTCGACCGCCTCCCGTACGACATCCGCGCAGGCGTCGACGGCCAGCGCCTCGAGGCCGTCGTAGTGCACGTAGAACGTGGCCCGGCCCACCCCGGCGCGGCGCACCAGCGCGGCCACGCCGACCTCCGCCAGCGGCCGCTCGGCGCACTCCTGAAGCAGGGCCGCGCGCAGCCGCGCCCGGGTACGGGCGGCCCGCGGGTCCTCGGGCGCGGGGCGGGTCACCGGGCGGCCAGTACGGCGGCCAGGGCGAGGCCGCCGGGCAGTGCCTGTGCGAACAGGATGCGGCGGTTGGCCGTGGCCGCCCCGTACCCGCCCGCGACGACCACGCAACACAGGAAGAACACCTGCGCGCGCAGACCCGTCGGATCGGCGGCGAGCAGCCCCCACACCAGACCGGCCGCGAGGAAGCCGTTGTACAGCCCCTGGTTCGCGGCCATCGGCGCGGTCGCCCGGGCCATCTCCGCGTCGAAGCCGTGCAGTGCCCGGCCGGGCTTCTTCTCCCACAGGAACATCTCCATCACCAGGATGTACGCGTGCAGGGCGGCCACCAGGCCGACCAGTATCTCCGCCACGATTTCCACGACCGACCGGCTCCTCCGATTTCCTGGACAGGTGTCCAGCATACCTGGACATCCGTCCAGGAAGTCACTCCTGGGAGGTGTGGCGGAGAGTGACTGAACCCTCATGTCCGCGGGACGGCGAGTTTGATCCTTTCGGGTTCAAACCCGATAAGCTCCAGTCCGTCACCGCGAGTTGACGTGCACACCCCCCCTGTTCGGATCGTGTTGCTTTCGAAGGATGCAGATGGAACTCGCCACTCCGCCACCGGCGGCGCGGGCCCCTGTCGCCTGGTACAGCTGGTGGCTGATGCCACTGGCCTTAGGGGGCGGGACGGTTGCCGCCACCTTCATGAGCTCGGAGCGAATAACCGCCGCCGTTGCCGGTGCCGCCGCCACCGCGGCAAGCTCCGTCTGTGTCCGGCTGCTGATTCGCACGCAGCGGCAACTGCGCGGCGCCGAGGGCGACTTCCGCACCTCGCAGGCCGAGCACTCCCTGAAGTGGCAGCAGCATGTGGCGGGCCTGGAGCGGAAGTTCAGCGCCGAGCGCGCATCCCTGGAGGCGCAGCTCACCGAGCAGTCCGCCGCCTACGAGGACCGGCTCGCCGAGCGGACGGCCGCCTACGACGCCCAGCTGACCGAGCAGGCACGGGCGTACGAGCAGCGGCTCGCCGACACGGCCAAGTCCTACGAGGCCCAGCTCGCCGACCGGGCCGAGGTGTGGCAGGAGGAACTCGCGCTCCAGCGGGAGGCGGTGGCCCGGCTCGCCAGGGAACAGCTGCCCGAGGCGCTGAAGCGGCTGCGGGCCGGCGACGCCATCGACGACGTACTGCCCGCGGTGAACCAGTGCGCGAAGGCCGACGCCGAACTCCAGGCGGACCTGCGCCGGATCCTGCGGACGTCGCTGATCGGCGTCGAGGAGGAGTTCAACCGCTCCACCTCCGCGGAGCAGGCGGTCATCAGCATCGGCAACCGTATCCACGTCCTGACCAGCAAGCTCCGTGGCCGCCTGCACGAGATGCAGGGCGAGCACGGGCGGCTGCCCGCCGTGGCCCGGGGCCTGATGGAGCTCGACCAGGAGCTCGGCCCCGCCGACTCGCTCGCCGCGAGCATCGGTGTGCTGGGCGGCTCCGACCGGCCCGGACGGCAGTGGCAGGAGCCGCAGCGGCTGCTCAGCGTGGTCCGCGGCGGCATCGGCCGGATCAAGGACTTCCACCGGGTCGAGGTACGGCACCTGCCCGAACTCGGTGTGGACGGTGGCCTGGTGGACCACCTCACCCTCATCTTCGCCCACCTCCTCGACAACGCCGCCCGCTACTCCCCGCCCACCGAGCCGGTCATCGTCTCCGGCAAGGAGGTGCCGAACGGCGTCGGCATCGAGATCCAGGACTCGGGCAAGGGCCTGAGCGAGGAGAAGAAGCGCGAGGCCGAGCAGTCCCTCGCGGGCACCGCGGCCGGTCCCGGCCTCGGCGGCATCTCGGAGGACGCCAACATCGGCCTGCGCGTCGTCGGCATCCTCGCCCGCCGCTACGGCATCCGGGTCACCTTCGCCGACTCGCCCTGGCTGGGCACCTCGGTGGTCGTCGTGGTCCCGCACAAGTACTTCAGCCCGCTCGCCGCGCCCGCCCCGGCGGCCGCTCCGGCACCGGCGGCCGCCCAGGCCCCCGCCCCCGGGCCGGTGTCCACCGCCGACGGGATGGACACCACCCCCGGCGGCCTGCCCCGCCGCCGCAGCAAGCGCCGCGAGCCGGAGGACGCGCGCCCGGCCGCCCGCCCCGACCCGTCCTCCGTCACCGCCGTCCCCCCGGACGAGTCCTTCACAGGCCTCGCCGCCTTCGCCACGGCGGGCCGCGAGCCCGGGGACACGCCACCCGGCCGCGACACCGGCGGCACCGGACAGACGGCCACCGGACCGGCGCAGCACGACGCGGGACCGACGGCCACCGGCCGTGATGCGGGGGAGTCCGGGGCGGCGGGCGCCGGGGAGTTCGCAGAGACCGGGCCGGCACGAGTCGGCGAAGCCGAACCGGCCGCTCGCCGGGGTGAGTTCGGCGGAGCCGGAGAACTCGGCCGAGTGTCCGGTGAAGGTGAACCGGCCGCGTTCCAGCGGGCGTTCACCGAGGCCGGGGCGGCAGCCGGCGTCCGGGGCTTCGCCGGTGCGGCCGGGCGGGCCGGCGGCCATGAAACCGACCCCGCGCGAAAACCCCCGGAGGACCACGCACCGAACACCACACGCGAGCCCGTCGTGGCACCCGCACCGTCCGACGGGCCGCACGGCACCGCCGGACGCGAGTCCACCGAGCACCGCAACGAAGAGAGCGACTAGTCCACATGACGCAACAGGGAACCGACGTGAGCTGGGCGCTCCGCGATCTGGTCGAGAGCATCCCGGAGATCCGCTTCGCTCTGGTGGCCTCCAGCGACGGCAAGGCCATCACCTCCTTCGGCGCCGAAGACCCCGACGACGTGGACCGCTTCGCGGCCGTGGTGGCCGGCCTGCAGGCCCTGGCCCAGCCGGTCGCCGAGCAGTTCCCCAAGTACGCGGGCCAACTGCGGCTCGCGATGATCGAGGTCGACGGCGGACATCTGTTCGTCGTGCGGGCCGGGGTGGAGACGTATCTCGGCGTCCTCGCGAGGGAGGGCCTCGACCAGGGCCTGCTCGGACACCAGATGAGGGACTTGGCCCGCCGGATGGGCGAGCTCCTCGGCACCACTCCGCGCCTGGAGGAGCACTCTGGATGAGTGCTCCCCGCCGACCCACGGACCCGTCCGGTCTCGAGCGCTACTACGTCCTCACCGGGGGACGCAGCAGACCTGGCGGGTCGGCGTCGAGCCTCGACGTGGCGACCCTCATCGTCTCCCGCACCGGCCCCTTACCGGGCATGCAGCACGAGCACGAGGAGATAGTCCGGCGCTGCCGCGATCCGCTGTCGGTGGCCGAACTCGGCGCCCACCTCGGACTGCCCTTCAACATTCTCGCGGTGCTGTTGGCGGATCTGCTGGACGCAGGCCGTATTGAAGCCCGTGATCCCATCCCGGCGCACGACGCCGGCCGCGGGCCCGACCTCGCGCTCCTCCAGGAGGTACTCAGTGGACTTGAAAGGCTTTGACCATCCCGGCCGGCCCGCCGCCGGGGGCATCCGCTCGGTCAAGGTGATGATCGCCGGCGGGTTCGGCACCGGCAAGACCACCATGGTCCGCTCCGTCAGCGACATCAAGCCGCTCACCACCGAGGAGACGCTCACCCAGGCCAGCGTCGGCGACGACCACCTCATCGGCGTCGCCGACAAGGCCGAGACCACCGTCAGCCTCGACTTCGGCAAGATCAGCCTCAACGACAGCCTGATGCTGTACCTGTTCGGCACCCCCGGCCAGGAACGCTTCTGGTTCCTGTGGAACGGCCTGTTCAAGGGCGCGCTCGGCGCGGTCGTCCTGGTGGACACCCGCAGGCTGGCCTCCAGCTTCCGGGCGATCGAGGAGATGGAACGACAGAACGTCCCCTTTGTCATCGCGCTGAACATCTTCCCCGACTCCCAGCAGCATCCCGTCGAGGAGATCCGGGACGCCCTGGACATCTCCCCGCACACTCCGGTCGTGGCCTGCGACGCCCGCGACCGGGCCTCCAGCCGCGATGTGCTGGTCGCGCTCATCCGCCACCTGCAGGAACGGTCCGCCGTCGCACTGGAGCCCCGATGAACGACCAGCCCCGCCATCCCGACGCCCCCGCCGGGTGCCCCGTCGCCCACGGCGCGGGCATCACCCGGCTCTACGGCCCCGAGTCGGAGACCGACCCGCACGGCATCTACGAGCAACTGCGCAAGCAGTACGGCTCCGTGGCCCCGATCCTGCTGGAGGGCGACATCCCGGCCTGGCTGGTGCTCGGCTACCGGGAGAACCGGCGGGTGCTGGACAACCCCCTGCAGTTCAGCCGGGATTCACGGATCTGGCGGGACTGGAAGGAGGGCCGGGTCGCCGACACCTCGCCGCTGATCCAGATGCTCGGCTGGCGCCCCGACTGCGTCTCCCAGGACGGCGAGCCGCACCGCAGGCTGCGCACCGCCGTCACCGACAACCTGCAGGCGGTGACCGGCCGCGGCATCCGCCGCCACGTCGCGCACTTCGCCAACAAGCAGATCGACGCGTTCGCGGGTGCGGGCCGCGCCGACCTGGTGACGGACTTCGCCGACCACCTGCCGATGCTCGTCCTCACCCGCGTCGTCGGACTCGCCGAGAGCGAGGGGCGCAGCCTGGCCGAGTCCAGCCACCAGATCATGAAGGGCAGCGCGGACTCCCTCGCGCACAACAAGAAGATCATGGGTGTCCTCGGTGAACTCGCCGCCCGCAAGCGCGCGGAGCCGGCCTCCGACTTCGCCACCGGACTCATCGATCACCATGCGAGCCTGGACGAGGACGAGCTCCTCAACCACCTGCGCCTGGTGCTGATCACCGGCCACACCATGACCAGCAACCTGCTGGCCCGGGCGCTGCAGCTGATCCTCACCGACACCTCCCGGCGCTCCGGGCTGGTCAGCGGTCAGCTGGACATGTCCGCGATCGTGGAGGAGGTGATGTGGAACACCCCGCCGCTCGCCGTGCTGCCGGGCCGTTTCGCCACTTCCGACCTGGAGCTGGGCGGCTGCCCGATCAAGGAGGGCGACCTGCTGGTCCTCGGCCTCGCGGCAGGCAACGCGGACCCGCAGATCCGGCCGGACACCGGGATCTCCGTGGCCGGCAACCAGTCCCACCTGGCCTTCAGCGCCGGCCCGCACGAGTGCCCGGCCCAGAACCTGGGCCAGGCCATCATCGAGACCGCCGTCAACGTCCTCCTGCACCGCCTCCCCGGCCTGCGCCTCGCGGTGCCCCCGGAGGAACTGACCTCCACCGCCTCCACATGGGAGTCCCGACTGGACAGCCTGCCGGTGGAGTTCACGCCGTAGGCCTGCCGGCGCTCGGCCGGGAGCGGCGTTGTCCGTCTCCGGGGCGCCCCGCCGGGCGGGCTGTCCTGCGGTGTTCCAAGCGTGCGGGGGCGTGCCCGGCCTGTGCCTTCGGCGCGCCGGGCGGACGGGCTGTCCAGCCGTACCCGGGGCACCGGGGTCCCGGGCGCCCGCAACCGCCGGGGCCGCCGACCGCATCCGGTCAGCGCCCCGGCGTACCGTGCACCCGGCGGGCAGCCGTCCTGCTCACACCGCCAGCAGGTCGTCCACCGAACCCCGTCCGGCCCGTTCGGCCGTGACCGCCGGGCCCTCCTTGGCCGCCGCGTAGCGGCCGGTGGTCAGGGCCCACTCGTAGTTGCCGTTGATCCAGTGCTGGATGGCCTCCACGCCCATCCGCACCCGGGTGCGCTCCTCCTCGTCGAGGCCGAGTTCGTCGCACATCCGCGGGACGCGCGCCTGGAGTTCCACGTACTCGTCGAGGCAGGTGGTGGTCATGCGGTACGCCTCGTCCGCCGCGTCCTGCCAGGAACCGCCTCGCTCCCGTTGCAGCACGCATATCAGGTTGTGCCCGTCGCCCCTGCGGCGCTCGCGCTCGAAGGAGTGGATGTCGTTCATGAACCCGATGGTGTCCGCGGCCAGGTCGCGCATGCGCTCCATGAGCGGATGCGCCTGCACCTGTGCCGGCACCTCGAAGCGGCGGCTGCGCTCGCCGGCGTCGATGCTGTGGTGGATACCGACCGTGCGGCGGCGGAAGGCCGCGTACTCGTCGAGCCCCAGCGTCCCGGCCAGCCCGCGCGCCGCCAGGTCGACCTCCTCGCAGTGCGCCACCAGGAACCGCCCCCAGGAGCCCGCGAACCGCGTCCGCCAGGTCAGGGACATGCCATCCGAAAGGCGCTGCCAGACCTCCGCCCAGGCCAGCGTGATCGGGCAGACCACCCGCGGCCGGCTGCCCGCCGGACGCAGCGGCGTGACGATCAGCTCGCGCGCCACCTCGGCTATCCGGTCGGCGCGGTCCGGCTGGTTCGCGTCGAACTGGTCGTCGAACAGGAAGGCCAGCGAGAACCAGTTCATCAGCACGACCATGTCGTCCGCCGAGGCGTGCGGATAGGTACGGGCCGCCGCCTGCGGCAGGTCCCAGGACTGGTACTCCGCGAACCCGGCCTGGCTGCGCACCAGCCCCATGTCCCAGATCCAGCGCAGATGCCGGGCGCGCGCGTACTCCAGATGGTCGCTGACGGGGGTCTCGAAGGGCAGGTCGAAACGGACGTCCTGAGGCATGCGCTTCCTTTCGGAGACGGAACGCAGGTCCCCCCACCCTGCGAGCGGGTGACCAGACAGCCGCCCGCACACTCGAACTGCACTTCGCGGCCCGGAAGTTGAGCCGAAAAGCGGTACGAGGCTGCCCAGAGCGTAAATGATCTACACCGTGACCTGACCGTGATGTCTGTTACTGCTCACGCCTCATGAGCCGCGTACACTCGCTCGCCCCCCACATGGGGCGGGAAGCCGCCGGTGGCCGACTGAATCCGCCGGGCGGGGATATCCGCAGGGGAGGGGCCTTGCCGAGGGTCCCTGTCATCCCGCGGAGGAAGCATGGCACTGGTGAAAGCGGGCGTCGTGGTGCTCGACTGCGCCGAGCCCGAGAAACTCGCCGAGTTCTACAAGGAGTTGCTGGAGGGGGAGCAGGCCGCCGCGTCCGCCAACCTCGTGGAGATCAGGGGCGCCGACGGGGTCCGGCTGGCGTTCCGCCGCGACATGAACGCGACCCCGCCGAGCTGGCCTCGCCCCGAGAACTCCCTCCAGGCCCACCTGGACTTCCTGGTGGAGGACCTGGACGAGGCCGAGCGCAGGGTGGTCGGGCTCGGCGGCCGGCCGCTCGACACGAAGGACGCGGCCGGGCCGTACGAGCAACGCGGCTACGCCGACCCGGCCGGCCACTCCTTCACCCTGCGCCTGGTGCCTCCCACGGCACCCAAGCAGGGCTGAGCGGGAGACTCCCGGCCGGTACGGCTGTTCAGTCCCGGCCTCCCTTGTCCTTCGTCGGCCACACCCCCGTCGAGCGTTCGATGGCCTTGGCCCCGGTGCGGTCCACGGCGCTGCGTACCACCGCGAAGATGGCGCCCTGGACCGCCGCTGCCAGCAGGACCTCGCCCCAGCCGCGGTCCCGGTCCAGCGCGTCGGGTGCGTCGTCCTCGTGCCGGATCGCCTTCCACGCCTGGCGGAAGGCCAGCCCGGCCAGCGCCCCGCTCGCCCAGCTCAGCACGAAGCCGACGGGCTGGTAGGCGAGGGGCAGCTTCTTCTTCTTGGCCACGTGTGACACTCCTTCGTCGCGATGTGTACGGTTCAGGGCCGCCCGGCGGCCGGCACCTCCTCGCCCGGGCGCACCGGCCCGGGCGGTGTGCCGTCGCCGAACGGCCGGCCGCCGAGTTCCTCCCGGTGATGCGGCGTGAGCCAGCCGGCGAGATCCGGCCCGAGCGGCACGATCCCGGTGGGGTTGATGCCGGTGTGCACCTGGTAGTAGTGCCGTTTGATGTGGTCGAAGTCGACCGTGTCACCGAACCCGGGCGTCTGGTACAGGTCCCGGGCGTAGGCCCACAGCACCGGGTTCTCCGCAAGCTTCCACCGGTTGCACTTGAAGTGACCGTGATAGACGGCGTCGAAACGGACCAGTGTGGTGAACAGCCGGATGTCCGCCTCGGTGATCGTGTCGCCGACGAGGTAGCGCTGCCGCGCGAGCCGGTCCGTCAGCCGCTCCAGCCGCCGGAAGACCCCGGCGCACGCGGCCTCGTACTCCTCCTGACGGGTGGCGAACCCGGCCCGGTACACGCCGTTGTTGACGTCCTCGTAGACGTCCGCCATCACCTCGCCGATCTCGTCGCGCCGGGCGGGTGGACAGAGGTCGGGTGCTCCCTTGCGGTGCAGGGCCGTCCACTCGGTGGCAAGGTCGAGGGTGAGCTGCTGGTAGTCGTTGGTGACCAGGCGCCCGCTGGGCACGTCCACGACCGCCGGCACGCTCACGCCGCCGGGGTAGCCGGTCTCCCGCCGGTCGTAGGCCTCGGCCAGGAAGCGGATGCCGAGTACGGGGTCGCGGCCGTCGGGGTCGAGCGTGAAGCGCCAGCTGCGGTCGTCCTGGACGGGGTCGGCGATCGCCATGGACAGGGCGTCCTCCAGGCCCAGCAGCCGGCGTGAGATCACCGCCCGGCTAGCCCACGGACAGGCGCGGCTGATCACCAGACGGTAGCGGCCGGGCTCCACCGGCCAGCCGTCGCGGCCGTCCGCCGTGATCCGGTCCGTGAAGTGGCTCTTGGACCGGGTGAACGCCTTGCGGCCGTACGCGCTGTTGCCGTCGCCACCCATGTTTCCTCCTTGCCGCCGGGGGCGTCCTGGGGAACGCGTTCCCCGATTTCCGCAGTCGGCACGGTGTGAGCCGCCCCGGCCGGGGCAGTCGGCGGTGGTGAGCGGGACATCGGCGGAAGAGAAGACGGAAGAGAAGACGGAACACCGCCCGGCGGAGCGTGACGCGACGCGGGCCGGGGGAGAGGACCACAAGGCCGACCGCAGGACACGGATCACCGTCCTGGTGGCGCTCGCCGCCAACCTGGTGATCGCCGCGGCCAAGGCCGTCGGTGGCCTCCTGGCGGGTTCCCCCGCCCTGCTGTCGGAGGCGGCGCACTCGGTCGCCGACAGCCTGAACGAGGTCTTCCTGCTGGCCGCGCTGCGCCGCAGCCGCCGCCCGGCCGACACCCGGCATCCCTTCGGCTACGGCAAGGAGCGGTTCTTCTGGTCGCTCCTGGCCGCCGTCGGGATCTTCGTCATGGGCGGCTGCTTCTCCTTCTTCCAGGGCTTCGAGGCGCTCAGGAGCGGTACGGAGGAGAAGTTCAGCGGCTATGTGGCGGGCCTGATCGTGCTGGGCGTCGCGCTGCTGGCCGAGGGCGCCTCCCTGTTCCGGGCGCTGCACCAGGTGTACCGGCAGGGCGGCAGCCTGGGCAGCATGCGCGACCCCGCCCTGCGCACCGTCGTCGCCGAGGACGGCACGGCGGTGCTGGGCGTGACCCTCGCCATCGCCGGCATGGCCCTGCACATGGCCACCGGCCAGGTCGTCTGGGAGGCGTCCGCCTCGCTGGCGATCGGCGTGCTGCTCGTGTACGTCGCCTACCGGCTGGGCTGCGACGCCCGCGACCAGCTCATCGGGGAGGCCGCCGACCCCGAGCTCAGCGGCCGGATCCGGGCGCTGCTGGAGGAGGAGCACGAGATCGACAGCGTGGAGGCGCTGTTCACGATGAAGATGGGGCTCGACTCGACCCTGGTCGCCGCCCGTATCGACTTCGTGCCCGGCCTGGACAGCGAGCGGGTCGAGGAGGCCGCCGTGCGCATCAAGCGCTCCCTGGCCGAGGCCGTCCCCGAGGCCGACCAGATCTTCCTCGATGTCACCGACCGGCCGGCGGGCGAGGCACGAGAAAGCCCCGCCGCGACGGGGGAACGCGGCGGGGCCTGACAGGCGGGTGCCCGGAGCGGAGGCGGTTCATGCCTCCCCGAAACAGATTTTTCTAAAAGACGGCGCTCCGGGGCCGGAATCGGTCCCCGCCCGGGCGCTCGGTCCCCGCCCGGCGCTCAGTCCGCGTCGGCCGGTTCGAGGACGAAGACCGGGATCTGCCGGGAGGTCTTCTTCTGGTAGTCGGCGTACGGCGGGTACGCGGCCACCGCCCGCTCCCACCACTCGGCCTTCTCCTCGCCGGTGACCTCACGGGCTTTCATGTCCTGCCTGACGGGGCCGTCCCGCAGTTCCACGTGCGGGTCGGCCTTGATGTTGAAGTACCACACCGGATGCCTGGGAGCGCCGCCCTGCGAGGCGACCACGGCGTACCGCCCCTCGTGTTCCACCCGCATCAGCGGCGTCTTGCGGATCTTTCCGCTCTTGGCGCCCCGGGTCGTCAGCAGGATCACGGGCAGCCCCGTCTCCAGCAGCGTCGTCCCCTTGGTGCCGCCGGAGCTCTCGTACAACTCGACCTGCTCGCGCACCCACTGGGTCGGACTGGGCTCGTACTCGCCCTCAAGAGGCATGACGTTCGTCCCTTCGACGGTCCTGCGGCCGGTTGGCGTCCTGTTTCAACATCGGCCGGTCCACGATTCATCCGTACCACGCGCGCGCATGGCGAGATCCGGCAGCAGGACCGGCGCGCCGGGCGGTTCCATCGCGCCAGACCGGGACCGCCTCATCCCGGCGCCACCGCCGCCCGCACCGCCAGCCCCATGGTCACCCCGCTCGACAGCAGCGCCGTGACCAACCGTCCCCGGTGCCCGGTGAGGGCGCGGCCGAGGAGTGCGCCGCCGCCGGCGACCAGCAGCTGCCAGCTGGCGGAGGCGGCGAAGGCGGCAAGGACGAAGACGCCCTGCTCCAGGGGGCGTACGGCGTCCTGGGCGCGGGTGCCGAGCACCAGGGCGGCGAAGTAGACCACCGTCGTGGGGTTGAGGAGGGTGATCCCGAGGAGGCCCAGGTAGGCCCGCCCGGGGCTGGGCGGCGGCCGGTCCGGCCGGGTGGTGAGCCGGTGCGCGCGGTACTGCTGAACGGCGGTCACCGCGCCC
Source organism: Streptomyces sp. NPDC051636 (assembly GCF_044453765.1). Classification (NCBI taxonomy): domain Bacteria; kingdom Bacillati; phylum Actinomycetota; class Actinomycetes; order Kitasatosporales; family Streptomycetaceae; genus Streptomyces; species Streptomyces sp. NPDC051636. The sequence goes on along the minus strand of NZ_JBITDA010000002.1, from coordinate 461,611 downwards.
AGCACCGCCAGCGCCGCCAGCACCAGGGCCGAGGCCCAGCGCAGCGGTCCGAGCAGCGGCCGCAGCGCCGCCGCGAGGGCGGAGCCGCCCACCGTGGCCAGCAGCGCGTAGAGGCCGTCCGCGCTCGCCACGCCGAGGGCGGCACAGGCGCCGGTCCGCAGGGTCGTACGGGCGGTGAGGGAGACCAGGTAGGTCGCGACCGCGCCGACGGGTACGGCCACGCCGTAGCCCGCGAGCAGGCCCGCGACGAGCGCGGCCGTCACGGGCGCGCGGGCTCGGACCTCCGGGGGCGGCCGGGCTGCTGCCCGCCCCGCACCGGGAAGACGGCGGCGGAGGCCGGCGGCAGGAGGACGTCAGTGGTGAACATGCGCCCGATCGTGCGGCCCGCGAACCGGAACCGGCAACCGAATATCGGCGCGGTCACGGCGGCAGCGAGCACGATGTTCGGCCAGAAGGCGCGGATCACCGATCTGGCCGAACTTGTCGTCGCCGCATAGATGCCCGGGGCATCTAATAAAAGATCGGCACGACGCACCCTTCGTCTGCGAGGTCCGCCATGACGGAATCGACGGAATTGATGGAAACGACGGAATCAACGGAACCGACCGGCTCGACCGAACCGATGGCTCAGCGTGAGCCCGTCGCCTTCCCCCAGGACCGCACCTGCCCCTACCAGCCGCCGACCGCCTACGACCCGCTGCGCGCGCACCGCCCGCTGGCCCGCGTCACCCTGTTCGACGGCCGGCCCGTCTGGCTGGTCACCGGCCACGCCGCCGCCCGCGCGCTGCTGTCCGACCCGCGTCTGTCCTCCGACCGCACCCGCCCCGGCTTTCCGACGATCACGCCCCGCATCGCGGTGACCCGTGACCGCAAGCTCGCGCTCCTCGGCCGGGACGACCCCGAACACCACGCCCAACGGCGGATGGTGGTCCCCGCCTTCACCCTCCGGCGCGCCACCGAACTGCGCCCCGCCATCCAGCGGATCGTCGACGAGCGGCTGGACGAGACGATCGCCCAGGGGCCGCCCGCCGAGCTGGTGAGCGCGTTCGCGCTGCCCGTGCCGTCCATGGTGATCTGCTCCCTGCTGGGCGTCCCGTACGCCGACCACGAGTTCTTCGAGGAACAGTCCCGCCGCCTGCTGCGCGGCCCGGAGCCCGCCGACACCCTGGACGCCCGCGACCGACTCGAGGCCTATCTGGGCGAGTTGATCGACGGCAAGGCCAAGCAGCCGGAGCCCGGCGACGGCATCCTCGACGACCTGGTCCACCACCAGCTGCGCGAGGGCACGGTGGACCGCGCGGAAGCCGTCTCGCTGGCGTCCATCCTGCTGGTCGCCGGCCACGAGACCACCGCCAACATGATCTCGCTCGGCACCTACACGCTCCTGCGGCACCCCGAGCGGCTGGCCGAACTCCGCGCCGACCCCGCGCTGCTGCCCGTCGCCGTCGAGGAGCTGATGCGGCTGCTGTCGATCGCCGACGGGCTGCTGCGGACCGCCCTGGAGGACATCGAGGTGGAAGGGGCGACCATCCGGGCCGGCGAGGGCGTGGTCTTCTCCACCTCGGTCATCAACCGCGACGCGTCCGTCTATCCCGAACCCGACACCCTGGACTGGCACCGCACGGCCCGGCACCATGTGGGCTTCGGCTTCGGCATCCACCAGTGCCTCGGCCAGAACCTGGCCCGCGCCGAGCTGGAGATCGCCCTCGGGACGCTGTGGCGGCGGCTGCCCGGCCTGCGCCTGGCCGCCCCGCCGGAGGCCATCCCCTTCAAGCCGGGCGACACGATCCAGGGGATGCTGGAACTCCCCGTGACCTGGTAAGAGGCTCCGGTCATGGCCCACGACCTCGCGCGTATCGACATCGACGAGGACGTCTGCATCGGCGCGGGCCAGTGTGCCCTGGCCGCCCCGGGCGTCTTCACCCAGGACGACGACGGCTTCAGCACGCTGCTTCCCGGCCGGGAGGACGGCGGCGGCGACCCGATGGTCCGGGAGGCGGCCCGCGCCTGCCCGGTCGGCGCCATCACGCTGCCGGATCCGGCGGACTGACCCGGCTCCCGGCCGCTCGATGTCCGCCGTAGGCGTTGCGCGAGGCGACCGCGCCGGCCGTCCCGCCGCTCCAGTAGGCTGCCACCGGTTGCTCCTTCGGGGGAAGAGCTGGTGGAGCCGCTGGAGTGAGACGCCCGAGGCACCCCGGATGTCGTCCATGCCGACGGAGGGGACGGCCCGCCCGTAGAGGCCCGTGGAAAAGGAAGCCATGACCGACCGCCCGCCGCTGCCGCCCTTCACCCGCGAGACCGCCGCGCAGAAGGTGCAGGCCGCCGAGGACGCCTGGAACACCCGCGACCCGCAGCGGGTCGCGCTCGCCTACTCCGAGGACTCGGTCTGGCGCAACCGCGACACCTTCGTCACCGGCCGGGCCGCGATCGTGGAGTTCCTCACCGCCAAGTGGGCGCGCGAGCACGAGTACGCGCTGCGCAAGGACCTGTGGGCCTTCGACGGCGACCGCATCGCGGTCCGCTTCCAGTACGAGTGCCGGGACGCCGACGGCCAGTGGTGGCGGTCGTACGGCAACGAGTTGTGGGAGTTCGACACGCACGGGCTGATGACCCGTCGGGAGGCGAGCATCAACGATGTGCGCATCGAGGAGCACGAGCGCAGGATCCACGGCCCGCGGCCGGAGGCCGAGCGGGGGCTGTCCTTTCCGCTCCAGTAGGGTTCCCGGATGACCGGACAGGCCGGGAAGCCCTTTCTCCACCTCGTCGTCTGCGCGGCCGGGATCGCGGCGGACGTCAGCAAGCTGATCACCGCCGCCCAGGAACGGGACTGGGAGGTCGGCGTCATCGCGACGCCGGTCGCGATGGGCGGCTTCTTCGACACCGCCGCCGTCGAGGCGCAGACCGGCCGCCCCATCCGCTCCGCGTGGCGCAGCCCCGGCGACCCGCGCCCGTTCCCGCCGCCCGACGCGGTGGTGGTGGCCCCCGCCACCTTCAACACGGTCAACAAGTGGGCGGCCGGGGTCGCCGACACCCTCGCCCTGGGCACCCTGTGCGAGGCCGCGGGCCTCGGCGTGCCGATCGCCGTCCTGCCCTGCGTGGCCGATGCCCTGGCCGCCCACCCCGCCTACCAGGAGAGCCTGATACGCCTGGGCGGGATGGGCGTCCGGTTCGGCGACCCGTACTCCGGCGAGCCGGCCGTCGACGGCGGGCGGCCGGACTTCGCCTGGGAACGGGCGCTGGACCTGCTGGACACCCCTAGCGGCAGATGACCGTCGGCCCCGCCAGCATGCCGCCCGTGTAGAGGGTCTGGCCCTGCGGCATCCAGTAGCCCAGCTTGGACACCAGCGTGGAGCAGGTGCCCTTGACCGCCACCCGGACGGCCACCTTGGCGGGATGGCCCGGCTGGAGGTCGGTGAGCGCGCAGTCCAGGGAGTGGGCCAGCCGGGTCCTCGACGGGTAGCGGCCGACCAGCGGATTGACGCAGCGGCGGTCGGAGGTGGACACCTTCATCCCCGTGCCCTCCTCGCCGATGAGCCCGAAGCGCGCGCTGCCGTCGCCCTGGTCGCTGTCCCGGTGGATCGTGTACGTCAGGGTGGTCACCGAGCCGGCCCGCACCGTGCCGCGGTCCACCTCGATGCGGTGCGTCGGCTCCGGCAGGGGCGCGGTGAGGGTGAGCGTGGCCTGGACGGTGCCCTGGAGGTCGACCCCGGCGGGCGCCGAGCGGACGCGCACGGTGGCCGAGATGTCGTACGTCCCCGGGCCGGGGTACGGGACCGATCCGGGCAGCGTCGCGGACGCGGCGGTTCTCCCGCCGTGCAGGGCCGTCCAGGTGCCGGTGGTCTGACAGGTGTACCGCACGCGCGTGCCCGCTCGCCCGCAGGCCGCCGGGGCGGAGACGGACATGGCGGGGGTGCCGTTGCCCGCGCAGAGGCTGACGGTGGCCCGCTGGCCGTGCTCGCCGCGCAGGACCCCGGCGGTCGCGCACAGCGTGGACGGCGGCTCGGCCGCCACCGCCCGTGCGGGAACCGGCCGCCCCCAGGCGGGCGAGACGAGGGCGAGGGGCAGCAGTGCCGCCCCGGCCAGGATCCTCAAGGTGGTAGGACGTGTCGGCACGGCGGTTCCTCCGTACGGCCGTGACCGGCCGGGCGCCGGTCGCCTGCGCCGAGGATGCGGCAGCGATACGATCATCCGGCCGCTCCCACGCCGACCCGTCACCTGCGGGCAGCAACCCGGGGCCGGGGCCGATGCTCCGGTCGGCCCCGGCCCTCACCGCACCTCGCGGACATACCCGTCGCTGCCGGGTGTCGAGACCAGTCGGTCCCGGCGCACGATGCTCAGCCGCCCGCCGAAGCCCGCGACGGCCTTGCGCAGGCCGGCGTCCGAGTACTCGATGACCAGGACCCGGTCGTCGAAGGCCTTGGCGTACGTCCCGCACTCGTCGTACTCGGCGCACTCCTCCGCCACCGCGAAGTCCAGCCCGGTCCGCTTCCCGGCCCCGGCCAGTTCCGCGGTGTTCTTCTGGCCGATGGCCAGGTGCCGGGCGTGCGCGTGCCGGGAGAGGAGGGCGATGAAGGCGGTCGCGTCGTCGGCGGTGACCAGGTGCCGGGAGCGGGTGTAGCTGTCGTAGTTGTCCGGCTCGACCGCGTCGAAGCCCTTGGCGGCGCACTCGTCGATCCAGCGGTCGACCCGCTCGGCCACGCGTTCACGCTTGGCGGGTGTGCGGATGTCCAGCAGCGGCTCGTTCCAGTCCCTGTCGACGACCACCTTGCCGTCGGCGTCGCGCAGCAGCAGGCCGGCGGGCCAGGAGGCGCGCTCCTCGGGCTGGGCCTGGAAGGCGTTGACGTAGCAGATGTTGTACAGGCCCGGTGCCGGGGACGCCGAACGGTCGCGGCTGACGATGCGGACCCCCCGGGGCGGGGGATAGGGGCCGCCGATCTGGTAGTCGAACCCGGCGGCACGCGGCGGGAGGCGAACGCCCTTGCCCGCTTTGCCGGTTGGGGGAGAGGAATGGTCCGCCTGCGTCCCGCCGGAGGAACCGCACCCCGCGAGCCCCAGGGCGGCGGTGACGGCAAGCACGATCGCGCCGGTGGTGGTCGCGAGACCTCCGACGCGGGAAACCCCCTTGGCCGGCACGACCGCTCCATCAACCGCGGGTACGACCCGCCTCGGACTGCCGGCACCCGACGCGACGGCACGACTGTGATCAAATCGCCCGCGCGCGGCCGCCGTCAAGTCGGCATCGGAAGCCCACGTCCGACGTCGTGCGACGGCGTACGCTCACCTCTGGCAACCGACTGCATGACGGCCAACCACCACCCCTTCGTGCTCCCGCCGAAGCTCGCCCGCCTCATCGACGATCAGCTCCAGCACGGCCCCCGGCACAGCAACACGGCCGGGCGCAGATACCTCTTGCCCGGTCACAGCCCTGGACGCCCGCGCAACCCCCTCGGCCTCGCCGACACCCTGAGGGCCGCACCGCAGGGCTGGGCAGCTCTGGGTGTGCTGTCTCATGAGGTTGGTGCCACGAAGTCTCGATCGTGAGTTGCTGCGGTCGGTCAACGCACCAGGGGGAGGAAGATCGTGTCGACGATCTCCTCGAGGACGTGATCGGGCACCGGGGCGAACGTCGCCGTTCGATCGTCGAGGCCGTCACCCGCATCGCCGGCGAGCGGGTCGTCCCGCGCGCCCGGGTCGCCCTCGCGCGGGTGCTGCACCAGGACACGGTGGCCGCGCCCATCGTCGGCGCGGGCGAGCCGCAGCACATCGAGGACGCGGTGGCCGCCGTCGGACTGGAGCCCAGCGACAAGGAGTTCGAGGCACTCCAGGAGCCCTGCACCCCGCACGCCATCAGCGGGCACTGACGGTCAGCGGGGTCCGTGCGGCGCGAACTGTCGTACCGCACGGACCGGCTCCCCCGCCCTTCGGGAGCGGTACGGGTCCCGCCGGGCGCGTACCGGGCAATAACCGTGCCGAGGCGGCGGCAACCCGCAAAAAGATCCCTGTTGACAATGGGTCAAATTCCGTGGCCGGGCGAGCAATGCGCAAAACCCGAAGATCCCTTGTTCCGGCCCGCTGACCTGTGCGAAGGTGTGCCCTGTTCGGCGTGCAGGCGATATTCTTCGTCTCTCTGCATGCGAGAGGCCGCTCCCGTACGCCCCCACGCTTCAAAAGAGCTGCCGAAGGCGGACGTTCGAGATGCCGAATCCTGTACGGGTCGTCCCGGTCGCGTTGTAGGGCCGGATAGCATACCCGTTTGGTATGGACTAAATCCCGCGTTGCGTCTTGGAGGAATGCAGCCGTGAATGACGCAGGCCTGTCGAATTCCCCCACCCCGCCCCGGGCGTTCGACGTCACGGACGAGCAGCTGAGCGCGGAGCTGAAAAGGTGGACGGGAGCGACACCCGCGCTGCATCCTGTCGGTGAACTCCTCGACCGGCACTGGGAAGCCGCCTTCGCCTACGCCCGGCTGTGCACCGACGGAGCGCGCGCGGCCGGCATGCTCACCACCGCGGCCTTCACCCGGCTCTTCGGCGCGTCGCTCAGACAGGCGGGGCCGACCTCCGCCTGGCGGCCCCAGCTCCTGGTCACCGTGCGCCGCATCGCCGCCGAGTGGGACAAGGACGGCCGGCACGAACTCCTCCACCCCGACGTGCGCTCCGTCGGCGAGGGCCGCGCGGCGGCCCGGCTGCTGCCCCCGTCGCACCGGCGCCTGGTCTCCGGGGCGTTCCAGCGGCTGCGCCAGTCGGCCCGCGCCCTGCTGTGGCACACCGAGGTCGAGTCCGAACCCCTGGCGATACCCGCCGGACTGCTCGGCCTCGACGAGGAGGGCGCCCGCGTCGAGCTCCGGCGTGCCCGGGAGCGGCTGCGCGAGGAGTGCCTGCAGGTGCACCGCGAACTCGCCGACGACGACGAGTGCCTGCGCTACATCCGGATGCTGGACGTCACCTACCGGCGCGGCGGGATCGACGTCGACCCGGACCTCCAGCAGCACCTGAACGGCTGCCGGCACTGCCGGCACACCGCCGACCAGCTGAACGAGTTCAACGCGGGGCTCGGCTTCGCCCTGGCCGAGGCGGTCCTCGGCTGGGGCGCCGCGGAGTACGTGGCGGCCCGGGCGGCCCACGCCGAGCAGACCGCCGAGCCGGAGCCCGGGCAGCACCCCGCCGGATCCGCCGGGAGTGAGCACGCGGCCGCGATCGCCGCCGGGCTCGCCGGGGGCGAGGCCTTCGACGTCCCGGCACCCGCACCGGCGGGCGGTGAGCCCTTCGACGGCACGGCGGCCGGACTGGCGGGCGGTGAGCCCTTCGCCACCACGGCAGCCGCCCCCGCGGCGGACGATTCCCCCGCCCGCACCGCACCCGCGTCCCGTGCCGAGGCCCGTGCGGTCTCCCGCCGTGCCGCCTCCCGCACCCCGTCCAGGACGGCGTTCCGCCGTTCGGCGCCCCGCATCGAATCCGGTGCCGCCTCCGGCCCCTCCGCGCCGGGCAACGCACCGCCTCCCGCCTCCCGCCGTGCCACGCAGCGGGCGGTCCGCCGGGCACGGCGTCGCAACCTCGCCCTGGCCGTGGCGACCGTGAGCGGTCTGGTCGTGCTGCCGCTGGTGCTGTGGACCGTGCTCGGCTCGGGCGACGGCACCGACACCGCCGCGGGTGGCAAGGGGGCGAAGTCGCCGGGCTCCGGCTCCCCCACCACGAACCCGTCGTGGGCCGGCTCCAGCGCGACCGCCAAGGGCACCCTGCGCGGCCGGCTGCACAACCTCGCCTCCGGGCTCTGCGTCGGCGTCGTCGGCAAGAAGGCCGTCAAGGGCGCCGAGACGGAACTCGCCATCTGCTCCTCGGCGGCGAGCCAGCAGTGGACGTACGAGACCGACGGACTGCTGCGCAACGCGGCCGCCCCCGACCTGTGCCTGGACTCCCACCTCGGCTACTCGGTCCAGCTCGCCCCGTGCACGGCCGCGGCCGGCACGAGCGTCCGCTACGACTTCACCCTCCAGGGCGCCCTGGTACCCCGCGGGGACCAGGATCTGGCGCTCACCCCCGCCGCCACCGACGGCGCGGGTGCCCTTGTGCTCAAGACCCGCGCGGACACCGACGTCCAGCGCTGGGTCATCGACACCGCCAAGCCCGACCTGCAGATGCAGAACGTCAACTGGGACGCCCACACCACGCCCTTGACGACGACACCCTCCACTCCGGCCACGCCCAAGGCCGCGAAGAGACCGTCGCCGACGCCCACCCCGTCGGCGACGGCGTCGACCCCGCGACCGACGCCGTCGAGCACGAGCTCCACCGACCCGTGCGCGTACAACCCGTACTACTGCGACGGGGACGGGCAGGACGGCGGCGGACGGGGCTACGGCCCCGGATACGGCTCGGGCTCCGGCTTCGGACACGGGCGCCGCTGACCGGGGACACCGCCGCTCAACGGTGGCGCGACGGCGGGGGAGGCGGCATCGCCGTCAGGTCCGGCGCAGACTCCGGCCACACCAGCGGTACCGGGCAGGGCGCGTGGTCGACGGCGAAGCGCACGGCCGGGCCCAGGCTGCGCGGGCCGAGCCGGGCCCGGTCCCCGTCGCGGGCCGGCACCAGCGGATCGGCGCCCTCGGCGGCGGCCACCACCTGCCGCTCGAACCGCCGGGCGAGCATCAGCACCGCCGCCGGGAAGCCGACCACCGGGCCGAGCCGCTCCGCCTCGGCCCGGCCGTGCTCCAGCGAGCTCGCGCAGGTGGTGACGGCGACCGCGGCGGCGGGGACGGCCATCACCGCCTCCCGCACCACGGCCCAGGCGGCCGCCGTGGGCAGCAGGTTGGCCTGGCCCTCCAGACAGGGGGTGCGACCGCCGATCAGTTCCTTGCGGTAGTCGAAGGGCAGCGGGTCGAGGTGGGTGAAGCCGGTGTTGGTCTTCCACTCGGTGACGAAGCGGACCGCCTGCTCGATCTCGCTGCGCCACTCGGCGCCCGACCAGTTGCGCACCCCGTCCGCGCCGCAGAAGTGCCCGTTGAAGTGGGTGCCGATCTCGTGTCCCTCCAGCCAGGCGGAGCGCAGCTGCTGCAGCGTTGCGTGGATGTGCCGGTCGGCGAGGTAGCCGATCGCGGACGCGCCGACCGCGTGCCGCGGCGGATGGTAGAGGTGCTTCTTGGACTCCGGCAGCGTGTAGATGCCGCTGAGGAAGAAGGTCATCGACGCGTCGTGGTCTGCGGCCACCTCGCGGAAGCGGGAGAACAGCTTGTTGCTGACCTCGCCCGCGCCGTCCCAGGAGAACACCACGAACTGCGGCGGCCGGGTGCCCGCCTTCATCCGTGCGGCCTTCGGCTGGTGCGGCTGCGCCCCGGTGTCGGCGGTGGAGCCGTCGCCGATCGGCTTCACCGGCCGGGCCTGCGCCGTGCTCCCGCCGCCCCCGGAACCGTCGCCGCCCACCGACAGTCCCCCGGCCGAACAGGCGGACAGGGCGCCCAGCGCACCCGCCGTCGCTCCCGCCGTCAGCAGACGCCTGCGTGAGATGCCGCTCATGTCTCGTCCCCGATTCCCTCGTCGCGGCCCCGTCGGGGCCTTCTCGCTGTGCGGTCGACGGGTTCGATGGGCGGGTACGGCGGAAAGATCGCGGCGGACGGCGCCTGTTTCCTTCCTGTGACGGTTGTGACGGCACAATGACGGACCCCGCTGCCGGGGGAGGGGCAAGCGGGGTCCGGGTCGGGTTGGATACGGGCTGGATACGGGCTCGGTCAGGCGCCGGTGCCGGGGCTGAAGACCGTCAGGAACACGGACGAGGAGTTGCCGGACACCGGCACCGGACCGGCCGTCCACTTCACCTTCAGCTGGTCCCGCTCGTCCGGCGGGGTGACCAGGAGCGCGGCCGGCGTCGCCGTCTTCGCGCCGCTGACCTCCGGGTTGGAGAAGCTCAGGCCCGCCCAGGCGCTCTGACCGGGCCTCAGTGTCACCGTGGCGGGCTTGCCCGGGGAACGCTTCGGGTCCGGGCCGAGCCGGCTGCCGGAGGCGTTCACGAAGGCGGCGCCCGGATAGCCGTGCAGCGTGCAGGTCCGGACGGACTTGTTGGTGAGGACGATGGGGAAGTTCTCCTGGCCCGCGCCCGGGTTGTTGCGGCCCACCGCGGCACGCAGCTCAGAGGTGTGGCAGCGGGTGCTCGTGGCGTTCGTCGTGGCGGTGTCGCCACCCGCGCTCGCCCGGCCGGCCGGCTTCGTCGAGGCCGACGTACCGGACGGGGCGGACGAGCCGGACGGGGCGCCGCTCGGCGCCACCGCCGTGGTGCTGCCGCTGTCCGCCGAGACGTCCGAGACGTCCGAGGCGGGCGACGCGTTCCCCGGCACCTTCTGCGGAGCACCGCTGCCGGTGTCGCCGCCGCAGGCGCTCAGGAGGCCGAGTACGGCGACCGCACTCCCGAGCACGGCCGCTCGATGCAAGGACTGGGACGTGTACGCCATGTCTCTCAACACTCCTGGAAGGTCATGGCACGCACCGCGTCGGCGCGTGTTCTTCGGCGCCTCGTGCGCCGTCATGAGAGTCCGATGCGCGGGCCGCGGGAAAAGTTCACGGTTCCCGCGGTTTTTTCGCCCGTTCTTCCGTGCGGGTTTTCCGGCGTCACCCGTCAGGTGACCCGCAGGGAGCGGAGTATGCGGTCCGTGGCGTCGGTGCCCCGGGATTGGCGTATCTGCACATACACCTGAGGCCCGTCCTCGCCGCTCGCCGGGCGCAGTGCGGTCTCGCTGATCGAGCCGCCGCCCGGGCAGCCGCTCCAGGTGCGGATCCGGCCGTTCCAGGCCGCGCCGGTGTAGGCGCGGCCGCCGTCGTAGCGGCAGCCGCTGTGGGCGAGGGCGTCCACCTTGTCCGTCACGTCGCCGTGCTCGCTCAGGCCGACGAACACGCCGTCCACGTCCGCGCCCAGGTCCGACCACTTCGCCAGGTCGTCGGCGACCGCGAGCCCCGGCTCGTGCCCGGACGCCAGGCCCAGCGCCTTCGGGTTCCAGCCGGCGTCGCGCAGCTGGCGGCCCCAGCCTGACGGCACCTCGGCCACGATCCGGCCGGTGGAGTCCTTGACCCGCACCTCCTCGGCGGAGGAACCGGACGAGGAGCGTCCGTGCGCCAGGGTGACCGCGACGGCCGCGGCCCCGGCGGCCAGGACCGCTGCGGCCGAGAGGGTGACGGCGCCGATCCTCTTCCGCAGGCCGTCGAACCGGCGCCGGCGCGGCGCCGCGGACGCCCGCGCGGCCAGCCGGTCCAGCTCGTCCGCGAACACCTCCGCGCTCGGCCAGCGCCGCTCCCGGTCCGGCTCCAGCGCCCGCATCAGGGCGCGCTGGACCTCGTCAGGGAGGTCCGGGCGCAGCCGCTGCGGCGGTACGACCCTGCCCGGCGGCCCCGGCACCGTTCCCGTGACCAGCTCGTAGCCGACCGCACCCAGGCTGTACACGTCGGCCCGCGCGTCGATGCCCGCGCCCGGCTCGGCCTGCTCCGGCGGCTGGTATCCGGCCGAACCCGCGGCCAGGGTCAGCCCCGAGGCCTGCGCCAGGGTCTTGGCCAGCCCCAGGTCGGCCAGCAGCACCCGGCGGGTGCCGTCCGGCGCGGTGCGCAGCAGTACGTTGCTCGGCTTGACGTCCCGGTGCACGATTCCCGCCTCGTGCAGTGCCGCCGCGCTCCGGGCGGCCAGCGCTGTCAGCCGCAGCGCCTCGCCCACCGGGAGCGGGCCATGGGCCGGCAGGTCGGCGAGGGTGCCGGCGTCGGCGTACTCCATGACGAAGTAAGGCCTGCCGTCCGGCAGTTCACCGATGTCGTAGACCTGCACCACCCGGGCGGAGTCGGCCTTGCGCAGCAGCCGCGCCTCGGACAGGAACCGGTCGCGCACGTCGAGGCGGTGCGACCAGTTCTCGGCGAGCACCTTCACCGCCACCGGGGCCTCGAGCTGGTCGTCCTGGGCGAGCCACACCGTGCCGAACGCACCGGTGCCCAGGCGTCGTTGCAGGCGATAGCGGCCGATCCGCTCGGGGGAGTGCATACGACTATCATGCCTGCCCTGAGATCGACTCCAAGGGGGACCCACGGTGCACGACGCGGCGCTGACCGAAGACCTCGCCCGCCGCGCCGCCGCGGGCGACCCGGCGGCCCTGGAGCGGCTGCTGACGGAGGTCCGGCCCGAGGTCGTGAGGCGCTGCGGACGCTTCCTGCCCTGCCGGGAGGACGCGGAGGAGGCCGCGCAGGACGTGCTGCTGCAGATCGCCCGGCGGATCTCCACCTTCGAGGGCCGCAGCCGCTTCAGCACCTGGCTGTACACGGTCGTCGCCAACTGCGCCCGCCAGAAGTACCGCGAGCTGAAGCGGCACGCCGCCGAACAGCCCGTCGCCCTCGAGCCCTCCGCGTGCGTCGACCCGCGCACCACCAGCGTCATCGCGGGCTCCCGCGTCGACTTGCTGGAGGCGCTGGAGCGCCTGGAGCGGGAGCATCCGCACCTGGTGGCGCCGCTGGTCTACCGGGACATCTGCCAGCTGGACTACGCCGAGGTCGCCGAGCGCGTCGGCATCCCGCTCGGCACGCTGAAGTCCCGGCTGCACGAGGCCCGCAAACAGGTACGTCCCTGGCTGACCGCCTCCTGAGCCGCTTCTCGCCGGCTACGCGTCCCCGTACAGCGCCAGTTCCGCCCAGATCGTCTTGCCCTCCGCCGTGTGCCGGCTGCCCCACCGCTGCGTGAGCTGGGCGACCAGCAGCAGCCCCCGGCCGCCCTCGTCGAAGATCTTGGCGCGGCGCAGGTGCGGGGCGGTGTGGCTGGAGTCGGACACCTCGCAGATCAGCGTGTCCGCGTCGTGGATCAGCCGCAGCCGGATGGGACGGGAGCCGTACCGGATGGCGTTGGTGACCAGCTCGCTGACCACCAGCTCCGTCGTGAACGCGGCCTCGCTCAGTGACCAGCGGTCCAGTTGCTCGACCACCTGCTTGCGGATCGGGGCGACCAGCGCCGGGTCGGCGGGGATGTCCCAGGTCGCCACCTGGAAGGCGGGCAGCCCCTGGGTGCGGGCGAGCAGCAGCGCCACGTCGTCGGCGGCGCCGCCTTCCGGGAGCAGGGCGTGCAGGATGCGGTCGCAGGTCTCCTCCAGCGAGTCCGTGTACGTCCCCAGGGTCCGGCTCAGCAGCCGGTGTCCGGCCTCGGCGTCCCGGTCGCGGGACTCGATCAGACCGTTGGTGAAGAGGGAGAGCACGCTGCCCTCGGGCAGGTACAGCTCGGCGGACTCGAAGGGCAGCCCGCCGAGCCCGAGCGGGGGCCCGGCGGGAAGGTCGACCTGCCGGGGCTCGCCGCCGGGCGGGAGCAGCACGGGCGCGGGATGCCCGGCGCGGGCCAGCGCGCAGCGGCGCGAGACCGGGTCGTACACGGCGTACAGGCAGGTCGCGCCGACCTCGCCGGTGCTGCCCTCGCCGCCCGACTCCTCCGCCAGCCGCAGCACCAGGTCGTCGAGGTGGGTGAGCAGTTCGTCCGGGGCGAGGTCGATGTCGGCGAGGGTGCGCACGGCGGTGCGCAGCCGGCCCATGGTGGCCGAGGCCTGGACGCCGTGTCCGACGACGTCCCCGACGACCATGGCGACCCGCATCCCGGACAGCGGGATCACGTCGAACCAGTCGCCGCCCACCCCGGCGCGCGCCGCGGGCAGATAGCGGCAGGCGGCCCGCAGTGCGGCCGTGCGCGGCAGGGAGCGGGGCAGCAGGCTGCGCTGGAGGGCGAGGGCGGTCTCCCGCTCGCGGGAGTAGCGGCGGGCGTTGTCGATGCAGACGGCGGCGCGGGCCGTGACCTCCTCGGCGAGCAGCACGTCGTCCGCCGAGAACGGGTCGGGTCGCCGGTGCCGGGTGAACACGGCGACCCCGAGGGTCAGGCCGCGGGCCCGGATCGGCACGGACATCGTGGAGTGGATGCCGTACTCCCGCACCCGCTCGGCGCGCACCGGGCTCCGGTTCAGCCACGGCTCCAGGTCGCCGGAGGGCACGGAGGCGACGATCGTACGGCCCGCCACGAGCGAGTCGGCCTGCGGGGAGAAGGCGGGGTAGAACTCGACCTGCCCGACGTGGGCCACGGCCTCCGGGGTGCCCGGCAGCAGGGACCGGTGCACGACCCGGCGCAGCCGGACGGGCGCGGTGACCCGGGCCGGGGGCTCGCCGCCGGATTCCTGGGGGTCCAGCAGGTCGACGGTCATGAAGTCGGCGAGCGCCGGCACGCACACGTCCGCCAGTTCCTGTGCCGTACGGACGACGTCGAGCGTGCTGCCGATGCGCACGCTCGCCTCGTTCACGATCTGCAGCCGCTCCCGTGCCAGGTACTGCTCGGTGAAGTCGTGGGCGGCGACGCACACGCCGCGCACCCGCCCGGTGTCGTCGGTGATCGGCGCCATCCGGGCCAGCCAGGCGTTCGTGGGGCCGTCACCGCCGATCGGCAGGTACGTCCGCACGTCGTCGCCGCGGCCGCTGGTGAGCACGCGGTGCAGGTGCCGCTCGACGTCCGCGCTCTGCGGCCGGCCGCTCATCTCGGGCATCCGCAGCCCGCGCACGTTCTCCTCGGGCAGCCCGAGCACCTCGGCCATGGCGTCGTTCATCCGGCGCAGCCGCAACTGGTCGTCGTAGATGGCGACGGCGCAGGGTGACTGAAGGAGCCCGGTCCGCTCCAGCGGGTCGTCGGGGGAGCCTGGGCCGCCATCCCGCAGCGGCGTGACCACGAGCCAGTGGCCCCGGCCGTCCTTGTCCGGCGGCCGGTGATGGGCGAGCACCCAGACGGACACCGCGGAGCCGTCGCGGTGGCACAACGTGACGGTGCCCGACCAGCGGTCACCGCGCGGGGCGAAGGACAGCCGCTCGCCGCCGGAGGCCAGGAGGTTCACGGCGGGGCGGCCCACGACTTCGGCGGCGTGCCAGCCCAGCAGCCGCCGCGCGCCGCCGTTCCACTCGACCAGCGTTCCCGCGTCGTCGATGACGGCCCGCGCCGTGGCGGCGTCGTCGAACGGGTACACCGGGCTCATCGTGGCCACTCCATCGCGCACACTCACAGTGATCAGGTGCGTCACTCGGAGTTCCAGCCTAGTGGGTCCCGCTTCCGCGCGAACGTCGCCCTTGCACGGTGAGCGGTGCCGCTGTCAAGAGCCGATTCCGGCCGATGTGGTCACCGGCGCAGGTGCAGGCGCTCGCACCCTTAGCGGACACGTTTGGCACCACGCCAGATTCTGTTCGTTCACGATCAGTAGTGAGTACTTGTGGGCCCTATGGGGGAGAATCGCCGTGACGGTCACTCGCAGATCGGTTGGTCGCCGCCACGGCGGCCCCGACGGCCGGAGCGCTCCTGGGCGCGCCGGACGCCCGGGCCGCCGGGGGACGCCGCACCGCCTCCCTCCGGGACGGCTGGCGCTTCGCGCTGGTCAACCCGGGCGCCATCACCGACCCGACCGGCGCCTGCGCAGGCGCCGCCGATCCCGGCTACGACGACTCGGGCTGGCGCGATCGAAGGGCACGCTCGCCGGAGGAGCCAACGCGCGATCAACTGGAACGCGGCCCTGGCGTGGATGGCGTCGTTCGTGGCGGACCTGGGACAGCGCCTTGGGACTGGTGAGCTCGCATCCCGCGGTCGGTGCCGGCGGACGCGGCTCCGCCGCGCAGGCGGCCGGGGGTGGTGCCCAGGCGTTGGCGCAGCAGTGTGGTGAGCGTGGAGGCGTTCTCGTAGCCGACGCGGCGGGCGACGGTCTCGGTGGGGAGGTCCGTGGTGCGCAGCAGGTGGGCGGCCTGTTCGAGCCGGATGCTCTGGGCGAATCGCAGGGGTGAGATGCCCAGTACCTTGTCCACGGCCCGTTGGAGGGTCCGTTCGCTCGTCCCGACTGCCCGTGCCGCTTCGGCCATCGGCAGCGGCTGGTCGATGTGCGCGCGCACCCAGCTCTCGAAGGCGCGGACGGTGGGATCGGTGCGGGCGAGGTGGCTCGTGATGGCGTAACCGGCCTGGGTGGGGCGGTGGTCGACCACGAGGTAGCGGGCCGTCAGGTCGGCGAGGACCGGGCTGGCCTGGCGTACCAGGGCGAGGGCGAGATCGAGGTGGGCCATGGCGGCTCCGGCCGTGGTCACCCCCGGGGCGTGGGTCAGCATGTGGCTCTCGTCCAGGGCTACTTGGGGGTACGTCTGCCGGAAGGCCGGGGCCAGCCACCAGCTGGTGGTGGCGGCGAGCCCGTCCAGCACGCCCGCCTCGGCGAGGAGGAACGTACTGGTGCAGGCCGCGGCCAGGGGGACACCGTCGGCCCGGGCCCGCCGGACCGCCTCGCGTTCGGGTCCGCGTTCCGGGGCGGCCACCCATTCCAGCAGGGGTGCGGGCTGTCTGGGGCCGGCTCCCGGCACGACGAGGAGATCGGGCCGTGGGGCGTCTTTGACGGCTTGGGCCTCGATGACGTGCCCGGAAGCCGTCCGGACGGCACCGTGCCCGCTGACGCGCGTCACCTCCCAGCGCGGTGGGGGGTGGGGCAGTTCCTCTCGCAGCTCATTGGCCATCTGCAGGACGTCGAGGACCGTGGCCAGCCCGGAGTCGAAGAGGTCGTCCATCACCAGTACCGAAATCCTCATGGCGGAAACGGTAAAGCATCCGGCGGATCCGCCACTGCCTGCGTTCCCCCGGTCCCTCATACGGTGATCACATCGCACAACGGCGCGGCACCACACCGCACTCACCGCACACCGAGGAGCACTCCATGACCAACGCCCTTGTCCCCGACATCGCCCGCATCGGCCTGCTCGCCCGTATCGAGGCCAAGCCGGAGTACGTCCGTGAGGTCGAGGAACTGCTCACCGCAGCCCTCACCCCGGCACGGGACGAGGCCGGCACCACCTACTGGTTCGCGCTGCGCCTGGGCCCCACCACGTTCGGTATCTTCGACACCTTCGCCACCGAGAAGGACCGGACCGCGCACCTCCAGGGCCGGATCGCGGCGGCGCTCATGGACAACGCCCCCAAGCTGCTCGCCGAAGCCCCCGAGATCCTGCCCGTCGAAGTCCTGGCCGCGAAGCTCTCCTAGCCCGCCCCGCCCGCACGCCCGTCAGCACCCAGGGCACCACACGGAGCGACAGTGCCTTGACGGCGGATCAGGCGGCGGTGGATGGCGTAGAGCGGGGCCGGATGAGGCGGCCGAGGGGTCGCAGGCCCCGGCCCCCGTCATCGCGAAGGCGCTCGGCCACCACGGCAAGACCACCACACGCCTGGTCACCGTGGCCGGCGGAACCTGGAGCCGGTTCGCCCCCGGCGACCACCGACGGTGACGCCCGGGTACTTACCCCGGGTCCGCTGAGCCTCGCTTGTCCTCAACGTGGACGACGTGAAGTTCGGTGCCGTCAGCGACTCCCGAACAATGCGAGCCTGTCCCCGGTCCGGGACAGGTCTCTGCGGGCGGATCGGTTCAGGCCGCGTCGTGGAAGACCAGGCCCAGTGTCCGGCGCCGGCCGGAGCGGACGGTGCTCACGCCGTGCCGCACAGCTCCGGCCGACCAGCCGCGCTTGGTGCGGACCGGGTGGTCCCGGGTGGTGAACACCAGGCCGTGGCCCTGCCGGAGGACGGTGGCGGTGCCCCGGGACTGCGCGCGGGGGCGCTGCTCGACCATCAGGAACTCGCCGCCGGTGTAGTCGGCGCCGTACTCGTCGAGGGCGACGACGACCTGGAGCGGGAAGAGCAACTCGCCGAAGACGTCGCGGTGCAGGGCGTTCCAGTCGCCGGGGCCGTACCGCAGCAGGATCTGCGCCGAGCGGTCCTGTCCGGCGGCGTGGCAGCGGTCGAGCCATTCCTGGAGGCTGTCGGGCCAGGGGGCGGGCCGGCCCAGCCGGGCCGCCCAGTCGCGGGCGATCGGCAGCAGGCGCGGATAGAGGGCGGCGCGCAGGGCGGCCACCGGGGCGGGCAGGTCGTGCGTGAAGTAGCGGTACTCGCCGGAGCCGAACCGGTGCCGGGCAAGATCGACCGTGGTGCGGAACAGCTCCGGCTTCTCGTACAGGGCGGCCAGCTCGCCGCACTCGTCGGGGGTCAGCAGGGGCGCGGTGGGCGCACTGCCGAGCTCGTCCAGCTCGGCGGCGAGCACCGTCCAGTCGGTGCCGGCCACCAGGCGGCGGGCCTGGGCGGGCGTGGGAGTGAGGGCCATGGCTGCTCCTTCCCTCAGACGAGCATCGGCTGCAGCGCACCCTCGTGCGTGAGCAGCCGCACCTTGTTCTCGACCCCGCCCGCGTACCCGCGCATCGAGCCGTCGGCACCGATCACCCGGTGACAGGGGCGGACCAGCAGGAGCGGGTTGGCACCGATCGCCGCGCCGACCGCCCGCACCTCCGCCCTCGGCACGCCGAGCCGCTCGGCCAGCGCGCCGTACGTCGTCGTGGTGCCGTACGGGATGTCCTCCAGCGCCCGCCACACCCGCCGCCGGAACTCCGTGCCGTCGGCGGCGAGGGGCAGTGCGAACCGGGTGAGCCGGCCCGCGAAGTAGGCCGTCAGCCGGCGGTTCACCTCGGCGAACGCCGCGTCGTCACGCCGCCAGCCGGGACGCACGGCCGGGGCGGTGCGCTGCCCCGGCAGGGACAGCGAGGTGAGCGTGAGACCGGCGGGCGTCGCCTCGCCGGTCAGCAGCAGTTCGCCCAGCGGGCTGGGACGGACGGTGTAGACGGTCATGGCCGTTTCCCTCGATTTCCCTCGACGTCAGTCGGTTTCCCCAGGTTTCGCTCGGTCGCGATTGCCTGCCGGAGTACGAGTCTGCCGCCGCGCCCGCCGTCGTACCGGCGGAATCCGGACGTGGTGCTGTACGGATGTCGCACAGCGACGGTACCGTTGGATATGCCATCTGACCTGTGGGTATTTACGCCTGAGTACCCGCACGCTACCGTTGGGCCATGCCAGCTCTCAACGTGGAGTTCAGTGAGCGCGAGCTAGAGGACCTGCGGCAGATCGCCAAGGAGCGGGGTACGTCGATGAAGGCCCTGGTGCGCGAGGCGGCCGCGGCCGACATAGCCCGGCACCGCGCGCTGCAGGAGGGCGCGGAGGCGTTCCGCCGCTTCTTCGCCACGCACGCCGACGAGTTCGCGGAGGCGTTCCCGGACGACGAGCACCCCGGCAAGGGCGAGGCCGCCTGACCTATGCCGCCTAGCCTCCATATCGACGTGCCCTGGCTGCTCCAGCGCCACGAGGAAGTGCTGCCGGACCAGCCGACGATCAACGATTTCTCCGCCCTCGTCGCCGCCGTCGCCCGGCACCGCGTCGACCCGCCGCGCCTCGGTGTGGACTCCGACCCGGCCTGGCGGGCCGCCGCCCTGCTGCACACCCTCGCCCTGCTCAAGCCGCTGCCGTCGGCCAACGCCCGCTTCGCCTGCGCGACGGCGGTGGCCTACATGTTCGTCAGCGGGGCAGGCATCGACCCGCCCTACGGCGCCCTCGTCGACCTCGCCCGGGACCTGATGTCCGGCAAGACCGACGTCTACGGCGCGGCCGACCGGCTCCGCTCCTGGCAGATCTGATCGACCGCACCCGATCACCGGTCCGGCACCCGCCCTCGCCGGCAGGGGAAGCCGCCCCGGGCTGCGGCGCCCGCCCGGGGCCGCCGGCCGAGGGCGGGAGGAACGGGGCCGGCGGCCGGTTTCGCGCAGAAGAGCCGCCGTCCTGCGCGGGGCCTCCGAGGAAGGGCCGGTTCCCAGTGCACTACCCGGCGGCGTACGCCGGGAGCGTGCGCGGCGGGCCGGCGCGTGCGCGCGCTTCACACGGGGCGCATGGAAGAGCCGGGCGCCGGTTTTCTGACTTCCTGTCAATAATGCGGCCACGGGTGTCCCAACGCCTTGTTGGTCTTTGGTCGGTTGTGCCAAGGTGAACCACTCGAGCGCACACGCACCAGAGGATTCACTCCGTGCCCACCCCCCACCCCCCTCGTCCTCCGTATCCGCCGCCCGGCGGGGTTCCCGGGGAATCCGACGAGTCACTGGCCGGCCGGCTGCGTGGCCGGGCTGAGGGAGAGGCCGCCTCGGCCGACGCGCTGCTGATGGCACGGCACTGGCGGCCGGTCCAGGACTACGCGGCCATCTGCCTCGCCGCCCGGGACACCGTCGCCCACATGGTCACCGCCGAAGCCTTCCACCAGGTCCTCGGCCGACTGGCGCGGGGCGAGTCGGCCGGCGCGCTGCGGCCCCGGCTGCTGGTGACCGCGCGTGACACGGTCGCGCACTGGTCGGCCGACGACCGCCTGGCCGAGGTGCTGCCGGACCTGGCGAAACCGGCCGGAGGCCGCGGCATGCGCGCGGTGAAGTCCATGACCCCGGACAACCGCGTCCTCGCCGAGCGGTCCTTCCAGGGCCTGCCGCCGCTCGCGCGGTGCCTGCTGTGGCACACGGAGGTCGAGGCGGAGCCGCTCGCCGTCCCGGCCGGTCTGCTCGGCATGGACGCCGACACCGCGGCGGCCGCGCTCGACCAGGCCCGGGACGCGTTCCGCCAGGGCTGCGTCCGCGCCCACCGGGACCTCGCGCCGACGAAGGACTGCCGCTTCTACAACCGCCTCCTCGACGTGCCGATCCGGCGGGGCGGCACTCTGCTGCCGGACGTGCAGCAGCACCTGGCCGCATGCCGCTACTGCCGTTACGCCGCCGAGCAGCTCAGCCATGTCGAGGCCGAGCCCGGGATCCTGCTCGCCGAAGCGGTGCTCGGCTGGGGCGCCCGCCGCTACCTCGACTCCCGCCCCGGCCGGACCCGTTCGACGGCACCACGCACGCGGAGCACCTCCCGGCGCACCGGCGGACGGTCCGGCGGGGGAGGGCGGCACCGGGTGCTGGGGCGGATCCCCGTCCCCGCGCGCGGCGTCCCCTGGGCGGCCCGGTCGCCGAAGACGCTGCTCACCGGCGTCGGCCTGGCCTCGGCCGGACTGCTCGCGACCGTCCTCGTGGCCGGCCTGTCGCCGGACGGCGGGGACGGCACCGACCCGGTCGCCTCTACGGGCGTCTCCGGTGCGCGGGGGACGGCGCCCGGAACCGACTCCCCGCCCGGTACGGCGGGGCTGCCCGTCGCGAACCGGAAGACGCGGCTGCGCAACGCCGCGGCCGGGCTGTGCCTGGACACCGAGGGCAGGCCGAAGGCCGGCGGGGGCATCCTGCTGGCGGTGTGTTCCTCCGCGTCCACCCAGCAGTGGACGTACGAGACCGACGGGCTGCTGCGCAGCGCGGCCGACCCCGACCTGTGCCTCGACTCGCACGCGGACGCCGGCGTGGTCATCCTCGGCACCTGCGCGGACGCGAAGGCCGGGCGGGCCGACGACGTGCGCTACGACCTCACCGTCCAAGGCGAGTTGCTGCCCCGCTGGAACGAGACCCTCGCCCTCGCCACCGCCGGCGAGGACGCCGGCGCCGACATCGTCGTCAAGGTCCGCGACAGCTCCACCGGCCAGCGCTGGCTCACCGACACGCCTCCGGCCACCCCCGGCTCCCTTTCGATCACCGGCATGGACGGGCCGTCCGCCCAGCAGGTGGAACTGTCCGGCCCCGGCACACCGAGCTGACGGGCGCCGGGGCCTGCCCGGCGACCGAGCCGGGGCGGTCGGCCGGGACAGACATCCCCCACCCGGACGCCTGAGCCCGCCGGTCCTGCCGACGAAGCGTTCGCCGCCGCGGACAGTCAGGAGCGGGGGAGCACCCCGTCGGGGCCGGGTTGCTCGCCCCCCGCCGTCCGCCCCGGCCGGCCTCCGGAGGATCAGGCGGGTCACTCGGTCAGGTCCGCGGCGCCGACCGTGGCCGGGGTGGCGTGGCCGGACAGGGCGAGGGTGAGGTCGAACTCGGCGAGCAGGCAGCGGATGACGTGCTCGACGCCCGCCTGCCCGTCGAGGCCGAGCCCGTAGACGTACGGCCGTCCCAGCAGGACCGCCCGCGCGCCGAGGGCGAGGGCCTTGAACACGTCGTCGCCGGTGCGTACCCCGCTGTCGAACAGCACCGTCAGCCGGTCACCGACCGCCGCCGCCACCCGGGGCAGCGCGTCGGCCGCCGCGACGGAACCGGCCACCTGCCGGCCGCCGTGGTTGGACACCGCCACCCCGTCCATCCCGGCGTCGGCGGCCAGCCGGGCGTCGTCCGGGTGCAGGATGCCCTTGAGGACGATCGGACCGTCCCACTGCTCGCGCAGGAACGCCAGGTCCGGCCAGGTGTGGCTCGCGTCCCCGTACAGGCCGAGGAAGTGCCGTACCGCCGCGGCGGGATCCTTGTGCACCGGCTTGGCGAGCCCAGCCTGGAAGGCCGGGTCGGTGAAGTAGTTGGCGGTGCCCACCCCGTGCACGAACGGCAGGTACGCCTGGTCGAGGTCGCGCGGCCGCCAGGCCAGCATCGGCGTGTCCAGGGTGACGACCAGCACCGTGAACCCAGCGGTCCGCGCCCGGCCGAGGAAGCTCCGCGTCACCTCCCGGTCCTTGCCCCAGTACAGCTGGAACCAGCGCTCGCCGTTCCCCATGGCCTCGGCCACGTGCTCCATGGGCGTGCTGGACGCCGAGGACAGGATGTAGGGCACGCCCTGCGCGGCGGCGGCCCGGGCGGCGGCCCTCTCCGCCTCCGGATGCATGATCGACAGTACGCCGACGGGCGCCAGCGCCAGCGGAGCGGGCAGCGCGCGGCCGAGCACCTCCACCGACAGGTCCCGCTGCTGCACGTCCCGCAGGACGCGCGGGAGGATCCGCCGCCGCTCCAGGGCGCCCCGGTTGGCCCGCGCCGTACTGCCGTTGCCCGCGCTGCCCGCCACATAGCCGACCGGACCCGGCCCCAGCCGGTGCTCCGCCAGCTCCTCCAGCCGGGTCAGGTCGGTGGGCAGACGGGGCACGGCACCCGTCATCCCGTTCCGGTATATCTCGTACTGGAAGTCCGCCCAGTGCTTTGCCATATGTACGTCCCGCCTCTCGTCGCCTGTCGCGCCGTGCCGACGATACTGGCCGGTAGGCGCGGCCCCGTCCACGGGCTCGCACGCGCCGAGGTCAGGCGCGGGCGGCCGACTCGTGCAGGATCCGGGCCAGTTCGCCTGGCCGGGAGAACATCGGCCAGTGGCCGGTGTCCATCTCGACCAGCTCCCAGCGCTCGCTCTTCAGCAGCTCGGCCACCGCGGGCAGCGGTTCGCGTCCGTCCAGCACGCACTTGACGTACGTCGCCGGCAGCTCGCCCAAGGGGCGCTTCAGAACGGCCGGTTCGGTGAGCGTGGCGCCCGGGTGCGGGGTGCCCTCGGTGACGATGCGGTGGATCTGTTCGTCGGTCAGGTCCTGGCCCGCGTAGGCGGCCGGGGGAAGGGGCGGCCAGGCGCCGTCGGGCGCGTCGAGGGCCTGCCGTATGTGGTCACTGGGGAAGCCCGCCAGGAACGACTCCCCGTCCGCCGGTACGTTCGAGTCCACGAACACCACACGCCGCAGCCGCTCGCCGATCCGCTCGGCGGCCTGCCCGACGGGTATGCCCGAGTAACTGTGCCCGACCAGGACGACGTCCCGCAGACCCAGGCGCTCGACCTCGTCCACGATGTCCTGGACGTGCGTCTGCTGCCCGGCCGGGATCGCCTGTTTCTCGGCGAGGCCGGACAGGGTCAGTGGATGGACGTCGTGCCCGGCCGCGCGCAGGTCGGCCGCCACCTCGTCCCACGCCCACGCTCCGAGCCAAGCACCCGCCACCAGTACGTAGTTGGTCATGCCGACAACGTAGCCGAGGGGTCTGACATCGCCCCGGCCGCCGGCGTCTCACGGCCGGAGGTGTCACGCCTCGTCGGCGTCCTCGCCGTCCTCGGCCGGTGACCCGGCCACCTCATCGGCGTCCGGTCCCTGCGCGCGTACCCGCTGGACGTGTTCGAGGGACTCGCGCAATTCGCTGAGCCAGTCGTCGGTGTGCCGCTGGACCAGCCGCACGCACCAGGCGAGGGCGTCACTGCGGCTGCGCGCGACCCCGGCCGCGATCAGCGTGTCGAGGACCTGGCGCTCGGGCTGGCGCAGGCGGGTCATCACGGGCGCCGCGACGTGGGTGAACAGGGCGCGCTCACCGGCGCACTCCACGCCCCAGGACACCTTCCTGCGGAACCGGTGCTCGGCATCCCGGGCCACCGCGATCCGG
Source organism: Streptomyces sp. NPDC051636 (assembly GCF_044453765.1). Taxonomy (NCBI): domain Bacteria; kingdom Bacillati; phylum Actinomycetota; class Actinomycetes; order Kitasatosporales; family Streptomycetaceae; genus Streptomyces; species Streptomyces sp. NPDC051636. The sequence continues at coordinate 437,543 of NZ_JBITDA010000002.1, read as the reverse complement.
GTCTCCCGGGTGCGCTCCCGGAACTCCTGAACGCGGCCCTGGACGGCCGCCTCCCGTTCGGCGTCCGAGGCGCCCTCGGCGAGCCGGGGTCCCGCGATGCGGCCGATCACGGTGATCTCCTCCCGGTCGGCGGTCACCTCGGCCAACTCCTCGAAGAGGTCGTCGGGCAGCCGGCCGGCGAACCAGCCGCGCAGCTTCTCTCGTTGCTCCGGGGTAATCATGTAATGACGATTACCCCACTGCATCACGAACACAAGGGGGTAACGAGAAGTGCGCCGACGGCTGAACCGGAATGTTTCAGGCCTATTAACGAAGTGGTGAAATCCAGCCACTTGACCACTTGGGGCGATCAAGAACCGCGCAGTTTCGGCATTGGAACGTTCGAATTCTGTGACTTCACGCCACTGATTCAACACGCAAGGTTACTGAAACCTGGGGGTTCGATGTGAGTTTCGGCGGCGGACTCGGCAGAGTGGCGCACGCCGCCCCGGCACCCACCGGGCCGGGACGGCAACCCGTCTAATCGAGCGGAAGGATGCACACAATGCGGACCACCGCGCGCTGGGCAGCGACCCTCGGCCTCACGGCCGCCGCCGTCTGCGGACCTCTGACCGGGGCCGCCGTCGCTGGACCGGACAGCGCCCCGCAGTCGCTCTACGCGCCCTCGGCCCTGGTGCTCACCACCGGCCACGGCCAGAGCGCCGCGACCGCCACACCCGAGCGCGCCGTCACCCTGACCTGTGCCCCGACATCCTCGGGCACCCACCCGGCCGCCGCCGAGGCCTGCGCCGAACTGCGCGGCGCGGACGGCGACCTCGACGCCCTCAAGAGCAGCGACGACGTGTTCTGCACCAAGCAGTGGAACCCCGTCGTCGTCACCGTCGAGGGGGTCTGGCAGGGCAAGCGCGTCTCGTACGAGCGCACCTTCGGCAACGCGTGCATGAAGGACGCCTACGGCGCCCTCTTCGCGTTCTGAGACCGGGATCGCCCGGTCCCCGCGACCGCCGGAACAGGCCCGCAGCTGGGGAGTGCGGACCCCTGTCTCGGGGACGGCGCGATCTCGCACCGGGGGTCGGACGGGCGGAGTGGGGCCGCCCGCCGGCTCCCGGTTTCACGACCGCTTCCCGGGCTGCCCGTGCCGGGGCATCCCGGGAAGCGGTGGAAAGAATCCCCTTACGCCTTCCGTCGGTGACTGGTGTCGCACCAGGGATAGCGACGGCTGCGCCGGCAGGTGCACAGGGCGACGCGGAACCGGTCCGAGGACACCGTGGTGCCGTCCTCCAGTTCCACCTCCACCGGGCCGTCGACGAGGATGGGGCCCCGCCGCTGCATCGTCACGCGCCGGGGCGGGGTCGGGCGCGGCGCGTCAGAGGGCACGTTCGGCACGGATGACCACCAGCTCTTCCTTCTCGTCGGCCGCCGACAGCAGCCCGCGCTCCCGCAGCCAGCCCTTCCTCGCCCGCAGCACGGGCCCGAAGGCGATCCAGCGGCGGCGGGTCACCGCGGCCTTGAGGCCGGCCGAGCGCAGCAGCTCCAGGGTCCGGTCGGGGCCGCTCAGCGCGGAATGGACGATCAGCAGGACCCCGCCGGGCCGCAGCAGGGCGGGAGCGTCCCGGCAGATCCGGTCCAGCACGAGCCGGCCGTCCTGGCCGGCGTCCCAGGCGCGGGACCTGCCGCGCGGCCTCCGGCGGGCCTCCGGGGCCGGTACGTACGGCGGGTTGGCCAGGATCACGTCGAAGGACCGTCCGCGCACCGGACCGAAGAGGTTCCCGCGCCGGATGCGAACCGGAAGGCGGGCCAGCCACGCGTTGAGCCGGGCCGTCCACACCGCCCGCCGGGACACGTCCACCGCGGTCACCTCGGCGCCCCGCCGGGCGGCGACCAGGGCGAGGGCGCCGCACCCGGTGCCCACGTCCAGCACCGGCGCGCCCCGCTCCAGCGGCTCCTCGGAGAGGGCTTCGGCCAGCAGCTCGGTGTCGTCCTGGGGGGCGTACACGCCCGGAAATACCAGTGCATTCACGGGACGCGGGTACCCCGACATTCAGGAGATATGGTCTGTTTCCCGCGTGAGGGGGGTGCGCAGGGAGGACCGGCCCGCGCGCCAGTCGTCCAGCAGCCGACGGCCGAGACGCTCCTCCAGGTACCCGGTCGCGTCGATGCCGAAGGCGATGTCGGCCGCCAGGTGCGGCTCCTCGGCGAGCAGACCGGCGATGACGTCGTGGCGTACCACCTGCTCGTGCACCGCATCGGCCTCGACGTGCTCGTCGTAGAAGAACTCCGCGGCCGGCCCGGCGCCCGTGCGGCGCATCGCCTCGGCCAGGCGCCGGGAACCGGGGGAGGAGGTGATCTCGACGGCGGCGAAGTGGCCCACCAGGGCACCCCGCAGCTCCCGGTGCAGGCCGAAGAGGGACATCAGGTTCACCGTCGCCAGCACCTCGGCCGTCGCCGCGTCCAGGTAGCGGCCGTACGTCGTGTCCAGGTCCAGGTCCGTCATCAGGTCGGCGAAGAGGCGGGCGTGCACCCGGTCGGGGCGGCCGCCGCCGTACTCGTCGAACTCCACGGCGGCCATCGCCGCCTTGGCCCGGCCCCACAGGCGCGGCAGCACCCACGCGTGCGGGTCGGCCTCCTTCAGGTGGTACAGGGAGCGCTGGGCCGCGTACTCGCGCAGCTGCCACAGTTCGCCCTCGTCGCGCAGGTAGTGGCTGACGCCCGAGCCGTCCACGGGCTCCACGAGGATCTCCGCGAGCGCGTCGTCGAGGCTGCCGTGCACCGGCGTGTCGGCGCGCAGGGCGGACAGGTAACGCCGCTCCATCGCCGCCCGGGCGCGCAGCAGCTCCGGGTCCCACTCGCGGTCCGGGGCGACGCCCGCGAAGCCGCGGTAGTGCAGCTCGTAGCAGAGGTAGAGGGCGAGCTGGAGGTCGTCGCCGTACACCTCCGCCGCCGCGACGGCCTCGTCGGACGGCGGCCGGCCGGCGCCGAGCAGGTACTCCTCGACGGCCGCGGAGACCGGGCCGCGGGCGGAGGGCAGCGCGGGTCCGTGGATGTGCTGTGCCATGGCGGCCGGGTACCCGGACGGGACCCGGCCATCCCCCGCGTGAGCCGCGCCACCTCCCCGTACGCCCTCCTCAGTCCCCCTGCGACTCCTCCTGCGCCTGTGCGTTGGGGGTGATGGCCTCCGCCGCCTCGCCCCGGTGTTCTTCGGAGCGGGGGGAGTCCGTGGTGCGCTTCGCGGCCCGGGCGGCCTCGTCGAGTACCTCTTCGAGGGCCGTCTCGGGACGGTCGTCGTGGTGTCCGGTGCCGGACATGGTTGTCTCCTTATCGTACGGGGCTCACTTCGCGGTGCTTGCGACGCGCAGGGGCACCGGCTCGGGCGGCGGGGGCTCCTCGGCGCGGCGGGTGGTCTCCGCCCACCAGGCCGGGCCGTCCTCGATGCGCCGCAGCAGGACGCCCTCGCGGATCGCCCATGGGCAGAGGGTGACCGCGCCGAGGCCGGTCAGTTTCATCACCGTGTGGCCGACCACCGCGCCGGCCAGGCTCTGCGCGGCTCGCGGCGCGGAGATGCCGGGCAGCCGGGCGCGCTCGGTGGCGGGCAGGGCGGCCAGCCGGCCGACCGCGTCGCGCAGGTCCTCGCGGCGCAGCATCCGCTCGACGAACGGCCCGTGACGGCCCGGCGGGGCGCCGCACAGGCGTCCCAGCTGCTGGAAGGTGCGCGAGGTGGCGACCGCGGAACGCGGGCCCTCCCAGCGGATCCGGGCGGCCACGTCCCGCAGCTGGTGACGGACCTTGCGCCGCAGGGCCCGGAGCAGCTCGGGCGACGGCGGGTCCTCGCCCGCGAGGAACTCGCGGGTCAGCCGTCCCGCTCCGAGCGGCAGCGAGGCCACGAAGTCCGGCAGCCGGCCGCGTCCGAAGGCGACTTCGAGCGAGCCGCCGCCGATGTCCAGCACCGCCAGCGGCCCGGCCTGCCAGCCCAGCCAGCGCCGGGCGGCCAGGAAGGTGAGCTCGGCCTCGACCTCGCCGGGCAGGGTGCACAGGTCGACCCCCGTCCCCGTCCGCACGGCCCGCAGGACCTCCGCCCGGTTCGGCGCGCCGCGCACCACGGCGGTGGCGAAGGCCAGCGGACCGGCCGCACCCCACCGGGCCGCGGTCCTGCTCGCCCCGGCCACCGCCGCCACCAGCCGCTCCACAGCCTCGTCGGGGATACGTCCCCCCGGTTCGACCTCCTCGGACAGGCGCAGCCGCCACTTGGCGGTGTGCACCGGAAGCGGCACCCCGCCCTCCGCGTCGGCCACCACGAGCCGGACCGTGTTCGACCCCACATCCACCACGCTGATCCGCATGGACTTCCCAGTACCCGCTGGCGGCGTCTCATGCCCATCGCGCCGGGCGGTACGGCATGGACTCGGCCACCCGGACCCCGGCGAGGGGCCGCCGTTTCCCTGCGGACGGCGGCCCCTCGGACCGACGGCGGCGGGATCCCCGCGGCCGTCGGGGACCGGCCCGTGCGTCCGATGGTGGCGTCCAGCGGTCGTCCGGGGAGAAAGCCGCGAGCAAAAAGAACAGGAACGAAACCGCTTCGTACAAACCGGGGCCTCTGCGAAACGGCAAAGTTTCGCTGGGTCTGTATGGCTCCGTAAGCGGCGCGTCTCCGATACGGTGGCGCCGTCGGCGTGGGGGCTCTGAGTCGAGGCTCGGTATCAGTGGCAGACACTTCTTCTGGTCAGGTGACGGACGCTGCTCCGGTGGTGGTGATCCTCACCGCGCTGCAGGTGGAATACGAGGCGGTACGCGTCCGTGTCACGGACGTGACGCGGGAGCGTCACGGCGGCACGATCTTCGAGCTGGGCCGGCTTCCCGGCACCGGCTGGAGCGTCGTCCTCGCCCAGACCGGACCCGGCAACGAGAGCGCGGCTCTGGTCACCCAGCAGGCGTACGACGCCTACCGCCCGCGGCTGGTGTTGTTCGTCGGCGTGGCCGGCGGGCTGAAGGACCAGGTGCGGATCGGTGACGTCGTCATCGGCGAGCGCATCTACGACTACCGCGAGAAGCAGGACCCCGGCGGCGCCCACTTCCGGCCGCGGGACTGGGAAACCCAGTACTGGCTGGTCCAGCACGTGCAGCGGATGTCCTTCGGACCCGAGGTCGGCCGGGTGCGGGTCGCGCCGATCGCCTCTGGCAACGTCGTCCTCGACAAGAAGGAGGCCGAACTCTCCGCCCTGCTCCGGGGAAACTACGACGACGCCCTTGCGATCGAGATGGAGAGCGCCGGGATGTGCCGGGCCGCCCATCACATCGGCCGCCTGGACACCCTGACGATCCGTGGGATCAGCGACATGGCCGACGGTGGCAAGCGGCTGGCGGACGCGGGCAGTTCGCAGGAGTTCGCGGCATGGAGGGCCGCGGCCGCCGCCGGCAACGTCCTCGCCTCCCTCCTACCGGACCGGGATACGGACACCGAGCCGAGCGGGGGACTGCCGCCGCTGAGCAGATCCGGCACGGGGGAACTGGGGAGCAGGGGCTTCGGGAGCGGGGGAGGCTCTGGAGCGGCGCACGGCTTGGGGGCGGTGTCCAGCTTAGGGCCGGGGTCTGGTTCCGGGGCAGGGGCCGGCTCCGGGGTGGCACCTGACTCGGGGGTGCTGTCCGGAGCAGGGCCGGGGTTCGATGGCGGCGTGGCGACCGCCTCTGAAGCGGCGCCCGGCTCGGGCTCGGGGCCTGGTTCCGGGGCAGGCACCGACTCGGGGGCGGCGCGCAACACGGGGATGGCGCCCGGCGCGGGGATGCCGCCCGGCTCTGTAGCAGGACCCGGCTCCGCGATGGTGTCCGGCTCCGAGACGGCTTCGAGTCCGGGCTCGGGGATTGGCTCCGGGACGGGAACCGGCTCGGGGGCGGCGCCCGACTCGGGCATGGAGACCGGGCCTGGCACAGGGGCCGGTCCGGGGATGGTGACAGGCCCCGGGGCGGCGCCCGACTCGGGGTCGCGCAACGGATCCGGGGCAGAGCCGGGCTCAGGGGTGGCACCCGGCTCGGGCTCGGCGACCGGCTCCGGGACAGAGTCCAGCCAGGGCGCAGAGCCCGACTCCGGGACGGTGACCGGCTCCGGCGCCCGCCGGAGCGCGTGGCGGCGGGTCCGGCGGCCGCGTCCTCGGCCCCCTCGGCCTTCCTGGGGGGCGGTGTTCGTCCGTCCGCCGACCAGGATGTCCGGGCGGAGACGGGCCGCGCTGACGACCTTCGTGGCCGTGGTGCTGGTGGCTGCTCTCGGCGCCGTCCTGATGAAGTCGTTGCCCGGTTCCGGTACGCCCGCCGACGCCAAGCCTTCCGGACTACCGTCCTGCGCGGCGTCCCGGGCGCAGGACACCCTGCACGTGTCCGCCTCCATCGACCTCTCGCTCTCCCTGGCCGAGGCGGCCGACCAGTACGGTACGCGGCGGAGCAGCGACGGCACCTGTGTGAAGGTCGAGGTGTCGTCCGTCAACTCCGGCACCGCGATGCGCGCCCTGGCGCGGGGCTGGGCCGAGGACGACGGGCGGCCCGACGTGTGGTCGCCGGCCGGCGCCGAGTGGCTCAGCCTGGCCCGGGCGCGGGCGAACGGGGCGGCGAAGAAGCTGCTGCCGGAGACCGCCCAGCCCCTCGTGACCAGCCCGCTGACGATCGCGATGCCCAAGCCGATGGCCGAGGCCCTGGGCTGGCCGGAGAAGACGGTCGGCTGGCAGGACCTGGCGACCTGGGCCAGGGATCCGGCGCACTTCTGGGCGCGGCGCGGCCAGAAGCAGTGGGGCTCGCTCAAACTGGGCAAGACCAACCCGGAATACTCCACCTCAGGGCTGAACGCCACCGTCGGCGCCTTCTACGCCAAGACCGGCACCAGCGCCGAACTCTCCCTGCGGGACATCGAATCGGCCGACAACCAGGCCTTCGTCAAGAACATCGAGAAGTCCGTGGTGCACTACGGCGACACGACCCTGACCTTCCTCGCCAACCTGCGCGCCGCCGATGACAAGGGCGGCGCCGACGAGGTACGGAAGTACATCTCGGCCGTGACGGTCGAGGAAAGCGCGGTCGTCGCCTACAACACGGGCTACCCCTGCGGGGCCTACAGCACCGAGCACGGATGCGAGAAGCGGAGCCGCCCGCGCACGCCGCTGGTCTCCTTCTACCCCAAGGAGACCAACCCCCTCAGCGACCATCCCTATGTCCAGCTGACCGACCTGAGCACGGCCAAGCAGCAGGTGTCGAAGGACTTCCTGCGCTACCTGCACAGCCCGGCCGCGTACCAGAAGTTCTTCGCGCCCTACGGCTACCGGACCTGGCAGGGCAAGGTCGAGGCCCAGGGGATCAACCAGAAGAACGGCGCCCTGAAGGAGACCGTCTCGGGTTACACACCACCCGACGGCAAGGTGCTCTACCGCGTGCAGAGCGTCTGGTCCAGCCTGCGGCGCCGGGCCAACGTGCTCGTGGTCATCGACACCTCCAAGTCGATGGACGAGCCGGTGCCGGGGACCGGCAAGACCAAGATGGAGCTGCTGAGAGAGGCCAAGAGCTCCCTCTTCCACGGCTTTGCCGACACCGACCGCGTGGGCCTGTGGAAGTTCTCCAACGCGGCGAGCCTCGACGGCGAACACCACTACGTCCCCCTCGTGGACATCGGCCCGATGGGGGAGAAGCCACCCGGCCGGCACGGCGCCACCCGCCGCCAGGAGCTCGTCGACGAGGTGGACGGTCTGGTCCCCGACGGCGCCACCGGTCTGTACGGCACGGTCGACGCGGCGGTGGACTCGATGCGCCGGGACTACGACCCGGACGCCATCAACGCGATCGTGTTCCTCACGGACGGCCGCAACGAGGGCGTCCCGCGGGAGCCGACCCTCCAGGAGGTCCTGGCCAGGATCGGCAGCCCGGACAAGCGGGTCCGTGTCTTCACCGTGGCTTATGGATCGAAGGCCGACCAGGACGACAAGAACGGCAAGAGCGTCCTGGAGGAGATCGCCGCCGCCACCGGCGCCCGCGCCTACGACGCGAAGAACCCGAAGATCATCAGCCAGGTGCTGGCCAGCGTGATCTCCAACTTCTGAATCTCCAGCCGGTGGGGAATATGCTGATCACCATGGCCGCCGCACTCACCGGTATCCACCTGACGACGGACGACGGCCGGCCCGCCGTCCGCTTCGGCCGCACCTACGACCACCCGGTCGACCGCGTCTGGCGCTTCGTCACCGACGCGGGCGAACTCGCCCAGTGGTTTCCGTCCCGCGCGGACATCGAGCTGCGCCCAGGCGGCATGATCGGGTTCAGTGGCGATCCGAACATGCCGCCGTCCACGGGCCGTGTCATCGCCGTGGACCCGCCCCGGCACCTGTCCCTGGAGTGGGGCGGTGACGAACTGCGCTTCGACCTGGAGGAAGCCGGCGACCGCCGCACCCGCCTCACCCTCACCGACGTCCTTGCCGCCGAGAACACCGCCGCCCGCAACGCCGCCGGCTGGGAGGTCTGCCTGGCCGCGCTGGACGCGAAGGCGCGCGGCGAGCGGCCGGCGGGGCCGCACGCCGGGGCGAGCGTGCTCTGGAAGGACTTCTACGACGGCTACGTCGAGGCCGGAGTCCCCTGCGGCGCCCCCGTGCCGGGCCTCGACTGACCTCTCACGCCAGCTGCCGCCGCACCAGCTCGTGCAGTCGGCCGCCGGTGTCCGCGAGCAGCTCGGCGGGCGGCCCCTGCTGGGCCACCTTGCCGTCCTCCATCACGATGACCCGGTCCGCGTCCAGCACCGTGGACAGGCGATGGGCGATGACGATGCGGGTGGCGTTCAGCATGCGGGTGCTCTCGATGACCGTGCGCTGGGTGTCGTTGTCCAGGGCGCTGGTCGCCTCGTCGAAGAACAGGATGCGCGGGCGGCGGATCAGGGCCTGGGCGATCATCAGCCGCTGCCGCTGTCCGCCGGAGATCGCGCCGCTGCCAGAGACGATCGTGTGAAGGCCCATCGGCATCCGCTGGATGTCCTCGGCGAGCCCGGCCATCTCCGCCGCCGCCATCGCCTCCTCCGGCGTGTACGGCTCGGTGCCGCAGATGACGTCCAGGATCGAGCCGGTGAACGGCTGGGCGTGCTGGAGCACCACCCCGCACTGGCGCCGCACGGCCGACTGGTCGAGGGCGGCCAGGTCCTGGCCGTCGTACAGGACGCTCCCGGAGACCGGTTTGTCGAAGCCGATCAGCAGCCTCAGAAGGGTGGACTTGCCGCAGCCGCTGGGGCCGACGATCGCCACGAACTCGCCGGCCCCGACCTCGAACGACACGTCGTCCAGGACCAGCGGGCCGTCGTCGGCGTACCGGAAGGACAGCCGGCGGGCCTCGACGGCCCCGGACAGCGGCCCGGGCCGGGTGCTCGCGGCCCGCACCTCGGGGGTCGCCTCGAGGACCGGCTTGATCTCCTCGAACAGCGGCAGCGCGGCCACCGCCGAGACGAAGGATCCGGTCAGCTGGGTGACCGAGGTGAGCAGCATGGTCACCGAGGTGTTGAAGGTGAGGAAGGCCGCCGCCGACATCGCGCCCCTCGCCGGGCCCGCGAGCAGCATGAACATCAGCAGGGTGCACACCGGCAGGTACACCGATCCCAGCACCGTGGTGAGGTTCTTGATGCGGCCCACCTTCTGCTGCAGCTCCCGGCTGCGCGCGAACTCGCCCGCCCAGGCCGCGTACGCGTAGTTCTCGGCCGCCGCCACCCGCAGCTTCGGCAGGCCGCGCAGGGTCTGGAACGCCTGGTTGTTCAGCTTGTTGCCGAGCGCCACCAGGCGCCGCTGCCAGCGCACCTGCCACAGCCCGAGCCCCAGGAACACCGCGCCGATGACCACGAGCATGCCGATCGCCGCCATCGCCATGGGCACGCTGTACCAGAACAGCAGGCCCAGGTTCATCGCGCCGACGGTCACCGACTGGGCGACCACCGGGCCGACGCCCGCGAGAAGCCGGCGGATCGCGCTGATGCCCATGGCCGCGCTGGCCAGTTCGCCGGTCGAGCGCTGGGTGAAGAACTTCGTCGGCAGGCGCAGCAGCCGGTCCCAGACGGCCGGTTGGAGCGTCGCCTCGATACGGCCCTCGAGGCGCAGGACGGTCAGGTTCTCAAGCAGCATGAAGGCCGCCGCCACCACACTGCTGACCATCACCGCCAGGCAGACCTGCACGATCAGCCCTTCCTGCGCCTTCGGCACGTACTCGCCGAGCACCTTGCCGGTCGCGATCGGCACCAGCGCGCCGATCGCCACCGTCACCAGCCCGGCCAGCAGCAGGTTCACCAGGTCACCGCGTGTGCCGCGCGTGCTGAACCGGAGCAGGCCGAGCGGGCCGAGGCGGCGCTCGGGCAGCGGGCGGTAGAACATCACCGCGCGCGGCTCGAACTCCTCCGCGTTGGCCCGCTCGATCGGCGTCTCCCGCCCGGTCGCCGGATGCACGGCCACATAGCCGCCGCGCCGCCACAGCAGCGCCACCGGCGCCCCCGACAGGGCCCGGTGGCCCACCAGCGGGCCGACGTTCTCCCGCCACCAGCGGCCGTCCAGGCGTACGGCCCTGGTGCGCACCCGGGAGGCGAGGGCCACCCGCTCGACCGGGTCGAGGCGGTCGCCTCCGGTGCCGCTCTGCGCGGGCTCGGCGAGGGTGATCCCGGCCGCCCGGGCGACCAGCTTGCAGGCCGCGTAGGTCGCGTCGGCGTCGGCGGCCGTGGTGCGCTTGGCCGACGCCTTGCCGATGGACGCCAGCAGGGTCCGGTCGGCCTGCGCGCGGACCGCCTCACCGGCCTTGATCCCGGCCGCCGTCCGCGTCTCGTGGGTGCGCTCCAGCTGCTCGATCCAGCGGTCGAGGGTGGTCAGCAGCCGGTACTGCTGGTCGACCATGCTCTGCCACACGGCCGGGTCCATCAGCAGGTCGGCGGCGGCCTCGGCTCCGTAGAGCGACCCGTACTGCACGCTGCCCGGCGGCACCTGCATCCAGAAGACGTCCTCGTCGCCCCCCACGCTCGAATCGGCTCGCGCGGGGGCACTCCCGTCTTCGGAAGCCGGGTCGCCGGCCATCGGTGCCTGGAAGAGGACGGACTGGCTGCGGCCGACACCGAGCGCGAGCGCGTACTCCAGCGGGCTGGACGTCGGCGGCAGGTACTGGGGGTTGCCGTACTCGTCGTACGACCAGGTCTGGGTGTGGGCGGGCTGGTAGAGCTCACGCAGTCCGATGCGGTGGACCACGCAGTCCCTGAGCGGGCGGGCGACCAGGGTGTGCTGCGGTCCGGCGACGGGGCCGAGCAGCAGCGAGCCCGCCTCCAGGCGGCCGAGGTGGTGCCAGTGGCCCTGCTGCACGGCGTCCACCGCGAACAGGTCCACGGCGCCCGCCGCGACCAGCCACAGTACCTGCGGGTCCTCCAGGTCCAGCCGGTTCAGGCCGGCGCAGTCGATCGGCGTGCCCAGCGTGCCGAACGCGCCCAGTACGAGGTCGTCCACGGCTCTCATCTCACCGCTCCCTGACCAGCGCGGCGTACGCGCCGCCGCGCGCCACCAGTTCGGCGTGCCGCCCGCGTTCCACGATCGTGCCGTGCTGGAGCACGACGATCTCGTCGCTGTCGCGCACGGTGCTCAGCCGGTGGGCGATCACCACGCAGGCGCAGCCGCGCCGGCGCAGGTTGTCCATCACGACCTGCTCGGTCTCCGCGTCCAGCGCGCTGGTCACCTCGTCCAGGACGAGGATGCTGGGGCGCCGGACCAACGCCCGTGCGATCTCCAGGCGTTGCCGCTGCCCGCCGGAGAAGTTGCGGCCGTCCTGCTCGACCCTGCTGTGGACGCCGCCGGGGCGGCGCATGACCACGTCGTACAGGGCGGCGTCCCGCAGGGCCTCCACCACGGCGTCGTCCGGGATCGACGGGTCCCACAGGGCCACGTTGTCACGGACCGAGCCCTCGAAGAGGAAGACGTCCTGGTCGACGAAGGAGACGGAGGCCGCGAGCGCGCCGCGCGGGATGTCCTCCAGACGCTGCCCGTCGATGCGGATCACGCCCTCCCAGGGCGTGTACAGGCCGGAGATCAGCCGGGAGACGGTCGACTTGCCGCTGCCCGAGCCGCCGACCAGCGCGACCTGCCGGCCGGGACCGACGGTCAGGTCGAAGCCGGTGAGCAGCGGTTTGTCGAGGGGGCTGTAGCCGAAGGCGATGTTCTCCAGCTCGACGTGCCCCTGCAGGCGCCGCGTCGAGTCACCGGCGCCCGGGCGGGCGTAGAGGGGGTCGGCCCGGAAGTTCTCCACGTCCTTCAGGCGGGCCACGTCGGCGGCGAAGTCCTGGATGCGGCCCGCGACGCCGTTGAGCCGGGTCAGCGGGGCGGTGAAGCGGGTGACCAGCGCCTGGAAGGCGACCAGCAGACCGACGGAGATGTGGCCCTCGACCGCCCGCATGCCGCCGATCCACAGGATGAGCGCGCTGTTCAGGGTGGCGAGCGTCGGGGCGACCACGCCGAGCCAGGCGCTCGGCACGCCGAGCCGCTGCTGTTCCTCCAGCGTGGTGGCGTGCTGGCCGGCCCACTTGCGGAAGTAGCCGTCCTCGCCGCCGGTCGCCTTCATCGTCTCGATCAACTGGAGGCCGGTGTAGGAGGTGTTGGTCAGCCGTGCGGTGTCCGCCCGGAGCTTCGCCGTACGCGTCGCGCGCAGTCGTACGACGAACCGCATCGCCACCACGTTGAACAGTGCCACGCCGATGCCGACGAACGTCAGCTGCGGGTCGTAGGTGTACAGCAGTACCGCGTACAGCACGACCACCACCGCGTCCACGCCGGCCGCCGCGAGGTCGCGGGCCAGGGTCTCGGCCACCTGGTCGTTGGACTGCAGGCGCTGCACCAGGTCGGCCGGGCTGCGCTGGGCGAAGAAGGTCACCGGCAGCCGCAGCAGATGGCGCAGGAAGCGGGCGCTGGAGAGGGTGGAGGAGACGATGCGGCCGTGCAGCAGGTTGGCCTGTTGCAGCCAGGTCAGCACCACCGTGAGCAGTACGCACGCGCCCATCGACGCGAACAGCACGCCCAGCAGCGAGGTCCGACCGCCGATCAGGAACGTGTCGATGTAGGTCCGGCTCAGCGCGGGCACCGCCGCGCCGACCGCCACCAGCAGCAGGCTGGCCAGCACCGCGGCGGGCAGCGTGCCGGCCGTGCCGCGCAGCCGGGCGGGCATGGCGCCGAGGACGCCGGGCCGGCGTCCGCCCTTCTTGAAGCCGTCGCCCGGCTCCATGACCAGGACGACCCCGGTGAAGCTGCCGTCGAACTCCTCCATGGGCACGAAGCGGCGGCCCTTGGCGGGGTCGTTGACGTACACCCCGCGGCGGCCGAAGCGGCGGCCCATGCCGTCGTAGACGACGTAGTGGTTGAACTCCCAGAAGAGGATGGCCGGTGCCCGCACCCCGGCGAGGGCGGCCAGGTCCATCTGCATGCCCTTGGCCGTCAGGCCGTAACTGCGGGCCGCCTTCAGCAGGTTGCTGGCGCGTGAGCCGTCCCGGGAGACGCCGCAGGCGATGCGCAGCTCCTCCAGGGGGACGTGGCGGCCGTAGTGGCCGAGGACCATGGCGAGGGAGGCGGCGCCGCACTCGACGGCCTCCATCTGGAGCACGGTGGGGGTGCGGACGGCGCTGCCCCGTGCCTTGGGGACCGTGCGCCGGGGCGGGGCGGCCCGGCGTCTGCCGCGGGTTTCCTGGGCGGTGGTCACGGGAGCAGCCAATCGACGGGACGCTGGTCGGCCAGCCGGATCGAACCCGTGGCCAGGGTCATGGAGTCGAGCCGGTACGGCGGCCCCTCTGCGGAGCTCCACCGGTAGCCGCTCTTCGTACCCGAGGACGTGTCCAGTTCGACGAGCACGGCCACCGGCCGTCCCTTCTTGGTGAACTGCTCGCCCAGCTGGCTGTCCCCGAGGAACGCGGCGATCGACTGGGCGGACTGCGCGGTGCGGTCCACCGACTTCACGTGGCCGCGCAGGATCCCGTACTCCTGCGTGGACACCGACGACACGGTCAGGTCGACGGGGGCGTGCGCGGGGATCGAGGCGGCGTTCTCGGCGGGGACGTACACCGTCGCGTACAGCGGGTCCGAGGCGTGGGCGACCTTCTCCACCGCGGCGACGTTCGCGCCGGTCCGGATGATCTGCCCGATGGTGGCCGCGAGCGCGGTGACGCGGCCTGCGGCGACCGTGCGGACGACGGAATCGCCCTGGCCGGTACGCACCTTCAGGACGGGGGAGTTGGCCGGGAGCCGTTCGCCCTGTTCGGCCAGGACGGCGGTGACCTGGCCGGCGACCGGGCTCTGCAGCACGTAACTGCCCTCGGCGTGCGTGAGGATCGCGGGCGCGCTGACGGTGGAGGCGACCGAGCCGGTCACCGCCCAGACGGATGCGGCGGCCATGGCGACCACCGAGACGGACAGCGCGAGCCAGCCCTGGGGACGGGCCAGGCGCACCGGAAGGTCCAGCTCTTCCGGCGACTGGAGCTTGGCGAGGGCCTGTTGGCGGAACTGCACGGGACTTTCCCTCACCTTGCGGACAACTGACGGCCGGCCCGGCGAGTGAGCCGAAGGGGCGCGTCGAGGGCGCGAGCGCGAAGGCCCCAAGGGCTGAGCACGGTCGCGGTCGACACCGGCTTTGGCACCCCGGAGGCGAACCGAGCCTGAAAAAGGGGCATCCGCGAGTCCCGGAGCCGGGATCCGGCTCCGGGACTCAGCGGCAACGAGGTGCGATCAGAGACCGGCGACCAGGTTGGTGACCGGCTGCGTGTTCAGGCCGGTGACACCCTCGACGGTGCCGACGACCGTGTCGACCAGGCCGGAAACCGGGGCGATGCCGTTCAGGGCACCGGTGGCGCTGTTCAGGGCGTTCACGGAAAGGCCGCCGGAGACGCTGTCGAGCTCGGCGTCGGAGATCTCGGCGGTCTGAACCTGGGGGGTGGAGTTCATGGTGGAACTTCCCTTCATATGGGTGTTTCACAAGGGCAGAGCGGCCCCCTCTGGGGACAGATGGACGGCCGCGACCGCAGGCGCCGGGCGCCCGTCTCCGGAGGCCCTTGGCGGCCCCGCGGTGCGATGGATCAAAGCACGCACGCGACTCGCACTTCCAATCAACCACCGTCCCCGTCTGCGCACTTGACCTCCTGTCGGCTCCATCGGTGCAGGCGTGCGCACGTCTTGTCGGTGACTCCTTCACATGCCGCGCGGCATCGGCGCGTGCAGGCCCTTGCTCCCGTCGTGGCGAATCCGGCACTCCGCGCCAATGGCATGACGGAGGGCGCGCGCTTGTGCAGATCCCCCGGATGCCGTGACTTGCTCGGGCGGTCGATGTGCAGATTCCCTGAAGCGGGGATTCCGCCTCACTGTTGTGAACGGACCGTTGTTCATCAGTCGCTGCGCGTGTTCAGCCCAGAAGCGCGTACACCGTGCTCGCGCGGGCGGCGAGTTCACCCGAAGCCGCGTCGGCCATCGTGACGTCGGCGAACGCCATCCGGCGGCCCAGCTTGGTCAGCACCGCTTCGATCAGGACATCCGAACCGGTCACCGCCCGCTGGAAGGATGTCGACTGCTGGACCGTCGTCATCGGGACGAAGGCGCCGCGCGCCGCGGACACCGCGATCACCGTCGCCGTGTCGGCCGCGGCCATCAGCGCCTGTCCCGACAGGCCGCCGCCCTCCCGTGACAGCCGGTCCGACCAGGGCAGACGCAGGACCGCACGGTCCTCGCCCACGGCCTCGACCGCCAGCTGGAGTTCCAGTACCCAGGGCGCGAAGTGGGCGGAGAGGATCTTGTCGGCTTCGACGGTGGTCATCGTCATATGGGGGATTGTTCCCGTCCCCGCCCGGCGACACGCGGAACCCGGCCGTGACTGGCCGATTCACCGTCGCGCAAAGGTTGCCCGCAAACGGAATTGAACACACGGCTCGACCCGTGCGTACCAACTGCCAACCAGGCGCCCACGATCCACTGCCCCACAGCGGCAGAGCCCCCGTCCCCAGGAGGTCGAGAAGTTTGAGTCACAAGCGAATGCCGAAGCGCAAGGCCGCGATAGCGGTGGGCGGTGTTGCGGCGCTCGGAGCGGCGGCACTTCTGCTGCCGAACGCGAACGCCTCCCAGGACGGCGCGGCGGGCGACGCCTCCGTCACCCCCAAGACCCTGAAGGCGTCGGACGCCTCGGATCTCGCTTCGCAGTTGCAGAGCGTGCTCGGCGACGCGTTCGCCGGTTCCTACTACGACAGCGGCAGCAAGCAGCTCGTCGTCAACGTGGTCAGCGGCGACGACAACGTGATCGTCCAGGCGAAGAAGGCGGGCGCCGTCGTCCGCCAGGTCGAGAACAGCACGGCCGAACTCAAGGCCGCGGCGAAGACGTTGAAGAACAAGGCGACCATCCCGGGCACGTCCTGGGCCGTCGACCCGAAGACGGACAAGATCCTGGTCACCGCCGACAGCACGGTCACCGGCGCCAAGTGGAACCGGCTGGAGTCCACCGTCAAGGGCCTCGGCTCGGACATGGCGACCATCAAGAAGTCCGCGGGCACCTTCAAGACGTTCGTGTCGGGCGGCGACGCCATCTTCTCCCAGGTGGCGAACGGCACCGTCCGCTGCTCCCTCGGCTTCAACGTCACCGCGTCCGACGGCTCTCCCGCCTTCCTGACGGCCGGTCACTGCGGTGTCGCGGCCAAGGACTGGTCCGACTCCGAGACCGGGGACCCGATCGCCACCGTCGACCAGGCCACCTTCCCCGGCGAGGGCGACTTCTCGCTCGTGAAGTACAACGACGCCACCACCCAGGCGCCCAGCGAGGTCAACGTCGGCAACGGCCAGACCGTCCAGATCACCCAGGCCGCGGACGCCACGGTCGGTGAGACCGTCTTCCGGATGGGCTCCACCACCGGTCTGCACGATGGCCAGGTGACCGGCCTGGACGCGACCGTCAACTTCCAGAGCGAGACCGACCCCAACGGCGTCGACACCGTCACCGGCCTGATCCAGACGAATGTCTGCGCCGAGGCCGGCGACAGCGGCGGCTCCCTGTTCACCCAGGACGGCGGCGCGGTCGGCCTCACCTCCGGCGGCAGCGGTGACTGCACCAATGGCGGCGAGACCTTCTTCCAGCCGGTCACCACCGCCCTCCAGGCCACCGGCGCCACGCTCGGTGATTCCGGTGCCGGTGCCGGCGCGGGCGACCAGGCGGGCGGTGACGAGGTGGGCGGCAGCGCCGACCCGTCCGCGTCCGCGGGCGACGAGACCGGCACCGGTGACCAGTCCGGTACCGGCGACGAGTCCGGCGCCACCGCCGACCCGTCCGCGACGGCCGCCGACCCGTCCGCGACGGCCGGCGACCCGTCCGCGACGGCCGGCGACCAGTCCGGCACCGGCGACCAGTCCGGCACCGGCGCCAACGACGGCTCGTCCCTCACCGAGACCCACTGATCGGCCCCACCCAGCGGTTCCGGCCGACGGTGGACGGCCCGGCCCTCCGGCGGGAGGGCCGGGCCGCGTCGTCGTATCCGCTCAGTCGTCCGGCCGTGCCCGCAGCAGCAGGACCGCCACGTCGTCGACCCGCTCCCGCGCGGTCGCGTTGTGCCGGACGAGCTCGTCGGCCAGTTGCTCCAGGGGCAGGTCCCCGGTGTCGGTGAGCAGGGCGCCGAGGTCGGCGAGGGCGTCCTCGATGTCGACGCCGGGTGACTCGATGAGGCCGTCGGTGTAGAGGACGAGGACCGAGCCGGGGGCGAGGGAGACCTGCGTGGTCGGATACGTCGCCGACGCGTCGATGCCCAGCAGCGGGCCCCCGGCCAGGTCCAGCACGCGCACCCGCCCGTCCGGGCGTCTGAGCAGCGGCGGCGGATGACCCGCGCGGGACATCACGGCCCGGCCGTGCGCCGGATCGAGCCGCAGGTACAGGCAGCTCGCGAACAGGTCGGCGCCGAGGTCGATGAGTAGCCGGTTGGTGCTGCGCATGACCTCCTGCGGCGGCTGCCCGACGGTCGTGTACGCGCGCACTCCGGTGCGGATCTGCCCCATCAGCCCGGCCGCGGTCACGTTGTGCCCCTGGACGTCCCCGATCACCGCCGCCGGCAGCGGACGCGCGGGCACCAGGTCGTAGAAGTCGCCGCCGATGTCCATGCCCCGGGTCGCGGGCACATAGCGCGCGGCGGCCTCCAGGCCCGGCAGCACTGCCAGCGTGTGCGGCAGCAGTGCCTGCTGCAGGCCGTGCGCCAGCCGGTGCTTGGCGTCGTACAGCTGCGCCCGCTCCAGGGCCTGCGCGATCAGTCCGCCCAGGCTCGTCAGCACGGCCCGCTCCTCCGCGGGGAAGACGTGCGGTTCGGCGTAGGCGAGCACACAGATGCCGACCGGCCGCCCGGAGGCGATCAGCGGCAGGTACGCCCAGGCCGCGAAGCCGTCGGGGGTCTCGTGCCGGTTCGGATACAGGCGCTCCAACTGCTCCCGGGAGTCGAAGAACCCGGGCACCCCGCTGTTCAGGGCCTGCGTACCCGGCGTCCGCTCGCCCAGCGGCAGCCCGTCGAACCGTTCCACGACGTGCGGGTCCGGATACCCGCGGTGCCCCAGCACGTGCAGCCGGCCGCCCTGCGAGCCGAGCATCACCAGAGCCTGACTGCCCACCGCCGGGGCGATCTCGTCCGCGACCAGCTGCACGACGTCCTGCACGCCCACCGCCTCGGTCAGCGCACCGGCCAGGCTCAGCACCATGGAGATGGTCACCAGCCGGGACGGGCCCTCGTCGTCGGGCCCCGGCTCCCCGCGCGCCATCTCCGCCACCGCCCGCGCCCGGCTGATCCGCACGCTCAGGCCGGTTGTGCTCGGGTACAGCCGGAACGACAGCCAGGTACCCGGCGGGCGCAGCGCGACGAACGACGTCACGTGCTGGCTGATCAGCGCGGCCCGGTACCGGTCCTCGTACATCGGGTCGTTCAGCCAGGGCAGCGACGCCCACGGCCGGGTGCCGAGCAGGTCGCCGACCGGCTTGCCGAGCAGGTCGCCGGCCGCCTCGTTGGCGAAGGCCACCCGGCCGTGCAGATCGAGCGAGACCAGCCCGTACGGCAGCCGGCCCACCATCCGCGCCGCCTCGGCCGTGCCCAGCGTGCCGGCCACGCCCGTCAGCGGCGGCGCCGCCAGCAGGTCGGGTTCGGCGTGCGGCGGGCGGTTGTGCCGCGCGGCCCGCTCCAGGCGCGTCGCCAGCCGGTCGCAGGCCGCCGTCAGGTGCTCCCGCTCCCACTCGGACAGCTCCGGCGGATGCGAGCCGGGCCAGGTGACGAACACCGCGCCGTACGCGGCGTTCGCGGTCGCCACCGGTAGGGCCGCCAGCGCGAAGGGGTGGGGCAGCACCACCGCGATGCGCGGATAGCGGCGCGCCATGTCCTCCTCGCCGCCCACCCAGACCAGCCGCCGCTCGCGCACCGCCTCCGCGACCGGGATCGGCGCGCTCAGCCCCACCCGCTCCCAGGGCGCCGCGAACGCCCGGGGCAGCCCCGCCATCACGGCCATCTCCAGCACCGGCTGGTCGGGCGCCAGCAGGTACACCGCTCCGGAGTGCGCGTGGACCTCGTCCATCATCGCGGCCAGCGCCACCGACAGCACCGGCTGTCCGGCCTGCGCCTTGGCGGCGGCGGGCGCCTGCCCGGACGTCTGCCCGTCCGACACGCCGACCACCTCCTCGTACGGCCGCGCGTCGCATCCCCGGGTCAAGGCTCCCTCCTCGCGGCGCCCGGCGCACGGCGAGCCTCCCCGGCGAGGCGGGGGCGCCCGCGCGGCGGACCGCTCCGCCTACCCCGTTCGCCTCCGGCCATGCCCCCACAGTCGTTGCGCGGGGCGGTGTACGGGCGCCGCGTGTGCGCCCCCGCGCACCCTGATGGCCGGTTCTTCGCGCCCACGAGCGGTCACGGCCGCCAACAATGGGGCACGCGATCAACACCTGGACGAAGTACGGCGAGCTGAGGGGGCGGCAGTGATCGGAGTACTTCTGGTGCACGACGCGTGTCTGGTGCGATCGGTCCTGGCGGAGTGGCTGCGCCGGGAACCCGATCTGCGCGTGTACGACACGCCGTGGCGCGGCGCGGCCGCCCGGATGCGGTCCTTACGGCCGGACGTCTGCGCGGCGGACCTGGAGTGCGCGGACAGTCACGGCGTGCCGCCGCTCGGCGACCTGCGCCCGCTGGGCGCCGGCTCCCCGTCCCCGAGGCTGCTCGTGCTGGCCGCCGCGAACCGGCCCGGGCTGCTGAGACGGGCCGTTGAGGCGGGGGCGCTCGGCTACGTCGACAAGGAGGGCTCGCCGGACAGACTCGTGCGCGCGATCCGGCGTGTCGCCGAGGGGGAACGTTTCGTCGACGACTCGCTCGGGTTCGGTTTCCTCAAGGCCGCGCAGATGCCCCTGACGCGGCGCGAGCTGAGCGTGCTCTCGCTGGCGGCCGGGGGAGCGTCCATCGCGGAGATCGCGGGAAGCCTGCACCTGTCCCACGGGACCGTGCGCAACTACATGGCGGCGATCACCCGCAAAACCGGGGCCCGCAACCGCATCGACGCGATCCGCATCTCACAGGGGGAGGGCTGGCTGTGACGGCCCGGCGGCCGAAGCGGGGGGTCCAGCCGCCGACGAGGTCCCGGTACAGCGGGGAGGTTCGCAGCAGCTCGTGGTGCGTGCCGCACTCGGTGCGCCGGCCGTCCATCACCAGGACGCGGTCCGCGCGGCGCGCCGAGCTGATGCGGTGGGCGACGACCACCAGGGTGCCGCCCGGCCGCTCGGCGAAGGCCCGCTCCGCGCGCGCCTCCGCCTCCGGGTCGAGGTGGCAGGTCGCCTCGTCCAGCAGCGCGAGCGGCGCCCGCGACAGATAGGCCCGGGTCAGCGCGATCAGCTGCCGCTCGCCCGCGGACAGCGCCGCCGGCTCCACCCGCGCCCGCGGCCCGCCCAGGGTTTCCAGCAGCGGGGTGAGCCCGACGGCTCCGGCGGCGGCCAGGAGCTCCTCCTCCGGTACCGGGTCCGCACGGAAGTACCCCAGGTTCTCGGCGAGGGTGCCGGTGTGGACGTACGCCTCCTGCGGAATCAGCACCCGGCGGGCAGCCGCCTCCGTGCCCGGTACGGGGTGCCCGTACACCCGGACCACCCCACTGGCGGGTACCAGCAGCCCGGCGGCCACAGCGGTGAGCGTCGACTTCCCGATTCCGCTCGGCCCCACGACGGCGAGGTGCCCGCCGTCCGGCACGACGAGGTCCAGGCCGTCCAGGACGGGTTCGCTGGCGGGGCCGTAGGCGAAGGTGACGGAGGTGAGGGTGAGGGCGGCGGGGGACGGGGGACCCGGGGCCTTCCTCCCGGGCCGCGTGTCCGCGGTGCCGGGCTGGGCGGGTGGCACGAGCCTGCGCCGGCCCCCCGCCTCCCCCGGAGGGACCAGGCGCCGCAGGACCACCGTGAGGCGGGAGCCACTGGTGCCGAGGCCGTGGACGAGGTTCTGGAGGGCGGGGAGGAGGGACTGGGTGACGTAGGCGAGGGCGCCGACCAGGGCGCCGGGGGTGACGCCATGGGCGAGGAGCCAGGGAGCGGTGGCGAGAAGGAGGACGAGAGGCAGTTGTCCGCCGAGCGCCAGGGACGCCACCCGCAGGACGCCGAAGCGGGCCAGGGAGCGGGCGGCCCGCAGTTCCGCGTCGACACGGGAGCCCAGGCCGGCGCCGACCTGGGCCTCCGCGCCGGCCGCCGTGACGTCGCGCAGCCCCGGGCACACGGTGCCCCACTCCTCCGCAAGGGCCTCGTCGGCGACGAGGAACGCCTCCTGCCGCCGGGCCAGCGGGCGCAGCGTCGCCGCGAACAGGGCCACTCCGGCGAGCAACGGCGGCACGACGACCAGCAGGAGCCGCGGGGCGAGCGAGAAGAGACCGATGAGGGCGCCCGCGGTGGTGAAGAGGAACGAGCGCGAGACCATCACCAGGCCCGCGAGCGTGTCCCGCGCGATCTCCACCTGCTGGGTGAGCCCGGACAGCGCCCCGCCGTCCGCCTCCCGCACCCCGCGCGCGACCACCCGTTCCACGAGCCGGTCCCGCACCGGCTCGACCAACGCGGCGACGGCCCCGTACACCCGCCCGGTCCCGAACGCCCCGGCGACGGTCCCCACCCCGGCCACCGCGAGCCACAGCAGCCCGCCCCGGGCCCGGCCGGCCAGGAACCCCGCGTCCAGGGCCCGCGCGAGCGCGTACCCGACGAGGAAGGTCTGCCCGGCCTCCAGCACCGACCAGCCGCCGAGCCGCGCGAGCACCCGCCACCGCGCCCGCAGGAATCCCCGCACCTGCGCTGTCCGGCCCCTCACCGTGCTCCCTCCTCCGCCCCGAACACCGCCCGGTACGCCGGGTCCTCCCACAGCCGTGCGTGCGGCCCGACCGCGCGTACTCGCCCCCCGTCCAGCCAGGCCACCGCGTCGGCGCGGGCGGCCGTTGTCGCCCGGTGGGCCACGAGCAGGCGGGTGGGGTGGGTGTCGTCGCTCATGAGGGCCTCGGTGATGTGGTGTTCGGTGACCGTGTCGAGGCTGGAGAGGGCGTCGTCCAGGATCAGCAGCCGGCCGCCGTGGGCGAAGGCGCGGGCGAGGCCGAGGCGCTGGGACTCGCCGCCGGAGTGGGGGGCGTCGGCGCACCGCGTGGCGTAGCCGTGCGGCAGGCGGCGGACGAAGGCGTCGGCGCGGGCCCGGCGGGCGGCGGCTCGGACGTGGCCGGGGGCGGGGGAGGGGAGGCCGAGCGCGATGGTGTCCTCGATGGCCGGGCCCAGCAGGGCTGGGCGTTCGAAGGCGTACGAGATCGCCGCGCGCAGGTCGTCGTGGGTGACGTCGGGCAGCGGTACGCCGTCGAGCAGGATCTCTCCGGCGTCCGGGTCGGCCAGCCGGCCGGCGAGGGCGGCGAGCAGGGACTTGCCCGCGCCGGAGCGGCCGACCACGGCGAGTGTCGTGCCGCCGGGGACGTCCAGGTCGACGCCGTCGAGCACGGTGCGTCCGCCGCGCCGGACGGTGACGCCGCGCAGCCGGAGGTGTCCGGGGCCGGGCGGGAGGCGCCGCGTGCCGGGCGCGGGCGCGGCCTCGGCCAGCACCTCGCCCAGCCGCTGTGCCGCCGCCCGGGCCCGGGACAGCGCGGCGACCCGGCCGACCAGCACGCCCACGCCGCCCGCGAGGACGGCGTACCGGGAGGCGGCGAGCACCTCGCCCACGGACAGCCGGTGCCGGGTGAGCAGGAACCCGGCGACGGCGACGACACCCAGCTGGAGCAGCGGCGCCACGGCCACGGCCTGCGCGGCGGCCCGCCCCTGCACCCGCCACATGCGGTGCCCGGCACGTGACAGTTCGGGCAGTGGCCGCAGGATCCGTGCGGTCTCCCGGTCCTCGGTGCCGGCCGCCCGGATGGTGCGGGAGCCGCCGACCGCCTCCGCGAGGGCCGCCGCGATGCCGCCCTGCACCCGCTGGTAGTCCGCCACGCACTGCGAGGTGTCGCGGGCGAAGGCGCGCAGCAGGAGGGCGAGCAGGGGCGCGCCCAGGAGCAGCACGGCGGCCAGCCGCCAGTCGATGAGGCCGAGCGCCACCACGCCCCCCATGGGCCCGGCGAGCGCGGCGAGCAGCGCGGCGAGGGCGCCGGGCGCCGTCCCGGCCTGCGCGGCGCCGCCGACCAGCCGGGCGACGAGATCGCCGGAGCCGAAACGGTCGGTGGCGCGCGGGCCGAGCGCCAGCACGTGCCCGGCGAACCGCCGCCGCAGCCACGCCGTCGCCCCCGCGTCGACGGTGCCGGCGAGGACGTTCGCGCACCCGTCCAGGACGGCGAGCAACAGCAGCAGCCCCGCGCAGCACCACACCCAGCGGGCCGCCGGACCGTGCGTCATCAGCAGGTCGAGGGTCCGGCCCAGTGCGGCCGGAAGAAGCAGACCGGCGGCGGTGGTGGCCGTGCTCACCGCGCACAGGGCGGCGCAGCGGGCCCCGCCGTGCCGGGTCGCCGCGCGCAGCAGGGTGCGGGCCGAGGCGGCCACCGGGTCGTCGTCGGCGCGGGTCGTCATCGGCTGCGTGCCTCGCATCGAAGGTGACGTGAGAGGTGAAGCCCCGGGCGGGCCTCCCTTCCGTGGGAGAGGGCCGCCCGGAGCCGTGGGCGTGCGCTGTCCGTCAGAGACAGAGCAGGACGCTCGCCGCCGAGACGCAGGAGAGCAGGCTCGCGGTGCTCGCGCCGCCGCCGCCGTTGTGCTCGTCGGATTCCATGGTCTGCAGGTCGAGCAGTGCCATCGTGTTTCCCTTCTGTCGTTTCCCTTGGATCCCTTGGTGGGGACGGGGTGGTGTCACGACTCCGTCAGGTCGCGGAGCCGCGTGGTGGGGGCCGCCGGTGGCGGCGGCAGGAACGGCAGGTGTGCGGTGTGCTCGCCGTCGAGGGCCGCCGCGAGCGCGAGCAGGCACCCGGCCGTTCCGGTGGCGAGGTCCATGGACAGCCGTATCATCTGGTGGCCGGGGAAGGCCAGTTGGCCCTGGTAGGCCATGGCGAACCAGCCGAGTCCGGCGATCTGTTCGGCCAGCCGGGACGGTGTGGCGCCCGGCGTGGTCGTGCGGCTGAGGTGCAGGATCATTCCGGCGCGGCCCTGGAAGAGGCCGGGCTGCGCGTAGAAGCGGGAGGTGGCGGCGGTGAGGATGCCCGCCCGGGCCCGTTCGAACTCGTCGTCGACGGCGTGCGCGAGGAAGTCGTCGAGGACCAGGCCGATGCCGGCGCTGCCGTCACCGAGGTAGGGCAGGGTCCGCCAGCCCTCGTCCACCTCCAGGCCGCCGCCCTTCTCCTGCACCACGCAGCGCGCCAGATCGCGGCGCAGCGCCTCCGCGGCGGCCGTCAGCAGCCGGGGCTCGCCGGTCGTGGCGTACCTGCGCAGCAGGAACAGCGCCGGCCCGGTGGCGCCCCGCAGCAGCCCTGCCCGCCTGTGGGGGCTGTCCGGGGCCGGTTCGGCGAGGCGGCCGACGAGGAGGTCCGCGGCCTCGGCGGCCCGCTCGGCCAGTTCCCGCTCGCCGGTCGTGCGCGCCAGGCCGTCGAGGACCAGGCCCACGCCGGCCAGCCCGCCGTGCAGGTCGGAGGAGAGGTGCTGCCACTTCTCCCGCAGGATGCCGTCGACCAGGTCCAGGGCGCGCTGCCGGTGTCCGAGCCGGTCCAGGACGTGGGCGACGCCCGCGAGACCGTCGTACAGGCCGAGCGGGGTGCCGGGCGGCGGGGGTGCCGTGCGGTCAAGCAGCCAGCGCTCGCCCTCGTCGTACCGTTCCGCGCCGGTCTCCGCCAGCGCGTACAGCACCCCGGCCGCGCCGTGCGCGAGGCCGAGCCCGCCGCCGTCGGAGAACTGCGCGATGTCGCCGGGGAAAAGCCGTTCGTCGCGCTCGGGGGTGGCCGAGGCGAGGATCGCCTTGACCATCGAGTCCCGGCTGTACGGCCAGTCGCCGGGCACCACCGGCTGGGCCGGCCCCACCGCGCGGGCCGGGCCGGCCGTGTCCCGGGTGATCTCCGCGACCGCCTCGTCCAGGAAGGCGCGCGGCACGTCCGGGAACTGCTCGGCGACGACCTCGGCCAGGTGGGCCGCCTTGCCCCGGTCGACCACGAACAGCGTGGTCACGGGCAGGAACAGGGCCAGCCGCAGACAGGCCAGCGCGTAGCGGTCGACGTCCGGGCCCCGGCGGTCCGGCGGGGCGAAGAAGCCGGGGTGGGCGACGACCTGGCGGCCCATCTCCTCGGCCGGGGCCGCGGCCTCGAAGTCGATGAGGAACACCGACTCCTGGTCGGGCCCGACCATGATGTTGAAGACGTGCAGGTCGTTGAAGACCAGCCCGCGCGCGTGCACCGCCGCCACGGCCTTCTCGACCGCCCGGTGGATGCGTAACGCCCACGCCGTGTAGTCGGCGACGGCCTTCGGGTCCGGGTCCGGGCTCAGCAGCGGGTGCCGTTCGGCGAAGAAGGAGTTCAGTGGCCGCCCCTCCAGGAAGTCCATGACCAGGAAGCGGTGGTCGCCCAGTGTGAACCAGTCCCGCACCTCCGGTACGACACCGGTCCCGGCGACCCGTTCCAGGGCGGCCTTCTCGCGCTCCAGCCGCGCCACCGCGTCCGCGCCGTCGGCGGCGAGCCCCGCGTGCGGCCGGCCCTCCTTGAGCACCACCCGGCGCCCGTCGCGGGTGTCGGTCCCCGCGTACACGCCGCCGCCGTTGGAGAAGTGCAGCGCCTTCTCGATGCGGTACGGCAGTTCGCCGACCGTCGTGGTGTTACGGGCCGCCAGATGGGGTTCCAGGAAGGAGGGCAGCGTCACCCACTCCGGCACCTGGAAGGACGGCGCCCGCCGGTCCGGCACCAGCCGGCCCTCGCCGTCGCGGACCGCCGGGACCAGCGAGCCGCGCTCGTCGACCACGTACCGGCGGGCGAAGGCGCCGTAGCGGACGTACAGCGGGCCGTCGTGCCAGCGCAGGTCGGTCAGGATGTACGGCCCCTCGAAGCCCTCAAGGAGCGTTCCGAGCTCGCGCAGCACCTGGTGCAGCTGCTCCTCGCCGTCCGGGTAGACGGTGACGAACTTGCCGCTGGTGTCGCGGCCCGCGTACTTGGCGTTGCGCAGGTGCAGCAGGTGCGGGGCCGGCACGAACTTGAACGGGATGCGGCGCGGCACGCAGTAGTCCCACACCCGCGCGGCGATCCGCTCCGCGTTCGCCCGCGTGGCCGAGGCGTGGATCTTCCAGCCCTGGGCGGGCGAGGGCAGCGGCCTGCCGTCCGCGTCGACCGGCGTCAGCGTCAGCCAGTCGCCGGTGCGCGCCGCGTGCCAGCCCTCCGGGACCTCGCGCCGCGCCGTGTCGTACAGAGGCGCGGGGTCCGGGCCGGCCGCGGACAGCCGGTCGGGCGTGTCGTAGAAGTGTCTGTCGGCGAGCGCGTACACCTCGTACCGCTTGTCCATACGCCTTCCCCTCCTTGGCCCGCCACGACCTTTCCAGCCCTCGGTGGTGGCGGACAGTCACGGCTGTCACGAGATCGCCGTGCGGAACTCATGGGTGAAGACATGTTCGGCACGTTTCGAGCGCCCACCTGCCGAGAGGTTCATCGAACGGTCACAGGGGCTGCGCAGGGACCCCATAAGCGCTGTAATGGCGAACGTGGTCAGTGAGGGCGCCGCGGTGCGCAGAACGAGAACGGAGCGTGCCGAACTTGCCCTCGAAACGATCTCTGCCGATCTTGGCTCCGCCGACCGGCTGCGCCGCGTCCTCGAACACGCGCTCGTCTTCGCCGGTGCGGCCTTCGCCGGGGTGTACGCGCCCGGTGAGGACGGTGTCTCCCTGTACCTCGTCGAGTCGGCCGGTCTGCCGCGCACGCTGTACGGGCTGCGCGACAGCTATCCCGCCGCCGGCCGGTCCCCCGCGGCCGAGGCCCACCGGGGGCGGCGGCTGTGGCTCGGCCCCGAGGAACTCGCCGACTGCCCGGAGGCGCGGCGCACCCCGTCCCAGGACTTCTCCCTGGCCGCCCTGCCGGTGCCCATGGAGGGCGGCGGCTGCCTGATCGCCGTCACCGAGAGCCCCGGGGGCTTCGGCACCGAGGACCGTGCCTGCCTCGAACTGATCGCCGACGCCGTCGCCTGGCCCGCCCCGGCCCGCGCCGCCGACACCGGCGAACTGCCCGCAGACGCCTTCAGCCTGGCCATGGACACCGGCCGCATCGAGGTCGGCGACCGGATCCTGGAGCTGTTCGGGATCGCCCGGGAGGAGTTCGACGGCAAGGTGGAGAGCCTGCTCGGCCGGACCGTGCCGGAGGACCTGCCCGCGCTGATGTCCGTCGTCGAGGCCGACCACATGTCCATCGGCGACCGCGAGCTGGAGTTCCGCATCCTGCAGCCCTCCGGCCTGCCGAGGTGGCTGAGGCTGCGCGGCCGGCTGCTGCCCGGCGGCGACGGACTGCCGGCCCGCCTGGCCGGCACCGTCGCGGACGCCTCCACACTGCGCTCCGACGTCACCGACGTGGCCCGCATCCAGCGCCTGGCCGCCGCGCTCGCCACCGCCGGCACCGTCAAGGACGTCGGCCAGGCCGTCGTCACCGCCCTGCGCAGGCCCCTGAAAGCCGACCGGATCGCCCTGGCCGAGCTGGAGAACGACCGGCTGGTGGTCACCGTCCTCGACCCGCCCGAACCGGAGGTCTGGCCGGATCTGTGGCGCACGGAGTGGCGCACCGAGTGGCCGGACGCGCCGGTGCGGGCGATGCCCACCCTGGCCGCCGCCCTGCGCGAGGGCCGCACCCGCATCTGGCCCGCCGGCACCCCCCTGGAACCCGCCCTCGCCGAGGTCGGCCCCGGCGGCCTCGCCGTCCTGCCGCTGCCCGCCGGGGGCCGCATGGCCGGCGCCTGCCTGATCGGCTGGGACCAGCCGCACGACTTCGGCCCCGACGAGCGCGCCCTGCTCACCGCCGCGGCGACCCTGGCCGGCCAGGCCCTGATGCGCGCCCACGCCTTCGACGCCGAGCACGAACTGGTCGGCATGCTCCAGCGCACCCTGCTGCCGCGCCGCCTGCCCAAACTGCCCGGCGCGGTCGCCGTCGCCCGCTACCTGCCCACCATCGCCGGTCTCGAGGTCGGCGGCGACTGGTACGACGTGATCCCGCTGCCCGACAGCCACGTCGCCCTGGTCATCGGCGACGTCCAGGGCCACAACGCGGGCGCCGCCACCCTCATGGGCCAGATGCGCACCGCCCTGCGCGCCTACGCCACCGAGGGACACCCGCCGGACGTGGTCGTCTCGCACGCCAACCGGCTCCTGATGGAGATGGAGACGGACCTCTTCGCCACCTGCTGCTACGTGGACGTCGACATGGAGGAGGGCTCCGCCTGGTGCGTGCGGGCCGGACACCTGTACCCGGTGCTGCGCCACCCCGACGGCTCCACCACCATCGAGGAGACCGAGGGGGGCCCGCCGCTCGGCGTGGTCGCCCAGGCCGAGTTCCCCATGACGTTGCTCCGGCTCCAGCCCGGCACCGTCCTCGCGCTGACCACGGACGGCCTGGTGGAGTCCGCCGAGGACGACATCGACGACGGCATGGACCGCCTCGCCCGCGACCTGTCCGCGTCCGACCCCGCCCACCTCGGCCTGGTCGCCGACGCCCTGCTCGCGGGCGCCCACCGCGAGGACGACGTCGCCCTGCTCCTGATGCGCTACGACGGCATGGCCGTCCGCCCGCTCAGGGAGAACTGGACGGTGTGGCGGGTCCCGGAGGCCGCCCGGCACGCCCGCCGCTTCACCCGGCGCGTCCTGCGCGCCTGGGGCGTGCCCGGCGAGCACATGGACACCGTGCTGCTGGTCGTCTCCGAGCTCGTCACCAATGCCCTGGTGCACACCGGTGGGCAGGTCCGCCTGGACCTCACCCTCCTCAACCACCGGCTGCGCGTCGCCGTCGCCGACGCCTCGCCCCGTTCGCCGATCAAGCCCACCAGCATCGGCTGGGAGGCCACCGGCGGCCGGGGCATCCTCCTCGTGGAGGCCATGTCGGCGGCGTGGGGGACGCTGCCGGTGAGCGGCGGCAAGCAGGTGTGGGCCGACCTGGTGCTCGACGGCTGACCGGCGCGGGGCGACCCGCCACACGGGTGCGGGTGCGGGGCGCGCGCGGCAGGTCGCCCGGGTCCGTACGTCCGCCGTGCCTAGGGTCTTGCCGTGGCACACACCTTCGAAGAGCTCGTGGAGAAGCAGCGCGCGGCCGAGGCGGCGCACGCGAGGGCCATGGGACTGCGGGACGCGTACGGCCCTCCGGCCCAGGGACAGTGGACCGGCACCCAGTCGTCGACCTACGAGACGGCCCTGCGGGCCTGGCGCGACCTGGCCCGCGAGGTGCAGACGGCGCTGGGTGAGTACGCGAAGGAGACCGGCCGGTCGCGGGCCGATGTCGAGGCGGAGGTGCAGCGGGCGGCGGCGGAACCGGAGCAGACGTGACCGCCCCCGAAACGCCCGAGCCGCCCCGTACGACCCGCGGCGAACGGCTCGCCGACGCCGTGGACGCCCGGCTGCCGGTCGTCGAGGGCGGGTCGCTGCTGCGCAAGGCGTTCCCCGAGCACTGGTCCTTCCTGCTGGGCGAACTGGCGCTCTACAGCCTCCTCGTGCTGGTGCTGACCGGGGTGTGGCTGACCTTCTTCTTCGAGCCCGAGATGCGCGAGGTCGTCTACGCGGGCTCCTACGTGCCGCTGCAGGGGGTGCGCATGTCGGGAGCCTTCGACTCCACGCTGCGCATCAGCTTCGACGTGCGCGGCGGCCTGCTGATGCGGCAGACCCACCACTGGGCCGCGCTGGTCTTCGTCGCCGCGATCGGCCTGCACATGCTGCGGATCTTCTTCACCGGCGCGTTCCGCAGGCCCCGTGAGCTGAACTGGGTCATCGGGCTCACCCTGTTCGTGCTCACCCTCGCCGAGGGCTTCGCCGGCTACTCGCTCCCCGACGACCTGCTCTCCGGCACCGGACTGCGCATCGCCCAGGGCATCATGGCCTCCCTGCCGGTGGTGGGGACGTACGTCAGCTTCTTCGCCTTCGGCGGCGAGTATCCCGGCCACGACATCATCACCCGGCTGTACCCGGTGCACATCCTGCTGCTGCCCGGCGCGCTCATCGGCCTGGTCACCGTGCACCTGATCCTGGTCTTCCACCTCAAGCACACCCAGTGGCGCGGACCGGGCCACACCAACGCCAACGTCCTCGGCAAACCGCTCTTCCCCCAGTTCACCGCCTCGTCCGTGGGCCTTTCCCTCGTCGTCTCCGCCGTACTGGTCCTGCTCGCCGGCATCGCCCAGGTCAACCCGGTGTGGAACTACGGCCCCTACCGGCCGGACCTGGTCTCCACCGGCTCGCAGCCCGACTGGTACGTCGGCTTCCTGGAGGGCGCGCTGCGGCTGGTGCCGCCCTGGGAGACGAACCTGGCCGGCCACACCTTCATGTGGAACGTGCTGCTCCCGGCGGTCGTGCTGCCGGCCCTGCTGTTCCTCGTGCTGTACGCCTACCCCTTCGTGGAGCAGCGCCTGACGGGCGAGTGGCACCAGGAACGGCACC
The DNA here is from genome assembly GCF_044453765.1 of Streptomyces sp. NPDC051636. Lineage (NCBI taxonomy): Bacteria > Bacillati > Actinomycetota > Actinomycetes > Kitasatosporales > Streptomycetaceae > Streptomyces > Streptomyces sp. NPDC051636. The sequence goes on along the minus strand of NZ_JBITDA010000002.1, from coordinate 406,525 downwards.
TGTGCGACCGGCCGCGCGAGCGTCCCGTACGGACCGGCCTGGGCGTCGCCGGGACCGTCTTCTACGGCGTGCTGCTGCTGGCGGGCGGCAACGACGTCGTCGCCCAGACCTTCCGCATCTCGGTGAACGCGCTGACCTGGATCCTGCGCGTCACGCTGCTGGTGGCGCCGGTCGCCGCGTTCTTCGTGACCCGGTGGGTGTGCCTGGCCCTGGTGGAGGCGGAGCGGCACCGCCTGGCGGAGGGCGTACCGACCGGCGAGATCCGGCAGGACGTGACCGGCGGCTACGACACCGGCCACCGCCCCGTCGACACCTTCCGCCCCGGCGCCCCGAGGCGGTCCATCACCGGTGTGCGTACTGGAACACCAGCCCGAAGACGCCGCGCGCCAGCACGCCGCAGCCGATGAGGAACAGCCACAGCCCGAACACCACGCCGGTGGCCGCGAGCGCGAAGCCGAGCGCGGTGACCACCGGCCAGGGGCTCTCGTCCGGGAAGAACGCCACCGGGCCGGCGGCGTCGGCGACCTCGGCGTCCGGGCGGTCCTGGGCGCGCGTTCCCCGGCGCCGGTACTGCACCGCGCAGAAGAAGGCGACCACGCCGCCCATCCCGAACGCGACGACCAGTGCCGCCGTGCCCGCCGGTTCGCCCGACCACGCCCCGTAGAGCGCGGCGGTCCCGCCGAAGAACAGCGCGACACCACCCCACAGCAAGGCCTCGGTCCTCATCGCTGTCCCTCCTCCTCCGCCTTTCTGACGATCGCGGGATGGTGCAGGTCGAAGGCGGGCGACTCCGACCGCACCCGGGGCAGCGCCACGAAGTTGTGCCGCGGCGGCGGGCAGGAGGTCGCCCACTCCAGGCCCCGGCCGTATCCCCACGGGTCGTCCTCCGTGACGGCCGGCGCCCGGGTCGTGGTGCGCCAGACGTTGTAGAGGAACGGCAGGGTGGAGACGCCGAGCAGGAACGCCCCGGCCGACGACAGGGTGTTGAGCAGTGTGAACCCGTCGGCGGGCAGGTAGTCCGCGTACCGGCGGGGCATCCCGATCTCGCCCAGCCAGTGCTGCACCAGGAAGGTCAGCTGGAATCCCGGGAAGAGCAGCCAGAAGTGCAGCTTGCCGAGCCGTTCGTCCAGCATCTTCCCGGTGATCTTGGGCCACCAGAAGTAGAAGCCGGCGAACATCGCGAACACCACCGTGCCGAAGAGCACGTAGTGCAGGTGCGCCACGATGAAGTACGAGTCGGTGAGGTGGAAGTCCAGCGGCGGCGAGGCGATCAGCACCCCGCTCAGCCCGCCCAGCAGGAACGACACCATGAAGCCCATCGCCCACAGCATCGGCGTCTCGAACGACAGCGAGCCGTTGCGCATCGTCCCGATCCAGGCGAAGAACTTGATCCCCGTGGGCACCGCGATCAGGAAGGACATGATCGAGAAGAACGGCAGCAGCACCGCGCCCGTGGCGAACATGTGGTGCGCCCACACCACCGCGGACAGCATGGTGATCGCGATGGTCGCGCCGATCAGCGGCAGGTAGCCGAAGAGCGGTTTGCGGGAGAAGACCGGAAGGATCTCCGTGACGATCCCGAAGAACGGCAGCGCCACGATGTAGACCTCCGGATGCCCGAAGAACCAGAACAGGTGCTGCCACAGCAGCGCGCCCCCGTTCGTCGCGTCGAAGACGTGCGCCCCGAATTTCCGGTCCGCCTCCAGCGCCAGCAGCGTCGCGGTCAGCACCGGGAACGCGGGCAGTACCAGGATCGAGGTGAACAGCACGTTCCAGGTGAAGATCGGCATCCGGAACATGGTCATGCCCGGCGACCGCAGGCACATGATCGTGGCGATGAAGTTCACCGCGGTCAGCGTCGTCGACACACCCGAGACCACCAGCCCCATCGCCCACAGGTCCCCGCCCGCGCCGGGCGAGAAGTAGGCGCTGTTCAGCGGTGCGTACGCGAACCAGCCGAACGCCGCCGACCCGCCGGGCACCACGAAGCCCGACACCACGATCAGGCCACCGAAGAGGTACATCCAGTACGACAGCGCGTTCAGGCGGGGAAAGGCCAGATCAGGGGCACCGATCTGGAGCGGCATGATCGCGTTGGCGAACCCGGCGAACATGGGCGTCGCGAACAGCAGCATCATGATCGTGCCGTGGATGGTGACGAACTGGTCGTAGCCCTGCTTGCTCAGGAACTGCAGACCGGGACGCGCGAGCTCGGCGCGCATCCCGAGCGCCAGCAGGCCGGCGAGGAGGAAGAAGCAGAACGCCGTGACCATGTAGAGCCGGCCGATCACCTTGTGGTCGGTGGTCGACAGCCAGCGCACCATGGCCCGGCCGGGGCGGGGCGCGGTGGCGGTGTACCGCTCGACGACATCGCCGTCGTCCGAGATTTCCGATAGTTCCGACATCGTCCGGTGACGCTACTCCGCGGGGCGAGGCGGTCGGCCGCGCCACGCCGGGGCCACCCGACCAGGCATCCGCCGCGCCTGACCGGGTACCCGGCGTCCATGAACACTGCCATCAACGAGGCCGCCGGAGCCGTCTCCGCCTTCGGGTACATCGCACTCCTGGTCGTGGGCGTCGCCATTGTCGCCGGGCTGATCTGGGCCTTCCGCCTGGGCATGCGGGTGCGCCGGCGCGAGCCGGGGCCGCCCCGTCCGCAGGAGCAGCCCACGCGTCCGGTCTCCGGGCCGGTTCAGGAGGCGCACGAGGTGCGCGAACCCGACGAGGTGCCCCGGGCGGCGGACGAGAGCGAGCGGCTCACCCCGCACCAGCTCAACCCCACCGGCACCAAGCGGGCCGACGACCAGCGGCGTCCGCGCTGGGAGCCCGGTTCGAGCGGGTCGTTCGGCGGCGGCGGTGGCGGCCGTACGTGACGGAACAACGCAGCAGTGCCAGAAGAAGAGGTTGAGAGTCGTGACCGCGCACATCACTGAGAAACCTGTCGCCCGCTTCCCCGAGACGGGCTGGTCGAAGGCCCGCAGGCGGCGGAACAGGGGGCTGCGCACCTGCCTGCCGGCCATCGTGGACCGCGGCGCCGCGCGGGAGGAGTACCGGGGCCCGGACGGCAACATCGTCCGCGGTGAGGACTGAACCCACCAGAACCACACAGCAGAGCCACGCTGCCGTAACAAACCAGCAAAACAAGCAAAGGTCCGATCCGGACGATCGCCGATAAGGTGTGGCAGATGAAGGCTCTGGTGCTCTCCGGCGGTGCCGGCACCCGGCTGAGGCCGATCACGCACACGTCGGCCAAACAGCTGGTCCCGGTGGCCAACAAGCCGGTGCTCTTCTACGGGCTGGAATCCATCGCCGCGGCCGGGATCACCGAGGTCGGCATGATCGTGGGTGACACGTCCGCCGAGATCGAGGAAGCGGTCGGCGACGGCTCGAAGTTCGGCCTGGACGTCACCTACATACCCCAGGAGCGGCCCCTCGGCCTGGCCCACGCGGTGCTGATCGCGCGGGACTTCCTCGGGGACGACGACTTCGTGATGTACCTCGGGGACAACTTCGTCGTCGGCGGCATCCGCGACCTGGTCGAGGGTTTTCGCGCGAGCCGTCCCGACGCCCAGATCCTGCTGACCCGGGTCCCCGACCCCCGCTCCTTCGGCGTCGCCGAACTGGACTCCTCGGGCCAGGTGATCGGCCTGGAGGAGAAGCCCGAGCACCCCAAGAGCGACCTCGCCCTGGTCGGGGTGTACCTGTTCACCCCGCTGATCCACGAGGCGGTGCGGGCCGTCAAGCCGTCCTGGCGGGGCGAGCTGGAGATCACCCACGCCATCCAGTACCTCATCGACGCCCGCGCCGACGTGCGCTCCACGGTCATCGAGGGCTACTGGAAGGACACCGGCAACGTCGGTGACATGCTCGAGGTCAACCGCATGGTCCTGGAGGGGGTTCAGCGGCGCATCGACGGCGAGGTGGACGAACTGTCCGAGACCGTCGGGCGGGTGGTCGTCGAGGAGGGGGCGCGGATCGTCAACTCGCGGATCGTCGGACCCGCCGTCATCGGTGCCGGGACCGTCGTCGGCGACTCCTACGTCGGCCCCTTCACCTCGATCGCGGAGAACTGCCGGATCACGGACAGCGAGCTGGAGTTCTCCATCGTGCTTCGGGACTCCTCCATCGACGGGGTGGGCAGGATCGAGTCCTCGCTGATCGGCCGGCACGTCGAGGTGACCCCGGCGCCCGATGTCCCCAGTGCCCACCGACTCGTCCTAGGAGACCACAGCAAGGTGCAGATCCGTTCATGAACCTCCTCGTCACCGGCGCCGCCGGGTTCATCGGCTCCTGTTACGTCCGCACCCTCCTCGCCGACGACGCGCCCGACGCGCCGCGCGTCACCGTGCTGGACAAGCTCACCTACGCGGGCACGCTCGACAACCTGCCCGCCGGCCATCCCCGCCTTCGGTTCGTCCAGGGCGACATCCGCGACGCCGACCTGGTCGACAAGCTCATGGCCGAGGCCGACCAGGTGGTGCACTTCGCCGCCGAGTCCCACGTGGACCGCTCGATCGCGGGGGCGAGCGAGTTCGTCCTCACCAACGTGGTCGGCACGCAGACGCTGCTGGACGCGGCCCTGCGCTACGGCGTCGGCCCGTTCGTGCACATCTCCACCGACGAGGTCTACGGCTCCATCGGCTCCGGCTCCTGGCCGGAGACCCACCCGCTGGCGCCCAACTCCCCGTACTCCGCCTCCAAGGCCTCCTCCGACCTGCTCGCCCTGGCCTACCACCGCACCCACGGCCTGGACGTGCGGGTCACCCGCTGCTCCAACAACTACGGCCCGCACCAGTTCCCCGAGAAGGTCATCCCGCTGTTCGTCACCAACCTCCTCGACGGACACAAGGTCCCGCTGTACGGCGACGGGCGCAACGTCCGCGACTGGCTGCACGTCGACGACCACTGCCACGGCGTCGAACTGGTCCGCGCCAAGGGCCGTCCCGGCGAGGTGTACAACATCGGCGGCGGCACCGAACTGAGCAACAAGGAGCTCACCGGGCTGCTCCTGGAGGCGTGCGGCGCCGGCTGGGACCGGGTGGAGTACGTCGCCGACCGCAAGGGCCACGACCTGCGCTACTCGGTGGACTGGAGCAAAGCCCGCGACGAACTGGGCTACCGGCCGCGCCACGACTTCGCGACCGGGCTGGCCGACACGGTCGCCTGGTACCGGGACAACCGCGCCTGGTGGGAACCGCTCAAGCTGCGCTCCCGGCAGGGGGCCTGATGAGATGAGGTGGCTGGTCACCGGCGCGGGCGGCATGCTCGGCCGCGACACCGTCGGGGAACTGCTGCGGCGCGGTGCGGACGTGACGGGCCTGGACCGCGCCGCCCTGGACATCACCGACGCCAACGCCGTCCGGCGGGCGTTCGCGGAACACCGGCCCGACATCGTCGTCAACTGCGCCGCCTACACGGCCGTCGACGACGCCGAGACCGACGAGGCACGGGCGCTGAGGATCAACGGCGAGGGGCCTCGGCTGCTCGCCCGCGCCTGCGCCGAACACGGCGCCCGCCTGATCCACGTCTCCACCGACTACGTCTTCTCCGGCGAGGCCCGCAGCACCCCCTACCCGGAGGACCATCCCCCCGCGCCGCGCACCGCGTACGGCCGCACCAAGCTGGCGGGGGAGCGGGCGGTGCTGGAGGAACTCCCGGGCGCGTCCGCCGTCGTGCGCACGGCCTGGCTGTACGGCGTCCACGGCCGCAGCTTCGTTCGTACGATGCTGGAGCTCGAAGGCTGCCGGGACACCCTCGACGTGGTCGACGACCAGCGGGGGCAGCCCACCTGGAGCGCCGACGTCGCCGCCCGGATCACGGACCTCGGCGCCCGGCTCTCCCGCGGCACCGGCGCGCACGGTATCTTCCACGCCACCTGTTCCGGCGAGGCAAGCTGGCACGAACTGGCCCGGGAGGTGTTCCGGCTCGCCGGTGCCGACCCGGACCGGGTGCGGCCCACCGGCAGCGACGCCTTCCCCCGGCCCGCGCCACGCCCCGCGTACAGCGTGCTCGGGCACGACCGGTGGCGGGAGACGGGTCTGCCACCGCTGCGGGACTGGCGGTCCGCCCTGCACGAAGCACTGCCCCACATCCGCAAGGAGATGTCTCAGTGAAACGGCACGAGTTCCTGCGGGAACTCCACAAGGTCACCGCGAACCGCAACTACCTGGAGATCGGCGTCAACGACGGCCGCAGCCTGACGCTGTCCCGGGTGCCCAGCATCGCGATCGACCCGGCGTTCAAGGTGGTCACGGAGATCCGCTGCGACGTCCACCTGGCGAAGGCGACGAGTGACGACTTCTTCGCCCGCGACAACCCCCTGGCGCACCTCAGGGGCGGCCGCCACCCGCTGCGCAACCTGGCCCGCAACCGCAGCCCCTTCGGGTACTTCAAGCGCACCACCCTGGACCTGTCGTTCATCGACGGCATGCACCTGTTCGAGTACGCGCTGCGCGACTTCATCAACATCGAGAAGCACTCGGACTGGGCCAGCGTGATCGTCTTCGACGACATGCTGCCGCGCAACGTGGACGAGGCGGCCCGCGACCGGCACACCAACGCCTGGACCGGGGACGTCTACAAGCTCGTCGAGATCCTGGGCCGCTACCGCCCCGACCTGGCGACGGTCCTGGTGGACACCGCGCCCACCGGTCAGCTGGTCGTCTTCGGCGCCGACCCGGACAACACGGTACTGAAGGACAAGTACGACGAGATCATCGCGGAGTTCGAGGTTCCCGACCCGCAGAAGGTGCCCGAGTCCGTCCTGGAGCGCACGGCCGCCGTCAGGCCGGAGACGCTGATCTCCGCGGGCTTCTGGAAGCCGCTGGTGGCGGCCCGCAACCGCGGCACCAAGCGGTCCCGCGGCTGGGAGCCCCTGCGCCGCGCGGTGGAGCAGCTCGGCGTCAGCCGCTGAGCGGCTTTCACCGGCTCGCGCGCAGCCGCTCGTAGTGGGCGGAGCAGTCCGCGTACGTGGGAAGCAGCCCGGACCGCTCCGCCTCGGCCAGTGACGGGGCCGCCGCGTCCTTCTCGGACAGCAGCGGCTCGATGCCCCGCGGCCATGCGATGCCCAGAGCGGGGTCGAGCGGGTGCACCCCGTGCTCGCGCCTCGGCGCATACCCGGCCGAGCACAGGTACACCACCGTGGCGTCGTCGGTGAGCGCCATGAACGCGTGCCCGAGGCCCTCCGCGAGGAACACGGCGTGCCGGGTGCCGTCGTCGAGGCGCACCGCCTCCCACCGGCCGAAGGTGGGCGAGCCGACGCGGATGTCCACCACCACGTCGAGGACGGCGCCGCGCACACAGGTGACGTACTTGGCCTGACCGGGCGGCACCTCGGCGAAGTGGATGCCGCGCAGCACGCCCCGCCGGGACACCGAGCAGTTGGCCTGGGCGAGCGAGAGGTCGTACCCGGTGGCCTCCCGGAACTCCTCGCCCTTGTACCACTCGTGGAAGCTGCCCCGGTCGTCCGGGAACACCTTGGGTTCCAGCACCCAGGCGTCCGCCATCTGCAGTGCCCGCACGCCGTCACGCCCTCCGTGTGTCGTCCTTCGTCGCGATCTTCCGCCGGGCCGCGCCGGCCACCCGCCGCACCGTGCGCACCAGCCGTCGTACGAGGCCGGGCGCGGGCGGTCCCGCCACCCGGACGCCGCCGGTCCGGCTCACGTGCAGCGCCAGCGGCAGAGCGACGTAGCGAGGCGTGCCGGCCTCCGGGGCCAGGCACACCTCTGGCCGCCATGCCGCCCCCTTCATGGCGGGCAGCGGCAGCGCGGTCTGCAGCAGTGAGCCGTTCCCGTCGGCGGGGGTGAGCGTCCCGGTCTCTTCGAGGGGGCCGCACGACGCGGTGCCGGTCCAGCGCAGCAGGACGTCGGTGCGGTCGGCGACGTACAACGGCAGCGCGAGACTGATCCGCCGGTCGCCGGAGACCGCCGCGTCCTCGGGGGTGAGCCCGCCGAGGCCCAGCGCCCTGGTCGCCCGGTCGACGTCCAGGGAGAAGTTCTCGTACTGCTTGGTCCAGTAGGGCAGCACCACCCGGCCGGCGACCACTCCCGCGCACAGCGCGGGGCGGCCGTGCCGGGGGGCCGGGCCCAGGCGGCAGTCCTTGGTCCAGCCGCCCAGACCGACGCGGACGTACGCGTCCCACAGGCCGGTGTGCAGCGGGGCGCCGCCCGCCGCGCCGGCGGGGTCGACCGTGGCCGTGCCGCGCAGCACCAGCCGGATGCGGCCGTCCTCGGCCGGGACGCGCTCGCGGGTGAGCTCCACCGGCTGGAAGAAGGATGCGGAGCTGGCGCGGTCGCGCAGGATCAGGTCGGCGGTCGCCTTCTCGAAGCCGTCCACGGCGGCCGCGCCCAGCCAGGCGGTCGCCTCGTCGAGATCCCGGGGCGCGTCGTCGGCGGGGGCGCCGGTGCCGTCGGCCGCGAACGTCAGCGCCCGGCCGGCGGAGTGGTACTCGGCGGTGAAGGAGATCCGCAGCCTGCCGTCGCGCCACTCCGCCCCGGTGGGTACGGCCCTGGGGGCGACGCCGGTCTCCCACTGGGCGTAGGCGACCAGCTCGTCGTAGCGGTCCTCGCGGATCAGCGCGGCGACGATCCGCTGCCCCGGGCGCAGGCCGGGGGCGACGCCGGGGCCGAAGCGCTCGAGGAGCACCCCGCGCATCTCCCGGAACAGCTCCCGCCGGTAGTCGTCCGGCTTCCGCAGCAGGCGGGGCCCGCTCATCCGCTCGACGATCTCCACGCGCAGCCAGCGGCGCAGCAGCCGGTCGCGCAGCGGGCCCGGCTCGGTGTACCGCTCGACGACGTCCAGGGCCTCGCGGAGGTTCTTGAAGTAGCCGACCGGGTCGAAGCGCTGGAAGCCCGCGTTGGAGCCGTCGTCCCGCTTCACGTGGTAGTAGCAGACGTAGTCGCTGAGCACCGAGACGTTGTCCGCGCGCAGGTAGGCCTCGGTGACGAAGACGTGGTCCTCCAGGCGCCGCCGGCCTTCCGGGAAGCGCAGGCCGGTGCGGTCCAGGAAGGCGCGGCGGACCATCTTGTGCGGGGTGAGGCTGTCGATCAGCGGCGCGTTCTCGACGGTGGCGTGCGGATGGTTGCGGCGGAACAGCTCCACCGGCACCGGGCGGCCCTTCCCGGCCATCTTTCCGACGATCACGTCGGCCTTGTTCTCCACCCCGTACTCATACATTCGTTCGAGGGCTTCGTCGCCGAGGTAGTCGTCGTTGTCGACGAACATCACGAACTCGCCCCGGGAAGCCTCGATGCCCACGTTCCGGGGCTTGCCCGACCAGCCGGAGTTCGCCTGGTGGATGACCTGGATGTGGGGGTGCTCGGCGGCGAGTGCGTCCAGGCGGGCGGGGGTGTCGTCGGTGGAGCCGTCGTCGACGAAGATCACCTCGAACTCGTCGGGAGGCAGCGACTGCCGCAGCACCGAGGCGATGCAGTCCTCGACGTAGGGCCCGGGGTTGTACACGGGGACGACGACGCTGACCTTGACCGGCATCCGGTTCCAAGCCCCCTTAGATCGCCACCCGTTGCCTGGGTGGCACGTGTGCGTGGCCGAATGTTAACCCGGCCTCTTGTGCGGACGTGTGTTCGGCCACACGAGGGGGCCGGGCCGGCGGCCGGCCGTGCGGGGGCAGCCGCGCCTCTTGGCCGGCAGCTCCAGGACCTCCGCCGTCGTGCCCGACTCGCGAGCCGCGGGAAGATCCGCTCGGCGCTGCCCCGGTGCGCCTCGGGGTCGCTGTCGGCCATGGCGTCCGTGGCGAGGGTGACGTGGTGGCCGTGTTCCTAGGCGGCGCGGGCGGTGGACTCCACGCCGATGCTGGTGGCCATGCGGGTCAGCACGATCGGGGTGACGCGGCGGCGGCGCAGCCGGACGCCGAGGCCGGTGCCGTGGAAGGCGTTCCGGTTGTGCCTCGCGACACGGATGTCGCCGGGGTTTGCCGTTCAGCGCGTCGACGAGGACGTCCCAGCCCCTCCGGGAAGGCGAGACCGCGGCCCGGCGCTTGAGCCTGTACATCTGCCGGGCCAGTTGCACCGGGCGGTCTCGGGGTACTCGCACGTCCGTGACCGGGCAAGGACGTCGGCGATCTCAAGGATGTGAGCAGATGACCCCTCCGGACGTGACCGGCTTGGAGGCGGCTCTGCGCGCCGAAGTGGACGGCGAGGTGCGCTTCGACGCGGGCAGCCGCGGTGCCTACGCCACGGACGGCTCGAACTACCGGCAGGTCCCCATCGGCGTCGTCGTCCCCCGCACGGTGGAGGCGGGGGCGCGTGCCGTGGAGGTCTGCGCCCGGTTCGACGCACCCGTCCTGTCGCGCGGCGGCGGCACCAGCCTGGCGGGGCAGTCCACCAACACCGCCGTCGTGATCGACTGGAGCAAGTACTGCCACGCGCTGGTCTCGGTGGACCCCGAGGCCCGCACCTGCGTGGTCGAGCCCGGCATCGTCCTGGACGAACTCAACCGGCAACTGGCCGGCCACAAGCTGCAGTTCGGGCCGAAGCCGTCCACACACAGCCACTGCGCGCTCGGCGGCATGATCGGCAACAACTCCTGCGGCGCGTCGGCCCAGGCGTACGGCAAGACCGTGGACAACGTGCGCCGCCTGGAGATCCTCACCTACGACGGCGTCCGCGCCTGGGTCGGGCCGACGCCCACCGCCGAACGCGAGCGGATCGCCGCCCGGGACGGACGGCTGGCCGAGCTCTACGCCGGCCTGAACCGCATCGCCACCGAGTACCTCGCCGACATCCGCCGCGGCTACCCCAGGATCCCCCGCCGGGTCTCCGGCTACAACCTCGACTCGCTGCTGCCCGAGAACGGCTTCGACGTCGCCAAGGCCCTGGTCGGCAGCGAGGGCACCCTGGTGACCGTGCTGCGCGCCGAACTCGACCTGGTGCCGGTGCCGCCCTGCAAGTCGCTGCTGGTGCTCGGCTACGACGACATCTGCGCCGCCGCCGACGACGTACCGCGCCTCCTCGAGCACTGCTCGCCCAGCCAACTGGAGGCGCTCGACGGGCGGATGGCGCAGCTGATGCGCGAGGAGGGCGCCTACCTCGACTCCCTCAACGTCCTTCCCGAGGGCGGCAGCTGGCTGATGGTGCAGTACGCCGGCGACAGCCAGGAGGACGTCGACGAACAGGCGCACGCGCTGCTGCGGGCGATCGGGCGCGGCGAGAAGGACGCGAACGTCGCCTTCTCCGACGACCCCGCCCGGGAGGAGAAGATGCTCAAGGCCCGCGAGGCCGGGCTCGGCGTGACCGCGCGGCCCCCGGACGACCGGGAGACCTGGGAGGGCTGGGAGGACTCCGCCGTACCGCCGGAACGGCTCGGCGACTATCTGCGCGACCTCAAGCGGCTGTTCGGGGAGTTCGACTACGACCACCCCTCCCTGTACGGCCACTTCGGGCAGGGCTGCGTGCACACCCGTATCCCCTTCGGGCTGAAGACCGCCGAAGGCGTGGCGGACTTCCGGCGGTTCGTGGAGAGCGCCGCCGACCTCGTGGCCTCCTACGGCGGCTCCCTGTCCGGCGAGCACGGCGACGGCCAGTCCCGGGGCGAGCTGCTCACCCGCATGTTCGGCGAACGGCTCGTGACCGCCTTCGGCGAGCTGAAGGCCCTGTTCGACCCCCGTGACCGGATGAACCCGGGCAAGGTCGTCCACCCCAACCCGGTCGACGGGCAGCTGCGCCTCGGCCCCGCCTGGCGGCCGCACACCCCGGAGACCCACTTCGGCTATCCGGAGGACGAGCACTCCTTCACCCGCGCCGTGATGCGCTGCGTCGGCATCGGCAACTGCCGCGGCCACTCGGGCGGCGTGATGTGCCCGTCGTACCGGGCCACCATGGAGGAGGAGCACTCCACACGCGGCCGGGCCCGGCTGCTGTTCGAGATGCTGGGCGGGCACGCGGACTCCGCGGTCAAGGACGGCTGGCGCTCCACCGAGGTCCGTGACGCCCTCGACTTGTGCCTGGCCTGCAAGGGCTGCAAGTCGGACTGCCCGACCGGGGTGGACATGGCCACGCTCAAGGCGGAGTTCCTCGCCCACCACTACGACGGCCGGGTGCGCCCCGCCGCCCACTACTCCATGGGCTGGCTGCCGCTGTGGGCGCGGCTGTCCCGTATCTCGCCGTCGCTCGTCAACAGCGCGCTGCACGCGCCCGGACTCGCCCGCACGGGCAAGCGGCTGGCCGGCATCGACGCGGCACGGGAGGCCCCCGTGTTCGCCGAGCAGTCCTTCCTCCAGTGGTGGCAGGAGCGCGGCGCCGAACAACCCGACCCGGCCGACCCGCGGACCGTGGTGCTGTGGCCCGACACCTTCAGTGCCTACTTCCACCCCTCGATCGCCATCTCAGCCGTACGCGTCCTCGAAGACGCGGGCTTCCGCGTCGCCGTCCCCGACAAGCCGGTGTGCTGCGGCCTGACCTGGATCTCCACCGGGCAGCTGGCGGTCGCCAAGAAGGTGCTGCGCCGCACCCTCGGCGTGCTGCGCCCCTACCTGGAGGCGGGCACCCCGGTCATCGGCCTCGAACCCTCCTGCACCGCCGTGTTCCGGGCCGACGCGCCCGAGCTGATGCCCGCCGACCAGGACGTGTGCCGGCTGGCCGGGCAGGTCCGCACCTTCGCCGAGCAGCTCGTCCACCACGCCCCCGGCGACTGGCGGCCTCCGCGGCTCGCCCGGCAGGCGACCGTGCAGACCCACTGCCACCAGCACGCCATCATGAAGTTCGACGCCGACCGCGAACTGATGCGCCGCGCTCACCTCGACGCCGACGTCCTCGACGAGGGCTGCTGCGGTCTGGCCGGCAACTTCGGTTTCGAACGCGGCCACCACGAGGTCTCCATGGCCGTCGCCGAACAGGGCGTCCTGCCCGCCGTCCGCGAGGCGGCCCCCGGCAGCCTGCTGCTCGCCGACGGCTTCAGCTGCCGCACCCAGGTCGAACAGGCCGACACCGGCCGCCGCGCCCTGCACCTCGCCGAGGTGCTGGCCCTCGGCCTGGACGGCAATCTGCCCAGCCGGCTGCCCGAGCGCCTCGCCGAACGGCCGCCCGGGCCCTCCCGTACGGCCCGCTGGGCGGCCACCGCCTCGGCCGCGGCGCTGACCGGCGCGCTGGCCGGCGGTGCCGCCCTGTGGCTGCGACGCCGCTCGTGAACCGGGCGGCTCAGGCGTACCCCGCACCCCTACCGGGAGGAGACATGACGGACCAGCCGGTCGTCGAGCAGGTGGACAGCTCCGTCTACACGGTGCCCACCGACGCCCCCGAGGCCGACGGCACCCTCACCTGGGACAGCACCACCCTCGTCCTGGTCACCGTCCGCGGCGGCGACGTGAGCGGGCTGGGCTACACCTACGCGCCCGCGGCCACCGCGGCTGTCGTGGACGACCTGCTCGCCGCCGTCGTCACCGGCTCCCCGGCTTTCGACGTGCCCCGCCTGAACGAGGAGATGTGCCGCGCGGTGCGCAACGCCGGCCGGCCCGGCGTCGCCGCGCAGGCGATCGCCGCCGCCGACATCGCCCTGTGGGACCTCAAGGCCCGTCTGCTCGGCCTGCCCCTGGTCGATCTGCTGGGCGCCGCCCGCGACGACGTGCCCGTGTACGGCAGCGGTGGCTTCACCACGTACGACGCCGAGCGGCAGGACCGGCAGCTGCGCGGCTGGACCGAGGACGAGGGCATCCCCCGCGTCAAGATCAAGATCGGGGAGTCGTGGGGGAGGTGCGAGGAGCGGGACCGGGAGCGCGTCCGCCGGGCCCGCGCGAGCGTCGGCGACTCCACCGCCCTGTATGTGGACGCCAACGGCGCCTACAGCGCGAAACAGGCCCTGCGCGTCGCCGACGCTCTCGGCGGCGAGGGCGTGACCTGGTTCGAGGAACCGGTCTCCTCCGACCACCTCGCCACCCTGGCGGCGATCCGTGCCCGCGCTCCGATGGACGTCACCGCGGGGGAGTACGGCTACACCCTCCCGTACTTCGAACACATGCTCACCGTCGGCGCCGTGGACTGCCTCCAGGCCGACGTCACCCGCTGCGGCGGCATCACGGTCTGGCTGCGGGCCGCCGCCCTCGCCCACGCCCGCGGCCTGGACATCTCCGGGCACTGCGCCCCGCACGCCCACGCGCACGCCGCCGCCGCGGTGCCCAACCTGCGCCACCTGGAGTGGTTCCACGACCACGTCCGCATCGAGCGGATCCTCTTCGACGGCGTCCTCGACCCGGCCGGCGGCAGCATCACCCCGGGCGCCGACGGCTCACCCGGACTGGGGCTGACCCTCGCCGCCGAGCGCGCCCGGCCGTACCGCGTGCGCTGAACGAGGAAGCCGCCCATGAGCACCTACTTCCCGCCGCACGCGCTGCACGACTACGCGCTGCTGGCCGACGGCGAGCGCGGCGCGCTGATCGGACCCGACGGCGCCGTCGTCTGGCTGTGCGCGCCCGGCTGGCACGACGACGCCGTCCTCGCCTCCCTCATCGGCGGCCGGGGCGGCTACGCCGTCACCCCGCGCGCCCCGTTCGTCCCCGGCGGCTACTACGAGAACGGCACGCTGATCTGGCGCAGCCGCTGGACCACCACCGAGGGCGTCGTGGAGTGCCGCGAGGCGCTCGCCTTCCCCGGCGAGCCGGGCCGCGCGGTCCTGCTGCGCCGTCTGCGCGCCGTCGACGGACCCGCCCACCTCACGGTCGTCCTCGACCCGCACGCCGATTACGGCCGCGCCCCCCTGGACTCCGCCCACCGCGACGACGACGGCGTGTGGCACCTGTACACCGGCCCGCACCGGCTGCGCTGGCAGGGCTGCCCCGCCGCGACCCCGCGTGAGCAGGGCCTGACCGCCGAGCTCGTCCTGAAGCCGGGGGAGAGCCACGACCTCGTCCTGGAGTGCTCCCCCTCCCCGCTCCCGCGCACCCTCCCGCACGCCGAGCAGGTCTGGGCCGTGACCGAGGAGGCCTGGCGGCAGGCCGTACCCCCGCTCAGCCACACCATCGCCCCCTGCGACGCCCGCCGCGCCTGCGCCGTCCTGCGCGGCCTGACCGCCCAGGGCGGCGGCATGGTCGCGGCGGCCACCACCAGCCTGCCGGAACGCGCCGAGGAGGGCCGCAACTACGACTACCGGTACGTGTGGATCCGCGACCAGAGCTACGCGGGCCAGGCGGCAGCCGCCGCCGGTGTGACCCAACTCCTCGACGACTCCGTCCGGTTCGTCGCCGAGCGGCTGTGCGCCGACGGGCCCCGCCTCGCCCCCGCCTACACCGTGCGCGGCACGCCCGTCCCCGGGCAGCGGGAGCTCGACCTGCCCGGCTACCCGGGGGGCTTCGACCGGGTCGGCAACCGGGTCGGGGACCAGTTCCAGCTGGACTGCTTCGGCGAGGCCCTGCAGCTGTTGGCCGCCGCGGCACGCCACGACCGGCTCGACGCGACCGGCGCGGAGGCCGCCGGCCTCGCGGTGCGCACCATCGCCGAGCGGTGGCGCGAACCCGACGCCGGGATCTGGGAGCTGGACGCCCGGGAGTGGACCCACAGCCGCCTGAGCTGCGTCGCCGGGCTGCGTGCCCTGGCCGCCGCCGACCCGCGCCACCCGCGCGCGGACACCTGTACCCGGCTCGCCGACACGATCCTCGCCGCCACCTCGGCCACCTCCCTGCATCCCGACGGCCACTGGCAGCGCACCCCCGGGGACCCCGCCGTCGACGCCGCGCTGCTCCTGCCCGCCGTACGCGGCGCCCTGCCCCCCGGTGACCCCCGCACCCGCGCCACCCTCGACGCCTGCCGCCGCGCGCTGGCCGAGGACCACTTCCTGTACCGCTTCCGTCACGACGACCGGCCCCTCCAGGACACCGAAGGCGTCTTCCTGCTGTGCGGCTTCGTCATGGCGCTGGCCGAGCACCAGCAGGGACGGCCCGTCGCCGCGCACCGCTGGTTCGAGCGCAACCGCGGCGCCTGCGGCGCGTCGGGCCTGTACGCCGAGGAGTACGACGTCGCCCAGCGCCAGCTGCGCGGGAACCTCCCGCAGGCCTTCGTGCACGCCGTACTGCTGGAGACGGCGGCCCGGCTGGACGGGGCGGAGCCCCGGCACGCCCGCACCCCGCCCTCGTCCGAAAGGACCTGACCATGCCCGCCACCGTCGTCATCACCGGTGCCAGCGCCGGAATCGGCCGCGCCACCGCCC
Source organism: Streptomyces sp. NPDC051636 (assembly GCF_044453765.1). Lineage (NCBI taxonomy): Bacteria > Bacillati > Actinomycetota > Actinomycetes > Kitasatosporales > Streptomycetaceae > Streptomyces > Streptomyces sp. NPDC051636. The sequence goes on along the minus strand of NZ_JBITDA010000002.1, from coordinate 390,376 downwards.
GCCTCTACGCCCGGCGCGGCGCGGACGTCGTACTCGTCGCCCGCGGTCGCGGCGGACTCGAGGCGGCCGCCGACGAGGTCGCCGCCCTCGGCGGCCGCCCGCTGGTGCAGGTCGCCGACACCGCCGACCCCGACCAGGTCGAGGCCGTCGCCGAGGCCGCCGAGACGGAGTTCGGCCCCATCGACGTCTGGATCAACTGCGCCTTCACCAGTGTGTTCGCGCCCTTCGACGAAATCGCCCCCGAAGAGTACCGGCGGGTGACCGAGGTGACCTACCTCGGCTTCGTCAACGGCACCCGGGCGGCGCTGAAGCGCATGCTGCCCCGGGACCGGGGCACCATCGTGCAGGTCGGCTCGGCGCTCGGCGAGCGGGCGATCCCCCTGCAGTCCGCGTACTGCGGCGCCAAGCACGCCATCAACGGCTTCACCTCCTCCCTGCGCGTCGAGCTGCTGCACCGCGGCAGCAACGTGCACGTCACCGTCGCCCAGATGCCCGCCGTCAACACCCCCCAGTTCGACTGGGTGCGCTCCCGCCTGCCCAAGCACCCCAGCCCCGTCCCCCCGATCTACCAGCCCGAGGTCGCCGCGCGGGGCGTGCTGTACGCCGCCGACCATCCGCGCCGCAAGCAGTACTACGTCGGCGCCACCACCGTGGCCACGATCCTCGCCAACCGGATCGCCCCCGCCCTGCTCGACCGCTACCTGGCCCGCACCGGCTTCGACTCCCAGCAGACCGACAAGGAGCCTCCGACCGGCGAGAGCAACCTCTTCGAACCCGTCGACCGGCTGCCCGGCGACGACCACGGCGCCCACGGCATCTTCGACGACAACGCCCACGGCCGCTCCTGGCAGGCCGCCCTTGCCCAGCACCCCGCCGCCACGGCCCTCGGTGCCGGTCTCGCCGCGGTCACCGCGCTGGGCGGCATCCGGCGCCTGGCCAAGTCAGCCTGAAGCGGGGTGCGTTGGTCCGTTCGGCCGCGTGTGGCTGTCCGGTCTCGACATGCGGGCCGAGCTGCGCGGCGTTCACGAGGAGATGCGGCGGGAGCACGGCAACGTCGTCCCGGTGGAACTCGACGGCGACGTCCTGGCCTGGCTGGTCCCCGCACGGGCCCGCCGCGGACCGTACCCGACGAACCGTCCGTCCTGCGGGCCCGCCGCAGCGCCCGCCGGCTCGTCCGGCGGCTCGGCCACCCCGTCGAGCACCTTTTCCGGGGGCAGGCACGTTGACCTGCCCTAGGCTGACCGTGTGCGCCTGCTCCTCATCTCCGACACGCATCTGCCCAAGCGCGCCAAGAAGCTGCCGGAGCAGCTCCTGGCCGGGCTCCCGCACGCCGACGTGGTCATCCACGCCGGGGACTGGGTCGACACCGCCACCCTCGACCTGCTGGAGAGCCGCAGCCGCCGGCTGATCGGCGTGTACGGCAACAACGACGGCCCGGAGCTGCGGGCCCGCCTGCCCGAGGTGGCGTACGCCGACCTGGACGGCCTGCGTTTCGGCGTGATCCACGAGACCGGTCCCGCCCAGGGCCGCGAGGCCCGCTGCGCCGCCCGCTTCCCCGATCTGGACGTCCTGGTCTTCGGCCACAGCCACATCCCGTGGGACACCACTGCGCCGGGCGGCCTGCGCCTGCTCAACCCCGGTTCCCCGACCGACCGCCGCAGCCGGCCCCACTGCACCTACCTGACGGCGGTCGTCGCCGACGGCGCGCTCACGGACGTGACACTGCACCGGCTGCCGCAGCGGTGAGGGCCGTACCCGTGCGGTGTGCCACGATGCGGCGGTGATCTCCGGCTTTCCCGTACCGCCGGTGGTCCCCGCAGGCAGGATGGCCGGTGCCGCCCAGCCGGTGCTCGCCCTGCCGGGCGGCCTGGAACCGCGCCCCCGGCGCCCGGACGACGCCGATGCCCTGCCGGCCGCCGGGCGGGACCCGGCGATCCGCCAGTGGAACCTCCTGCACGTGAGCAGCCGCGGGGAGGCCTCCGGGCGGATCGAGCGCATGCGGCAGCGGTGGCGGGCCGGGACCGGCGCCGTCCGGGCCATCGCCCGCCAGGGGACGGAGCGGCCCTGGGCCTCATCGGCTGGAACGACATCGACCTCGCGGGCGGCAGCGCCGAGATCGTCTACCGGGTCCTTCCCCCGGCGCGGGGCGGCGGTGTCGTCGTCCGGGCGGTACGGCGGATCACCCGGTGGGCCCTGGACGACCTCGGCCTGCACCGCCTGCGGCTGTGCCACGCGGTGGCCGACGCGGCGTCCTGCCGGGTGGCCGAGAAGACGGGCTACCTGCTGGAAGGCACGATGCGCGGCGCCCTGCTGCACGCGGACGGGTGGCACGACCAGCATCTGCGCGCCCTCGTCCGGGAGACGCCTGACAGGCGGCGGCACCGCCCGGCCTTCCTCGCCGGGCTCGCGCTCGTGCCGCTGTGCGGTCTGCTCACCCCGGCCGTGGTCGCGACGGCATTCCTCGCGCTCACCCTGCTGGCGGGCTCCCTCATACCGGACAGGGGGTGACAGAACGAGATCCGGGCCGCCCCGTGAAAGGGGAGCGGCCCGGGCACTGTGGATGATGCGCTCTCACGGACCTCCTTCCGGGTTCTGCCGCGGAGGACATGCATGCCTCATCTGTCGAGGCGCCGCCTACCCCTCACCGCGGACCTCACACACGGATTACGTCAATGTCCGGAAAAAAATCCGTGGACACCGCCGCGACGGCCCGGTGGGACGAACCGGTGCTGATCGACGTCCCGCTCGTACGCCGTCTGCTGGCCGCCCAGTTCCCGCGGTGGGCCCACCTGCCCGTCGCCCCGGGGAGGAGGTGCTGGCCGACCACCGACGGGAAGCGGGGTGACGGCGCGGCTGCCCCCGGGAAGCCCCCACTCACCCCCCGTCCCGCGGATGAATGGCCCCCTCGGTCACCGTCAGCGGCACCCCGCTCCCGCCCCACCGCAGCGCGACGATCTCGGCGGCCACCGACACGGCGACCTCCTCCGGCGTACGGGCCCCGAGGTCCAGGCCCAGCGGGGAGCGCAGCCGGGACAGCTCGGCCGGGGTGAGGCCGGCGTCGGCCAGGCGGAGCATGCGGTCGGCGTGGGTGCGGCGGCTGCCCATCGCCCCGATGTAGGCGGCCGGCCGGCGCAGCGCCTCCCGCAGCAGGGGGACGTCGAACTTGGGGTCGTGGGTGAGGACGCAGATCACCGTGCGCTCGTCGGTGTGCGTGCCGCGCAGATAGCGGTGCGGCCAGTCCACGACCACCTCCGCGGCCTCCGGGAACCGGGCCGGCGTGGCGAACACCGGCCGGGCGTCGCACACGGTGACCCGGTAGCCGAGGAAAGCGCCGATACGGGCCACGGCGGCCGCGTAGTCGATGGCGCCGAAGACGAGCATCCGCGGTGGCGGGGCGAAGGAGTGCAGGAACACCGTGACGGAGTCCTCGCGCCGCTCTCCACGAGGCCCGTAGTGCCGCAGGCCGGTCGCCCCGAGGGCCAGTTCCCCGCGCGCGTCGGCGGCCACGGCCGCGTCGAGGCCGCTGGAGCCGAGCCCCCCGGCGGCCGTCTCGGGCCACACCGCGAGGGTCGCCCCGCGCGGCGCGGGCCCGTCGACCACACTCGCCACGGTCACCGGCTCCCCGCCCGCGACCGACGCGGCCACCGCGCCGAAGGACGGGTCGAGCCCGGGCGTGACGGGCCGGACCAGCAGGGTGATCTCGCCGCCGCAGGTGAGCCCCACCGCGAAGGCGTCCTCGTCGCTGTAGCCGAAGGTCTCCAGCCGGGCCTCGCCGCTCGCCACCACCTCCCTGGCGAGCTCGAAGACCGCGCCCTCGACGCAGCCCCCGGACACGCTGCCCACGACCTCGTCGTCCGGGCCGACCGCCATCGCCGAGCCCGGCCCACGCGGCGCGCTGCGGCTGACCGCGACGACCGTGGCGAGCCCGAACGGCACGTGAGCGGCGTACCACCCGCTCAGCGTGGGGAGAATGTCCCGCATCGTCCGCTCCTCCGCTCACCCGGTAACGCAGGATTGATTGAACGTTAATCCGTTGGTGCGGGGGCCGCCGTTCCGCTGCCCTGCACCGGTCGAGTTCCCGGAACCCAAGGAGCAGTCATGCGCGCACCGTTCGTGTCCAGCCAGGAAGGAACGACCCGCTCTCTCAAGGACATGACACCTGGTGCACTTGCTCAACCTGGGAATCCTCGCGCACGTCGACGCCGGTAAGACCAGCCTGACCGAACGGCTGCTGCGCACGGCCGGGGTCACCGACGAGACCGGCAGTGTCGAGGCGGGCACCACCCGCACCGACACCCTCGCACTGGAGCGGCAGCGCGGCATCACCATCAAGTCCGCCGTCGTCTCCTTCCCGCTCGACGGCGTGACCGTCAACCTCATCGACACCCCCGGTCACCCGGACTTCGCTCGGGCGTGGACTTCCGGCTGGAGGTGGAGCTTGGCTCCATGCCGCACGCCTTCTTCAAGGCCGTCGAGGACACCGTCCGCGAGACGCTGGGCCAGGGACTGCACGGCTGGCAGGTCACCGACTGCACGGTCACCATGACCGTTGAGGGACAAGGGATGGCCGAGACCCGACTTACTCACGGGTCAGGGGCGTTGACGGTGTCCGGGAATCACCGGACTGTAGTGAACATGCCGAATATGCGGACGCGTGTGATCAACGGTCTCGTTGACCTTGTTGTCGCGGTTGTCCTCGCCGGATTCCTGACGGTGGCGGGCGCGTGGCCCGCCGCCGCCACACCTTCCGGCTCCCTCTGGTTCGACGGCACTTCGCTCACCGTGCGCAACGGCCGCTTCACCGACGGCCAGGGCCGCGAGATCGTGCTGCGCGGCTACAACGTCTCCGGCGAGACCAAGCTGGAGGAGAACAGCGGCCTGCCCTTCGCCTCGGTCGCCGACGCCAGGAAGTCCGCGACCGCGCTGCGCGCCCTCGGCGGCGGCAACGCGGTCCGGTTCCTGCTCTCCTGGGCCCACGCCCAGCCCGTGCGAGGCCAGGTCGACACCGCCTACCTGGCCGCCGCGACCGACCGGATCCGCGCCTTCCTCGACGCCGGCATCCGCGTCTACCCCGACTTCCACCAGGACCTCTACTCCCGGCATCTCTTCGACGCCGGAAGCTGGTACACCGGCGACGGCGCCCCGAAGTGGGCCGTGGACGCCGGGAGTTACCCCAAGGAGTCGTGCGGGATCTGCCTCTTCTGGGGGCAGAACATCACCCAGAACGCGGCCGTCACGAAGGCGCAGTACGACTTCTGGCACAACGCCCACGGCGTCCAGGACGCGTTCCTCGCCACGGCGCAGACGACCATGTCCTACCTCGTCCAGCACCTCACCGGCGCCGAGTTCGCGGGCGTGGCCGGCTTCGACCCGTACAACGAGCCGTACGCGGGCACCTACGCCTCCGGCCAGACCAGCCGTACCTGGGAGCGGGACCTGCTGTGGCCCTTCTACCAGAAGTTCCGGGCCCGCATGGACGCGGCCGGCTGGCAGGGCAAGCCCGCCCTCGTCGAGCCCAACCTCTTCTGGAACTCCGACATCCACTCCCAGAAGCAGGAGGGCGGCCTGCTGGACGCGGGCACGCTCGGCCCGCGCTACGTCTTCAACACCCACTTCTACGACCAGAAGGCCATCTCCGGCATCCTGATGTGGGGCAAGGCGGGCGACGGCCAGTACGCCACCGACTTCGCGGGCGTCCGCGACCGCGCCTCCGCCGCCCGGAGCACCGCACTTGTCAGCGAGTTCGGCCACCCGCTGTCGGGCACGGTGGCGGACAAGGCACCGACCGTGCTCAAGGCGATGTACCAGGCCCTCGACTCCCGCCTGCCCGGGTCGGGTTGGTGGTCGGACCCGGCCTCCTCCGGCCCCGTCCTGTCCGGCACCCAGTGGCAGTGGGACATCTACCACAGCCGCCACCACGAGTTGATGAACGGCAATCGCGACAAGGTGCTCACCTCCGGCGACGCCTGGAACGACGAGGACCTCTCCGCCGTGAGGCTCGACGCCTCCGGCGCGGTGCAACTACGCCAGGACGTCCGCCTGCTCGACCGGATCTACCCGAGCGCGACCGCCGGCAGCACGCTCGCCTTCACCTACGAGGACCGCTCCCGGGACGGTTCCACCACCCTGACCTGGAACCGGGTGCCCAGCTCGCTGCCCAACGTCTCCCGGCTGGTCGGCTCAGGCCAGTACGGGCTGCTGGTGTGGCGCTCGGGCAGCGGTACGGCACCCACCGAACTGCACCTGCCCGCGTCCTTCCCGACCTCGGCCACCACGGTCGTCTCCGACCTGGGCGCCGCTTACGCGCCCCCGTCGTACACGGCCTCGACCCCGGTCGGCGTGGCCCCGGAACCGGGCGGCACGGGCAGCCGCCGTCTGCTGCTCACCGACCCGGACTCCGGCGCGCTGCACTACGCGCTGGTCACCAACGGGGCGACGGCGCCCTCGGCGGACCTGCTGAGCGCGGCGAAGTCCGAGCTGGCCGCGTGGGCGGGCGCACACTTCTGACGCGGGCAGGACCTCCGGTACGCCGCGCACTCCGGAGGCCCTGATCGTCGGCTTGGTCAACTCCCGTGCGGGCCGGTCCAGTCGGCCCGCACATGCCCCAGCCGTACCCGCTGCGGATGGTCGCCCACCGCCACGGACGTCACCTTCCGGCCGGTGGCGAAGTCGATGGCCGTGACCTGGTCGGCACCGGACTCGGAGATGACGCAGTCCTTGCCGTCGCCGCTGACCGTGGCCCAGTAGGGCTTGGAGGTGGTGACCAGCGGGCCCTCCTGGAGGGTGGCGCGGTCGACGACGGTCGCGTAGTCGTCCATGGTGCCCGCCACGCACAGCTTGGTGCCCGCGGGGTTCACCGAAATCCCGTGGTGGCGCGAGTCGTTGACCCAGGTGGTGCGGTCCTCGCTGGTCGCCGGGTTCTTCGGCAGGGTCTTCATCCGGGTGATCTTGTCGGAGGCGACGTCGTACTCCAGGAAGCCGTTGAAGAAGGACACCTGGAAGTAGAGCTTCGACTCGTCCGGGGAGAAGACCGCGGGACGTACGGCGTCGGAGAAGTCCTTCAGGCCGAAGGCGTCCAGCCGGTTCCGCATCTCGATGACCTTGACCTGCTTGTACGTTGTCGCGTCCACCACCGTGAGGTGGCGGTCCCCCTTGGTCCAGTCCCAGCCCGGGTCGTCGAGGGAGGTGTTGACGTCCCCGATGGCCATGTTCCAGATGTACTTGCCGTCCTTGCTGAAGATGTTCTCGTGCGGCTTGTCGCCGGTGGCGAACGAGCCGAGCTGCTTGCCGGTGCTGATGTCCAGTACATGCACGGTGTTCGCGGTCGAGGCGGAGACCGCGACCCGGGTGCCGTCGGGGGAGACGGCCATGTGGTCGGCGCGGTAACCGGACACGGGGAAACGCCAGTTGATCTTCCCGGTGGCCAGGTCGAGGGAGACGACGTCGGCGAAGCTCGGCCGGGAGACCACGACGGATGTGCCGTCGGGCGTCGAGTACATGTCGTCGGCGAACTGGTCGTGACCCTCGCCGACGCTGTTGCGGATGGCCTGGAAGTAGATCCACTTGATCGGATCGGCGTTGATCTCCGCCATCCGCTCGTCCTTGTCCGGGACGACGTTGATCCGGCCGATCTTCGCGAAGTCGCCGGAGGACCTGATGACGTCCGCGGTCCCGTCCCAGTTGTTGCCCACGAACAGCACCTCGCGCAGGGCGGAGGCGTCCGAGGCGGCGGACACCGCGGACGCGGCGGTGACGGGGCCGACGACGGTCAGGACGAGGGCGGCGGCTACGGAGCAAAGGTGCCTGGATCTGAAGGCAGGCATGGCTGCTCTCTCCTCTGAGAAATCTGAACACGACGGGATTCACAGCGAACTTACTGAAAAGTAAGGAGGGGGCGGCCTTCTCGACAAGATGCGTGCACGACAAGATTGGCCATCGGTGGGACGAAGGAGGGGGGAGCGTGGCGGGCAGGCTCAGGGCGCCGACGGGCCGCTACGGCGGCAGGTCCGCCGAGGAACGGCAGGCCGAGCGGCGCCGCCGTTTCCTTCAGGCGGCACTGCAGCTGTTCGGCGACAGCCCCGGCTTCCGCGCGACGACCGTCGCCGTGCTGAGCCAGGCGGCGGGGCTGTCGACCCGTCAGTTCTACGAGGAGTTCCGCACGCTGGAGGACGTGCTCGCCGCGCTGCATCTGGAGGTCAACGACTGGGCCGAGCGGGCGGTGCTGGCGGCGCTCGCCGAGGCGGGGTCACTCCCGCTGGCCGAGCGCGTCACCGCCCTCTTCCGCGCCTACGCCCGCGACGTCACCTCCGACCCGCGCCGCATCCGCATCACCTTCGTCGAGATCATCGGCGTCAGCCCCCGCCTGGAGGAGCAGCGGCTCGCCCGCCGCGCCCGCTGGGTCGACCTCATCTGCGCCGAGGCGACCGCGGCCGCCGCCCGGGGCGAGGCGGCCACCCGCGACTACCGCCTCGCCGCGACCGCCTTCATCGGCAGCGTCAACGGCCTCCTCCACGACTGGAGCGCGGGGTGGGTGGACGCGACCCTGGACGAGGTGGTGGACGAACTGGTCCGGCAGTTGCTGGGGATCCTGCGGCCGGAGGGATGGGCCGGGGGGCCCTGAGCCGGGTGCGTGCGCCGGTGCCCGCGGCCTTGCGGGTGCCGGGTGGGCGAACACCGCGTCACCGTCCGCTGGTCCGACCCCGGCCTGACCGGCACCTCCGCCACCGTCCGTGACCTGTGGGCCCGGAGGGACCTGGGCGGTTACGCCACGAGCTACACCGCAGGCGTCCCGGCGGGCGGCTCGGTGCCGCTCAAGGTCAGCGGCGGCACCGGGGCAGCGAGCGCGAGCCACAGCGCCACCTCCACCGGCCGCTGCGCCGGCGTGAGCGCCGCGAGCACCGGCCTGAACGTCGTCGACCTGTACGACGCTCAGGCCCCGTCCCCCGAAGGCGGCGCCGTCGGGTCGGCGTCGGCCGGGAAGCCGGTCGCCCGGGCCGCGAGCCGTCCGCGCCGATGGCCTCCGCCCAGCGGACGACCTCCGCCGCCAGCGCCCTGGCCCCGGCCTCGTCGCCGGTGTCCCGGGCCAGCACCGCCAGCAGCATCTGCTGGGAGAGCGTGCCGGGGACCGTGCCCGCGCGGGCGCCCGGCGCGGTGGCCCGGCGCCAGCGGTCGAGGGCGCGGTCGTGGTCACCGCCGTCGTGGTCGTGGTCGCCGAGGTGCCGCAGCGCCTCGCGGGCCAGCAACTCGTCGGGGCCCGCCCCCCGGCGCGCAGGGCGGCGGCGTAGTGGGCGGGGGCGGACGCACGGTCGGCGAAGTGGTTGTCCGTGACCGGACCGAGGTACATCGCCGCCCAGCCGCGGCGGACCTCGTCCGGTGCATCGCCGTGGGGCTGACCCGTGGGGCGCTGTCGGGCCCGGCTCGGGCCGATCGAGGAGGCCGGTCTGATCACCCGCATCCACGGGACGGGCGACCGGCGGCGGGTCCGGGTACGCCTCACCGACGCCGGGCACGCCGCGTTCGAGGCGCACGCGGTGACGGAGGACGAGGGTGAGCGCGCGCTGCTCGCGGCACTGACCGAACAGGAGCGGCGGACACTGTCCGACCTGCTGCGGAAACCGGTCGTGGTCGCCGAGGCCCCGGCGCGGGACAGGTCCAGGTCAGCCACGAGCTGACCTGGACCTCACCTTCCTCCCTACTCGTCCCACGCCTGGATCATGATCTGTTCGGCGATCTTCCCGTCCCGCAGCGTGATCATCGATTCGGCGAGGACCCGGACGCCGTCCGCGTACTCGCAGGACTCGCTGAAGGCGGCGCGGTCGCCCTGCACGACGCAGCCGTCCAGCTTGTGCGTCATGTCGCGGCTGTAGACGTCGTCCAGCATCTCGGCGATCTCGCTCCGGCCGTGCAGCACCTTGGGGTGGCTGGGCTGGGAGTCGTGGTCGATGATGCGGACCTCCGCGTCGTCCGTGTAGAGCGACAGAAGGGTGTTCCCGGTGTTCCCTTCTATGGCCCGGCGCAGTGTCTCGGTGTCGAAGGCGGAGCCTGCCGCAGTGCCCATGGTGACCTCCTTCGAGGGCCGCGGCCCATGAAGAACGGGCCGCTGGTGACCCCTCATTCGAGACTCCTCCGCCTCAGCGGCCTCGGCAAGCGCAGCCGGGGTGGTCCCGGCGGGTGTCAGTCCGCCGTCGCCAGGAACTGCGTCGCCGCCGGCTCCGCGTACAACGCATCGGCCGCCACCAGCAGCCGGTGCGTGCCCACCGCCCGCACCCGGCCCGCGTCCATGACCACGATCCGGTCGGCCATCGTCACGGTGGAGAGCCGGTGCGCGACGACCAGGACGGTCGTGGAGCGTGCCACGTCGGCGACCGTGTCCCTGAGGGCCGCCTCGTTCACCGCGTCCAGCTGCGAGGTCGCCTCGTCCAGGAGCAGCAGCCGTGGGCGGCGCAGCAGCGCCCGGGCGATGGCGACCCGTTGTCTCTCTCCGCCCGACAGCTTGGTGCGTCACGGCCAGCAGTACGGGATCGACCAGGCCCATCATCACCACCTTGGCGACCAGCGTGAGCCCGCCGGTGCCGAGCGCGACCAGCGAATCGGTGGTGACCTCGCGCAGCAGGGTGGTGTCCGAGGTGATCCGGGCCGTCAGGTCACCCGGTTCGCTGCGGTCCACCGCCGTGATCCTGAGCCGCAGCAGGTACGACGGCAGCGTCCGCCGCGCGCCGAGCACCACCGACTCGGCGGTGCGGCGCAGCACGTACGAACCCAGCGCGCCCACCGCCGCGTTGGCGACGACCAGGCCCGCCACGGACAGCAACGGACCGGTGATCGACCGGTCGTACGCCAGGTCGCCGATGAGCCCCCGTGCCACCAGCAGTCCGGTCGCCCCGGTGACCAGGGAGAGCACCGCGCCCGCCAACAGGGCCCAGCGGTGCGGCCGTACACAGCCGAGGAGGAGCCGCCACACGGGCGGCTCCTTCGTGTCCGTCGCTGTGTCGCTCACAGTGTCCCCGTGGTTAAGGAGGCGCACGGCGTCCTCAGACTATGTCGGCAGCGCGTCCGGCGGAGAAAGATCCGCGACCTGCGCCGTACTCGCTGCGATTACCGATCAGTCGCACGTAGGGTCGCGAGTGCAGGAGCACCGAGGGAAGGAGCCGGACCATGGCGCAGGAAGTACGCGGCGTGATCGCACCGAGCAAGGACCAGCCCGTGCGGGTCGAGACCATCGTCGTACCGGACCCGGGGCCGGGCGAGGCCGTGGTGCGAGTCCAGGCCTGCGGGGTCTGTCACACCGACCTGCACTACAAGCAGGGCGGAATCAGCGACGAGTTCCCCTTCCTGCTCGGGCATGAGGCGGCGGGGGTGGTGGAGTTGGTCGGCGAGGGCGTCACCGATGTCGCGCCCGGCGACTTCGTGATCCTCAACTGGCGTGCGGTGTGCGGCCAGTGCCGGGCCTGTCTGCGCGGGCGGCCCTGGTACTGCTTCGACACCCACAACGCCGCTCAGAAGATGACCCTGACCGACGGCACCGAGCTGTCCCCGGCCCTGGGGATCGGTGCCTTCGCGGAGAAGACGCTGGTCGCGGCCGGGCAGTGCACGAAGGTCGACCCGGCGGTCTCCCCGCAGGTGGCCGGGCTGCTGGGCTGCGGGGTGATGGCCGGGATCGGCGCCGCGATCAACACCGGGAACGTCGGGCGGGGTGACACGGTCGCCGTCATCGGGTGCGGCGGGGTCGGGGACGCGGCCGTCGCCGGGTCGAACCTGGCCGGGGCGGCGAAGATCATCGCCGTGGACATCGACGACCGCAAGCTGGAGACGGCCCGGGAGCTGGGCGCCACCCACACGGTCAACGCGCGCGAGAGCGACCCGGTGGCGTTGATCCGCGAGCTGACCGGCGGCTTCGGCGCCGACGTGCTCATCGAGGCGGTCGGCCGTCCGGAGACCTACGAGCAGGCCTTCTACGCCCGCGACCTGGCCGGCACGGTCGTCCTGGTCGGCGTGCCCACCCCGGAGATGAAGCTCGAACTGCCCCTGCTGGACGTCTTCGGGCGCGGCGGGGCGCTGAAGTCCTCCTGGTACGGCGACTGCCTGCCCTCCCGGGACTTCCCCATGCTGATCGACCTGCACCTGCAGGGGCGTCTGCCGCTGGAGAAGTTCGTCACCGAGACCATCCGGCTCGACGACGTGGAGAAGGCCTTCGAGCGGATGCACCACGGTGACGTGCTGCGCTCGGTGGTGGTGCTGTGATGGCCGCGCGCATCGAACGCCTCGTCACCTCAGGGCAGTTCACCCTCGACGGCGGCACCTGGGACGTCGAGAACAACGTGTGGATCGTCGGCGACGACCACGAGGTGATCGTCATCGACGCCGCGCACGACGCCGACGCCATCGCCGAGGCCGTCGGCGACCGCCGTCTGACGGCGATCGTGTGCACCCACGCCCACAACGACCACATCGACGCTGCGCCCGCCCTCGCCGACCGCACCGGCGCCACCATCTGGCTGCACCCCGCCGACCTGCCCCTGTGGCAGCTCACCCACCCCGGCCGGGAACCCGACGCCCATCTGACCGACGGGCAGGTCATCGAGGCGGCCGGCGCCGACCTCACCGTGCTGCACACCCCCGGCCACGCGCCCGGCGCGGTCTGCCTGTACGACCCCGGCCTGGGCACCGTCTTCACCGGCGACACCCTCTTCCAGGGCGGCCCCGGCGCCACCGGCCGCTCCTACTCCCACTTCCCGACCATCATCGACTCCGTCCGCGACCGCCTCCTCACCCTGCCGCCGGAGACCAGGGTGCTCACCGGCCACGGCGACGCGACCACCATCGGAGCCGAGGCACCCCACCTGGAGGAGTGGATCGAACGCGGCCACTGACCCCGGCGAACCGAACCAGGGCGGCCGGCTGTGGTTCCTGACCGCTCACGACGACATCGACGAGACACTCCGCCGCTGAAAAGGCGACAGAAGGTGTCCGGCTTCCCCGTCACCCTGGACGGTGACAGCAGTCGTACGGATACGGGAGGCCGGACATGCCGGGTCCGCTGGAAGGCAGAGTCGCACTGGTCGCGGGGGCGACGCGCGGGGCGGGACGCGGGATCGCGGTGGAACTCGGCGCGGCCGGTGCCACCGTCTACGTCAGCGGACGCAGCACGCGTGCGCGGCGCTCGGAGTACGACCGCCCCGAGACCATCGAGGACACCGCCGACCTGGTCACCGAGGCCGGCGGCCGGGGCATCGCCGTACCCGCCGACCACCTCGACCCGGCGCAGGTCCGCGCTCTCGTGGACCGGATCGCGAAGGAATCCGGGCGCCTCGACGTCCTGGTCGACGACATCTGGGGCGCCGAGCACCTCTTCGCCTGGGACACGCCGGTCTGGGAACACGACCTCGACAAGGGCCTCAGGCTGCTCCGGCTCGCCGTCGAGACCCACGCGATCACCAGCCACCACGCCCTGCCACTGCTGCTGCGCCGCCCCGGCGGCCTGGTCGTCGAGGTCACCGACGGCACCGCCGACTACAACCGCGACACCTACCGGGTGAACTTCTTCTACGACCTGGCCAAGTCCGCGGTCCTGCGCATGGCCTTCGCCCTCGGCCACGAACTCGGCCCGCGCGGCGCCACCGCCGTCGCCCTGACCCCCGGCTGGCTGCGCTCGGAGATGATGCTCGACCACTTCGGCGTACGGGAGGACAACTGGCGCGACGCCCTCGACCGCGTCCCCCACTTCGCCATCTCCGAGACCCCGCGCTACGTCGGCCGCGCCGTCGCCGCCCTCGCCGCCGACCCCGACGTGGCCCGCTTCAACGGCGCGTCCCTCTCCAGCGGAGGCCTCGCCCAGGAGTACGGCTTCACGGACCTGGACGGCAGCCGGCCGGATGCCTGGCGGTACCTGGTGGAGGTCCAGGACGCGGGCAGGCCGGCCGACACGACGGGCTACCGCTGACCGGTCACGGGAGGCAGCGGGGCCGGCGGGCCGAGTGGCCCGTACCGTCGCTGCCATCACCGATCTCAAGCGCTTCGCAGGACACGGAGTTCCCGTCACCGGCGCCGCCATCGCCCGGCGTCTCGCCGAGGAGGGCGGGCGGCTGCCGGCGACCGACCGGGACCTGCCCGCGGCGGAACGGACCGCGGCCGCGCTGCGGGAGCGGGGGCCGGCGGTGCAGGCGTACGCGTGCGACGTGGGCGACCGGGACTCCGTGGCGGGGGCCGCCGCCCATGCCGTCGCCGCCTTCGGCTCGCTCGACGTCCTGGCCGACGGAGCGGCGCACTGCAGCCCCGACGCCCCGCTCCCCGAGGACGAGCCGGACGGGTCCTGGGCCCGCGGCCTCGACATCACCCTCACCGGCGTCTCCATCGGCTCGGTCAACGCCGGGCAGGACTTCGGCAACCACGCCTACGGCGCAGCCAAGGCCGGGCTCGGCTCGCCAACCCGCACCCTCGCAGGGCACGCGGCTGCGCGCGGGGTCCGGGTCGACCTCGTCGAGCCCGGTACGCTCCGCACCTGGGCCTGGGAGGGGCGCGAGGCCGAACTCGGCGCCGTCCGCGCCCTCTACCCCCTCGGCCGGGCCGGCGAACCGGAGGACATCGCCGCCGCCGTCGCATTCCTCGCCTCCCGCGACGCCGCCTGCATCACCGGCGCCACCCTCCGCGTCGACGGCGGACTCACCGCTGTCCACACGGGGTTCCGGGCGGCGCTCGGGCAGTGCCCCTGAGGACTCACATCGCCGCCGCGAGCGCGTCACGCACCCGCCGGGCGTCGTCCTCGCCGGTACGCCAGTTGGAGAACGCCGCCCGCAGCCCCGGTACCCCGCCGTACACCGTCGGCGTCAGGAACGCCTCCCCGGAGGCGGCGACGGCCCGGGCCAGGGCGTCCACCCGCTCCTGCGTGGGGTCGTCGGCGAGCGTGAAGCAGACGACGTTGAGCCGGACCGGCGCCAGCAGCCGCAGCCCCGGCACGGCGTCGATGTCCGCGCCGAGCCGCCGGGCGAGGGCGACGTTCCGCTCGACGATCTCGCGGTGGCCCTCGCGGCCGTAGGCGACGAGGGAGAACCACGCGGGCAGGGCGCGCAGCCGCCGGGAGTTCTCCGGGGTCAGATGCAGGAAGTCGGGCTCGTCGGCCGGCCGGCCGAGATAGGGCGAGGAGTTGTGGAACACCGCCACCTGCAGGTCGCGGCGGCGGGTGAACTGGACGGCGGCGTCGTAAGGGACGTTGAGCCACTTGTGCAGGTCCACGCAGACCGAGTCGGCCGCGTCGAGCCCGGCCACGAGGTGCGCGTACGCGGGGGAGAGGGCGGCGAAGCCGCCGAACGCGGCGTCGACGTGCAGCCAGAAGTCGTACCGCTCCTTCAGAGCCGCGATCGCCCGCAGGTCGTCGAAGTCGACGGTGTTCACGGTGCCCGCGTTCGCCACCACGATCGCGGGTCGGCCGGCCAGCGCCGCCAGCTCGGCGTCCAGCGCGGCCACGTCGACGGCCTCCCGGTTGCCGGGCAGCAGGGGCACGGTCCGCAGCCGGCCGCGCCCGATGCCCAGAACGGACAGCGCCTTGCTCAGGCTGGAGTGCGGGCTGCCGGAGAGCACGTCGACCGGGCCGAGCGCGGCGGCACCGTCCCGGGAGACGTCCACGCCCAGCCGCTCGCCCAGCCACTCCCGGGCGACGGCCAGGCCCACCGTGTTCGACACGGTCGCCCCGGTGACGAACGACCCGCTGTGCGCCTCACCCAGCCCGAACAGCTCCCGCAGCCAGGCCACCGTCTCACGCTCCAGGGCCGCCGCCCAGGAGCCCGCGGTGCCGGAGACGTTCTGGTCGTAGGCGGCCGTCAGCCAGTCCCCGGTGACGGCCGCGGGTGTCGCGCCGCCGGTGACGAAACCGAGGTAGCGCGGCCCCGCCGAGCCGGAGAAGCCCGGCGCCCACCGCTCGGCGAACCGCGCGAGGGCACCCTCGGCGCCCGCGCCCTCGGCCGGAAGAGGCGCGCCTTCTGGCGCGGACTCCAGCCGGGCCACCGGCCGGCCGGCCACGGCGCCCAGCTCGCGGGCGGCGAAGTC
This sequence comes from Streptomyces sp. NPDC051636, assembly GCF_044453765.1. NCBI lineage: Bacteria > Bacillati > Actinomycetota > Actinomycetes > Kitasatosporales > Streptomycetaceae > Streptomyces > Streptomyces sp. NPDC051636. The sequence goes on along the minus strand of NZ_JBITDA010000002.1, from coordinate 374,338 downwards.
ACGGGCGGACTGCAGGAGTCGGGGGAGCCGGGAGAGATCGTCGGCGAGTGTGCGGTGCATGAGCCGCAGCGTAGGAGGGGCAGGGCGCCGTCCGCCCGGTCCACTTCGGGACAACTGGACTGATGAGAGCCGGCTTCGGCGTCCCGCTGCCCCACAGACGGCAGCGCCCGCGCCGCCGGCCCCGTCGGCCCGTCCGTGCGTCAGGGTTCCGGGAGTACCGCGACGCCGAGTCCCCTGACACGAGCCGGGCCGGCGCGTCCGGGGCCGCCGCATCGAAGGCGACGTGCGGCTTCCTGTGCACCCACGCCCACCGCCCCCTGCGGCCGCCGGGCGGTGGCATCGCGGCGGCCTTCGGGCACGACATGATCCACGGCCTGGAGGTCACGGTCGCCCTGGGCCTCGACCGCCGCGTCCCGGAGGGCCGCCTGCGGACCGTCCTCGGCACCGTCGACCCCGGGCCTTCCGCTTCTTCGGCACCGGCCTGCGGGGCGTCCGGCTGTGCTGCGACGACCTCGGCTGGTCCCTCGGCACCGGTGCTCCCCTGTACGGCGCCGTGCAGGACCTGCTGCTGGTCGCCTACGGGTGCAGGTCCCGGCGGGCCGGCTGCGTGGTGACGAAGTTCACCGTTTTGTCACAGCGTGATTGTTCCTACAACCGTCATCCCTGCCCATGGGTCTGGTTATCCGACATGGTGGGAATGGTGACCGGAGAAGAAGGGCAAGGGGCTGGTATGGGGGACATACGCAGACGGGGCGCCATCGCGCTCGGCATCACGGGACTTGTGGCGCCGCTCACACTCGCGCTGGGCGCCGCTCCGGCGCAGGCGGCGAGTTGTACGACGCAGGCGGGGCCGTACCAGAAGCAGGTGGAGAAGTTCCTCGGCCGTCCGGTCGACGGCAAGCAGTCGGCCGCCGACTGCAAGGCCGTCCAGGCCTTCCAGAAGAAGCACGGCATCACACCCGCCATCGGCTACGCGGGGCCCGTCACCTGGGGCGTGATGGACCTCATGACCAAGCAGAAGGCCGTCGGGGACGACCCCAACAAGGACGGCAAGTGCCCGGTGAACAAGGGCCGCATCGCCTGCGTCAACCTCACCCTCCAGCTGAGCTGGGTCCAGGACGGCGACAAACTGGTCTACGGCCCGGTGCCGGTGCGCACCGGCCGGGACGGGTACGAGACCCGCACCGGCCTGAAGAAGATCTACTGGCGTGACATCGACCACGTCTCGAGCGTCTACGACGTGCCGATGCCCTACAGCCAGTTCTTCGCCGGCGGCCAGGCCTTCCACTCGGTGAATCTCAGCATGTGGAACCCGCCGGGCTCGCACGGCTGCGTCAACATGACCACGAAGGACGCCAAGAAGTACTGGTCGCTGCTGAAGACCGGCGACGACGTCTTCGTCTACGGCCGCAAGCCGGGCACCTGAACCGTCACACCTGAGGCGCGTCCCCGAAGTCCGGGATCTCCAGCCTGACCCCGCCCTGCCGCGCGGACTCGTGCGCGACGATGCCCGGCAGGGTGTAGCGGGCGGCGACCCACGCGTTCACCGACGGCAGGGTGCGGGAGTTCACGGCGGTGACGAAGTCGTCCACCAGGAAATGGTGGCTGCCCTCGTGGCCGTTGTGCAGGTGGTCGAACTCCCTGGGCAGCCGGGAGCGGTCGTGCACCGGCGCCGAACCGGAGGTGAACGCGGCCCGCAGCTCCGGCGCGATGTGCTGGAGGGACGGGTCGTCGGGGGACATGGTGGGCTTGGGTTCCAGCAGTTCCGTGATGTCCTTCACCCCCTTCTTGTCCTGCCAGAGCGCGACCGTGGCGAGCTGCTCCATGCTCGCGTCCGTACCGAAGAACCGGAACCGTGACTCCCGCATGTGGGAGGGGTAGCCGACCCGCCGGAACTCGTTCGTCCGGAACGAGCCGCCGCCCGCCACCTCGAACAGCGCGGTGGCGTTGGAGAAGTCGTTGCCGAACTGGCTGACCTCCTTGTCGAACACGCCGTCCCCGCGCTCGTCGGCCACCCCGATCGCCGACACGCTCACCGCGTGCGTCCGCCAGGCCCCGAGCACCCCGCCCACCGAGTGCGTCGGGTACAGCAGCGGCGGATAGCTGGCGGTCGCCCTCCAGTTCTCGCCGCCGCTGTACTGGTACGCCTCGTAGAAGCCCAGGTCCATGTCGTGGACGTAGTCGCCCTCGGCGTAGAAGAGCCGCCCGAAGGCGCCCTCGGCGATCTGCTTGCGGGCGTGCACGGTCGCCGGGTTGTACTGGCTGGTCTCGCCCATCATGTACGTCAGCCCGGTCGCCCGGACCGCGTCGATGATCGCCGCGATCTCCTCTGTCGTGATCGCCATCGGCACGGCGCTGTACACGTGCTTTCCGGCGTTCAGCCCCCGCAGCACCAGCGGGCCGTGCGTCCAGCGCTGGGTGAAGACCGCGACCGCGTCGACCGCCCGCGACTCCAGCATGGCCTCGTACGTGGGGAAGGTGCCCGCGAGCCCCTGCGTGGCGGCGAGCCGCTCGGCCCGCTCCGGCAGCAGGTCCGTGACGAAGACGTCGCCCACTCCGGGATGGGCCTGGAACAGCGTGGCGAACTGACCGGAGAACTGCCCGGCCCCGACGATGCCAAGGGAGAAGGTCATGGAGTTACTTTTGATGCGAAAGAATCAGCGTGTCAAGGGTCCGTTCCCTCTGGTTCAGGCCAGGCCTTCGGCGCGCTAAGGTGGGCTGGTTATTTCCGATGCGAAAAAATCGGGGAGTTCGACCCCATGCCCACCACTCCTGCGGCCGGATGGCACCCGCTGAGCCCGGCGGAGCGTTCCGTGGCGATCGAGGTGCTCGTCCACGGCCCCCTCTCGCGCACCGAACTCGCCCGCCGGCTGCACCTCTCGGCGGGCAGCCTCACCCGCCTGACCAAGCCGCTGATCGAGTCCGGTCTGCTGGTCGAGGTGCCCGACGGGAGCGGCGCGGTTCAGACGCGCCAAGGCCGTCCGTCCCAGCCGCTGGACGTCGTCGCCGAGTCCCGCGCCTTTCTCGGGTTCAAGGTCACCGGGGACATGGTCTACGGGGTCGTCACCACGCTCCGCAGTGAGGTCGTCGCCCGCCTCGACCGCCCGCTCACCGGCCACGACCCCGGCGAGGTGGCCGGCGTGCTGGCCGCGATGACGGCCGAGCTCGCCGCCGGTGCCCCCGCCCCGCTCGCCGGTATCGGCATCGGCGTGGGCGGCCTGGTCCGGGAGCGGGCCGTGGTCGTCGAGTCCCCGTACCTGGGCTGGCGCGACGTCCCCCTGGCCGAGCTGCTCGGGGAGCGCACCGGGCTGCCGGTCGTCGTCGAGAACGACGTCGCCGCCCTGGTGGAGGCGGAGACCTGGTTCGGCGCGGGCCGTGGCCTGGACCGCTTCGTGGTGCTGACGATCGGCGCCGGCATCGGCTACGGGCTGGTGCTCGGCGGCAGGCGGGTGCCGCACGCCGGCGAGGACCGGGGCTTCGGACGCCACTGGATCATCCAGCCCCACGGTCCGCTCACCCCGGAGGGCGCACGCGGCAGCGCCGTGTCCCTTCTCACGATCCCCAGCATCCGCTACCAGATCATGGCCGCCACCGGCCGCGACGCCACGTACGAGGAGATCCTCGCCCGCGCCGCCGAGGGCGAGCCGATGGCCGCCCGGGTGATCGACGAGGCGGCGCGGGCCCTGGGCGCACTGGTCGCCCAGATCGCCAACTTCGTGATGCCGCAGAAGATCCTGCTCGCCGGGGAGGGGGTCGGTCTGATGGACGTGGCCGGTGCGGCGGTGGAGGAGACGATCCGGGCCCACCGTCATCCGCTGGCCGCGCCGGTCGGGCTGGAGACGAAGGTCTCCGACTTCCATGACTGGGCGCGGGGGGCGGCCGTGCCGGCCATCCAGGTGCTGGTGCTCGGTGCCGCCGGAGGGTGAACTCGGCGTTCCTCTCCGCCCTGTTGACGTGATGAGTAACACGGTCCTAAATGTCCGAATTCCTTATACTTACTCACAGCGTCTTCACGTCGATCGGCATATGCTTCACAGCATGTCCACCACTGTTGAAGCCGTCTCCGAGCGATCGGCCGCGGAGGTCAACGAGGAGATCCGGGCCCTGTGGCTCCGGTCGGGCGGGACACTGACCACCGAGCAGCGCGAGGAGTACCAGCGGCTCGTGATGGAGTGGGCCGCGGCGACCCCGGAGGCCTCCTAGGAAGCCTCGGTCCCTCCCTGCGGGCCTTGCCCCGCCGTGTTTGCCCGCCGCCGGCTCCAGCCCGAACTCGACACTGATCTCCTTGGAAGCCTTCCAAGCGTTCGACGACGTGTTCGCCGAAACCGGTGTCCCTGGGCCCACCGCGCCCCCCCGACGGCTGCCCGCGTCACCTGACCCTCGGGCAGGGTGAGTTGCATCGACCGCGACATGCGCCCCCTCGATGCGGCGCCGGGTGCGCCGGTCGCTCATCCTGGGATCCCGGCGCGCTGGCCGGGGGCCTTTGCCCACAAAAGCCCGTGCGTGCGGGACTGTGCGCGCGGGTCAGCCCCACGTCGCCGAGTAGTGCCGCTGATACGCCTTGCGGTCCTGTTCCGAACGGATGTACCGCGTGGCGACCAGGGCGATCAGGCTGCCCGCGATGACCAGCAGACCGGGGCCGACGTTACGGGTGTCGGTGAGGCGGGCCAGGAAGGTCTCGCCGTCCGTGGTGCTGGTGACCGGGGCCGACGAACCGGGGGAGGCCGCGCTGGGCGCGATGGCGCTCTGGGTGGCCGAGGCGGACGGTGCGGGGGACGCGTTCTGGCCGCCGGCGGCGTTCTGCGTCGACACGATCAGCTGGACGCCCAGCGCCGACATGGCCTTCGTCACCGGCTGGAAGAAGGTCGTACCGCCCGTCGTGCAGTCGCCGCTGCCGCCCGACGTCACCCCCAGCGCGATGCCCTCCGAGAACAGCGGGCCGCCGCTGTCGCCCGGTTCGGCGCACACGTTGGTCTCGATGAGGCCGGTGACCGTGCCCTCGGGATAGTTCACGGTCGCGTTCAGCCCGGTCACCTGCCCGTCGTGCAGCCCGCTGGTGCTGCCGCTGCGGAACACCCGCTGCCCGACCGTGGGATCGGCCGCGCCGGTGATCCGGACGCCGTTGCCGTTGCCGATGGCGACCACGTCCGCCCCGTCTCCGGCCTTCCCGGACGCGTACTCGATGAGGGAGAAGTCGTTGCCGGGGAAGTTCGTCCGGAGCGTCTTGCCCAGCTGTTGGTTGCCCTGGTTGTCGGCGAACCAGATGGAACCGGCGGGCCCGCAGTGACCGGCCGTGAGGATGAAGTCGCTCTGCCCGTTGGTGACGTTGAACCCGGCCGAGCAGCGGCCGTTGGTGGAGAGCATCGGCTGCGCCCCGTTGAGGCGCGTGGTGAAGGCGCCCTGGGTGCGCTCCATGTGCACGAAGCCGCCGATGCCCTTCACCACCTTCGACAGCCGGTTCCAGTCGCCGGCCGACACGGTCTTGTCGGCCTGCACCACGACCTGGTTCGTACGGTAGTCCAGGGACCACGCCGTGCCCGCCACCCGGGGCGCCGAACGCAGCGTGGCGGTGGCCGACTTCAGCTCGTTCATGCTGTGCCGCACGACCTTCGCCTCGGCCCCCGCCTCCTTCACCACGGCCGCCGCCCGCTGGTCGGTGACCGCGACGACGGGCCGCCCGTCGGCGCCGATCCAGCTGCCCGCCGTACGGGACGTGCCGAGCTTCGCCACCAGTGCGGTGCCGGTGGTGCCGGCCTTGTCCGCCGTACTGAACGGCACGGCGGACGTGCCGGGAGTCTCGCTCGCCATGGCCTGGGTGACCATCGCCCCTCCCAGCAGGAGTCCGCCGACCGCCGCCAGCTGTGTCACCCGCCGGACGACCCGTCGTCGTGCGTGCCTCATGCCTGGCTCCCGAAACCCGAACGCGCGGTGCCTCGGCACCGCGGGGCCCTCCGGTCGTTGAGCGCCCTGTCCTTCATACGTGGCCCGCGGCGGCGGTGTTCACCACGACGGTGATCTTCTCGGCTCAGGCCTTGCGGCCCACTCCGCCGAACATGGCGACCTCCTCCGGCTCGGTCCCCTCCGCCTGTTCCGGGCGCCAGCGCGAGCAGGACACCACGCCCGGCTCCAGCAACTCCAGACCGTCGAAGAAGCGGGCGACGTCCTCGGGGGTGCGCTGGGTGAGCTTCGGCGTGCCGTGCTCGTTCCAGAACCTCACCGCCTCGTCCACGTCCGGCATCGCGGGGCTGGTGACGGTGTGCGACAGCACCAGGTGGCTCCCCGACGGCAGCCGGTCCACGAGCTGCCGCACCAGGCCGTACGGGTCCTCGTCGTCGCCGATGAAGATGACCACGCCGAGCAGCATCAGCGCGACCGGCTCGCCGAAGTCGAGTGTCTTCGCGGCGTGTTCGAGGATCGCGTCGGCGTTGCGGAGGTCCTCGTCGAGGTAGTCGGTGCGGCCCTCGGGCGTGCTGGTGAGCAGGGCCCGCGCGTGGGCGAGGACCAGCGGGTCGTTGTCGACGTACACGATCCGGCTGTCCGGGGCGACGCGCTGCGCGACCTCGTGCGTGTTGTCGGCGGTGGGCAGCCCGGTGCCGATGTCCAGGAACTGGCGGATGCCGACTTCGCCGGCCAGATGCCGCACGGCCCGGCCGAGGAACAGGCGGTCCGCGCGGGCGTACTCGCCGATTCCCGGGTGCAGTTGCCGGATCTGGTCGCCGGCCGCGCGGTCGACCTCGTAATTGTCCTTGCCGCCGAGCCAGTAGTTCCAGATCCGGGCCGTGTGCGGCTGGCTGCTGTTGATGCGGGCGCGCAGCGACACGGCCACGTCGTTGGTGGCTGCCGGGTTGTCGGTCACGGAAGGTCAGCTCCTGGATGCCTGATGAGAGGTTGCGGGTTGGGCGGTACACGGTCAAGAGGCAATCTAGACGCCGGAGTTGATCTCAGCCGGTCGTCCCGGGTTTTCCCCGGCCGGACCGAGCCGGGCCCAGCTGGCCGCGTCGCCCCACACCGACCCGGCGCCCACGTAGGGCCGCAGCAGCGCGGTGAGGGCCGCGTCCCCGCGCCCGTTCAGCTCGTCGGAGGCGATCTTGCGGGCGATGCCGGCCAGGAAGTCGGCGATCTGCACCCGGGCGTCGTCCCGGGAGTCGACCAGCCGCAGCCCGCCGAGACCGATCCCGTCCCGCCGCGCGGCCTGCACGATCCGGGCGATCCGCCCCGGCGTGAGCGAGTTCTGCTGGTCGTGCACCAGCGTGACGGTGCCGCCGCCGGCGCTCCAGCGGGCGGCCGTCCGCCGGATCGCGGGGAACAGCGGATTGAGGACCGGGAACACGGCCGGCGTGGCGAGCATCCGCGCCCGGTAGGCGTCCGCGTGCGGGCGGCCCTCGGCGAGCCGCCGCAGGATCCGCGCGGCGTCCGTGTCCGGGTGCGCCCGGCACAGGGCGTCGACCGTCCGGAAGAACGGCTCACCGGCGGCGGCCGGGTCCCCGCCCGGCCGGAGGCGCAGCAGGCGGTTCGAGGCCGCGAGGAACTCCTGCCACGCCTCCTCGCCGAAGGTGCCCGGGCCCTGCCGGAACAGCGTGACGGCTTCCGCGGGGTCGTCGATCAGCAGGCCGACGGCCCGGTCCACGACGAAGAACGCCTTCTCCGTCAGATGCACATGGGCCCGCCCGAGGATCGGCCCGGCATCGGCGAGCAGCCACTCCAGGACCGCCCGGTGCTTCTCCCGCAGCAGATGGTTCGCCTTGTACTCCTGAGCGGGCGAGCGGATCCGGTCCCGGATCTCCCGCACGCACGCGGCGGCGTCCTCGGCGGACAGCCGCACACTGGCGTGCGCGAACACGTCGGTGTTCCCGCCGGTGAGGTTCTCCCCGTCCGACCCCGACTCGTCGCAGGCGATCTCCAGCTCGGCCCCGTACCGGGTCACACGCCAGCCCCCTATCTTGAGCCCCATGACCAGCATCCCTCACGACACACCAGGTGAACCCAATCCCCTGCGCGTACTCACCCTGGAGCGTCTGCGCCGCCGTACGAGCATGAAATGGCGCACCTACCCCGAGGACGTGCTGCCGTTGTGGGTGGCCGAGATGGACGTGCCGCTCGCCCCGGCCGTGGTCCGCGCCGTCACGGACGCGCTGGAACTCGGGGACACCGGCTACCCGGCGGGCACCGCCTACGCCGAGGCGCTGGCCGCGTTCGCCGCCGAGCGGTGGGGCTGGGACGGGCTCGCGGTGGAGCGCACGGCGATCGTGCCCGACGTGATGCTGGGCGTCGTCGAGATGCTCGAACTGGTCACCGGGCCCGGCGATCCGGTGATCGTCAACCCGCCGGTGTATCCGCCGTTCTTCCAGTTCGTCACCCGCATGGACCGGCGGGTGGTCGAGGCGCCGCTCGGCGCGGACCTGCGGATCGATCTCGGTGTCCTCGAGGAGGCCTTCCGGGGAGCGGTCGCCGGCCGGCGACGGGCCGCGTACCTGCTGTGCAGTCCGCACAACCCGACCGGCACCGTGCACACCGCCGGCGAGCTGGCCGCCGTCGCCGCTCTCGCCGAGCGTTACGGCGTGCGGGTCGTCGCCGACGAGATCCACGCCCCGCTGGTCGCCGCCGGCGTCCCCTTCGTGCCGTATCTGAGCGTGCCGGGCGGGGAGCGCGGCCTGTCGCTGATGTCGGCGTCCAAGGGCTGGAACCTGCCGGGTCTCAAGGCCGCGCTGGCCGTCGCCGGACCCGGGGCCGCCGCCGACCTGGCCCGCCTGCCCGAGGAGGTCGGCCACGGCCCCAGCCACGTCGGCGTCATCGCCCACACGGCCGCCCTGCGCGACGGCACCGGCTGGCTGGACGCCCTGCTGGCCGGCCTCGACGACAACCGGCGGCTGCTCGCCCGCCTGCTGGCCGAGCACCTGCCCGCGATCCGGCACCGTCCGGCCGAGGCCACCTACCTGGCCTGGCTCGACTGCCGCGCCCTCGGCCTCGGCGACGACCCGGCCGAGGTCTTCCTCGAGCGCGGCAGGGTCGCCCTCAGCTCCGGGATCCCGTTCGGCACCGGCGGCGCCGGGCACGTACGGCTGAACCTGGCCACGTCGCCGGAGGTGGTCACGGAGGGGGTGCGGCGGATGGCGGCGGCGCTGCGGTGACCCGGGCCCGTGCCGTGAACCCGGGCTGCCATGATGGACCCATGCGCGTGCTGATGCCGCTCCCCGACCGGGACTTCGACGTGACCGAGGTGGCCGTGCCCTGGCGGCTGCTCACCTATGCCGGGCACGAGGTCGTCTTCGCCACCGAACGCGCCGGGACCCGGCCCGCGGCGGACCCCCGGCTGCTCACCGGCGTGCTGTTCGGACAACTGGGCGCGCAGGAGGAGCCGAAGGACTTCTACCAGCAGCTGGAGCGCGCACCGGAGTTCGCCGCCACGGTGGCCTGGGCGGACCTGGACGTGACCGGCTTCGACGGCCTGCTGCTGCCGGGCGGGCACGCGCCCGGCATGCGGCAGTACCTCGGCTCGGCCGAACTGCGCTCCCAGGTCGCCCGGTTCTGGGCGCTCGGCCGTCCCGTCGGCGCGATCTGCCACGGCGTCCTGGTCCTGGCCCGCACCCAGGACCCAGCGACCGGCCGCAGCGTGCTCGCCGACCGCCGGACGACCTGCCTGCCCAAGTACATGGAACGCACCGCCTACTGGAGCACCGCCTGGCGCCTGGGCCGCTACTACCGCACCTATCCCGCCTACGTCGAGGACGAGGTGCGCGCCGCCCTCGCCGACCCGGACCGGCAGTTCGAGCGCGGGCCCCGGACGCTGTCCAGGCGCGACACGGCGCGCGACGACACCCGCGCCTTCGTCGTCCGGGACGGCAGCTACCTGTCGGCACGCTGGCCGGGCGACGCCTACCTCTTCGCCCGCCGCTATCTCGGCCTGCTCGTGCAGGGGGCGTCCACCTAGATGAACGAGTCCGATGTCTGTGCCGGCCGCGACCATGGCGAAGGGCGCCCGTCGGCTCGTGTGTGACTACCGGCCCGGACGTCCTTCTTGCGGCACTGTACGTGTTCATCGACGACCATGTGGCCCCTCGTCGCCGGATCGGGCGGCCCCCGAAACTGACGGACGCGGAACTGCTGTGCCTGGCGGTCGCACAGGTGCTGCTCGGCTGTCCTTCCGCACGGCACCGGATCCGCTTCGCCCACGCCCGGCTCGGCCACCTCTTCCGCCACCTGCCCCAGCAGTCCGCCTGCAACGAGCGGCTCAACTCTGCCGGACCGCTGATCGGCCGGGTGATGGAGGCACTCGCCCGGCAGGTGCCCACCCGGCACGACGACCTGCGGCCGATCACGGCGGAGACGCGGGGCGTCCATCAAAAGCCCCTAGACTCACGGGCATGGACGACTCGGCGCTGGAGCGGCTCTCCGCGGGCAAGTACCTGCTCGTCACCAGCTATCGCAAGGACGGCACCGCCGTCGCCACCCCGGTCTGGGTGGTGCGGGACGGTGACGCGCTCGGCGTCTGGACGGCCGCCGACTCCGGGAAGGTCAAGCGCATCCGCCGCCGCCCGGACGTCCTCGTCGGCCCGTGCGACGTGCGCGGCCGACCGACCGGCGGCCAGCTCCCCGCCACCGCCGAGGTCGGCGACGCGGCCACCACCGGCCGCTACCGGGGCCTCATCGCCCGCAAGTACGGCGTCATCGGTCGTCTGACGCTGCTGGGCAGCCGCCTGCGCAGGGGGCGGGAGGGGACTGTGGGGATCACGGTGACGCTCAAAGCCTGAAGTACGTCCGACGGGCCCGCGGCTCGTGCGCCGCGGCCCCGTCGGTGTGCGGGGCGCCGTTACGACGCGTCCAGCACCGTGCCGTCCAGGACCAGCCCGCCGGACCGCGTGGCGCCCTGGCCCTCGACCTGCTGGAAGCGCACGGACTCCGCGGGCTCGGCGACCCGGTCCGTGACCGTGGGCAGGGTGACGTCGGCGCTCGGCCTGCCCGCCGGGACGTCCACCCACAGGTAGAGGCCGTCCACCTTGGACAGCGGCCGCTCCGGGTTCGGCGACGCGGCGGAGGTGTCCCTGAGCCACGCCGGGTCGACGTCCTTCGTGGACAGTTCCGTCCCGGAGACCGGGACCGCGGCGAACGCCGTCCCGAAGTCCACGTCGGCGGTCTCGGACAGCGACACCCGCCACTTCAGCGACTGCCCCTCGGTGACCCGGTCGGCCACCGGGGTCACGGTGATCTTCGGCGCGGGGTCGTCATTGTGGACGGTGACCCCGCCCCGGTGGGAGCCGACGATCGCGCCCTTCACGGCCTTGACCAGGATGTCGTGCGGTATGTCGTCGCCGTACCGGGTGTTGCCCTCGACCGCGACCGGTACGTCGATGTCGTGGCCGCCGGGCCGGACCGTCACCAGCCGGTCCTTCGCCTGCCCGGTGACCGGGTCGACGACGTACACGCGCACCTGGCCGGTGCCCTGCCCGGACACCTGGACCGGCACCCGGTAGGTGCGTACGCCCGAGTCGCCCTCGTCGACCGTGGTCCGGCCGACATCGACCCGCGGCAGCCGCGCCGCGTGCACCGCCGGGGTGCCGGGCCGCCAGCCCCAGGCGTCCATCAGCCAGGCCCGCCCCGACCGGGAACGCGGGGCCAGTTCAAGGGACTTGACGTGGTGCAGGTCGAGCCCGGCCCGGCCGGCCGCCGTCAGCGGTACGCGCAGCTCGCGCGCCCAGTACGACGCGGTCCGCTCGCTGCCCGGCAGCCCGTCCACCCGTACCCGGCCGAGGGTCGCCTTCCGGCCGGAGGTGTCGGTGAGGGACACGTCCAGCTGCGTCCCGCTGGTGTTCGGCGGCACGATCACGCGCAGCGCCAGTGCCTCGGCGCCGCCGAGGGAGACCGGCCGGTCCGGGCGGATCCGTGCCGGGGATCCGGCCGACGTCCAGCGCAGCGCGATCGCGTGCCGCCCGGCCTCCTTCTCCGTCTCCCAGGTCGCGAAGTGCGGCGAGGTGCCCTTGACGCCCCGGCCCAGGCAGGCGACGGCCGGGTCGGGGTCGACGGCGGCGCACAGCCGCGCGCCGGAGACGGACACCTTGTCGTCCGGCAGGAACCTCGCGCCCCGGTGCGCGCCGACCGCGTGGCTGAGGACCCGCGCCGGGTCCGCCGACGGGGCCCGCCGGCCCGAACCGTCGAGCAGCGGGCGCACCCGGTCGTCACCGGCGACGAACAGCCGGGCGGCGGCCGCGATGTAGGTCGAGCCCGCCTTGTGCTGCTGGTTGGCGGTCAGCCGGGTCGCCGCACCCTTGGCGCACACCGGGTCCCGGTGGTCCGGGTCGTCCCAGAAGTCGTCCTCCGCCGGAGCCTGCGCCTGCCCCGGCGTCCACTCCGTGTTGAAGAAGTTGTGGTTGGCGCCGATCACGTACACGGCACTGTGCAGGGCGGTGCCGCGGCTGACGCCCCGGGTGCCGTCGACGTACACCTCGCCCTGGAGGTCGGAGACGTCGCCGTCGCAGCCCGGCAGGACCGACACCGACGGCACGTCGGGCACCGGGTTCTGGCCGAAGACGGTCGGGCCGATCAGGACGGTGCCGCTGACGTGCCAGCGCACCGGGCCGTGGTAGCCGTCCTTGCCGGAGGGCGGCGGGTAGAGGCTGTCCATGGCGGCCCGGTTCACGCCCTCGCCGCCCCGGGAGTGCCCGACCAGCAGCACGCGGGACAGGTCGGCGCGCGGCGCGTCACGGACCACCGCCGGTGCGGTGCCGGGGTGTTCGGCCCAGTCGGCCCACCGGGCCAGGTGCAGCCGCACCAGTGAGGAACGGGCCTGCGCCCCGCCGTCCTCGGCCGCCCAGTCCTGGCCGTTGATGCCGTTGGCGGAGATCGACACCGTCACATAGCCCTGCGAGGCCAGCAGTTTCTGGTCGCGCAGATAGCCGCGGTGGCTCGGCACCGGCTTGCTGCCGGACTTGCAGGGCCAGTCACCGGTGACGTCACCGTGCGGTGTGTAGCAGGTGTAGTGGCGGCCGTGCAGGAACAGCGCCAGCGGCCTGCGCCCGGTGGCCCCGGACGGCGCCACCACCACGCCCTTCATCTCCACCGGCTGCGAGAACCCGGGCAGCTTGACCGACTTGAGGGTGTACTCGCCGGTCACCGTTCGGTACGAGCCGGGCTTGCCCGGGTCCACGCCGTTCGCGGGCAGCGGGGCCGGGGGCCGGGCCGCCGCCGCGGCACCGCGGTCCTGCGGGGCGCTGGTGGCCGGCTCGGCGTCCAGCCTCCGTCCGCCCGACCACACTTCAAGACTCTTCAGATCGGCCGGGCGCACACCGTCGAGACCGAGCCGGAAGTCGTGCCCGTCCTTCGCAGGCGTCGGAACGCCCAGCAACCGTCCCGCCGTACGGAACTCCACGCGCGCGTCCCCCATGGGCACCCGCGCGGCCGACCGCCACACCAGCTGCGGCGCTGAGCGCGCACCGGCGATGTGCCAGCCCGGAGGGAGGCTCTCGTCGGCCGCTGCCGTCAACGACCCTGTCTCGGGCGGCTGTTGTGCCTGCGCCAGCCCTGCGGATCCTCCCGCCATCGCGAGTAACACCGCGGCGGTGACCCATATTCGCCGGGCACGGACCACTGTTGACCTCCTCGAACGCCGAGCCGGGGCACTCCGGCAGTCCCGGAGGCCCTCGTGTCCGGGAGGACGGGAAGGGAGGGCTGTGGGTTGCCTGTGGGACTGGGGTGGATTCGGTCAAGCGTCGACGACCGGCCCGTGGGAAAGGGCACCCCCATGAGCCGAACCCCGCGCCCGCTGCGCGCCGCCGTCGTCGGAACCGGACACCGCGCCCGGAGGTCCTCGTCACCACCGTCGATGCCGTGCACGACCACTGCATCGTCCCGGCGCTCGAGGCGGGCTGCCGGGTCGTCACCGAGAAGCCGATGACCGTCGACGCCGAGCGCTGCGCCCGCATCCTGGACACGGTCCGCGAGACCGGCAACCCGCTGACCGTCGCGTTCAACTACCGCTTCAACACCGTGCACGAGAAGGTGCGCGCCCTGCTCGCCGAGGGCGCGGTCGGCGAGGTGCTCTCCGTCCACTTCGAACGGCTGCTCGACGTACGGCGCGGCGCCGACTACTTCCGCCGCTGACACCGGGAGCGGCGGCCTGCTGGTGCACAAGGCGAGCCGCCACTTCGTTCCGGTCAACCGGTGGCTCGCCGACGAGCCGGCCGAGGTCTTCGGCTACGGGCGGTACGGCTTCTACGGGCCCCGAGGCGGGCGCACGCCACGGACTGCGCCGGGACTACGAGCGCGCCCACGGCGCCGCCGAGGCCGCCGGCGACCGTTCGCCCGGGACCTGGCCAGAAACACACCTGCGTGCCCTGTACCTCGACGCCGAGAAGGGCGCTGGAGGCCGAGGAGAGCCGCAGGCAGCCGGCCGCTGACCCGGATCACCGGCAGCGGCGCGCTGCACGGGACACGGCCGCCGAGCACACGGGGGCGTGCGGCTCACCCCGCGCCCGCTGTGGCGGCCCCCGGCAGGGATCCCGCTGGACGCCGCCCACGAGGCGCACGGCGGGGGAGACCCGCGCGTGCTGGACGCGCTGTTCGGGCGCGTGGAGGGGGACCCGGAACGGGCGCCGGCTCTCGAGATCGGGCTCGGCGCCAACCGGTCCTTCGCGACCGGACGGACCGTCACCGGACGGGAGTTGGTCCCCGGCGCCTGGCGGGGCCGAGCCGGTCCGCGCGGCGCGCGGGGGCGGGGGCGGTCAGCTCCAGGCCCGGTACGGCTCGTCGAGCAGCTGGAAGACCGGCTCGCCCCGTACCGGGTCCTTGGCCGTGGACAGCCGCACCCGGTCCCCGCTGTGGATGCCGATGGGCGGACCCATCACCCGCCCGCGGACGACGAAGCCCTCGGCCATCTCGATCAGCGACACGTTGCGCGCGGCGGGCGTGTTGCGGTGCACCACGGTCGAGTGGCGGACCGTGCCCGTGCCGCCGCTGCGCTCGGTGCGCAGGTCGCTGCCCTGGCACACCGGACACAGCAGCCGGTGGTACATGGCGGTGCCACACCAGTTGCAGCGCTGGTAGACGAGGGCGTCCTTGGAGTCCCTGGGGTCCGCGGTCCCGGGGTCGAGGACGCCCGTCGCGGAGCCGGCCGCCGGATGAGCGGCGCTTCCTGAGTGGTGGTACACGCTGGTAACTCCCTGCGCTCGGCCGGAATCCGCGTGCCCGGCACGAGCCGCACACGCGCGTGCGCGGTTCACCGTGCCACCGTGCACGCCGACAGAGTATGGCACTCAGTGCCACTCGTAAAGGCACTCCGTACCCCAAATCTGCGGACCGCGGTTCCGGTTGCCCCGAGCTCAGCCGCGTCCGAGGACCGACTCCAGTTCCTGCACCACCCGCCACAGCGGAGCCCCGCGCCGGGAGACCAGCACGATGACGTCCTCGGGCCGCTCCCCGGGGGGCAGCACCACCGGGGGTCGGCCGAACGTGGACTGCACGTACCCCAGCGCGTGGTCCACCGCCGCGTTCGCGTCGTCCTTGCCGTCCGAACGCAGCCAGGAGCGCAGGGCGTTGTTGTGCGCCGCGACGACCGCCGCCGCGATCACGTCGGCCCGCAGCGTCCCGTCGGGCCGGCCGGCGAAACGGCCGCGCAGGTACTCGGCGAGCGCCCGCTCGTAGCGCCACACCACCGACAGCTCGTACGCGCGCAGCCCCGGCACCTTCTTGGTGAGGCGGTAGCGCTGCACCGAGAAGGTCGGGTTCTCCGCGTACATGCGCAGCACCAGCCGGGCCGCGTCGCACACCCGCCGCACCGGCTCGTGCTCCTCGCCGCTCGCGGCCAGGAAGGCGGTCATGTCGGCCAGACAGCGCTCGTGGTCGGGGAAGACCACGTCCTCCTTGGACGGGAAGTAGCGGAAGAACGAGCGCCGGCCGACCCCGGCGAGCGCCACGATGTCGTCCACGGTGGTCTGTTCGTAGCCGCGTTCCAGGAACAGCTGGAAGGCCGCCGCGACCAGGGCGTCCCGCATGGGCGGCTTTGCGGCGGGTGCCGCGCTGCTGGTGCTCATGGACGTGAACGTAGCACCCGTCCGGATGTCATGGCACTCAGTGCGACTTCTGGGGAACTGAGTGCTTTCTGAACCGGAGGGCCGTCACTTCCGTATCTTCAGCCCGGGGACGGAAGGAGAGCAGCGTGTCGACACCGCCCGACCCGGGCCGGCCGCAGGGCGGCCCGGTCCTCGAACCGATCCGCGTCCTGCGCCCCCGCCGCCTCGACGGCCTCGCCGAGCTGATGCGGGAGATGGAGCAGGACGCGGCCCGTACGGACGTCACCCAGGGACCCGAACCCGTCGAGGACGACACCCAGGAGCTGCCGCGCGTGTCCGAGGCCCCGACCGGGCCCCCGGCCGCCGCGTCCGGCACGGGCCTCTTCGGTTTCGGCCCCGGGCTGCGCCGCGCCGCCGTCGCGGTGGCCGTCACCGCCGCCGCGCTGGTCGGCTTCGGCTGCGCCCTGCTGCTGCCCGGCCGCCAGGACTCCGCCGCGGCCGCCCCGCCCACGCAACCGGCCACCACCGCCCCCGCCGCGCCTGCCACGCCCGCCACCACCGGCCCCACCGCCGCCATCGACCCGGACGGCGCCGGCACCCTCCGCGAGGGCGACAGCGGCCCCGAGGTCACCGAACTGCAGCAGCGCCTGCTGCGCGTCCCGGACGTCTACCGCGACGGCTCCACCAGCGGTCACTACGACGCCGACCTCACCGCGGCCGTGGCCCGCTTCCAGCTCTGGTACGGCATCAGCGGCGACGAGACCGGCGTCTACGGCGACGACACCCGCCGCTCCCTGGAGTCCCGTGCCGGCCTCGCCACCGGGTGACGGACGGCGCGGAGTGAGACGGCGGCGACCGGGGGCACCCGTGGGGTGAGCCGACGCCCGGCGGCGGGCGCGGGGACGGAGGTGAGGCGGGCATGGCGGACGCCAACGTGTTCATGGACCGGCTCGATCCCGACATGTGCGTGGTCACGGCCGCGACGGGCGAGGAACGGTCGGGCTGCCTGGTCGGGTTCGCCTCGCAGTGCTCCCTCAAGCCCGTGCGGTTCGTCGTGTGGCTGTCCAAGGCCAACCACACCTACCCGGTCGCCCTGGCCGCCGACTGCCTCGCCGTCCACCTGCTGACCCGCGAGCAGTACGAGGTGGCGGCCCTGTTCGGCGGGGAGACCGGCGACCGGGTCGACAAGTTCACCCGCGTGCCCTGGACACGGGGGTACGGCGGAGCGGTCGTCCTCCAGGACGCGGCGGCCTGGTTCGTCGGCACCGTGGCGGGGCGGGTCGACGGCGGCGACCACGTCGGCTTCCTCCTCGACCCCGTGCAGTGGGGCGAGCGCCGCGACGGGCCCCTGCTGAGGCTCGCCGACACCCTTGCCATCGACCCCGGCCATCCGGCGGAATGACCCGGCCCGGCGCTCGATCGAACGCCCGGCAACGCACAGGGAAAAAACCGGCGGCGCGGGACTGACGCGCGTCACCCTGGGCAGCCATCACCGCGGCCGGCCCCGCCGCCGGCACCCGCACACCGAACGACCGAAAGCCATGCCGATGACCGGCTCCCGCGTCCCGGGCCTGGTACTGCCCGCCGTGTTCCTGCTGGCCGTCGTCGCGGGCCTGTGCTGGTACTGGCGCCATCGCGGCGACGACTAGTTGTGACCGGACCTCCAGTACGAGGCTTCCGGCCGGCACGCCGAGAGCGCGCGCCCCCGCGCTCTCGCTGGCGGACCCCCACGACACCGCTCCTCGAGGGGCAAACGCTGCCTGCCGGGGCACTGGCTTCGCGCGGGTACCGGCGCGCCGGGCCGTCCCTCCGACGGGCTAGTCCGGCGCGCTGGAGCCGGCGGTCCCGCCGCAGGCTGGGGGCAGGATGCCCGCGCGAGAGGGGGAGACGCCATGAGCGGTGGTTCCCGAACCGCGGGGGCGGGCCCGGCCGCGCGCATGCGCATCGCGGTCATCGGCGACTGTCCCCTCTTCCGG
Organism: Streptomyces sp. NPDC051636; assembly: GCF_044453765.1. Lineage (NCBI taxonomy): Bacteria > Bacillati > Actinomycetota > Actinomycetes > Kitasatosporales > Streptomycetaceae > Streptomyces > Streptomyces sp. NPDC051636. Next base: position 356,364 of record NZ_JBITDA010000002.1, on the reverse strand, counting down.
CACGGCGTCTCCCACCTGGTCGCGACCGCTCCCGACCTGCACCTGGTCGTCACCGTGCCGTCGATCGACCGCGCGGACGGTGATCTGCGGGGCGCGGAAGTGGTCCTGATGGACCTGCAACAGTCACCCGCGGCGGTCGCCGCGGCCGTGGCGGAGCTGCGGGAGCGGGGGCATGCCGTCATCGTCGTGTCCTCCTCGCCCCAGGTCGACGCCGTCCGGGTGATCCGGGCGGGCGCCAGCGGCTATCTGAGCCGGCAGGCCGAGGGGGAGGAACTGCTGACGGCGATCCGGATCGTGGGCTCGGGCCACAGTTACGTGTGCGCGCCCGCCGGCTATCTGCTCAGGCGGTCCCCGCACTTCACGGACCGGGAGCGGGAGGTGCTCGGACTCCTCGCCAACGGCGCCACGGACCAGGAGATCGCCCGGCAGCTGCGCATCAGTACCCACACGGTCCATTCACACCTCGACCGCATCGGCGAGAAGACGGGATCCCGGCGCAGGTCCGACCTGACCCGGCTGGCGATCGAGCACGGTCTGACCGACCGGGCCTGAAACCGCGCCCGCCGTCCGCCCGCCCCACTCGGTCCGTCCCCGCCTCACTCCGTCCCGAACGGCACCCGGATGTCCACCACGCACACGTCGTCGCGCCGCTCACCCTCCAGCATCACGGCGAGCAGGGCCTCCAGGGAGCCGGGCTCGTCGGTGTGGTGGGCGAGGACTGCCTCCGCCAGACGGGAGAGACCCGCGTCGAGACCCTCGCCCGGCCGTTCGACCAGACCGTCGGTGTACAGCAGCAGCCGGTCCCCGGGTTCCAGACGGCACTCGGCGGCCTGGTAGACCGGCGCCGCGCACGCTCCCAGCAGCATGCCGGCGGGCCGGTCGAGGAAGCCCGCCTCGCCCCCGCGCAGCAGCAGCGGCGGCAGATGACCCGCCTGGGCCCAGGACAGCCGGCGCTCCTCCGGCTCGTAGCGGGCCAGGACCATGGTCGCGGTGCCGTGGCTGTCCCGGGAGTGCAGCAGCAGCGCGTTCAGCCGGGCCAGTGCGCCGGTCAGCGACGAACCCGTGCTGACCATGCCCTTCGCGGTGAAGCGGAGCTGGGCCATGGTGGCCACGGCGTCGATGCCGTGCCCCGCCACGTCGCCGACCACGAACAGCGCGTTGTGGTCGGGCAGTTCGATCGCGCTGAACCAGTCGCCGCTGACGTGGATCTGCGACTGCGCGGGCACATAGGCCACGTCGACCCGCAGCCCGGCGATCCGCACCGGCTTGTTCGGCAGCGGCAGCAGCGCGTGCTGCAGCCGGGCGGCCATCGCCCGCTCCGCCTGCAGGATGCCGCGCTGCATCAGGACCGCCCGCTCGCTCTCCACCAGCGCCAGTTCCGCACTGCGCTGCGCGGTGAGGTCCTGCACGAAGCCGTGCACCTCGACGGGCGCGCCGTCCTGGTCCGCCACCGCCTCCGCGACGGCGCGCAGATGCCGTACCCCGTCCGCGGTCCTGATGCGGAACGGTACGTCGAACTGGCTCCCGTCGCGGACGAGTTCGGTGACCGCACGGGTGAGGGCGGGTGCGTCCTCGGGCACGACCAGGTCCGGCAGCCGCTCCAGCGGGACGGGGCCGTGCGCGGGATTCCGGCCGAGGATGGCGTACACCTGGGTCGACCACGAGGCCTCGTGCGTGGCCAGGTTCCAGTTGGCCCAACCGAGGTTGCCGAGCCGCTGCACGTCCGCCAGGCGCTGCTCCTGCCGGTCGGAGCGATCGTGCCGGAGCCAGCTGACCACCAGCCCGTCGCCCAGCCGTGCCGCCCGCACCGAGTACGTGGCGGTCTTCGGTACCCCGTCCACCACCTCCTGGTACGCGAACGGCTCGCCCTCGTACGGCTCTCCGGTCATGAGCGCCGTCAGGTACCCCTGCCACAGCGGCTCGCCCGCGACGGACGGATAGCACTCGAGGATGCGCAGGCCGATCAGCCGGCGTCCGGTGCGGCCCAGGACGTCGACCGAGTCCGGGGTCGCGGCGTCGATGCGGTAGTCCTCCACCTCGCCGGACGGACCGCGCAGCGGGGTGAGCAGGATCGCCGTACCCGGGAGCACGTCGAACACGGCCTGTACGGCTTCGGTGACGCCCGGTCCGGCAGAGTCCTGCGGTGCGTCGAACGCGCGCAGCCGGCCGGCGCAGAGCCGGGCGACGGCCAGCAGGAACTCCCGCGTGCGCGGCTGGAACGGTCCCCGGTGCCCGCGCAGCACGCCGAGCGCCACGTCCGCCGTGTGCCCGGTCGGCACGGGCAGCCAGGCACGCGACCGCCATCGCTCGGGCGGATCCCCTATCAGCAGGTACCGCGACTGGTCCGAGGGGAGGTCCTCCAGCCAGCGCGGCTCCCGGGCCCGCAGTGTGTCCAGCGGGGCGACTCCGCTCAGCGGCGGGATCCGGTGCCACTGGGCGGCCAGGGTGTCGCTCACCCCGGCATGTCCGATCAGCTCGAGTCCGCCCTCGGGCAGGCGCCCGTACAGCAGCACGGCGTCGGCCCCCACCTCTGGCCCGAGCCGCTCCAGCAGGCACACGGCGAGCTCCTGCGGCGAGGCGACCCGCACCAGCGCCTTCCCGAGCCGCCCCAGCGCCTCGGAGTGGTCGTCGGGCCCGGCCGCCTGCAGCGCGGTGCCGGTCCAGACACCGAGCCCGGCGCCCGTCTCGGAGCAGGGGTCCGCCCCGTCGCCGCCGTCCGGACGCGGGCCGCCGTCCGTGTTCGGGCCGCCGGCCGTGTGCGGGCCGCTGACCGAGTCCGAGTCGCTGACCGAGTCCGAGTCGCCGTCCGGGAGGGAGCCGCCCGCCGCGGCGAGGCCGTCCAGGGAGCTGGAGTCATCCTTCGGGCCTGCGCCACCGACCGGACGGTCGAAGCCCTCCGGTGCGGAGCCGGCCACCGACTCGCCGGGGGAGCCCTCGGCCTCGAAGGAGCCCGCGGCCTCGGTGCCACCGGCCGTCGCCGGGCTCCCGGGCCCGGAGCCACCGTCCCCGGCCGAGCCCACCGCACGCGGCCCCGCGCGCCCGGTGTCACCGAAGTCGCCCAGGGGCGGCATCAAGGCGCCCAGGGTCAGCCAGCACTCCTCGATGAGCGTGCGGTTGCCGGCCTTGGCGCGTTGGAGGAGTTCCTCGTGGGCGCTTTCGGGCGAGCAGCCGGTCAGGGCCATCAGGGCACCCTTGGCCCGCTCCACGACGGCCGCCGTGGCGGCCAGCTCATGGAGCCGGTCCATTTCTGCGCGCTGCCTGGCCACGACCCTGGCCAGCGCCGCCAGGTCGGGGACGCCGCCGGTCTGCGAGGAAGGCGCGGGCTCGCTGGTCACGCGACGAGCATTGCACACCGGGGCCGGTCCGATCACACCTGCGGAGGGCCGGAGTTCGCCGGGCGGGGAGACCCCTGTGGCGGAGTGTCGCGCACGGGGTCGACGGTGACCCGCCGGATGGGCGCAAAAGCGCAGGTCGGCGCCATAGCGTGGGCTCAGCGGCCGGTGCTGCGGCCGACCAGCGCCTCGGTGACCGCCCGGACGCTGCGGGCGATGTGCTGCAGCTGGAGCACCTCCGCCGCGTACAGCTTGATCGTGTGCTCGATGACCGACTCGGGCAGGCCCAGTACGGGCAGCTCGGCGCGCGCGGTCTGCAGCGCGGTCCGGGCCACCCGGATCTCGTGCTGGACCTGGATCTGGGCGTGCCGGGCGAGCAGCACGGGGTGGCGGATCAGCGCCGGATAGCTGGCGTACCGGGCCGGGACCAGCTCGCGCAGCCACTTGGCCGCCGAGCGCTCCCAGTCGTAGCTCCCGGGTGTCTTGACCTGACAGGGCCAGTCCGGGCTGAGGGTGCGCGTCGTGGTGAGGGGCATGATCATCGCTTCCGGGTGTGCGGCGTCGTAAGGGGTGGTCCGACGGGGTTGGGGCGGCCCCGGCCTAGGGGATGACCGGGGCCGCCACGGGCGCTCGCGCAGGCGACGCCCGACCGAACACCTCCGGCGCCGATGCGGGTAGGGGGCGGCGGCTGGAGGTGTCCGTGCAGGGCCCCGGTCGTCGGTCGCCGGCGCGGCGTGCTGGCTTGCGTGCGCATGGGCGGTCCGTCGGCTTTCTCGGGGCGCGTGCGAGGGGTGAGTCCTTGCGTGCGGAACGTGCCCGGAGTTGGCCGGGTGCGATCCGTGAGCAGTATTTATATATGCCGTCCGCTTTGCAAGACGTATGAAAACATTCATGCGTGCTCTGTGGTGAATGGACCCGGTACGAGGCGGAGCGGATGGGTTTGTCAGTCCTTCAGAAAGAACTGGTGCTGCTCGGCGACCTGCTCGTACTCCTCGAGCCGCGCCTGCGTGCGCTCGGGGTCGGCGTCGGTCATGGCCTGCAGCAGCGCGGCGGCCATCAGGCCGGGGGCGGCGTAGGAGTCGAAGACCAGCCGGGAGCCGGTGCCGGTGGTGAAGGTGACGTCGGCCTCGTCGGCCAGCGGACCGAGGGCCAGGTCGGTCACCAGGGCGACCTTGAGGCCCGCGCCGCGCGCCACCCGGATCGCGGTGAGCGTCTCCTGCGCGTGCCGGGGCATGCCGAAGGCCAGCACCCAGGTGCCGCCGGCCTCGCGGGACTGCAGCAGCGCGTCGTAGGCCACGCTGCCGCCCCGGGTCACCAGCCGTACGTCGGGGTGGATACGGCGGGCCGCGTAGGCGAAGTACTCGGCGAGGGAGACGGAGATGCGCAGGCCCAGCACGGTCAGCGGGGCGGAGCGGGACAGCTCGCGGCCGATCCGGATCACCCGGTCGGGGTCGGCGAGGTCGCGCCGCAGGTTCTCCAGGTTCTGGATCTCGGCGTCGACGGCCGCCTGGAGCTCGTTGCTGCGGTTCTCCTCGGCCGTGCCGGGTCCGCCCGCGAAGGTGCTCAGCGCGATCGACTGGAGTTTCTCCCGCAGCGCGGGGTAGCCGCTGAAGCCGACCGCCGCGGCGAACCGTGTCACGGACGGCTGGCTCACGCCGACCCGGTCGGCGAGGTCGGTGATCGACAGGAACGCGGCTTCGGTGATGTTCTCGATGAGGTACTGGGCGATGCGGCGCTGCCCGGGGGAGAGCCGGGGCCCGTCGAAGAGCTCGCGCAGCCGGGAGGTCGGTGACGCCTCGGCCTCCGGGCCGGCCTTGCCCGAGGTGATCGCGGATGCCTGGGCGCGTGCCTGCTGCGGCGATGGCACCGGTGCGCCTCCTTTGTCTCCCACGAGGACTCAACATAGCTCACGCACCGTGGTGACCAGGGGTTGTCCCACCGACGGCGGCCCGCCGCGCTCACCGCCGGTAGATGGTGATCGAATGACCGACGTCGTCGATCGCACGGCTGCTGTCGATCAGGCCGGCCAGTTTCCCGCGCGCCTTGGCAACCGACGAGTCGGACACGACGAGCAGCCCGTGCACCTCGCTCTGCGGGACGTGGCGCGGATCGCGGCCGTGGATGCCGTAGTACGAGGGCACACCGCTGCCCTTGTAGACGAGCCAGACCCGCTCGCCCGGGTACCGGTCGTGAAGCCGGTCGGCGAGCCGGCCGAGGTCCTGGCCCCAGTCCACGTTGGAGTCGTGCAGCCGCAGACGGGTCTTCGCCGGCCCGCCGAACGCCTCGTTGGCGTACGGCAGGTAGTACGGGAACGTCCGCACCGAACTGACCGCGACGAACAGCGCAAGCGCCCCCGTCACCACGGGCGCCCACCGCCACCGCACCGCGAGCACGCAGCCCGCCCCGACCGCCAGGAACATCGGCATGAACACGGCGTACCGGGTGCCGAAGTCACGCGAGCCGGTCATCGCCGCGGCCAGCAGCACCGCGGGCGGCAGCAGCACGTAGGGCGCCGCGGGCCGCAGCCGCCGCACCGCCACCACCGCGACCGTCCCGGCCGCCCACAGCGCCAGCATGCCGAGCGGGGTCTTCACCAGCAGGGCGACCGGGAGGTAGTACCAGAGGGAGCCGGTGTAGAGCCGCCCGAACAGGTAGCCCTGCCAGGGGTAGTCCTCCAGCCCGAACTGCACGAGCATTCCGTCCCGGTACGCCCGGGGGAACGGCAGCAGGCCGGTCAGGCGCCCGCGCAGGCCGTGCACGACCGGTACCGGCCCGGCGGGTGTGAGGCGCAGGTGCGGGTCCACGGCGAGATAGGCCGCCCAGACGACGCAGACCGCGGCCAGCGCCACCACCACCGCCCCCGCGAGTCCCCGCACCCATGCCGTACGGCGGGCGCCCCGGCCCCGCCGGTACCCGGACACGACCGCCAGCAGCATCAGCACCGGCACCGCCGGCAGGGCGCTCATCTTGGTCGCCAGGGCCGCGCCGAGCGCCGCCCCGGCCAGGGGCAGGTACAGCCGGGGCCGGCGCCGCGCCCGCCACACCAGCCACGCCGACGTCAGCACGAACCCGGCGGCCGGCACGTCGAGGGTGGCCAGCGAGCCGTGCGCGATCACGTCGGGGGAGAAGGCGTACAGCGCGAGCGCCGCCAGGCCGCCCACCGTCCCGACGACCTCGCGGGCGAAGGCGAACACGACCAGCCCGAACAGCAGCGTCAGCGCGATCACCGGCAGCCGGGCCGACAGCATCAGCCGCCACGGGTCATTGCCGGACTCGTAGAGCAGGTGGCGGCCGACTGCGCCCTGGTCGCCGTGGTACGAGGTGTCGTAGTGCGGGCCGGCGACCGCGACCCCGGCCATGATGACGAGCTTTCCGAGCGGCGGGTGCTCGGGGTTGTAGCGCACACGGTGCTCGCGCAGGTAGTCGGTGGCGGTGGCCACGTACACCGGCTCGTCGATCGTGGGCGTCTGCCGCACGGCCGTCGTCACCATCGCGAAGGCCATCTGCGCGAGCAGCAGCGCCACCAGCAGCGGCACCAGCCACCGGCGGTGGCGGCGCAGCCCGTCGTGCGGGCGCGCCCGGGCGGGCAGCGCCGCTCGCGGTGCCGGACCGCCGGCGCCGGGGGCCCCGGGTGCGAGGACCGAGTGCTGTTCGCGCGTCATCGTCCGCCCTGCGGTGCCCCGTGCCGGGCGGTGGCGGGAACGATCGGGGGCCGCGTCATGGCCCTACTGTCGCACCGCTCCCGCCACCGGACGCGTCACCGCTTCACGAGTCGTACCGGCAGACCGTCTGCCGTGTACACCGGTACGGTGCGCAGCCGGTCGGAGTTCACCTCGACACGGTAGAACTGGCCGCGCAGTTGCGGAACGTCGATCACCGGCACCGTGGCGCCCGCGGCCGGCGGCCGGTCGGGGTCCAGGCGCAGCGACAGCACGCCGCCCCGCCCCAGCACCACCCGCCGCTTCACCGCCAGCGGCGCCTTGCGGCCCGCGCGGCCTGCTCGAGGGCGGCGTTGGCCGGGCCGGCGAGGGCCGCGGCGGCCAGCGCGGTGGCCATGACGCGGCCGCCGATGACGCCGACGGTGGAGTGCATGCCCGCCACGATCCGGCTGTGGCTGAGCTCGAACGCACGGGTCACCAGCTCCCGGAAGCGCTCCGGCACCGCGTAGGCCGGCGCGAGGCCCGCCAGGTGGAAGGCGTTGGTGTGCCCGCCGGGGAAGCCGCCGTCGTCGGTGGGGGAGACGCCGCGCCGGCGCAGCAGCTGCGGGGCGACGACCACCTGGGAGTCGTGGACGGGGTAACCGAGTTCGTCGGTCTTCCCGGTGTCGACGACCTCGCTGTCCTCGTTCATGCGCCAGGGGCGCGGGTACCGGCAGGAGTACTCGGCGGGGTTGCCGGAGGCGTACGGGCCGCGCACGGTGTTGACCAGTTCGGCCACCTTGCCCAGTGCGGAGTCGCGGGAGCCCGTGCCGAGCGCCGAGCCCGCCGGGGCGTTCGCCGGCACGGCGTCGCCGATGGTGGTCGCGTCGTCATCGCGTAACTCTGGTGCTGCCGGTCGCAGACGAACGCCTCCTTCGCCTCGGCGTCCGTGCGCGCGCCCGTGATCCGGGTGCGTAGCGCATGTTGGCGCGCAGCGCCTCGGGGCGGAGTACCGCGCCGGTGTCCCGGGCCGAGCCGGTCTTCCGCATCCGGGCGAAGCCGCCGAGAACGAGGAAGGCGCCCAGCGCCTCCCGCAGCTCCGGATCGGCGAACTCCCGCACGTCCTCCCAGGATTCACCCGCCCAGAAGTGCCGCTTGTACGAGCCGGTCGGGCTGTGGAACTCGTAGCGCGCGCACCACGGCACCTCCGGCGACGCCGGCTCCACCCAGCCGTATTCCGGCTCTGCGTCCCAGTAGCGGTCCGGGCAGGCGGCCTCGCCAGCACCTCCTGCCGCCCGTCGGCAGGGGCTGTCCGAGCCGCTCCCAGTCGAGTGCGGATACCGTGATGTCCATCCCCGCGTGGGCAGGCTGACCAGCGCTCAAGCAGGGAACGATCAGTTTTCCGGCGTCCCGCACGGTGACGGCAGCGCGCTCGCCGGTACCACCAGGTCCGCCCGGTCACGGGTCGCCGCGACGAGATCGGCGTTGCGCTGGTCGGTGCCCAGCACCCAGGCGACGGCGGCCTCGTGCTCCTTGCCGAACTCCTCGTGCCGTGCGACCAGTCTGCGGATCCGCTCGTCCTCGTCGGTCTCGACGAACCACACCTCGTCCAGGCAGGGCCGTACCCGTGCCCACGCACCGCTTTCCAGCAGCAGGTAGTTGCCCTCCGTCACCACCAGCCGGGCGGTCGGCGGCACCGGGATCGCGCCGGCGACCGGCTGCTCCAGCACCCGCTCGAAGCCCGGCGCGTACACCACCTCCTCCCGCTCCTCGCGCAGCCGCCCGAGCAGGGCCGCGTACCCGGCGGCGTCGAAGGTGTCGGGCGCGCCCTTGCGGTCGCGGCGGCCCAGGCGGTCCAGTTCGGCGTCGGCGAGGTGGAAGCCGTCCATCGGGACGTGCGCCGCCCAGGATGTCCCGGTGCCGTTGAGCGCGCGGACCAGGTGCTCGGCGAGGGTCGACTTGCCCGAGCCGGGGCTGCCGGTGATGCCGAGGAGGGAGCGCCGGCGGCCCTGGGCGAGGGCGCGGGCGCGGGTGAGGAGGGCGTCGAAAGCCAGGGGCACGCGGGAGAGTCTGCCATCCGCGGTTTCCGCATGATGTGGCGTGCGCCACCCACTTAAACCCGCCCTGCGGGGAAGGGTGCTGGGTATGAGTGAGCTCGGTCTGCCCGACACCATCCTGGCCTGTCTCTTCGACCTCGACGGGGTCGTCACGAAGACGGCCGTCGTGCACGCGGCCGCCTGGAAGGAGACGTTCGACGACTTCCTGCGCGGATACGAGGGCGAGCGCGCCCGGCCGTTCGACGCGGTCGCCGACTACGACGAGTACGTGGACGGGCGCCCGCGCGCGGACGGGGTGCGCACCTTCCTCGCCTCCCGGGGCATCGAGTTGCCCGAGGGCGATCCGGACGATCCACCGGAGGCCCGGACCGTGCAGGGCCTCGGCAACCGCAAGAACCGGCTGGTCCTGGAGAAGATCCGTACCGAGGGCGTGGAGGCCTACGAGGGCACGCTGCGCTACATCGACGCGGTCCGGGCCGGGGGACTGAGGACGGCGATCGTCTCCTCCAGCGCCAACACCCGGGACGTGCTGCGCTCCATCGGCGCCGAGCACCTCTTCGACGTCCGCGTCGACGGAGTGGTCGCCGCCGAGCGCAAACTGCCGGGCAAGCCCAGCCCGGACACCTTCCAGGCCGCCGCCCGAGACCTCGGGGTCGAGTACCAACAGGCCGCCGTCTTCGAGGACGCGCTGGCCGGCATGGACGCGGGCCGCTCGGGCGGGTTCGGGTACGTCGTCGGCGTGGACCGGGTGGGACAGACCGACGCGCTGTACGCGCACGGCGCCGACGTCGTTGTGAAGGACCTCTCCGAACTGGGAGGCAAGGAGTGATCACCCACCGGTCGTACGCCGTCGATCCGTGGTGCGTCCGCGAGACGGACCTCAACCTCGACGTCCTGGCCCAGAGCGAGTCCGTCTTCGCGCTGTCCAACGGCCATGTCGGCTGGCGCGGCAACCTCGACGAGGGCGAACCGCACGGCCTGCCCGGCAGCTACCTCAACGGCGTCCACGAGCTGCACCCGCTGCCGTACGCCGAGGCGGGCTACGGCTATCCGGAGTCGGGCCAGACCGTCATCAACGTCACCAACGGCAAGGTCCTGCGGCTGCTGGTCGACGACGAGCCGTTCGACCTGCGCTACGGCCGGCTGGTGAGCCACGAGCGGGTCCTGGACCTGCGGCGCGGGGTCCTGGAGCGGACCTGTGAGTGGACGTCCCCCACGGGGTCGACGGTACGGGTGCGTTCGACGCGGCTGGTCTCCCTCACCCAGCGGGCGGTGGCCGCCGTCGCGTACGAGGTGGAGCCCGTCGGCAGCCGGGCCCGCGTGGTGATCCAGTCCGAGCTGGTCGCCAACGAGCAGCTGCCGGGGTCGAACGGCGACCCGCGCGCGGCGATGGCCCTCCAGTCGCCGCTGGAGCCGGAGGAGGACTTCGCCTCGGGGAGCCGGCTGCGCCTGGTGCACCGCACGCGCCGCAGCGGCCTGCGCGTCGCCGCGGCCGCCGACCACGTGATCACCGGCCCGGAGCGGACCACGACGAGCAGCGAGAGCAACCCCGACGTGGCCCGGCTGACCGTGACCTCCGTGCTGGAGCCGGGGCAGCGGCTGCGGGTGGAGAAGCTGGTCGCCCACGGCTGGTCCGGCGCCCGCTCGCTGCCCGCGATGAGCGACCAGGTCGACGCGGCCCTCGCCGCCGCCGCACACGACGGCTGGCAGGGCCTGATCGACGAACAGCGTGCCTACCTCGACGACTTCTGGGCCCGCGCGGACGTCGAGGTGGACGGTGACGAGGAGATCCAGCAGGCCGTCCGGTTCGCCCTCTTCCACGTCCTGCAGGCCGGCGCCCGCGCCGAGCAGCGGGCGATCCCGGCGAAGGGGCTGACCGGCTCCGGTTACGACGGGCACGCCTTCTGGGACACCGAGATGTTCGTGCTGCCGGTCCTCACCTACACCGCGCCCGAGGCCGTCGCCGAGGCACTGCGCTGGCGGCACAACACCCTGGACCCGGCCCGCGAGCGCGCGGCCCAGCTCGGCCTGGAGGGCGCCGCGTTCCCCTGGCGGACCATCGAGGGGTCGGAGGGCTCGGCGTACTGGCCCGCCGGTACCGCGGCCTTCCATGTGAACGCCGACATAGCCGACGCCGTGGTGCGTTACGTCGCCGCCACGGGAGACACCGCCTTCGAACGGGACACCGGCGTCGAACTGCTGGTGGAGACCGCCCGCCTGTGGCGCTCGCTCGGCCACCACGATCACCACGGCGCCTTCCACATCGACGGCGTCACCGGCCCCGACGAGTACAGTGCGGTCGCCGACGACAACACCTACACCAACCTCATGGCCCGCGAGAACCTGCTGGCCGCCGCCGACGCCGTCGAACGCCATCCCGGGCAGGCGGAACGGCTCGGCGTCGACGACGAGGAGAGCGCCGCCTGGCGGGACGCCGCCGAGGCCATGCACATCCCCTACAACCACGAACTCGGCGTACACGAACAGCACGCGGGGTTCACCCGCTACCAGCGCTGGGACTTCGCGAACACCCGTCCCGACCAGTACCCGCTGCTGCTGAACTTCCCCTACTTCGACCTCTACCGCAAACAGGTCGTCAAGCAGGCCGACCTGGTACTGGCGATGTACACCTGCGACGGCTACTTCGACGACGAGCAGACGGCCCGCAACTTCGCCTACTACGAGCCGCTGACCGTACGGGACTCCTCCCTGTCGGCCTGCTGCCAGGCCGTCATCGCCGCGCAGACGGGCCATCTGGGGCTCGCCTACGACTACGCGGCCGAGGCCGCGCTGATGGACCTGGCGGACCTGGAGCACAACACCCGCGACGGACTGCACATCGCGTCGCTGGCCGGCACCTGGATGGCGCTGGTGGCCGGCTTCGGCGGGATGCGCCGGCACGACGACGGGCTGTGGTTCGCGCCGCGCCTGCCGGAGAAGATCCGCCGACTGGCCTTCACCGTACGGTTCCTCGGCCGCCGGTTGCGGGTGGAGGTGCACGCCGACAAGGCCACGTACGCGCTCCTGGACGGGCCGCCGCTGACGATCCGTCACCACGGCGAACCGCTCACCCTGCACGCCGACGAACCGGCCGTCCGCGCCGTACCGCCGCCCCCGCAGCGGCCGACGCCCGAACAGCCGCCGCACCGCAGTCCGCACAGCCGCTGACGGGGCTGCCGACCGGGATCATCGGGCTCAGCTCAGTACGCCCGCCGGCAGCCCGGCCAGGTCGCCCGTCGCGTCGGCGGCGCCCAGGGCCGGGAGGGCGCCCAGGGCGAGGACGGCCGCGGCGGCGGTCCACAGGTACGGGGGCGGGCCCGTCTGCAGGGCGGCGGTCCGGCGGGTGACGGCACGGTCCGTGAAGGTCAGCGCGCACCCGGTACGGGCGCTGCCCGCCGTGAGCGCGGCGCGGGCCAGGGCGCGCGCCGCGGTGTCACGGTCCCCGACCGCGGTCGCCGCCTGCTCGTCCGCCCAGCGCTCCACGAGGAACGTCACGGTCGAACGGACCGGAACGAGCAGCGGGTTGGCCGCGGCGGCAAGCGTGGACGCCGTCACCAGGGACCCGTGCCGGTGCGCCGGATGGGCCCGCTCGTGGGCGAGCAGGACCCGGCGCTCCGCCGGTCCGAGAGCGCCCAGCAATGGCCGAGGTGACCAGGATCCGGCCCGGGCCGGCCCGGAATCGCGAACGCCCGCGGCACGCCGGAGGCGGCGACGATCAGCTCGGTGTCCGCGGGATGTCCCTCGCACAGCCGCCGCAGCGCCCGCCGTGTGCCGCGCCCGCCGTGTGCCGCGCCCGGCGCGCGCCGCCCGGTGCACGCGACGGGCGACGACGGCGAGGGCCACGCACGCGGCGACCCCGACGACGCCGGGCACCGGATCGGTCACCCGGTGCCCGTCCTCCCGGGCCTGAGCGACCACCGGGAGAGGGTCGCCCAGCAGCGCGGTCACCAGCAGCACCAGGGACCAGGTGGTGACCGCCGCGGTCAGCACGGCGGCGGAGGTCAGCACGCGCGCGGCGAGCGCCGGGGCCGGCCGCCCGCCGATCACCGGACTGACCAGCGGCAGCGGGAGCGACAACAGCAGCGGGGTGTAGACGTCGACCTTCATGCGCCGTCGCCGGCGAGCAGGTCGCGCAGGGCCCGCTCCTCCTCGGGGCTCAGACCGGACACGAACTGCTGCAGCGCGGCGATCGGATCCGGACCGCGGTCGAGGGCCTCGTGCATCGCCTCGGCGGTCAGCTCGGCCGCGTTCTTCGCCGGCCGGTAGGCGCCGCGCCGCCCGTCCGCGTCCCGCAGCACGAGCCTCTTGTCGTACAGCCGTTTGAGGATGGTATGCACGGTGTTGTAGGCGAGCCCGCCGCCGATCTCGGACTGGATCTCGGCCGGCGTCAACGGTCGCTCGGTGGCCCACAGCGCGGCCAGCACCTCGCTCTCCAACTCCCCGGCGCTGCGCCGCTCCACCCTGCCGCGGGACCCTGTGCCAGACATGCCCCAACCTTACAGCGCGTAGGGCCGTCAGGCGGATGGCTTATCCGCGCTGCACACCTGTCCGTTGAGGGTTAGTTTGACCGTGTTTGTCCTCGACTTTTCTCGACTCCTGCCCGCGACCCTACTGACTGTAGGGCGAGGGGTGGCCCTACGGTCTGTAGGGGTGAAGGGTGGATGATGTCCGGCAACGCGCACGCCACACTCGCCGGGACCCGGCGCGGGGGTCCGCGGACCGCCGCGCGCCGCGGCGCACGGCGCGCCCGCGCCGACGGCCCCCTCGCGGCCGTGGCCGCCGCCTTCACCCTGGCCCAGCTCCTCCTCGTCCGGCCCGGCATGGGCCTCGGCTGGGACGAGACCGTGTACGTCAGCCAGGTCAGCGCCCACGCCCCGGCGGCCTTCTTCAGCGCACCCCGGGCGCGTGGTGTCTCGCTGCTCGTCGCACCCGTCGCGGCGTGGTCGTCGTCCACCCCGCTGCTGCGGATCTACCTGGCCGTGCTGTCCGGCCTGGCGCTGTTCCTCGCGCTGCGCGCCTGGCGGGGCCTGTTCCGGGTCCGCGTCCTCGCCCTGGCGGGTGCCCTGTTCGCCTCGCTGTGGGTGACGCTCTTCTACGGCCCCCAGGCCATGCCCAACTACTGGGTGGCCGTCGGCGCGCTCGCCGCTGTCGCCTGCTTCCTGCGCGCCCGCCGGGACCGCTGGGACCGGGCCGCCGTGTGGGGCCTGGCGGCGAGCGGGGCGCTGATGGCCTGGATGCGGCCCACCGACGCGGTCTGGGCGACCCTGCCCCTGCTGGTCCTCGCCCTGGTCCGCCGCCGGGTGCGCCTCGTCGGCGCGCTCCTGGCCGGGCTGGGGGCCGGGGCCGCGGAGTGGGTGATCGAGGCGTACGTCAGCTACGGCGGCCTCGCCCAGCGCCTTGCCGACGGCTCCGCGATCCAGGGCGGCCTGGGCTGGCACCTCGCCGTCGTCGACCAGCTGCGCAGCCTGGGCGGACGGGCCCTGTGCCGGCCCTGCACGGGCGCGCTGCCCAGCCCGGTGCTCACGGTCTGGTGGTTCGTCCTGCCGCTGCTCGCGGCGGCCGGCCTCGCCGTCGCCGTCCGGGCACGGCGCACGGGGGCCACCCTGGTGCCGCTGGCCTGCGGGGCGACGGCGGCCTTCCCGTACCTGTTCATGATCGGATACGCGGCGCCGAGGTTCCTGCTGCCCGCCTACGCCCTGCTGGTGCTCCCGGTGGCCGACGCGCTCGTCCACTTCACGACCGCCCCCCGCCGCGCCTGGCGGCCGGTGGCCGTGACGCTGGTGACGCTCGGACTCGCCGCGCACCTCGCCGTCCAGCTCGTGGTCCTGGAGCACACCGTCGACCGCACCACCGCCTCCCACCGCGCCTGGTCCCGTACCGCCGCCGAACTGCGCCGCCTCGGCGTCCGCCCGGCCTGCCTGCTGACCGGACACGAGGCCATCCCCATCGCCTTCTACGCCGGCTGCTCCTCCGCCGCGACCGCCGGGCACAACGCCAACAGCACCGCGGAGATCATCGCCGGGACCGCGCGCAGCACACCGGTCGCCACCCTCGTCACGACCGGCTCCCGGCCACCCGCGTACGCCCGGCACTGGCCGTCCGTGCCCTTCGGCGGACTGCGCCTGTACTACTCCGTGCCGGTGGGCCGCTCATGACGTCCCCGGCGGATCTCGCCACCGGAGTCGGCCGTCGGCGGGTGTACGGGCATACCGCAGTCTGCCTCGCCCTCCTGGTCTGCGCGGCCCACCTGGCCCGGCGGCACTGGCCGACGCTCGAGACGGGCGCCCTGCGGCTGGCCGTCGCCGACCAGGGCTGGCTGCTGGTGGCCGCGACGGCGGCGGCCGGCACCTGGGCGGCCTCGGCGCTCGCCCAGCAGGGCGCGGTCGTCCGGCGGCTGCCCGGCGGACGCCTGGTGGCCGCGCAGTTCGCCGCGTCCGCCGCCAACCACGTCCTGCCCGCCGGGCTCGGGGCCGGCGCCGTGAACCTGCGGTTCCTGATGCGCTGCGGGTTGCCGCCGGGCCGCTCGGCGAGCGCGCTCGCTGTCAAGGCCACCGCGGGAGCCCTGGTGCGCGGCGCGCTGATCGCCGCGCTCGCCCCCGCCTGCCCGGGGCTGCTGCGCGTGCCGCGCGTCCCCGCGGCCGCCCTGGCCACTGTCCTCGTGGCCGTCGTGCTGGTGGCGACCGTGCTGCTCGCAGGCCCGCCGCGGCACCGCTGCCGGGCCGCCCTGGCGACCGTGCTGGCCGACATACGCGCCGTGCACGCCAACCCGCCCCGCGCGGCGGCCCTGTGGGGCGGCTCGCTGGCCTTCGCCGCGCTGCACGCCCTGGTGCTGATCGCCGTCACCCGGGCCGTCGGGTTTCCGCTGGCCCCCGTCCGCGTGGCGCTGCTGTACCTGGCCGCCAGCAGCGCCGCCGCCCTGCTGCCCACTCCGGGCGGCCTCGGCTCCCTCGACGCGGCCCTCGGCCTCGCCCTGACCGCGTCCGGGGCCCCGGCCGCCGCGGCCGCCTCCGTCGTGCTGGGCTATCGGCTGCTGACCGTGTGGCTGCCGCTGGTGCCGGGGCTGCTGGTGCTCGGAGCGCTGACCCGGCGCAAGGCCCTGTGAGCGGCAGGCACTCTGAGCGGGTCGGCGTTTTCCGGCGCGTCCGCTTCAGGTAGGACTCGGTTGTCAACCGGCGTACGGCGTACGAGGGGGAGTGGCATGGCACGCGACGAGACCGGCGGCGGCCGGCTCGGCGAGGAGTTCTTCACACCCGGAAGCTCGTCCTTCACCGAGTTCCTGGCCGCACACCGGCCCCGGCTCCTGCCCACGAGCCGCCCGTTACCCGGTGGGGTCCGGGCCGCCCCCGACCGTGTCCCGCACGGCACCACGGTGCTCGCCCTGGCCTACCGCGACGGCGTGCTGATCGCCGGCGACCGCCGGGCCACGATGGGCAACCTCATCGCCGGGCGCGACCTGGAGAAGGTGCACCCCGCCGACGACCACACGGCGGTGGCCTTCGCCGGCACCGTCGGCCTCGCGCTGGACATGGTGAAGCTGTACCAGGTCGAGCTGACCCACTTCGAGAAGATCGAGGGCATCCCCATGACCCTCGACGCCAAGGCGGCCCGGCTGGCCGCCATGCTCCGGCAGAACCTCGGCCAGGCCATGCAGGGCCTCGCGGTCGTCCCGCTGCTCGCCGGGTACGACGCGGGGGCGCCGGAGGGCGAACGGGGGCGTATCTTCGGCTACGACGTCGCCGGGGGGATGTACGAGAAGTCCGACTTCCACGCCGAGGGCTCCGGTTCGCCGTACGCCCGGGGCGCGCTGAAGAAGCTGTTCCGGCCGGGCCTGTCACGGCGCGAGGCCGCCCTGGCCGCGCTCCAGGCGCTCTACGACGCGGCGGACGACGACTCCGCCACCGGCGGCCCGGACATCACCCGCCGTATCTTCCCCGTCGTCTCGGTCATCACCGACGACGGCTTCGAACGACTGCCGGAGGCGGAGACGGCGGACCTCAGCCAGGAGATGGTCACCGAGCGCCGCAGCCGCCCGGACGGACCGGCCGCCAGTCCGTGACACGGGCGCCGCTCCTGGCCCCAAGCCCCCTCACCCCTGCGCCGGTTGCGCGGCTCTCCGCGGCGGTGCGCCGTCCGTGACCAGCCCCGCAGGCAGCCGCCAGGCGCCCGCGCACACGCAGACGCCCAGCCAGCCGGCGGCGAACAGCCGGCCGCCGACCACGTCGGTGAACCAGTGCACCCGAGGAAGACCCGGGTCAGTCCGACCAGCGCGCCCCAGCAGCCGACGGCCAGGCAGAGCGGTGTCCGGCCGCGTGGGGCGCGCACGCACACCGCGAGGACGACAAGACCGGCCGTGGGGGCGGCCGTGCCGGTGTGGCCGGAGGGGCACGACCACCCCGAGGCGTACGTCTGCCGGTCGTACTCCGGTGAGCGGACCCGGGCGACCGGCTACAGCACGCCGTAGCGCAGGGCCTGACCCGCGCCGAGGCAGGCGGCGGCCGGCACCGCGGCGGCCTGCCGTTGCCGCGGTGTCCGTCGGCGGCCCCGGCCCGGTCGGCCGAGCGGGGCGGAGAGCAGCGGCCGGAAAACCCGGGCCGTCGTTCCGGCGCCCTGCGCCGGTGATCTCCTCCGGCCGCCCCGCGCGGCAACTCCGGCGCTGGTCAGGGCGTTTGACACCGGTGGGATTAGGGACAGGGCAGCGGGAAACGCGGACCAGGAACCGTTACCGAAGAGGCGTCGAGCGACGAGAGGGAGGCGGCCATGACCGCGCAGCAGCCGGAGCAGACCCCGATGGCGGACGACGCGTACCAGCCCACCGGGAGCAACGAGGAACAGGAGGACGCCGCGCCCCTGGACCTGCAGGACGCGGTGGACGAGCGGACCTACGACGACACCCTCGACGAGGGCTACTCGCCCCCGGAGAAGCCGCTGGGCGTCACCCGGTACGGCACCACCGCGGCCGAGCAGCACGAGGGCGAGACCCTCGACCAGCGGCTCTCCCAGGAACTGCCCGACGTGATCCCGCCCGCCGGGGACGCCGTGGGCGACCTCCCCGGCGGCGAGGGGGAACCCGTCGACCCCGAGGCGGGCACCGAGCGCGCCGGCCGCCTCGTGGCCCCGGACGAGGGCGCGCACCCCGACACGACGAAGGAGGCCGTCGCCCAGGACGTGGGCATCGACGGGGGCGCGGCCGGGGCGGAGGAGGCGGCGGTGCACGTCATCGAGGACGAGACGGTCCTGCCGGAGGAGGACTCCGGGCCGGACGCCTGATCGGGCCACGGGTGAGTCGCCGGAACGGCCGAGCGGGCCGGGCCACCCGGCCGCACCGGCCCCCGACGCCTCAGCGGGTGACCTCGCCCGCCGCGCCCGGGAGGCGGGGCGCGGACGGCACCGGCACCGCCCGGCTCAGTCTCCCAAGTGGTCGATCTGGCGCAGCCTGTTCGTGGCGTCCAGGGCTGCCACCTTGTACGACTCCGCGAGCGTCGGGTAGTTGAACACGGCGTCCACGAGATAGTCGACCGTGCCGCCACAGCCCATCACCGACTGGCCGATGTGGATCAGCTCGGTGGCTCCCGTGCCGAAGCAGTGCACGCCGAGCAGCGTGCGGTCCTCCGGGGAGACCAGCAGCTTGAGCATGCCGTGCGAGTCGCCGATGATCTGGCCGCGGGCCAGTTCGCGGTAGCGGGCGATGCCCACCTCGAACGGCACGCTGTCCGCGGTGAGTTGATCCTCCGTCCGGCCGACGAAACTGATCTCCGGGATGGTGTAGATGCCGATCGGCTGGAGGTTGTGCATCCGGCCCACGGGCTCGCCGAAGGCGTGGTACGCGGCGGCCCGGCCCTGTTCCATCGAGGTCGCGGCGAGCGCGGGGAAGCCGATGACGTCGCCGACGGCGTAGATGTGCGGCACCTCGGTGCGGTAGTGCTCGTCCACCGTGATCCGGCCGCGTGGGTCCGCCGACAGCCCGGCCCTGTCCAGGTCGAGCCCGTCGGTGACGCCCTGGCGGCCGGCGGAGTACATCACCGCGTCGGCGGGGATCTTCTTGCCGCTCTCCAGGACGGTCAGCGTCCCGCGCGGATGGCGTTCCACGGCGGCGACGGTCTCCCCGAACCGGAAGGTGACGGCGAGGTCCCGCAGGTGGTACTTGAGCGACTCGACGACCTCCACGTCGCACAGGTCCAGCATCCCCGGGCGCTTCTCGACCACCGTCACCCTGCTGCCCAGGGCGGCGAACATGGAGGCGTACTCCATGCCGATCACCCCCGCGCCGACGATGACCATGGAGTTCGGCACCCGCTCCAGCGTGAGCACGTTGTCCGAGTCCATGATCGTCCGTCCGTCGAACTCGACGCTGTCCGGGCGGGCGGGGCGGGTGCCGGTGGCGATGACGACGTACTCCGCGGTGATCAGCCGCTCGTGGCCGCTCACCTCGCGCAGGGCGACGGTGCGCGGGTCGACGAAGCGGGCCGTGCCGGCGTGCAGAGCCACGTGGTTGCGGGAGAGCTGGCTGCGGATGACGTCGATCTCCCGGCCGACCACGTGCTGGGTGCGCGCGATCAGGTCCGCGACGGTGATGTCCTCCTTCAGGCGGTAGCTCTGCCCGTACAGATCGCGCTGGGTGAGGCCGGTGAGGTACAGCACCGCCTCGCGCAGCGTCTTGGAGGGGATGGTGCCGGTGTGGAGGGAGACCCCGCCGACCATGTCGGGGCGGTCGACGACCGCGACGCGGCGACCGAGCTTGGCCGCGGCGATGGCGGCCTTCTGACCGCCGGGTCCGGATCCGATGACGAGCATGTCGAAGTCGAAGTCGGGCACCACCGGAGTCTGACAGCCCCCGGGCCCGCTGCGGAAGGGCGAACGGGAAACCACCGCCGCCCGGGATGCCAGCGGCGCGCGACGACCACCGGCCCCGGGCGAGCGCCGGGAACCGGTGGTCCCACCGGGTCCGCGGACCCTAGGGCAGCAGCTTCTCCATCGCCGCCGGACCCTCCGCCGCCAGCTTGCGCTGGGCCCACTCGAGGTTCGACGGGGTGAGGTCCCGGCCCGTCGCCAGCACCAGGTCCTCCGGCGAGACCTGGCCTCCGGAGCCGGTGTGGAGCAGCGAGTCCGGGGTGCGCAGGTCGTCGGACGACCGGGACGTTTCGGGTTCTGACGTCGACATGATGCCTCCTCCTGGGGTCCGGATGGCCCGTGCTGCGAGACCGGGGCCCACTCTCACCATTCACCGCCCGGCCGCGCCGTGCATCCGGAAGGGCGGGTGGCCCCGATGACGAAGTACGAGGTACCTGGACACGGCGAAGGGAAACCCGCGCTTAAGCTGGAGGAGTCCGCACGCCCGCACCGGGGAGGCCGCCCATGGCCGGGACACAGCCTCAGCAGGACACACCCGGGCGCCCCCGCCCCCTGCCGATCGCCGAGCACGGGCTGATCGGCGACCTGCGCACCGTGGCCCTGGTCGGCAGCGACGGCACGATCGACTGGTACTGCTGCCCGGCCTTCGACGCGCCCAGCGTGTTCGCGGCGATCCTGGACGCCGAGCGCGGCGGCGCCTTCGAGCTCGCGGCGGCCGTACCGGC
The DNA here is from genome assembly GCF_044453765.1 of Streptomyces sp. NPDC051636. Lineage (NCBI taxonomy): Bacteria > Bacillati > Actinomycetota > Actinomycetes > Kitasatosporales > Streptomycetaceae > Streptomyces > Streptomyces sp. NPDC051636. The sequence goes on along the minus strand of NZ_JBITDA010000002.1, from coordinate 335,764 downwards.
CCGGACCAAGCAGTTCTACTTCCCCGACACCAACGTACTGATCACCCGGTTCTTCACCGAGGACGGCGTCGGCGAGATCCAGGACTTCATGCCCGTGACCGGGGAGACCACCGAGCCCGCCGAGGCCGGCCGGCACCGCCTGATCCGCCGCGTCCTGTGCGTCCGCGGCACCGTCCCCTTCCGGGCCCGCGTCGCACCGCGCTTCGACTACGGCGCCGCCCCGCACAGCCTGGGCATGCTCGGCGACACCGCCCTCTTCGAGTCCCGGGACATGTCCCTCGCGCTGACCGCGACCGTGGCGCTGCAGAGCGACGGCGTGGACGCGCTCGCCGACTTCAAGCTCGAGGAGGGCGAGTCCGCGGTGTTCGCCCTCGACCAGGTCGGGGACCGCGTGCGACCGCGCGGCTGCGCCCGCACCGAGGCCGAGCACCAGTTCGCCGCCACGGTCGCCTACTGGCGGCGCTGGCTGTCGCAGTCCCGCTACCGCGGCCGCTGGCGCGAGATGGTGCACCGCTCCGCCCTCACCCTGAAGCTGCTCACCTACGCGCCGACCGGCGCCATCGTGGCCGCGCCCACCACCAGCCTCCCCGAACAGCTCGGCGGCGAACGCAACTGGGACTACCGCTACGTGTGGGTCCGCGACGCCGCCTTCGCCGTGTACGCCCTGCTGCGGCTGGGCTTCGCCGGCGAGGCCGAGGCGTTCATGCGGTTCCTGACCACCCACATCAGCCCCGGTGACGGCACCGCGTCCGGCCCGCTGCAGATCATGTACGGCATCGACGGCCGCACCGACCTGCCCGAGCGCGAACTACCGCACCTGTCGGGCCACCAGGGCTCCGCCCCGGTCCGGGTCGGCAACGCCGCCGCCGACCAGCTCCAGCTCGACATCTACGGCGCCCTCATCGACTCCATCTACCTCTACGACAAGTGGGCCCAGCCCATCTCCAGCGACCAGTGGGACGACGTGTGCCAGCTGGTCGACTGGGTCTGCGACCACTGGGACCAGCCCGACGAGGGCGTGTGGGAGACCCGCGGCGGCCGCAAGAACTTCCTCTACTCCCGCCTGATGTGCTGGGTGGCCATCGAGCGGGCCATGCGCCTCGCCAACCGGCGCGGCCTGCCCGCCGACATCCGCCGCTGGCGGCAGAGCCGCGACACCATCTACCGGCGGATCATGGCTCGCGGCTGGTCGCCGCGGCGCCGCGCCTTCGTCCAGCACGAGGACGGCGACGTCCTGGACGCCTCCGTGCTGATGATGCCGCTGGCCAAGTTCATCGCCCCCACCGACCCCAAGTGGCTGTCCACCCTGGACGCCCTGACCGAGGAGCTGGTCTCCGACTCCCTCGTCTACCGCTACGACCCGCAGGCCAGCCCCGACGGAGTGCGCGGCGACGAGGGCACCTTCTCCATCTGCTCGTTCTGGTACGTCGAGGCGCTGGTGCGCGCCGGACGGCTGGAGGAGGCACGGCTGGCGTTCGAGAAGATGCTCACCTACGCCAACCATCTCGGCCTGTACGCGGAGGAGATCGGCCGCACCGGCGAGCAACAGGGCAACTTCCCGCAGGCGTTCACCCACCTGTCCCTGATCAGCGCCGCGTTCAACCTGGACCGCGCCCTCGGCTGACCGTGCGGAGCGTCGTGCTCCCGCAACGGCTGTCACCGGCGTGTCACAGCCGCGCGCGGCGCCACAACTGCCCCGGACCTCGCCTGTCGAACCGGACGCCGGCAACCAGAAGAGAACCGACGGACCATCAACCACCCACGAACGGGACATGACCCGCATCGCACGCACGACCCGGCGCACCACGACCTCCGCCGCCGTCACGGCCGCATCCTTCCTGCTGCTGGCCGGCGCCGGCATCCTCGCCGCACCGTCCGCCTTCGCGGGCGTCCCCGGCGGCACCACCGCCGCAGACCACAACAGCGACTTCGACGGCGACGGCTGCGACGACCTCGGCCGGCTCGGCGCCGCCGACGAGTCCACCGGGGACGCGGGCGCGCCCGGCGGTCTGGTCGGCGTCTACTACGGCGGCGAGGACGGGCCGGCCGGCACCCAGGGGCCCGGCACGTCCGCGCAGTGGTGGTCACAGAACTCCCCGGGCCTGCCCGGCACCGCCGAGCAGGGCGACGCCTGGGGCGCCGGCCTCCCGGTCGCCGACGTGGACGCAGACGGCTACGCGGACCTGGCCGTCGGCGCGCCCGGCGAGGACATCGGCACCGTCGCCGGCGCGGTGTGGCTGGCGCGGCGCCCGCGCGGGCCCGACCGGGACCGGCGCCCAGTCCTTCGACCGGAACAGCCCCGGCATCCCCGGCACCGCCGAGGCGGACGACGCCTGGGGCGCCCAGTGCGGCCGGCGGACACCGACGGCCACGCGGCCCGCTTCGGCGCGGTGATCGACGAGTTGTCCCTGACCGGGCCGGTGTCACCGCCGGCCGTCTGGGTACCCGGTGAGCTCCCGAAAAGGACAGCGACGCAGGGTCAGGAAAGGGAGGAGACCCTTATGACCAGCAGCACCGAGACCGGTGACGTCACCGGCACCCGGGACAAGGACTACAACCTCATCTGGTACGTCGAGGCGTGCCTGAGCAACGCCCTCCGCCTGGAGCAGTACATCCAGGACGCGGAACGCGACAAGGACCAGGAGGTCGTCGACCTGTTCCGCAAGGCGCAGGCCGACAGCCGCAAGGGCGCCGAGCTGGGCAAGCAGCTGTTGCGCTCGCGGCTGAACGGCAGCTGACCGACGCAGTCCCGGCGCCTCAGGCGAAGCGGGTACCGGCCACCGGTCCGGCAGAGGGAAGGCGGGCCCGGTCCCCGCGCAGCCAGGTGCCGCGCACGGCCGTGACGAAGGCGGCGAACGCCTCGTCGTGGTCCGCCGGACCCGAGCCGTCGCCCTCGTCGGCGGCCGGGTCCGCTCCTGTGATGTCGGCGGCGATCTCCGCGTCGGGCCGGTCGTCGGCCGGGCCCTGCTCCAGTCCGCCGTCGGTCCCTTGACGCAGGTGTTCACCCCACGGCGCCACCACCGACTGGTGCAGCAGGGTCACGCTGTCGGCCGTGATGGCGGGGGCGTCGGTCCAGCAGCTCGCGTGCTCGTGGAGCACCTGTCCCGGGGCACGCTCGAAGAGCTGGCCGGTGATCTCGGGGCCGCCGTCCTCCCGGGCCAGCTCGTTCAGGTCGTACGCCACGACCACGGTGTCCTCGCGCCCGGCCGCGAAGGGCTCCGCCGGCAGGTCCAGCACCGTGGCGGCGGCCAGACCCAGGATCCGCGAACCCCGGTCCGGCAGCAGGGACACCGACCGCGGCCGCACCCCGGCGGCCGCCAGCAGCGTCCGCAGCCGCAGCAGGCCCCGCAGGCACTGGTCGGGGGTGTCCTGCAGCCAGGCGTAGCGGCCCGCCATGCCCGCGTCGAAGCCGTACGGGGAGAGCGTGCCGAGCACGGTCCCGCCGATCACGTACTGCCAGCCGCGCAGGTCGGCCGGGTCCAGCGGGCCGGCCTGTTCCACCGCGGCGGCGCGCTCCAGCATGCGGTTCTGCCGCTCCCGGGCCGGCTGCCACATCGAGTCCTCCGGATCCGGCAGGAGCGCGTGCTGACGCCGGGCCAGGGCGAGGTCGCCGGACATGACCGCGTTGAACACCAGGAGGTAGCGGTCGGGCCAGTCGGCGAAGTCCGCCTCGTGCCGGGCCAGTTCCCCGGCGGCCTCGCGGTGGCGGCCCTCGCGCTCGTACGCCGACACCAGCTCCCGTACGACCCCCAGCCGGCCCGGATTGGTGCGCAGTACCTCACGCAGGGCGGGGATCGCCAGGAAGGACAGATCGCGTGCCACGCACGCGTACCCGAAGTCGAACAGGGCCTGCGCGTGGTCCGGATGTGCCGCGAGGGCGGCGGACGCCTGTTCCAGGTCGTCGAAGCCCGCCGCCTTCGCCGCCCGCCCGACCACCAGGGCCACCTCACCCGGCGGCAGGTCCGCTGCGCCGGACCTCAGCAGCCGCAGGGCACCGGGTATGTCCCCGGAGTCCAGGCACTCCCAGGCCTTGCGGAGTTCAGGGGACTTCGGGCGGCGATTCCTGCGCGAGAACATGCCGGAGATCATCACCGATGGGGTGACGCCCGATCAAACACATATTCGCGGGGCGCTCTCAGGGCAGCGCCTGCTCCGCCCAGATGATCTTGCCGGTGGGGGTGTAGCGGGTGCCCCAGCGCTCGGCGAGCTGGGCGACGAGGAACAGGCCGCGTCCGCCCTCGTCGGTGGTCGCCGCGTACCGCAGGTGCGGTGAGGTCGTGCTGCTGTCGGACACCTCGCAGATCAAGGCCCGGTCGCGCAGCAGCCGCACGCCGATGGGCCCACGGCCGTACCGGATGGCGTTGGTGACCAGCTCGCTCAGGATCAACTCTATGGTGAACTCAAGGTCTTCCAGGCCCCACTCCGCCAACTGCCGGGTCACCGCAGCCCGCACCTCGGAGACGGCCGCCGGTTCGGACGGCACCTGCCACCCGGCGACCCGGTCGGCGCCGAGGGTCCGGGTGCGGGCGACGATCAGTGCGACGTCGTCGCTCGGCCGGGCCGGCAGCCGGTCGAGTACCGCCCGGCAGGTGTCCTCGGGCGAGCCCCCGGCCCGTTTCAGGGCGGTGCGCAGCAGATCCAGGCCCTCGTCGATGTCCCGGTCGCGGTCCTCGACCAGCCCGTCCGTGTACAGGACGAGCCGGCTGCCCTCCGCCAGCTCCAGCTCGGCCGCCTCGAACGGCAGCCCGCCCAGGCCCAGCGGAGGCCCGGCGGGCACCTCCGGGAACTCCACGCCGCCGTCGGGACCGACCACGGCGGGCGGGGGGTGACCGGCCCGGGCGACGGTGCAGCGGCGGGCGACCGGATCGTAGACCGCGTACAGGCAGGTCGCGCCGATGACCACCGCGGCGCCGTCCGCGGGCGTCTCGTCCTGGTCGATGCGGACCACCAACTCGTCCAGCAGGGACAGGAGTTCGTCGGGCGGCAGATCGAGCGCGGAGAAGTTGTGCACCGCCGTGCGCAGCCGCCCCATGGTGGCCGCCGCGTGCAGCCCGTGCCCCACCACGTCCCCCACGACCAGCGCCACCCGGGCCCCGGACAGCGGCAGCACGTCGAACCAGTCACCGCCGACGCCGGCCTGCGCGGGCAGGTAGCGGTAGGCGATCTCCAGGGCGCTCTGCTCGGGCAGGCTGCGGGGCAGCAGGCTGCGCTGGAGGGTGACCGCCATGGTGTGCTCGCGGGTGTAGCGGCGCGCGTTGTCGATGGACACCGCCGCCCGGGCGACGAGTTCCTCGGCGAGCGCCAGCTCCTCGGTGTCGAACGGAGCGGGCTTCTCCGAGCGCCAGAAGTTCGCCAAGCCCAGCACCAGGCTGCCCGCGCGCAGCGGCACCGTGATCAGCGAGTGGATGCCGTACTCCACGACCTGCTCGGCGCGCTCGTAGTCCTGCGCCAGCCAGCCCGGGGCCTCGCGCAGCCGCGGTTCCACCACCGACTGGCCGGTGGCGAGACTGCGGGCCTGGGGGGAGGTGGCCACGAACCGGATGCGCTCGCCCACCGGGTACAGCGGGGCGTCCTTGCGGATGCCGCTGCAGGCCGTGCGGCGCAGGGCGGTCCCGGGCTGCGGCTCCGACCCCTCGAGCACGGCGTCGAACAGGTCCACGGTGGCGAAGTCCGCGAACCGGGGCACGGCCAGCTCCGCCAGCTCCTGGGCGGTGCGGGTCACGTCCAGGCTGGTGCCGATGCCGACACCGGCGTCGTACAGCATGTTGAGGCGTTCGCGCGCCACCTCCGCCCGGCCCGACAGGGCGCGCAGCTCCGTGGAGTCGCGCAGCGTGGTCACGCTGCCGGGCGGGCCGCCCCTCAGGTCGGTCGGCCGCTGGTTGATCGCCAGGAGCCGGTCCTTGACCAGGTGCACCTCGTCGGTGGCGACCCGGCCGGAGGCCAGCAGTCCGGCGGTGTCGTCGTCGAGGCCGAGTTCCAGCACGTGGCGTCGCTCGGCTTCCTCGGGCAGGTCCAGGAGGCGGTGCGCCTCGTCGTTGGCGAGCAGCAGCCGCCCTTCGCCGCTGACGATGAGCACGCCCTCCCGGACGGCGTGCAGTACCGCGTCGTGGTGCTCGTACATCCGGGTCATCTCGTACGGGCCCAGGCCGTGCGTCTGCCGCAGCAGGCGTCTGCTCACCAAGGCCGTCCCGCCGAGGGCCAGCGCGAGTGCCGCCGCGGCGGCGGCCAGCAGGAGCGGCAACTGCTGTTCGGCGGCGCCGCCCACGTGCGCGGTGGTGATGCCGGACGACACCAGGCCCACGACGGTGCCGTCGGGCGCCCTGACCGGGACCACGACCTGCACCAGCGGGCCGATCGTGCCGTTGATGTGCTCGGTCACGGTGCCCCCCGCCAGCGCGGGCGCGATCGTGCCGACGAACTTCTTGCCGATGCGGTCGGGCTTGGGGTGGGTGTAGCGGATCCCGTCGGTGTTCATCACGACGATGAAGTCGACCCCGCTGGCCTTGCGGGCGGCCTCGGCCCTCGGCTGGAGCACGGCCGTCGGGTCCGGACCGCGCAGGGCCGCCACCGTGCCCGGGGCGTGGGCGAACGTCTCCGCGACGGCGAGGGAGCGGTTCTCGGCCTCCAGGTCGCTGTCGTGCCGTACCTGGAGCACCTGTGCCACCACGGCCGCGACGACCAGCAGCAGCACGATCACCACTTGCAGCATGAAGACCTGTCCGGCGACGCTGCGTCCGCCCAGCGTCGACCGCAGCCCGCCGGCCCGTGTGCGGCGCGGCCCGGTTCCGTCCGGCCGCGGTGGACGCGCTGCCTGCGGATCCCCGGACCGACGGACCGGCCGCATCGCGGTCCGGCCCAACAGTCGGACCATGTGCCCATGTCTACACTGCCCGGCCTCCGGTGGCGAGGGGCGGCTCATGAGGTGACTGCCCGTGATCCCCCCGGGTGCGCCGGGATCACCGGGGGCCCCCGGGAGTCGTACGGCGGGTGGCCAGCAGCAGGGCCACGTCGTCGGGGCGGTCGGTGGCGTGGCGGGCCGTCGCGGTGAGGCGGTCGGCGACGCCGGACAGGGAGCGGCCGCCCCGCCGCCCGGCTGCGGCCCCGGCCCGGGCGAGGGCGACGCGCAGTGCGCCGATACCGGCGTCGATGTCGGTGCCGGGCCGCTCGACGAGCCCGTCCGTGTACAGGGCGAGGATCGCGCCGGGCTCCAGGTTCAGCTCCGCCACCGGGTACTGCGCGCGCGGGTCCACCCCCAGGACGACACCGCCGGGGAGGTCCAGGACGCGGGTGCGCCCGTCGGGGGAGCGCAGCAGCGGCGGCGGATGGCCGGCCCGGGCGACCCGGGCCAGACCGGTGGCGGGGTCCAGCCGGAGGTAGCAGCAACTGGCGAACTGCCCGGGATCGAGGTCGATGAGCAGATGGTTCGTGCCGCTCATGACCTCGTCGGGCGGACGGTCGCCCAGCGCGAAGGCCCGCACCGCGCTGCGCAGCTGCCCCATGGTCGCCGCCGCCTGCACCCCGTGCCCCTGTACGTCCCCGATGACCAGCGCCAGACCGTCCCCGGCCTCGACGACGTCGTACCAGTCCCCGCCGACGTCCATGCCCTGCGTGCCGGGCAGATAGCGGCCGGCGGTCTCCACCTGCGGGTGCGCCGACAGCCGCCGGGGCAGCAGCGCCTGCTGTAGGCCCCGGGCCAGCGCCGCCTCGGAGTCGTAGCGCTGCGCCTTCTCCATGGCGTGGGCGATCAGTCCGGCGAGCGCGGTGAGGACCGTACGTTCCTCCGTGCTGAAGCCGCGGGGGCGCTCGAAGCCGAGGATGCAGGAGCCGACCGGGCGTCCCGAGGAGATCAGCGGCAGGAAGGCGCGGGCTCCCTCCGTGGCGTCCAGGGGGATGCCCGGGTAGGCGGCGTTCAGCTGCTGCATGGACTCGAAGAAGATCGGCCGGCCCGTGGTGAGCGTCTCGACTCCGGGCAGGCGGGCGTCGAGGCCGACGCCCTCGAAGGGGGCGAGGAAGCCGTGCGGGAAGCCGGTCTCCCAGGCCAGGTACAGGTGCCGTTCCTGCAACAGGTAGATCGCCAGGCGCCGGCCGCCGAACGCGGGCAGCAGCTCCCGCATGACGACCTCCGACACCTGGCGGGCGGTGACCGCGTCGGTCAGCGCGATGGCGAGGGCGATGGGCCGGTACAGCGGCGCCAGCGAGGGACCGTCGGGCACGTCGCCCGGAGCCGGCTCGGCGGGTCGCAGGTCGAGGTGGGTGGCCATGGGCGTGTCCATCCGGCTCGCCGGGACGACGGTGCAGGTGAGCGTGTCCGGCCCGGCATGGAGGGACACCGCCAGCCAGTCGCCCTCACTGTCGTCCCCCGGCGGGCGCCGGACGTGGAAGTGCACCGGCTCGGGGGACAGCAGGGCACCGCGGAGATGATCCTCGTACGGAGGCCGGCTCAGCCACGGCAGGGCGTCCCCGAAGAGACGCCCGAGCAGCCGGGTGCGCTCCTGGCCCAGCAGGCGGGCCGCGGCCGTGTTGGCGTACACGATCACGCCCAGCCGGTCCAGGCAGAACACGCCGTGCGGCAGCGGGTCGGCCGCCGCGTCGGCGGACGCGGCGGGGCCGGGATCGAGGACCAGGCCCCGTACCAGCAACGCGTCGGCCGGGCCCGCCGGGGGCCACAGCTCCAGCAGCCTCGGGGTACCGTCGCCCGCCCGGACGTGCAGCGGCAGCGGCGGCGGTCTGCCGGCGGCCGTGTCGGCGAGCGCCTCCATGATCTGGTGGGCGTCGGCCGGGGCCAGGGCCTCCGCGAGTGCTTCCCCCCTTCCGGTGAACTCCCCGGGCAGTACGCCGAGCAGGTCGTGGAGCCGGCCGTCCGCGGTCACCGCGGAGGTGACCGGGTCCCAGGTGAACCGCCCGACGGGCCAGGGGATGGAACGTGCCGCGGGCGGGCGCACGCACAGCGGCTCCCCGTCCCAGACGACGGCGCTCTCGTCCTCGCCCGCGAGGCCGCGCAGGCCGGCGCCCAGATCCTCGGCCAGTTGGACGAGCCGATCGGCGTCGGGCAGCTCGTCCGCCGAATCCGTGTCCGCCGGCCACAGCACGGTCAGTACGCCGAAGGGCGACGACGCACCCGGCACGGGCACGTAGACCGACCCGAACTGGAACGGCAGACCGGCCGCGAACTGCGGATACCGGCGGACCATGTGCGTGGCGTTCGGCAGCAGCACCTGAACGCCGAGCCGGTAGGCGTCGGCGACCGGGAAGGGCCGGTCCACGTGCAGCCGCCACCAGGGCCGGAACAGCGGGCCGGGCAGCCCCACCAGCACCGCCAGCCGCAGCAGCCCGGGCGTGCCGGAGCGCAGGTAGACGCCCGCCACGCGCCCGTCGGCCGTGGCGAGCGCCCGCGTGGAGGCGTCGACGAGCAGCCGGGCCAGCCGTCCGCGGGCCCGGCCTGCGTGCTCCCCGCTCCCAGTCATCGGGGCCCCTGCCTCGTCCGTGCGCCGCCGGGTGGGTGACACAGCAAGAATGCGCCACAACGGCCGAGAACCGCACCTGGGCGGAGAAGAAGGGCTGCGACGTGCTGGACCCTGCGGCTGGCGGGATGACCGTCTCACCCTCCGCGCGTCAGCCGGCCGGCCGGCTTCCCACGGCCCGGAGGACCAACCGCCCCTCCTCCCGCCCGGCCACCATGGCGAACGCGCACGTGTCCACCTCGAGGCACAGCCCCACGTCCTCGGGGTGGACGCCCGCCCAGCCGCGCCGGACCCCGTCGGCCAGGCGGGCGGCGGCGTCGGAGTGACGGGCGCGGGCGACGTACGGGGCGGGGTCGATAGTGTCGGAGGTGGCGCGGGCCGCGATGTACTGGGCGCAGGCCAGGTCCTCCTGGGCCGCGCCGTCGTCGCCGGTGATGACGAAGGTGACCGCCGCCGGCCGCTCGCGTCGCAGGAGCCGTGCCGTCGCACCGGCCACGGCGAAGCTCGCGCACAGCAGGAGCCGGGCGTCGGCGACCGCCAGGGCGCCCACGGTTCCGGCGGTGGTCTTCTGCACGACGGTGCGGCCCGCCACGTCGAGCGAACGGAGCCGGGCGGGCGAGTTGGCCAGGTCGAACCCGGGTGTCGGAGCGCCGTCCTGGAAGGCGAGCCAGCCGGGGTGACGGGCCTTCAGATCCAGGGCCTCTTCCGCGGTCTCGGTGAACACGATTTTCTCCGCGCCGAGCCGTAACGCTCCGGCGGCCACGGTGAACGCGCGCATCACGTCGATGACGACGGCGGCTCCGGGCGTCACGGACAGACCGGAGACTCCGGTGAACGTCGGCTGCATTCCACCATGATGAGGGACGGGGTGCCCGGGTCGGCCTGCGCGTCAGGATCCGGCCCCGTCGGGCGGCAGTGTCCGGGCGCGCATGCTGCGCAGTGCGAGAAGCAGCACGCCGATGTCGTCGAGGTACACCGGGTCGGGCAGCAGGTCGGTCGGCAGGACCAGATAGAGGACGGCGCCCCAGAACACCCAGCGCGACCCGGTGGGGAGGCCGGCCCGGCGCAGGGTCCGCCGGGCGCGTACCAGTCGTACGAGCAGAACGAGGGCCGCGACCAGCAGCGCCGCCGCGATGACGGCGGCGACCACGAGCAGGGTGGTGGTCCCCTCCATGGGGCCTCCTCCTCGGCACCTCGGGCAGGTCGGTTCCTCTTCGCTTTCCCCGTACCGTCCGCTCTACCGCCTCTCCGGACGGGTTACGACGGCCGGTCCGTCCCGCCCGCCTCCGCCTCACCGGTGTCGCCGGCGTCCCGCGCGGCGGTGGAGGCGGGTGCCGGGCGGAGAGCCTTGGCGGACACCTTGAGGCGTTCGAAGGTCCGGGTCAGCTGCTGCAACGGGGACGGCGACGGCGCGGCGGGCCGCTCGGCGGGCGGGGCGGGCGCGTCGCGGTAGGCGGCCAGCGCCTCGTTGGCGCGCTCGGCGGCCTCCCGGTAGAGGTCGCGGGACCTCGTCATGGCCTCGAGCGCCTCGGCGTACATGGCGACGAGTTCGCGCTGCCGGGCCAGCTCCTCCTCGAGGGTCAGCAGCGTCCACTTCTCCCGCAGGCCGGTCAGCGCCTGCTCCGCGCCCTCGGGGAGCGGCCGTGGCAGGGTGGTGAAGCGGCGCAGTACGTCGATGAGTTCGGCCGGTTCCGAGCCGTCCAGGAAGACGCTGCGTACGGCGTGGTCCCGGGCGTCGTGATCCGGCGGGGCCGGGTGCGGCGGGAGGACCACTGCTCCGCCGCGCGGCACCTCGACGCCGAGGTCCTTCAGGGCGTAGTTGACGGCGCGCAGCTGGTGCGGGGCGGCCCGGTGCTCCACGACCCGGTGCCGCAGCCCCGGCGGCAGCAGCCGCGCCAGCGGCAGCTTCCCGAGGGCGTCCGGTGTCATCGCCTCGTGCACGACGACGTTGACGCACCAGGACTCGCGCGCCGCGTCCCGCAGAACGCGCCGCATGACCTTGTCGTCGGCGGGCAGCGGGTTGACGTGCCTCAGGCGCAGCTCCGGCACCGCGTCATGGTGGTCCCAGGCGGTCTCCTCGTCGTCCGGCCAGAACATCGTGGCGGGCGACGGCCACGCGTCGTCCCACGGGCGCTCCGCCTCCGCGACGAGACGCCACTTCCTGCCGTCCTCCCGGCCCTGCGGAGGCAGAAGCGTCAGGCGGGCACGCACCGTCACCCCGCCGGCGACCCGCCAGCGTGCCTCGAAGACCCGCCCGGGCGTGTCCTCGGGGTCCGGCGGTTCGGCGAAGTCGTCGAGGACCTCGTCCACCTTCAGCCGGCGCAGGTTGCGGCGGAGGACGTCCTCGGCGGTGGGGGCACCGTTGTGGCGGCCGCGCGCCAGCCACACGGTGCGAGGGGTCGTGGCGCGGTCGGTGGCGGAGTTCGACATGAGCCAATCTGCGGAGGGGGACGGCGTGCGTCCCCCCAGTATCGCTGTCGGTGATCGCGACACGTCAGGCGGGGGCGCGTCGCGCCCGGGGCGCGCGGTGCGCGTACGGGGTGTGCGCGGCGCACCGCGGCTTGTGGCCGTTCACCCATGCCGCTCATCTGTCCCGAGCACGACAATGGGGCGCGGACGGGGCCCGCCCGCCATCCGCTCAGGGGCGGACCCCGTCCGCTCAGCGGCAGCCCGCCCGGGCCGTCGTCGTGTCCCCCACCGCCATGGACCTCGGCCGGCGGGGAAACCGTCTGACAGGGACGCTACGACAACGGCGGGCCTGCGGCGCCCCGCCGTTCTCCGCGCGGTCGCCCTCGCCGCCGCGGCGTGCGGTGGGGGTCACGGCGACGGGCGTGCGCTCGGGGCCCCGACGAGCGGGCCCGCGGCCGATCAGCTGGTCGTGACCACCGACAACGGGCTGCGGTTGCGCCCCGCCGAAGCCGACCGGGTCGGTGTCGACCGGCGCGTCGACGGCCACTGGTCCCACCACGGCGACACCTGGGTCCTGCGACCTGTCCTGTCCGGCACACGGTGACCGGGCGGGACGGTGCCCCCGCGTGCCCGAGGTGGCCGTCCAGGCGGGTACGGCCGTCACCGTCTCGGCCCGCAACGCCGGCATCGACGCGGGGGGGTGTCCGGCGCGCTGGACCTGACGACCGTCAACGGCTGTGTGACGGTGACCCGTTCCGGACGGGACGGGGCCGCCGTACGGCTCGTGACCCGCGACGGCTCGGTGCGGGCGGAGGCGCTCAGCGCGACGCGGCTGCGGGCCGGATCGGTCAACGGCGATGTGGACCTCGACTGCGCCACCGCGCCGGCCGGGTCACGGCGGCCACCGCCAACGGCCCGGTCCGGGTCACGGTGCCGCACGACGCCCCCGCCTGCCGGGTCACGGCCACCACCGCCCACGGCCGCCCGTCGGTCACGATCCCCACCGCGCCGCGCCCGCGGCCGACGGCCACCGCATGACGCTCGCCACCGTCAACGGCGACGTCACCGCCGGACAGCCGGAGTCAGTGCGGGAAGGCCCGGGGCGGACGCTGCCGGGGCAGTTCGTCGCGGAACCGCTCGATGACCGAGCTGATCTGCCGCATCAGCGCCGTGCCCTCCAGCCGGTCGAGGTAGAGGTTGCGGCGGGCCAGACCGGGCACGTCCACGCAGAAGTACAGCGACATCAGGGGGTTGACGAACAGCTCGCTGTTCCTGGTCCGTTCGGTGAACCGCACGTCCCCGAAGTCACCGCGCACGGCGGCGGCGACGGATCCGTTGACGATGCTGGGATGGCTCGCGGTGCGCCGCCGGGCGTGCTCCACCGCGTCGAGGTAGAGGGCCCCCTCGCGGCTCTCCCGCGGCAGCGAGAACGCCCCGAGATACGCGCCGTCGCGCTCCAGTGCGGCCAGGTTCTCCAGGACCAGCGAGTGGTTGACGCCGTGATAGGCGTCCACGCCGAAGCCGAGGCAGGCCACCAGCCGGCGCGGCACCTCCTCCAGCCCGTTGACGGCGGCCAGGCTGGCCATGTCCTCCTCCGGGGTGCCCAGCCCGTGCTCGTCGCCGCGCATCAGGATGTCGGTGCCGCCGTCCACCAGCACGACCGCGTCCACCCCGCCCAGGTGGGCGAGGAGACCGCGGTAGGCGGCCCGCAGCGGCTCGACGCCCGTACGGGGGAAGGCGTACACGGTCGAGGGCAGGCCCTGTCCCTCGAGCCACTCGGCGAGCGTGCGCTCGGGGAAGTAGTCACCGCGCAGCGTGGTGTCCGGCCGTACGGCGGCCACGTCCGGCTCGACCCAGGCGTCCAGGCCGAGGCCGTACAGGTCGGAGAAGGACAGACTGGCCAGATGTACCTCCGCCCCGGCCGCGCGCAGCGCGAGCGCCAGGGGCAGACCGGCGTAGACGTCGAAGCCGCCGCCCGCACCGGCGACGAGCACCCGCCGCGCGTCGCGCAGGCGGGTGAAGAAGGCGGGTTCACGGAGGGAGAACACCGCAGGACGCTAACAGACCACCTGCCGCGGCCCGTTGGGGTATCGCGACGAGACCGGCGAGCACGGCGAGACCGGCGGGGTTCCGCCCGGCGGCGGGGGACCGACCGCGGGAAGGGGCCGGTGTCTCGGCACCGGCCCCCTCGACGAACTCACCGCGCGGGGAGACGTTCCCCGGGACTCACGCCCCGCTCTCCCGCAGCATGTCCTCGCGCTCGACGATCTTCACGCGCTCCCGGCCCTGCGGCTCGCCCAGCGCCTTCTCGGCGGCGTCCAGGCGGTACCAGCCCTCCCAGGTGGTGAAGCGGACGTTCCGCTCGGCGAGGAACGCGTCCACGGCCTCCGGCGCGGGGGCGGCGGGCGTGTGCAGACGGCCGCTCGCGTAGTCGTCCAGGAGGTTGGCCACCGTCTCGTTGGCGTCACCCTTGGTGTGGCCGATCAGGCCCACCGGGCCGCGCCGGATCCAGCCGGTGACGTACGTGGACTGCAGGTGCGCGCCGGACTCCTCGATGACCCGGCCGCCCTCGTCCGGGACCGTGCCCGACTCGATGTCCCAGGGCAGCTTGGGCAGCTTCTCCGACAGGTAGCCGACGGCGCGGTAGACCGCGGTGACGTCCCAGTCCTTGAACTCGCCGGTGCCCTTGACGTTGCCGGTGCCGTCGAGGGCGGTGCGCTCGGTGCGCAGGCCGACGACCTTGCCGTCCTCGCCGAGGATCTCGGCCGGCGACTCGAAGAAGTGCAGGAACAGCTTGTGCGGGCGGTCGCCGGCGTCCCGGATCGCCCAGTTCTCCAGCGTCTTGGCGACCATGTCGGCCTGCTTGTTGCCGCGCCGGGTCTCGATCGAGCCCTCGTCGTAGTCGATGTCCTCGGGGTCGACGACGACCTCGATGTTGGGGGAGTGGTCGAGCTCCCGCAGCTCCATCGGGCTGAACTTCGCCTGGGCGGGGCCGCGGCGGCCGAAGACGTGGATCTCCAGCGCCTTGTTGGCCTTCAGGCCCTCGTACACGTTCGGCGGGATCTCGGTCGGCAGCAGCTCGTCCGCCGTCTTGGCCAGGATCCGGGCCACGTCCAGCGCGACGTTGCCGACGCCGAGCACGGCGACCTTCTCGGCCTCCAGCGGCCAGGTGCGCGGCACGTCCGGGTGGCCGTCGTACCAGGACACGAAGTCGGCGGCGCCGTAGGAGCCGTCGAGGTCGATGCCGGGTATCGGCAGGTCGCGGTCGGCCGTGGCGCCGGTCGAGAAGATCACGGCATCGTAGAAGGCGCGCAGGTCGTCGAGGCTGATGTCCGTCGGGTAGCCGACGTTGCCGAACAGGCGGATCTGCGGCTTGTCGAGCACCTGGTGCAGGGCCGTGATGATGCCCTTGATGCGCGGGTGGTCGGGGGCCACGCCGTAGCGGATCAGGCCGAACGGGGCGGGCATCCGCTCGAAGAGGTCGATGGACACGCCGGGCTCGGCCGCCACCTCGGACTTGAGCAGGGCGTCGGCGGCGTAGATCCCGGCCGGGCCGGCTCCGACGATGGCTACCCGCAGCGGGCGCGGCATGATCTGATTCCCTTCGAGCGATGACAGGCGACTCGATCGGGAGCCTAAACTAAGGCAGTCCTAACTTAGTACGCGGGTCCGTTCTATGAGCTCATAAGCCGAACTTATGGGTGGGTGGCGGATGGGGGAGCACGGGGCGACGGCCGTCCTGGCGACCGGCGGCAGCGGGTTCGTCGGCAGCCATCTGGTGCGGCGGCTGCTGGAGCGCGGCTACCGGGTGCACACCACCGTGCGCCGGATCGCGTACCTGGCGAAGGTGCGGCCCCTGCGGGAGATGCAGGAGGCCTTCCCGGGGCAACTGACCCTGTTCGAGGCCGACTTGCTGCGGGAGGGCTCCTTCGACGAGGCGGCGCGCGGCTGCTCGGTCGTCTTCCACGTGGCCTCGCCGTTCCTCATGCCGGAGAAGATCAAGGACGGCCGCCGGGACGTGGTCGACCCTGCCGTGCTCGGCACCCGCAACGTGCTGGCGGCGGTGGAGCGCACGCCGTCCGTACACACCCTGGTCTTCACCTCCACGGTGGGCGCGATCTTCGGCGATAAGCCGACGTGCTCGCCATGGAGGGCCAGGTGCTGTCGGAGAAGTACTTCAACACCACCAGCACCGTGGAGAACAACCCCTACCACTACGCGAAGACCGTCGCGGAACGCATCGCTCGGGAGGCCGGACCGGCCCAGGACCGCTGGCGCATGGTGTCCGTCAACCCAGGCCTGACCCTGGGCCCCTCACTCACCCGGCGTCCGAGTCCGGCAGCCTGTTCCTGCTCGACGAGCTGTTCAAGGGCTACTTCTGCTACGGCGCCCCGGACTTCGGCTTCACGACGGCGGACGTCCGGGACGTTCGCCGACGCGCACATCGCGGCGGCGGAGAACCCGACGGCCAAGGGCCGCTACATCGTCGCGGCCGAGACGATGACCTCCTTCCACGAGATGTCCCGGATCATCCGCACCCGCCACCCGCGTGACCTCCGCCTCCCGCGCACCGCGCTCCCGCACTGGCCGATACGTGTCCTGGGCCCCGCCTTCGGGCTCACCCAGGACTACGTCCGCAAGCACCTCGGCATCCGCTTCCGCGTGGACAACAGCCGGAGCGTGCGCGAACTGGGCCTCCCCTACCGCCCGGTCGAGGAGACCCTGCTGGACCACTACGAGAGCCGGCGTGCCCGGCGGAGGTCTCACGCGGGCCGTATCACCCGGTGAATGGCCGTCTCTCCGGCGCCGTAGACCGACTCCTCGCGTATGTACGCGCCCTGGCCCGGTGCGTGGACCATCATGCCGCTGCCGACGTAGAGACCGACGTGGTTGTCGTCGTCGAAGAAGAACACCAGATCCCCGGCCTGGGCCTCGCTCAGCGCGACCGGCGTGCCCGCGCCCGCCTGCTCCCGCGCGGCACGCGGCAGCGTGACCCCGGCGGCCTTCCACGCGGCCTGGGTCAGGCTGGAGCAGTCGTAGGAGTCCGGCCCGGTCGCCCCCCAGACACACGGCTTGCCCATCTGCGCCCGGGCGAAGGCCACCGCCTTCATGCCCTTTCCGCCGTACGCCGGCTCCGTGGCGGGGGAGGGGACGGCGAAGGAACCGGTGTCGGCCGGGGCGGGGGAGCCGGCGATACCGGCTCTGGCGTAGGACGGGGTGCCGGTGAGGGCGCCGGCCTGGGCGAGGGATCCGGTGTCGGTCAAGGCGCCGGTACCGGTGAAGGATCCGGTGTCGCTCAGGGGGCCGGCGCCGACGAAGGACCCGGTGTCGCCGAGGAGGGCGGCAGCGGCGAAGGTTCCGGTGCCGGTCACGGGGGTCGCCCCCGAGGGAGCCGCCGCGCCCGGGAACGGGTCCACACCGACGGCTGCCCCGGCACCGGGGGGCATGCCCGCGCCGGTCGCCATACCGACGCCGGGCATTGCGCCTGCCCCGGTCATGGCGCCTGCCCCGGCCATCACGCCGGTGGCGGCGAGTGTGCCGGTGCCGGTGAGTGTGTCCGTGCCGATGGGTGTGCCCGCGTTGGGGATTGTGCCCATTCCGGCGATCGCGCCGGTAGTGGTCGTGGTGCCCGTCCCGGTCATGGCGCCTGCCCCGGCCATCACGCCGGTGGCGGCGAGTGTGCCGGTGCCGGTGAGTGTGTCCATGCCGATGGGCCTGCCCGGGCTGGGGATTGTGCCCATTCCGGCGATCGCGCCGGTCGCGGTCATCGCATCCGCGCTGGGGCTCGCGACCACCCCGGTCATGGCGCCCGCCCCAGCTGCCGCGCCGGGCGCGGAAAGTGCGCCGGTGTCGGTGAGCGCGTCCGTCCCCGTACTCGGGCCCGGGCTGGGGATCGTGCCCGCCCCGGCCATCGCCCCCGTGCCATCCCCCGCGGCGACCGCGGTTCCCGCCGCTGACATGCCCGCGCTGAGGCCGGCCCACTGCTGGCGCAGCCACTCCTGTTCCGCCGGCTGGAGGGTCTGGTCGGCGTCGCCACGCCATGTGTCCTGGGCCGGGCGCGGGGGCTCGATCGCGGCGAGGGCGGCGGGCGGGGCCTGCCGCATGGTCTGGCGGGACAGCAGTTCACGGGCAGCGGCGAGCTTCCGCTGGTTCTGCCCCTTCGACACCGCGGGCGAGGACCGCCGCGGCGCGGCCGCGGGCAGGGCCAGGGGCGTCTCCCGCCGCGGCTCCGGCGCGGAGGGCAGCGCGGCGACGGGCCCGGCGGTCAGCTCCGCCACTGGGCGGCCGGTCAGTTCGGGCAGGGCGCGGCCGGTCAGTTCCGGCACGGCACGCCCGCCCGTCTGCCCGGAAGTCCCGGCGGTCAGCTCCGGCAGGGGGCGCCCGGCCGGCGCTTCCAGCGCACCGGCGGTCAGGCCGCGACCCAAGAGCTCCTCCGGGACCTTGGGGCGGCGCTCGGCCGGGCGCCGCGGTGTCCGGTCGGCGGGGAGTACGGCGGGCACTGACGGACCCAGCTTGGCGCGTGCCCCGTCCATCCACTGCCGGGCGACACTGTCCAGAGAGGGATCGGCGCCCCGGTCCGACCGGCGAAGACGCACCCCACGGCCGCGCGTGCCCCCTGACAGCGCACGGGTGGCGTTGTAGTTCCCGGTGGCGTTCTCGGCCTGGTCGTAGAGGGTGTCGATTCGCTGCCGAACCTCGTCGCGGCTTTCGCGCGCCATGGGGGACGTACTCCTTCCGTGCTCCGCCTACCGGGTTAGCTGTCGGGTTCGGGCGGTCGATGGTGGAAGGCATGCCCTACGACCCTTGCCCCCTCGGGCAGTTGGGCCGATTCACCCCAAGTCGGTTGGGTCCCCGGCTCCGGCTGTGCCCCGCAAGGGCACCGGACTCGACGGAGGCCACGCGGCCCGGCGGGGTTCGCCGGGGGGAGCCGTGCGGCCTGGTCGCCAACCTAGCCAACTTGTGTGGCCGGTGTGAAGGTTGAAGCGCGGAATGCCCGATACGTAATTGTGATATTCATCTTGGCGCCCGTGATCATCCGGTGAGGAGGCCCCCAAACCGCCCGCAGGACCAGCACTTCGAACGCCCGCCTCGCCGCCGCATCTCACCACCGCATGATGACCAGCGCCGTGTCGTCGGTCGCGGCCTCCCGCGGAAGCAACTCCCGCAGGACGGCGTCGGCGAGGTCCTCCGGATCCGCGGCCCGGTGCCGGCCGAGAACGTCGGCGAGACGGGCCGGCCCGACGTCGATGTCCTCGTGCCGCCGCTCGATCAGGCCGTCGGTGTACAGCACGAGGGTGGCCCCGTCGGTGAACGTGAGGCGTGCCTCGGGACGTGGCCGGGGTCGGGCCGGGCGTCCAGCGGGGGATCGGTGGCCCGGTCGAGGAACTCCACGAGGCCGTCGGCATGCACCAGTACGGGCGGCGGGTGGCCGGCGCTGCTGTAGGCCGGGGTGCGGTGGTCGAAGTCGATGAACGTCGCCACCGCGGTCGCCGATTCCGCGCCGTCGACCACGTGGGCGTACTCCCCCAGGGCGTTCAGCGCATGCGCGAGGCCGTCGGCGACGCGGCAGACGGCGCTGAGCGCTGCGCAACTGCCCCATCACGCACGCGGCCTGCAGGCAGTGCCCGACCACGTCACCGACCGAGAGGCCGATGCGGTCGCCGCCGACCCGGTCGACCAGGTCGTACCAGTCCCCGCACACGTTCAGCGCGCTCACCGGGCTGGTACCGCACGGCGGCCCGGTGGCGCCCCACCTGCAGGCGGGCGGGGAGCATCGCCTCCTGGAGGGCGAGCGCCACCTCCCGGTCCCGGGCGTGGGACCGGCGCAGCCGCTCGTTCAGCTCCTGTCAGCTCCCGGGCGCGCCGGTACAGCTCGGCCTCCAGCACCTGGGCCCGGTCGCTGTGCCCGCTGCCGCGGGCCCGGCGACCATCCCCGGCAGTGTCTGGAACACCGCCGCGTAGTCGATCTCAGCGTCCGCCATGGCCTGCCGCCTCACCCGACCGCCGATACGGGCCCGGTCTCCCCCGAAATCTGCGCCCGAGCGGGCGGGGGATCTGCCGAGGACGCTGCTCATCGCAGTCGGGAGCCACTGATCCGTGCGGGGCGTGCGCGCCGGAGCGCACGGGCGCGCGGCGGCAGGGGTCCGCCTGTGGTCCGTACCGGTACTGCGGGCGAGCGGTGTGCTCTTCCACGCTCCGGCCAGGCCGAACCGCCGCGGCGCCGGCCGCGTGTCTGTGAGTTCACGATGAATCTCCGGGGTGCTTGAACACACCGGCCTTCGACTCCGTATGGGACGGGGGCTTGCCATGCCGGGCCGGCCATGAGGTGCGGGAGTACTCCCTTGGGACGCAACAAGCGCAGACGCCCGACAGGCGCACGACGCGCGACCTTCGCCGCGGTCGCGTTGATGCTGGGCGGAGGTGGACTGGTCGCGGCGAACGTCTACGCCTCGGCGACCGAGGGCGGCACGGACGCCCAGGTGCGGCAGGCGGGCCAGGACGGGAGCGGCTGGGGTTCGGGGTCGGCCACCGTCGACTGCCCGGACGTCGGCAGCCGCCTGACCTCCGTGCCGGACGCGGCGAGGGAGGACGTCGACCGCGAACTCGCCCTGCTGGACCAGCAGGTAGCCGCCGCCTACCAGCAACTCCAGGCGTCGGCGCAGGCCGTGCGGCAGGACCCCGGGTCGGCCGACGGCACGATCATGGACCCGCTGAAGGAGAAGCGGGCCGCGGTCATCGAGCGCATCGCCGCCGCCATCGACCGCGTCGGCGACCGCCCGCAGGGAATGGAGGACCTGGCCGGGTGCACCCTGCGCCCGCCCGCAGACCAGGGTGAAGAGGGAGGTGACGGCGGCCAGGCCGACGGCGACCAGGACCAGGGCGGCAACGGCAACGCCGGCCAGGGCGGCAACGGTCCCGTGGCCGACGACTACGCGGACATCACCCGCGTCCAGCCCAACGTCCGGACCCCGCCGCAGCAGGCCGACGCCTCGCGCGGCAGCTTCACCTCCAGCTGCGGGGTCAACGCGGGCGGCCTGTTCAACTCCGACAACGTGATCGTCGCGCCCGGCGTCACCAACGGCGCCCACCACTTCCACGACTACGTCGGCAACCAGGCCAACAACGCCTTCGCCAGCGACGAGGACCTGGCGAACGGCGACACGAGCTGCGTGGACCAGGGCGACAAGTCCTCGTACTACTGGCCGGTGCTGCGCCTGCAGAACGGCACCAGGGAACGGGACGCCGACGCCCCCGGCGGCGGCACCGAGGGCAACGCCGGCCAGATCGTCACGCCCAAGGACGTCACGCTGACCTTCGAGGGCAGCCCGCGCGGCAAGGTCACCGCCATGCCCCGCCTGCTGCGCATCATCACCGGTGACGCCAAGGCCTTCGTCAACGGCCCCGCGAACGCCAACGCCTCGTGGAGCTGCACCGGTTACGAGGACCGGCAGCTGAAGGACAAGTATCCGCTGTGCCCGTCCGGCAGCGACGTCGTGCGCACCTTCACGTTCCAGAGCTGCTGGGACGGCCGGAACATCGACAGCGCCAACCATCGCACCCATGTGGCGTTCACCGACGCCGAGGGCAGGTGCCCGGACGGCTTCCAGGCGATTCCGCAGCTGGTGCAGCGCATCGTGTACGACGTCGCCGCGCCCAGCCTCCAGGACGGTGGCCGCACGCATCCGCTGTTCGCCGTGGACTCCTTCCCGGAGCAGCTGCACAAGCCGGTCACGGACCACGGCGACTTCGTCAACGTCTTCGACGAGGACCTGATGCGGGACATGGTCGACTGCATCAACTCGGGCCGTACGTGCGGCGCCCGCGGGGACTCCGGCGGTTCACCCTCGCCGAGTTCCGACGCCTCGCCCGGCGGCGGCGAGACGAACCCCGGCAACGGCGGGGGTGAGCAGCCGTCGCAGGAGCCGTCGCAGCAGCCCACGCAGCAGCCGTCGTCCGAGGCGCCGAGCACCCAGCCGGCGAACGACCCCGGTACGTCCTCCGCCCCGGCCCCCGCCACCACCGCACCCAGGGTCTACACGACCACGTCGCCGCCCCGGACCGCCACGCCCACACCGACCCGCCACGGTTCGCACAGCGGCAAGGAAGACAAGGCGGACAAGGCAGACAAGCCCAGCAAGGCCGACCACTCCACCCCGCCCGCCGAACCGCCGGCCAGCGCGGCGGCGGAATCGTCCGGCGCCGCCGCACAGACGGCTCCGCAGACGGCAGCGCCCACGGCATCGCAGTCCGAGCCCCAGACCCAGCCCCAGACCGAACCGCAGGCGGTCCAGGGCGGTCTCGCCGAGACGGGGGCGCACCTGTGGCCCGGCGCGCTCGGCGCGGTGCTCCTGATCGCGGGCTTCGTCGTGCTGCGCCGCACCGACCGCTCGTCGAGGTGACCCCGGACCGGCGCCCGGTGTACACCGGGCGCCGGTCTCAGGCGATGCGCAGGGTCCGCTTGGCCAGTTCGTACGCCGGGAGCATCTCCTCGTGCTCCTGGGTGTCGAGCCCGCCGAGGTGCAGCACGACCGGGCCGTCCGCGGTGGTGACGGCCAGGGCGCTCTCCTTCTTGGACTCGTCGAGGAGCTTGCTGGTGTAGACGTACTCGACCTCGACGCCGGAGACACCGCCGGTCCTGAAGGCGCGGTACGTCTCCTTGCTGGTGTTGTCCTCCGCCGCCACGAAGGCACGCAGGACGGCACGCGCGTCCGCGTCGCCCGGTTCGCCCTTCCACACGCGCAGGAAGCCGATGTTCCCGGCGGGCTTGGCGTCGACCTCGCAGGCGGCGGTGACCGGGCCCTGGTGCAGCAGCGCGTCGGCGACGTCGCCGGCCGGTTCGTCGTCGGAGCCGCTCGAACCGCCGGCGGCGTCCGCGTCGATCGCCTTCGCCTTCCAGCCCTTGGCGATGTCGAAGGTGACGGGCAGTTCGCAGGCCGAACCGGCGGCGCCTATACGGCCGCCGCTCGCGGCAGCCCCGCCCGTCGCCCCCGAGCCCCGGCTCGTCTCCGACGCGCCCGCGCTCGTGGACGACTTCACGTCCTCCTCGTCCGACGGGCCCGCACAGCCCGCCAACACCGCCGCCAGCATCAGTACCTGCGCCACTCTGCCGCGCACGGCCCCCACCTCGACACGCACCGCCGTAACCCCCTTCTGTCCAGGCCGGACACTGTATCCGAGGGCGCTGACAGGGTCGTGTGCAATCGCGGCGAGCCACCGCCGTGCCGGATCTCCGCTGACGGTCAGTCACTCACCGAACCGTAATATTCCGACTACTACCGCCGGTAACACCCGCTGTCGTACGGTCCTGCCAGCCGCTTCGGAGGCGACGGACCCCTGCCCCCACCCAGGAGGTCCGCCATGCCCGAGCGCACCCGCCTGCCGGCCCTCGCCGTCACCGCCGCCGTCTGCCTCGGCGCGCAGGCCCTGCCGGCCGCCACGGCCACCGCGTCGGACACCTGGCGTCCCGCGGCGTCACGATCCCCGCCTTTCACACCCCGCCCGCCGCGCTGCCCGCGGCCGACGGCGCCCTGATCCGCAGCCAACCGCTGCCGCTCGCCCTGGGCCTGCCCGGCCGCTGCCCGGCCGGGCGACCCGCCTGATGTACAGGTCGACCGACCCGGGCGGCGATCCGGTCGCGGTGACCGGCGCCTCCGTCGAACCGGCCGCCGCCTGGCACGGCGGGGGAGCGCGCCCGCTGGTCGCCGTCGCCCCCGGCACGATGGGCCTGGGCGACCGGAGCGCCGCCTCCCTCGGCCTGGGGCATCCGCTGCTGCTCAACGGCCAGGGCGACGCCCTCTCCTGGCTGACCGGCCGCCTCTCCGGCGAGCCCGCCGCCGCCACCTGCGCGAGCCTGCCGGACCAGCCCTGAGGGATGATCGGCCTTGCGGCCGGACGGCGCGTCACGGCAGGGTGCGGGTGTGCCCACCTTGCTGATCGTCCACCACACGCCCTCGCCCAACTGCCAGGCCCTGTTCGAGGCCGTGGTGTCCGGTGCCACGGCCCCGGAGATCGAGGGGGTCCGCGTCGTCCGCCGGGCGGCCCTCTCCGCCACGGCGTCCGACGTGCTCGCCGCCGACGGATACCTGCTCGGCACCCCCGCGAACCTCGGCTACATCTCCGGCGCGCTCAAGCACTTCTTCGACCAGGTCTACTACCCCTGCCTGGACGAGACCCGCGGCCGCCTCTTCGGCTGCTACGTGCACGGCGGCAGTGACGTCACCGGCGCGCTGCGCGCGATCGAGACGATCACCACGGGCCTCGGCTGGCGGCGGGCGGCGGCCCCGGTCACCGTGACCGGCGAGCCCGGCAAGGCCGACGTCGAGGCGTGCTGGGAACTGGGCGCGACGGTCGCGGCCGGGCTGATGGACGTCTCCTGAAGGCCCGGCGGCCGAACCGCCCCGCCGAGTCCGGCGCATCCCGCTGCCGAACGGCCCGGCTACGTCCACCGCATCCCGATGCCGGACAGCTGCGCCACCCGTTCGGGAGTCAGCGTGGCGGCGCGGGACCGCTGGTTGCTGATCCAGGCGCCGAGCCTGACCTGCCGCTCCTGGCCGCCGTCGTCCGCGGTGACGGTCTCCACGTGCTTGCGCGGGACGACCAGGTGGCCCTCACGCCGGTAGAACTGGGTCGCGGCGGCCAGGTTGACCGCCCACTTGTCGGCGTGGGACGTACGCGGCCTGGGCCGCTCCTCCTCGGCGGCGGGCTCGATGCCCAGCACGTGCTCGCACAGCCACCGCTGGCCGGCCGTCAGCCCGTCCCAGCCGAGGCGCTGCGCGCGGACCCACCGGCCGAGGTCCTCGCCCTGGCGCACGGTCTCGCCCGGCGCGACGGGCAGCCGGCCGCCCTCCGCCAGGTGCAGCCGGGTGAGGTGGAAGCGGCGTTGCCACTCCACCGGCCAGGCGGGACACCAGGAGGGGTCGATCTCCTCCAACTGCTCCCGGCGTTCCTCGGACAGCGCCCCGGGGGCCGCCTCCGCCGCCGGGTCCTCGACGGCCCTGCGGGCGGCGGCCCGCTGGTTCTTCAGCCAGATGCCGACCCTGAAGCCCTGGTGGACGGCGTCGTGCGGGGCGAGGAGGTGACCGTGCTCGGCGGCCCAGGCGCGGGCCGCGGCGAGCCCCTCCTCCCAGGCCACGTCGAAGTGCGACCAGACCATGCCCAGCCGCTCCAACTGGCGGACCCGTTCGGCGTCGAGGCTGCCCCGCGCGTGGAAGCGGCGGGCGTCGGCGATCCACTGCCCGAGCGGGAATCCGGCGAGCGCGTCCGGCCACCCGTCGGCCTCGGCCTGTTCGCCCCCGGGCACCCGGAAGGTGAACGGCACCCGCAGGTCGCCGTGGGCGCGGGCGTAGAGCGTGGCGGCCTCGACGCCGCGCCGCCAGTGGGCGTGCTCCGGGTTGATCACGCGCAGCTCGACGAACGCCGCCAGCTGCGCCGGGTCGCGCGGAGTGGAGAACTTCAGCAGAGCCCTGGCCGGGGCGCTCACACCCCTGAGACCGTCCTCGGCCTCCTCGCCCTCCTCCTCGGCGAGGGTGCGGCCCTTGGACGCCCGGCTCGGCGCCTGCGGTTCGGCGAGCCGCTCCACGATGCGGGCGTCGTGGGCGCGCAGCGCCTCCAGCAGCCGGGCCAGCCCCGCGTACGCCCTGCTGCTGAGCATGCTGTCCGGCGTCTCGCCCGGCCCGAGCAGCACCGGCACCACCAGCGACGCCGTCTTGCCCTCACCGGGCCGGATGCGCAGGGCGCGTCCCACCGCCTGGACGAGGTCGGGCATGGAGCCGCGTACGTCGGCGAAGTACACCGAGTCGCAGTGCCGGGTGTCGACACCCTCCCCGAGGACCCGCACCGAACTCAGAAAAGCCCTGCGCACCCGGGTCCCGTCGGCGGCCTTCAGCCGGGCGAAGGCGTCCAGGACCCGGCGCCGGTGCAGGGGCGGGTGGTCGCCGCACAGCCAGTCGGCCCACACCCTACGCGGATAGCGCCGGGGCTGGGCGGCGTGCAAGCGCGCCGCGGCCTGACCGAGCCCGGCCGCGAAGGCCTCCGCCTCCCGGACGAGGTGATGGAAGACCAGCGTCCGCCGCAGCCCCTCCTCGCGCGCCGCCTTCAGCAGCGCCGTCTGCAACGCGGCGAGCCGCGCGCCGCGCACCTCGTCCGTACGGCCCTCGATGCCGAGCAGCTGCGCGGCCTGCAGCTGCGTGTCGGTGACGTCGACGCACACCACCTGGTACGGCGCGCAGATCCCGCGGTCGATGGCCTCGGACAGGGTGAGGGTGTGGCAGCGGGCGCCGAACGGGCCGTCCGGGTCGTCGTCCATGGAGGCGACGAGCTCGCCGGGCGCCCCCTGCCCCGTCTCCTCGTCGGGCTGCCACAGCCGGGGGGTGGCGGTCATGTACAGCCGCCGCAGCGACGGGATCCGGGCGTTGTCGTGGACGACCGCCCAGGGCTTGCCGATCCGCCCCGAGGTCCGGTGCGCCTCGTCCACGACGATCAGGTCCCAGCCCGGCAGCCCCGCCGCGTGCGCCCGCTCCAGCGTGCCGAGGCCGAGCGAGGCGTACGTGGCGAAGACGGTGACCCGGTCGAAGGGCCGCACCCAGGCGACCAGCTCGTCCGCGTCGGTGGTGTTGGGGAACGGGGCATGGTCCCCGCGCAGCGAGGACACCCCGATCATCGGCCCCGTACGGCCGCCCGCGCGCCAGGCGGCCTCGGTCTGGGCCAGCAGGTCCAGGGAGGGCACCAGCACCAGCACCCGGCCCGCGCGCAGCTCCTCGGCGCCGCGGACCGCCACGAGGGTCTTGCCGGAGCCCGTGGCCATGACGACCTGGGTCCGCAGTCCCCGCGGGGGCAGGGACGTGCCGGCCGGGGGTTCGAGCGCGCGGACCACGGCGTCCACGGCCTCGCGCTGGTGGGGACGGAGTCTCACGGGGACGACGATAGCGCCGCCCGCGTCACTGCCGGTGCCGGCGACGCAGCAGGCGGCGGGCGACGAACGCGGCGGCCAGGACGCCGAGGGCGAGGAACGCGTAGAGCTGGTAGCGGGTGATCTCGTCGTAGATCTCGCCGATGTGGGCGCCCGCGAAGTAGGCCAGGGTCGCCCACAGCCCGACCCACAGGGCCGCGCCGAGCGCGTTGAACGCCAGAAAGCGCCGCCAGGGCATGCCGGTGGTCCCCGCGATGATGCCGTTGGCCTGCCGCAGCCCCTCGACGAACCGGGCAATGGTGACGATCTTGCCGCCGTGCCGGGTGAAGAACTCCTCGGCCGCGCGGAACCGCTTCGGCGTGAGGAACACGTACCGGCCCCACCGGTGCACGAAGGCCCGGCCGCCGGACCGGCCGATCAGATAGCCCACGTTGTCCCCGAGCACGGCCGCGGCGAACGCGATGACCGCCACGGCCACGATGTTCAGCCGGCCCGCCCCCGCGTACACGCCCGCGGCGATCAGGATCGTCTCGCCGGGAGCGGGGACCCCGAAGTCCTCCACGAACACCACGGCACCGACGGCCCAGTAACCGTAGTGGCCGAGCAGCGGTGCCAGGTGGGCCAGCGGACCCGGAAGCGGAGGGGCCATGCCTCCACCGTACGGACCTCCCCGGAGCTCGCACCGGGCACCGGTGCCGGTACGGCAGTACGACGGCTCCTACGACACGCGTCGGGACCGCTGCCGGGCGTGGTCGGGGCCGGGCTTGGGGCGGGTGCGGGTCCAGGACGGATCGGCCATGCGGACGCCGGGGTGCGCCCGAGGCGGTGTGGGGACGCGGAGGAGAGCGCGGCGGGGGCCGTACGGGTCGGTGCCGGTCGGCGGTGCCGGCGTGATGCGCGCGCAGATCGACCATCTGACCGAGCTCAACCGGCTGCCCCATGTGACCCTGCAGATCATGCCGTTCGCCAACGGGCCGCACCCGGCGATGCGGGCGGGCGCGTACCACCTCTTCCGGTTCCGGGCCCCCGAGCTGCCCGACATCGTCTACCTCAGCGGCCTGGTCGGCGCCGTCTACCTCGACAAGGTCGACGACGTCGTGGTGTACCGCGAGGCCCTGGACCGGCTCGGCGCCCAGGCGACGCCCGCCAAGAAGACCGAGGCGATCCTCGGTTCGATTCGCAAGGTCGGCCGGGCCTACGACGCGGTCAGCAGCGCCTCGGCACCCACCGGCCGGTACCCGGCCGCCTGGAAGGCGCGCACGCTGCGCGCGTTGCCCGCGGCCTGCTGCGACCACACCGGCCGCCCGTCCGGCACGAGATGCCGCGCGGCCGTGGCCAAAGCCCGGCCCAGGCCCCGGTGGCGTACGTCCTCGTCCACGTCGACCGCGGTCTCCCAGCGGCCGGCCACACCCCGGCCGAGCACGACCACCCCGCCCTCGGCCGCCCAGACCCGGACGTCGTCCCGCCGCTCGCGCGCCCTGGACACCCGCGGGTGGCCGGGATCGGCCAACTCGCGTAGCTCCAACGGAGGTTCACCGGGGAGCGCGCTCGCCACGGTGAGCAGGTCGATGGTGTCCGTCGACCGTCCGGTGCGCTCCAGGAGCGCCGCGAGGAACCGCGGGTTCATCGTGGCCGCCAGCGCGTCGCAGTCGAGGGAGGCCAGGGTGTCGCGCACCCACTGCGGATCCTCGTCCGTGAACACGACCGAGTGCGCGGTGAACGCGATCACCCCGGCGTTCCGGTGACCGGGCTGCGGCACCACGGTCGTACCGCCGTCGGGCGGCGGGAAGTGCCCCCGCGCGGCGGCGTCCAGGATGCCGGCCAGGGTCGGGCTCATGGCGGTCCGCTCTCCTTCGGGTCGCGTGGATGGGGTCGGCGTCCCAGGCTCACGCACCGGGCCCGGTAACGGAAGCCCAGGTATGCGGGCGAGACCACGGCATCGTTTTGAACGCGTTCAATTATGGGCTAGGGTCGTGTCCGGCGACGGCACGAGGGGGAAGTCGGTGAGGTCGATGAAGTTCGTGCTGCCCGGGGGCACCGGACAGGTGGGTACGGTCCTGAAGCGGGCGCTGACCGCGGCCGGTCACGAGGTGGTCGTACTGAGCAGGCGGCCGGCGCGGGCCGGTGAGGTCGCCTGGGACGGGCGGACCCTGGGCCCCTGGGCGGAGGCGGTCGACGGCAGCGATGTCGTGGTCAACCTGGCGGGACGAAGCGTCAGTTGCCGCTACACGCCCGTCAACCTGAAGGCCATGATGGACTCGCGGGTGGACTCCGCCCGGGTCGTGGGCGAGGCGATCGCCGCCGCCGCCCGGCCGCCCCGCGTCTGGCTGCAGATGAGCACGGCCACCGTCTACGCCCACCGCTACGACGCCCCCAACGACGAGGCGACGGGCGTGATCGGCGGCGCCGAACCCGGCGTGCCCGGCTACTGGTCCTACAGCATCGACATCGCCAAGGCCTGGGAGCGGGAACAGGAGCGGGCCGACACCCCGCACACCCGCAAGGTCGCCCTGCGGTCCGCGATGGTGATGAGCCCCGACCGGGGCGGCGTTTTCGACGTCCTGCTGCGGCTGGCCCGGCTCGGCCTCGGCGGCCCGGTCGCGGGCGGCACCCAGTACGTCTCCTGGATCCACGACCGCGACTTCGTACGCGCCGTCGAGTTCCTGGCCGCCCGGGACGAGCTCGCCGGGCCGGTCAACCTCGCCGCCCCCGGCCCCCTGCCGCAGCGCGCCTTCATGCGCGCCCTGCGGGCGGCGTGGGGCGTTCCCGTCGGTCTGCCCGCCACCGCGTGGATGGCGGAGATCGGCGCCTTCGTACTGCGCTCGGACACCGAACTGCTGCTGAAGAGCCGGCGTGTCGTCCCGGGCCGCCTGCTCGACGCGGGCTTCGCCTTCGACCACCCGCACTGGCCGCGGGCCGCTGCCGACCTCGTACGGCGGGTACGGGGCCGCCCCTGACGTCACGGCGCCGGCGCGGTCCACTCCCCGTCGCGCATCACGTGCCGGCCCTTGAGCTCGTGCTCCCCGTGCCAGGCCTGGATCGTCTGCGGAAGCACCCTGAAGTACGCGTAGGAGGGGTGGTCCCCGCGCGGATCCCAGCCCCACTGCCCGGCGAAGGCTTCGGCGGCGGCGGCCGGCACCTCCTGAGCGGTGAAGGTCTCCACCGAGGCGTCGATCAGGACGACGTCCCGCGTGTCACCGAGCGCGAGCCGGGCCCGGCCGGTGTCGCGCAGGTTGCGCCCCGTCGGGTTGGTGATCCTGGTCGACAGCCAGATCGCCGCCCCGTCCCACAGGAACCACAGCGGGACCAGACACGGCAACCCGTCCGCCCCGGCCGTGGCCACCCAGGCGTCCGTCCGCGACCGCAGCTTCCCGAGCACGTCACGCCGCCGCCGAACGGTGTCGCGAGGCTCCTCGGTGATCTTCATACGGGCGACGCTACCGGCCGCGAGGCCGCGCCGCCTCGGGCGCTGGTCCTACGGCCACGGACCGAGGGGGACGGTCCCGCCCCGCCGCACGCCGTCAGGGCCGCTCGCCGAGCGGGGCGGGCAAGCCGAAGAGGCGTGGGCCGTCCCGTCGGCCCCGGTGAGCGCGTCCTCCTGATCCCCTGACAGCGGCGGTGCCGCGTGGTGCAGGACACAGGTCATGGTGGATTGCCGGTGGCGCGGGGGAGGGAAGGCATAGCCCTGCCGTGATCTCCGTGAAGGGAGCATGACACCCGTGACGCTCGTGGCGCCTCCCCCCATACCCAGGGCGGCGGGTTCGCTGCCGCTGCTGGGTCACGCCGTACAGCTCTTCCGGGACAACCTCGCTTTCATCGCGTCACTGCGCGAGAAGTACGGTCCCCTGGTCGAGATCACCCTCCAGCCGGGCACCCGCACGATCGTGGTCCAGGACCCGGCACTGATCCGCACCATGCTCACCGACCTGGGCCCGAGCCTGGACAAGGGCCGGTTCTTCGAGAAGATGGGCCAGTTGCTGGGCGAGTCGGTGGTCACCGTGGCCGGGCAGGAGCACGTCCGCAAGCGGCGCCAGCTCCAGCCGGCCTTCGGACGCCC
This sequence comes from Streptomyces sp. NPDC051636, assembly GCF_044453765.1. NCBI lineage: Bacteria > Bacillati > Actinomycetota > Actinomycetes > Kitasatosporales > Streptomycetaceae > Streptomyces > Streptomyces sp. NPDC051636. The sequence goes on along the minus strand of NZ_JBITDA010000002.1, from coordinate 304,929 downwards.
CGAGATCGCCCGCTACGTCGACGTCATGCGCGGCGAGGTGAACGCCACCATCGAGGCATGGACGCCCGGGCGGGCCCTGGACGTCCGCGAGTCGATGATCAAGCTCTCCCTCGACATGCTCGTCAAGACCGTCTTCTCCGGCAGCCTGGACGCCGCCACCTTCCGCCGGCTGCGCGAGGACCTGTCCGTGGTGCTGGACGGCGTCGGGGTACGGGTCATGCTGCCGGACTGGGTGGAACGCCTGCCGATCGCCTTCAACCGCCGCTTCGCCCGGGCCCGCGACGGCGTGCGGGTCACCATCGGCAACGCCATCGCCGCCCTGCAGACCTCCGGGCACGACACCGGCGACATGCTGTCCATGCTCCTGCGCGCCGAGGACGAGACGACCGGCCGGCCGCTCACCGAGGAGCAGATCTGCTCCGAGATCCTCACCCTGGCCCTCGCCGGCACCGAGAACACTGCCACCGTGCTGTCTTGGGTGCTGTACGAACTCGACCGCCACCCCGCAATCGAGACCCGGGTCCTCGCCGAACTCGACGAGGTACTCGGCGACCGTCCCGTCACCTTGGACGACATCACCCGCCTGCCCTGCCTGGGGCGGGTCATCACGGAGGCGCTGCGGCTGCACCACACCGGATGGCTCGTCACCCGCCGCACGATGCACGAGACCCGCCTCGGCCCCTGGACCCTGCCCGCGGGCACCGAACTCGCCTACTGCCAGCACGCCCTGCACCGCGACCCGGCGTTCTACCCGGAGCCCCTGACGTTCGATCCCGATCGCTGGCTGGACGGCAACCAGACGCCGCCGGGCGCGTTCGTCCCCTTCGGCGCGGGCAAGCACAAGTGCATCGGCGACCGCTTCGCGATGACCGAGCTGATCACCGCCCTCGCCACGCTCCTGCGCCGCTGGAAGCTGGAGCTCGCGCCCGGCCAGACCGTACGGCCCGTGGCCCGGGCCACGGTACGGCCCCGGACCCTGGTGATGATCCCGCGCCCGCGCAGCGACACCGCGCGCGACAAGGCCGCGTGAGCGCGGCCCGTGCGGTCGGCCGGTCCCGCCTCACACCCACGGCGTGGCGCGGGTGGCGCGGTCACCGTTCTCGGTCACGCGGCACAGCAGGCGGAACGCCGTCAGAAGCGTGAGCGGCCAGACCACGGCGAACCCCCACACCAGGGCGGGGTCCGAGGTGCGGATGCCCAGGACGCCGAGGACGACCGACGCGCACATCAGGACGGCGGCCGTCAGGGGCAGCCACACCCGAGGAGGTGAGGTGCTCATCCGGCGGGCGAGGCGACGGTCGCGGCCCAGCTCCGCCTCGATGCGGAGCAGGGCGAGCCGTTCGTGGGCCGTGAGTTCGACGTCATCCGAGTGACTCCGGTCGTTCATGGGCACCGGGTGCCCCGAGAGTGGCGTCCGATGCCCTTACAGCTGTGGGGTGTCCGTCAACGGGCGGCTGGTGGGTGAGTGCTTCCAGGAGAGCGTCCGCGCTGTCCGGGGCCCGCCCGGAACGGAAGGCGGCGGCGATCCGGCGTGCGGTGTCCCGCCCCTCGGTGAGGCACCAGTCCCACCAGTGTGCGAGCCGGGCGGCGTCGAGGTGTTCGGCGGGCACCAGGGCGGGCCAGTCGCAGGATCTGGCCTGCGCGGTGACCTTGGCGCCCGACTCGACCGGGTCGACCGCCAGGGCCGGTACGCCGGCGCGCAGGGAGAGCACCAGTCCGTGCAGCCGGTCCGTGACGACCAGGTCCAGCCGGCCCAGCAGGGAGTCCAGTTGCGCGGGCGTCGCGCACAGCCGCCAGTCCCTCGTGTCGAGCCGGGTCTCCAGTTCCACGCGCGCGCAGTCCTTGGCCAGGAGCCAGCGCGTGATCCGGTCCGCAGCCTGCTCGTGCCGCCGCCGGGCCCCGTACTCCCGCTGCCCCCGGGTCAGGATCACGCCCACCACCGGCACGGCGGGGGCGGCGGGGGCGCGGGCCGACAGGTCCGGCACCGGGTCGACAGCCGGGCCGTCGCGGGCCAGGATCCGGTGGAACCCGGTGACGGCGGGACTGCCGGCGTCGATCACGGAGGTCCCGACGGCGATCCGCAGACAGTGCGGGAACCTTCGGTGCAGGTCCGCCACTTGCGGCCCGTGCAGCGGCCCGCACACGAAGACCAGACGGCTGTACGCCCGGGGGTGCACGGCGTCGAGGTGCAGCGCGTCCGGCTTGAACGCGGGGCTCCAGGCGGTGTCGCAGGGGTACCCGGCGCGCTCAAGGACGCCTTGGACGCGGGCCAGCGCGAGGACGTCCCCGGCGGTCGCCTCGCCGTCCGGGAAGCTGAACCATCCGGTGAGCAGCGTCCTGCCCATGCCACCGCCTCCCTCCCTGGTACGGGCAGGCGAGTACCCGAGGACGGCGCGCGTCACACGGACAGCGCGCGCTGCCGCCTCTCGGCAGGACGCGCGGAGCGTCCTCCCCGGGCCTGCCGAGAGGCGTCAGCCCTCGCCGACGTTCGACGTGATCAACCGGACAGCACGGATTCACCGGCTCGGTTCACGGTGCGGTACTTGCCTCCTGCGTTTCTCATGGTGATGGGAAGAGCTTGTCGTTCGAGTCCTTGCATCGACTTCACATTGGTTGCGCACGATCCAATCGCACGAGGAGATCGCCATGACGGACACCAGCACCAGCCCCACCCGCCCCGTCCTCGAGCCCGCCGCCCAGGCCTTCGTCGAGGCCACCGCGAACCCGCCGTACCTGTTCGACCTCGGCCCGGCCGAGGGGCGCAAGGCGGTCGAGGAGGTGCAGTCCGGTGAGATCGCCAAGCCGGCGGTCGACGAGGAGTGGGTCACCGTCTCCGGTGGCCCGACGGGCAGTGTCCGGGCGCGCATCGTCAAGCCCGCCGGGGCCACCGGCACGCTGCCGGTGATCCTCTACATCCACGGTGCCGGCTGGGTCTTCGGCAACGCCCACACCCACGACCGCCTGGTGCGCGAACTCGCCGTCGGAGCGAACGCGGCCGTGGTCTTCCCCGAGTACGACCTCTCGCCCGAGGCCCGCTACCCGGTCGCCATCGAGCAGAACTACGCGGTCGCCCGGTGGGTCGTGGAGCAGGGCGGCTCCAAGGGCCTGGACGGCTCGCGCCTGGCCGTGGCCGGTGACTCCGTCGGCGGCAACATGGCCGCCGCGCTGACCCTGATGGCCAAGGACCGCGGCGGCGTCCCGCTGGTCCGGCAGGTGCTGTTCTACCCGGTCACCGACGCGAGCTTCGACACCGGCTCCTACCACCGGTTCGCGGAAGGCTACTTCCTGCGCCGGGACGCCATGCAGTGGTTCTGGGACCAGTACACGACCGACGAGAACCAGCGCGCCGAGATCACCGCCTCCCCGCTGCGCGCGACCACCGAGCAGCTCACCGGCCTGCCCCCGGCGCTGGTCATCACGGGTGAGGCCGACGTCCTGCGCGACGAGGGCGAGGCCTACGCCAACAAGCTGCGCCAGGCCGGAGTCCCGGTCACCGCCGTCCGCTTCCAGGGCATCATCCACGACTTCGTGATGCTCAACGCCCTGCGCGAGACCCACGCCGCCGAGGCCGCCGTCACGCTGGCCGCCGGCACCCTGCGCGCCGCGCTGGCTACGGCCTGACAGCGGCGGTCCGTACCGCCATCAGCAGTCCGCCGGCCCAGGCGAGGCGCATGGTCCGGAAGTCCGTACGCCGTTCGAGAGCGGCGAGCAGTGACACCACGTGCTCCGCGTGTCCCTGCGGCCACCCGGGCTGCTCGACCAGGTCGTCGACGACGTACGTCCCGCCCACCGCCACCGGTTCCAGCGCACGGTCCAGGTGCGTGAACTTCCCCGGCCAGGTGTCCGCGAAGACCAAGGTCGAACGGCTCGCCGCCGTACGCCTCCAGCCAGGCCCCGCCGTCGCCGGTCACGAACGTCACCCGGGGATCCTCGCCCAGCGCCTCGAGGGCGACCGCCTGTACGGACTGGTCGCGTTCGACCGTCGTCAGCTCCGCGTCGCCGGCCATGCCGCTCAGCAGCCAGGCGGTGCCCGCGCCCACGCCGGTGCCCAGTTCGAGGATCCGCCCGCCGGGCCGGGCGGCCGCGAGCGCGGCCAGGAAGCTGCCCGTCCGATCCTCGCAGGACCGGGTGAATCCGGCCTCACGTGCCGCGGCGCGCAGGCGGGCAGGGCGGCCGGGTGCCGCGTCGGTGCGTCGTCCATCAGAGGATGACGCTGACCCGAGCGTACGGCCGCAACCTCGTTGTGCCTCAGGGCAGTTCGGCGATCAGGGCCGAGAAGCCCGGCGAGGTGCGCGGCGCGCTGTGTGAGGCGTTCGCCCACGACGGACCCGCGCTGGTCGACGTCGTCACCGACCCCGCCGCGCTCACCGTCCCGCCGAAGATCACCATCGAGCAGATCACCGGCTTCGCCCTGTCGGCCGGCCGTGCCGTGCTCACCGGCGGAGTGGGCCGCATGCCCCACCTCGCCCCACCAATCTGCGCAAGTGCCACGGCCGTGAGGCAGAGCCGCTTCCCCGCAAACAGACCTCCGCCGGAAGTCGAGGTCGCGGCTCGGCTCGTCAAGGCGCGTGAGGATCACAGGACCGGGTACGTTGCCCCACCATGGACGGCTACGACCCCCCAGACCTGGACGAGACCGGCTTCCTGCCCGGGGGCGGCACCGCCGAGCGACTGGCGGTGCTGCACCAGGAGGAGGCCCACGACCTGCTGGACCTTCTGCAGGCGGCCACGGCGCAGCAGGGCCCGCCGCTGTCGCCGGAGGCCCACCGCGTGGCCCGCGAGATCGCCGCCCGCATCCCGTCACCGAACTGACCGTCGCGGTTCGGTGCCGTAAGGGCGCCGCCGGCCGATATCCGGAGTGCGGCGGCATTGACGGTGTCGTGTTACCGGTCACACACAGACGAGGTCAGCGTCGTCGGATACGACGACATCCCGAGGCCGCCCGCCTGCTGCCCCGCTGACCACCGTACGCACCGGCTTCGCCGAGATCGCACCCGTGACCCATCGTCCGCCGCAGCACGGGCCCGGCGCCGAAGGAATAACCGATTGCCCTCCGCCTCGCCGGTGTGGGAACGTGCACCGACCTTGCCGGCGGGGACCGGCCCACTGTTCGAAGGACTGAGGCCAATGATCGCGGCGCCCTCCAGTGGCCGCCGTCGGCACTGAACGTGCCGTTCGCCTTTTCCGCACGGCGGCCCCACGACGCCCGGCCACGCCGGGCGACAGCAGCGTGCTCACTCCCTGCCACTCCCGTGAGGTCACCATCACCATGGACACCGACGTCCAGAGCTTCGCCGTCATCAACCTTCGCCGCCGTCCCGAGACAGCCGAAATCGGCGGCTTCGTCGCGGGGTTCGATCCCGCCACCACCAGCCCGTACGTCAACTACGCGACCCCCGTCCCCGGCGCCCGTCCGGACGGCCGGGACGTCGCCGCCCTGATCGAGGCGTTCCGCGAGCGCGGCCTCAGGCCCCGGCTGGAGTTCGCTCCGGACGGCGCGCCCGCCGTGGAAGCGGCACTGCGCCGGGCGGGCTTCACCACGGAGGCCGTGCACGAGTACCTGGTCTGTACCCCGTCCGTGTCGATGCCGCCCATTCCCGCGCTCCCGGTCGAAACACCTGGTTCGGACGGGGACTTCACCGCGATCGACGCCGCCCTCTGCGAGGCGTTCGCCGACGAGTTCTCCCCGTCCCCCGAAGGAGCGGCCCGGCTGCGCCGCCTCCAGGACAACGGCGGAGCCGTCCGCTTCGTCCGGGCCCCCGACGGCGGCTGCGCGGGCGCGGCGACCTGTTCCGCGCCCGCCGCCGGCACCGCGGAGCTGGCGGGCGTCGGCACCCGCCCCGCCTTCCGCGGCCGGGGCATCGCCGCCTCGGTGACCGCCGTGCTGACCGAGACCATGTTCGACCGGGGCGCGCGATCGGTCTGGCTGGAGTACTCGGGCGAGGGATCCCGCCGGGTCTACGAACGCCTCGGCTACCGCCCCCGGGGCACCCGCCTCTACATGTCGCTCGGCTGAGGCGCACTGTGCGCGCTGCTGCCCCCCCCGTGACACGCCGCCGGACGGCTCATCCCGCCAGTCCGGGGCGATTCGGTCATAACGTGCGGAATATGAAGAAATGCCATACCGCCTACGTGGCGTGCGCCGCAGCGCTCATCGGGACCGGACTCGGCGCGGCCCGGCCCGTCACCGGCTCCGTGGTCCACGTCGTACGCCCGGGGCAGTCGATCCAGAAAGCGGTGGACGCCGCCAAGGCCGGAGACACCGTCGTGGTGAAGGCCGGCACCTACCACGAGAGCGTGAAGCTGACCAAGTCCGGCGTGACCCTGCGCGGCGAGGGCGCGCGCACGGTGATCAAACCGGGCAGGAAGAAGGCCGCGAACAGCTGCGCCGAGGGCGGCAACGGGATCTGCGTGGTGGGGACGAAGAGCCGTCCCGTCAAGAACGTCACCGTCGCGAAACTGACCGTCACCGGCTTCACCAAGGCCGGCGTGTTCGGCGTGGGCACCGACCACCTGGCGGTGCGCCAGGTGACCGCCGAGAAGAACAAGGTGTGGGGCATCGCCGAGGAGCGGTCGGTGAGCAGCCTGATTCGGGGCAACACCGTACGCAACAACGGCGACGCGGGCGTGTTCCTCGCCAACACCCTCCTGACCGAGCAGGGAGCCAAGGACACCAAGGGCACGATCGTCGACCTCAACCGGCTGGAGGGCAACCGCATCGGCGTCACCGTCCGGCGCCTGCGCAACCTCACCGTCGCGCACAACGACGTGACCGGCAACTGCGCCGGGGTGTTCGTCGTCGGCGACGAGAACAAGCCGAAGGCCGGCAAGGCGATCGTGGCCGACAACCGCATCAACGGGAACAACAAGTACTGCCCGAAGACCGCCCGGCTGCCCTACCTCAAGGGCTCCGGCATCGTCCTGACCGGCGCCGAGGACACCCTGGTCATCGGCAACGAGGTCACCGGCAACACCGGCAAGTCCCCGCTGTCGGGCGGCATCGTCCTCTACAAGAGCTTCGTGGGCACCACCAGCGAGCGGAACCGGATCACGGACAACCGGCTGGAGCGCAACGCACCGGCGGACATCGTCAACCAGGAGTCCGCCAAGCGCAACAACACCTTCCAACGCAACACCTGCGGGAGCTCCAAGCCCGCGGGGCTGTGCTGACCGGCCTTATCCGTCCGTGAACCCAAGGAGGAATGGCGGCACATGACGACCTCATCAACTGCCCCACCGCCGTCCATGCGGCTGAGGGAACTCGCCTTCGGGGCGGCGTGTGCCGCCGCCCTCCGCGCCGCCGCCCGGCTCGGCGTCGCCGACGCGCTGGGGGACAGCCCCATGGCGGTGGCGGACCTCGCGGCGGCGGTGAAGACCGAGCCCAAGCCGCTCGGGCGGCTGCTGCGGGCGCTGTCCTGCTACGGCGTCTTCACCGAGCGGGAGGACGGGACCTTCGCGCACACCGACATGTCCCGGCTGCTGCGCGAGGACGACCCGAACAGCCTGCGCTACATCTCGCTGTGGTGCACCGAGCCGTGGACCTGGGACGCGTGGCCGCGCCTGGACGAGGCGGTGCGCACCGGCAAGAACGTCGTACAGGACCTGTACGGCAAGGAGTTCTTCGAGTACCTCAACGAGGACGCCCCGGAGTCGGCCGACGTCTTCAACCGGGCCATGACCACCTCCAGCAAGCAGTCCGCGCGGGAGGTCGCCGAACTCCTGGACCTGTCCGGGGCGAAGTCGGTCGCCGACATCGGCGGCGGGCAGGGCCACGTGGTGGCCAGCCTGCTGGAGAAGTACCCGTCGATGCAGGGCACGCTGCTGGACCTGCCGCGCGTGGTGGAGAACGCCGACCCGCGGCTGCGCCCGGGAGGCGCCCTCGCGGACCGGGTGAGCATCGTGCCCGGCGACTGCCGCGCGGCCATCCCGGTGCGGGCCGACGTCTACATCATCAAGAACATCCTGGAGTGGGACGACGAGAGCACGGCCCGGTGCCTGCGCAACGTCATCGAGGCGGGCGGGCCCAAGGCGCGGGTGGTGGTCATCGAGAACCTCGTCGACGACACCCCGTCGATGCGGTTCAGCACCGCCATGGACCTGCTGCTGCTGTTGAACGTCGGCGGGGCCAAGCACACCACCGACAGCATGGTCAGCAGGCTGACCGCGGCGGGCTTGGTCATCGACGACATCAGCCCGGTCAACCCCTACCTGCACGCGTTCGACTGCACCGTGCCCGGGTGACCTGCCCGGACCTGCGCAGACCACCGGTCGCCGGGCCCGCGACGCTGCGGGCCCGGCGACCGGTGGCCGTCCAGGGGGACGGCGGGGTCAGACGGCTCGGTCACGCTCCCAGACGTAGAAGCGCCGCGCCATCGCGTCCTTCGGCGAGCGCCAGGTCTCGGGGTCGTACGCGCTGACGTACGCCGACAGCCGCTCGCTGACGTCCCGGAACTGAGGGTGTCCGGTCACCTTGGCGATGGCGGGGCCGGGGTCCTTCTCGGACTCGATGAGGTGCAGGTACACGTCACCGAACTGGAAGAGGCTGCGCCGGGCGACGCCGACGAGGTGGGGCAGCTCTCCCCGGTCCGACTCCTCGAAGACCTTGGCGATGTCCGGGGCCGAGCCGGGTGCCATCCGGGCGACGATCAGGGCTTGGTGCACGGTCTTCTCCGTCCGGCTCAGTCGGTCAGGCCCGGCTGGGCCCCCTGCTCGGCGGCGGCCTTCTCGATCCGGTCGCGGATCAGGGCCATCTGGACCTTGGAGTTCCTGTTGATGTTGTCGGTCATCCAGTCGTCGTCGACCGGCGCCTCGGGCTTCATCTCGAACTCCTGGGTCCAGATCATCCGGGTGCCGCCGGGGACCTCCTCGTAGCGCCACCGGATGTTCATGTAGGCGAAGGGGCCGGTCTCGACCCGGCGGGCCTTGACGGTGAGGGACGGGCGGTCGGTCTCCCGCTCCGAGACCCAGCTCCACACGGTGCCGTTCTCGTCGGGGTGCATGGTCAGCCGGAAGGTGGTCTTGTTCCCTTCCTGGGACAGGATGTCGGCGGAGGCGTACTCGCTGAACAGCTGCGGCCAGTTCGCCACGTCGTTGGTCATCTCCCACACCAGGTCCACCGGTGCGGCGATGGTGATCTCGTTCTCCGTGTGTCCGGCCATGTCAGGCTCCTGCCAGAAGGGTGCTGTTGACGAGGTCGAGGAACTGCCGGGGGGTCCTGCAGCGCTCCGCGTCGGGAGGCATCGGCGTGCCGTGCCGGTTCTCCAGCTCGCCCACGATGCCGAGCAGGCCGAGCGAGTCGATACCGAGCTCGCCGAAGGCGGCGTCGGGCCGGTCCGTCAGCTCCTGGGGGCTGACGGTGATCCCGGCCGCCTTCTTCATGAGCTCGGCCAGTTCTTCCACGGTGATTTGGGCACTCATGTCGTTCCTCTCTCTCCTTTGCTTCGGTTTCGCTCCGGCGACCTCGCTAGGAGGCGTCGGCGGCGCCGTGCCGCAGCACGAGCGCCGAGTTCGACCCCATGAGGCCCCGGCTGAGCACCAGCGCCGTGCGCAGCTCGGCGGCGCGGGGCCGGCCGGTCACGAGGTCGAGGTCGTGGCAGACGTCGAAGACGTTCGGGGTGGGCGGGATCTGGCCGTGCTCCATCGCGAGCACCGCCGCCGCGGTGTCCAGGACGGGCGCCGCGCAGTAGCCCCGTCCGGTGCCCGTCTTCGGCGCCGTGACCGGCACGCGCCGGCCGTGGGCGCCCAGCGCGTCGGCGATCGCCAGCGCCTCGGCCCGGTCCGCGGCCGGCACGCCGAGGGCGTCGGCGAAGACGACGTCGACCTCCTCGGGCGCGCACCCGGCCTCGTCCAGGGCGCCGCGGATCGCCTCGGCGAGCCCCTCCCGGGACGCCTCCCAGCGCGAGGCGCCGGTGAAGGTCGCCGCGTGCCCGGCGAGGGTGGCCCGTACCGGCACCCCGCGCTCCCAGGCCGAGGCCATCTCCTCGACCACCAGCATCGCGCCGCCCTCGGCGGGCACGAACCCCGAGGCCCCGTCGGTGAACGGGCGGTAGGCGCGCGCCGGATCGTCGACGGTGCTCAGCTCCTCGTAGCCGAGCTGGCAGACCATCGAGTACGGGGCCAGCGGTGCCTCGGTCGAGCCGGCCACGATCACCTCGGTGCCGCGCCGCACGGCGCGCGCGGCGTGAGCGAGGGCGTCCAGGCCGCCGGCCTCGTCGGCGGCGACCACCGAGCAGGGACCCTTGAAGCCGCGGCGGATGGAGATCTGCCCGGTGCTGGCGGCGTAGAACCAGGCGATGGACTGGTACGGGCCGACGAACCGGCTGCCCTTTCCCCACAGTTGCTGCAGTTCCCGCTGGCCGAACTCGCCGCCGCCGGAACCGGCCGCGGTGACCACGCCCACCGAGAACGGCGCGTCGTCGGTGTCGGCCTGCCCGAGGCGGGCGTCCTCCAGCGCCAGGTCGGCCGCGGCCATCGCGAAGTGCGTGAACCGGTCGGTCTGGACGAGGAACCGCTCCTCGACCGCCCCGGCCGGCTCGAAGTCGCGGACCTCGCCGGCCACCCGCAGCGGCAGGTGCTCGCAGCCCTCGCGGGTGACCCGGTCCAGGACGCTTACGCCCTCCTGGGTGGACTTCCAGAAGGCCTCCACGGTGGTTCCGTTGGGCGCGACCACACCGATTCCGGTGACGGCCGCGCGTCGCGGATATGGTTCGCTCATGGTGTCCTCTCCCTTGGCCGGGTCAGGATCACCGCGGACTGGAAGCCGCCGAACCCACTGCCCACGGACAGGACGCTGGTCAGCTTCCGCTCGCGGGCGACGCGCGGGACGTAGTCCAGGTCGCACTCGGGGTCGGGGGTCTCGTAGTTCGCGGTGGGCGGTACGACCTGGTGGGCCAGGGCCAGCACACAGGCCACGACCTCGATCGCCCCGATCGCGCCCAGGGAGTGACCCACCATGGACTTGATGGAGCTCATGGGCGTGCCGTAGGCGTGCTGCCCGAGGGCCCGTTTCACCGCGGCCGTCTCGTGGCGGTCGTTCTGCCGGGTGCCGGAGCCGTGCGCGTTGACGTAGTCGATCGCGGTGGGGTCGAGCCGGGCGTGGTCGAGGGCGACCTCGATCGCCCGGGCCATCTCCAGGCCCTCGCTGGTCAGACCGGTCATGTGGTAGGCGTTGCCGAAGGTGGCGTAGCCGCTGAGCTCGCAGTACACGCGGGCGCCGCGGGCCCGGGCGTGCTCCAGCTCCTCCAGGACGAGCACCGCGCCGCCCTCGCCCATGACGAACCCGTCACGGTCGTTGTCGAAGGGGCGGGAGGCGTGGGCGGGATCGTCGTTGTTGGGGGAGGTCGCCTTGATCGCGTCGAAGCAGGCCATGGTGATCGGTGAGATCGGCGAGTCCGAGGCGCCGGCTATGCAGATGTCCGCCCGGCCCTCCTCCACGGTGTGGAAGGCGTACCCGACGGCGTCGAGGCCCGAGGTGCAGCCCGTGGAGACGGTCTGCACCGGACCGCACGCCCCGAACCGCTCCGCGACCGCCGAGGCGAGTGTGCTCGGCGAGAACGCGCGGTGCAGGTGCGGCTCGGCCTCCCGGTGGTCCACGTCCCAGCGCTGTCCGCGGTGGCTGACCAGGACGTAGTCGTGCTCCAGCCGGGTGGTGCCGCCGACGGCGGTTCCCAGGGACACCCCGACCCGCCAGGGGTTCTCCCCGGCGAGGTCGAGGCCGGAGTCGCGGACGGCTTCGTCACCCGCGACCTGGGCGAACTGGATGTACCGGTCCGACCGCGCGATCTGCTCCGCGTCCAGTCCGTGGGCCGCCGGGTCGAAGTCGCACTCGGCGGCGATCCGCGAGCGCAGACCGGTCGGATCGAAGAACGTGATGCCCCGGGTCGCGGTACGGCCACTGGCGAGCAGATTCCAGAAGGCCGGTACGCCGATGCCGCCGGGCGCCACGATGCCTATGCCGGTGACCGCCACCCGCCTGGTCACGACCGGCTCCCGCCCGCGTCGGCTCCCTCGGCGGCGACCGCGACGGGCTCGGTCCCCTCCGTGTCGACGTGGCCGAGCTGCGGGCGCGGGGCCAGCGGGCCGAGGTGGAAGACGATGCGGGCCTCCACGTTGCCGACGTTGCGGAAGCGGTGACGCATGTGGGCGGGGATCATCAGCCCCTGCTCGGGCCGCAGCGGGTGGGGCTCGCCGTCCAGGTCCACCTCCAGCTGCCCGCAGACGACGTACACGAACTCCTCGGAGTACGGGTGGTAGTGCTCGCCGATGCGGTCACCGGGCTGCACGATGGCCACGCCCATGAAACCGCTGGTGGAGCCGACCGTGGCCGGGGTGAGCATGGCGCGCAGATCGCCTCCGCGCCGGACGTTGGGCTCGACCTCGCTGAGATCCACGATCTTGGGACGGGGTTTGATCACGACGTTCCTCCGATGCTGTGCTGCGTCGAGTGGGGGGTGTGGCCGTCGCGGGCCGTGTGCTGCCGGTCAGGCCTCGGGCGACCGGCGGTCGGTGATGAGCTTCATCCGGGCCGACTCCAGCAGCCGCGCGGGGTCGCCGCTCTTGGCGCCGGCGTCGAGGAGCGAGGTCAGCTCCGACGCCTTCGCCGGGTCGGGCAGGCCGAGGGCGAGGACGGGGTCGGCCGCCTCCAGGCTGCCGCGCACGTCGATCAGCCGGACCACGACGTCGTCGCGCTGGAAGACCGTGCTGCGCAGGATCGGGCTGCGCGAGTCCTTCGCCGCCACCGCGTCCTGCTGGGCGAGCAGTTCGGCCAGCCGCATGCCGAGGCCCTCGCGGGCCGGGTAGTACAGGGCGTGCCGCTCGGCCCGAGCGCTCTCCTGAGCCGTCGTCACGTGATGGACGGCGGGCAGGGCCGCCCGGGTGAAGAAGACCCGGGCCGATTCCGGGTTGTCGAGGTCCCGGTCGTGCTCCAGGTACGGGTTGATGGCCTCCTCGACCGCCCGCACCTCGGGCTGCCGGGCGACGTGGCGCAGCGCGGTGAGCAGGTCGCCGCGCACCTCGATGGCCCGAACGACCCGGTTGCCGTGCATGAACAGCGACGTGCGGCACAGCCGGGTGGTGTCGTCGACCTGCGGCTCGGGGGAGTCGTAACCGGCGAGGATCCTGGCGACGGCCTCCTCGCTGCCCGGTTTGACCGTGAAGGTGAGCGCGTGGCGGACCACGCCGTCACCGATCCGGGGGGACGCCTGCAGCCGGCGCTTGCCGGGTGCGGCGCCGGCCGCCGGGCCGCCGGTCTCGCGCACGATGTGGAAGCGCAGCGACCTGGTGTCCCGGACGCAGCTGTGCAGCGGTTCCACCATCCGCACGTGCTCCTCGCTGTTCACCCAGGACAGGAACGGCGGGGCGCTCTCCCACTCGCTGGTGATGAGCCACTGGGAGGGGTTCTCGATCGACTGGCACAGCTGGTCGCTGACGTGCCCGGGAACGGAGGCGACCTGGTTGCACAGTTGCTCGTACGCCTCCAGGAACTGCTGCTGTGCTCCGTCGTAGACGTCCACCAGCAGCACGACCCGGAGTCTGGAGCCGTCGAACACGGACTGGGAGACATGGTGCGACACCTGTCGCGCCGACATTTCTGAAACACGTTCAGACGTGGTGGTCATCCTGCGCACATCTCCTTCACGGCCCCCTGTGCTTCTGCCAGGGAGCGGGCGGCGGGCGGAACGGACAGCGACCGTCGCGCCGCGCAAGGAAGCGCGCCGATCGCATGGGCACGATCCTGCGCCGTGCCGTGCGACACCACGAACGCAGTGGGGTAAGTGGGTGAAGCCCGAGCCAAACGGGGTGCTGCGGTCACCCGGACCGCCTCAGCCGCTCACCCGGTCGGCCATTGCCCCGTGCGGGCGAAGCGCTCGAGTCGGGGGCCGCGGGGTCCGGCGCCGTCCCCGACGAGGGTCGCCGCAGGTGACGCCCGATCGTCGCGGACGTGGCACCCGCTGAAGCGGCCGCCGTGACGGGTGGCCGGCGCGGGGATGAACGGCACAACGGCGCTGTCCGTGCCGGTCCTCCAGTCACGCCGGTCCGGACCGTCACGCCCCTTCGTCACTCGCGGCGAGCCGGTCGGCCGCCTCCGCGGCTTCGCGTGCCTGCCGCTCGGCCCGCGCCACCGCGTCCGCGGTGGCCCCCTGGCGTTCCTCCGCTCGCTGCTGTTCGCGCTCCGCTCGCCGGAGCGTCTCGCGGGCCCGGTCCAGTTGCCGCTCGGCGGCGGAGACCTGCTCCAGGGCCTGGGCGTGGCGGTCGCGGGCCTGCGCCAGCCGCGTCTCGGCCTCGCTCTGGTCGGCGCGCTTCTCCCGCAGCCGCTGCGCTGCCCTGTCGGCCGCCTTCCGGGCCCGGTCGAGCTGTTGCCGCCGCCGCTGCCGGCGGCGCTCGGCGAGCTCGTCCTTCGCCGTGCCCGGCGCCGGCGGCGGTGAGGCCGTCCGCCGGGCCGGCTTCCGCGGTACGTCGGGCATCCGGGCGGTGCCGAAGTCCGAGGGCGGGGTGAGCGCGCTGTCCAGACGGCCGCCGGCCCACTGCTCGGCCGCGCCGGGGTCGGCCAGGACCGCGCGCAGGGTGGACTCGACCTCCTGCTGCACCGCGTCCGACAGTCCGTGCCCGGCCTCCCGGGCGAGCCGGGCCGCCTGCCCCGACAGGGCGGCGACGATCCGCCGGCGCTGCGCGGACAGTTCCTTGAGCCCGGCGGCGTCCAGTGTCCGGTACGCCTCGCGCAGCGCCTGCCCCAGCTCCAGGAACTGCCGGCTCTCCTCGGGACGGGAGCGCAGCAGCAGGTTCGCGGCCCAGGCGGCCAGGGTGGGGCGGCGGGCGGCGTGGATCCGGCGGGCGTCCTCGCCGTGACCGTCCGCCTTGGCCGCGGCCGCCAGTTCCTCACGGCGGGCGACGAACTCGGCCGGCGGTGTGGTGTAGAGCTCGTCGAGCAGCGACTCCACCTCGTCCTGCCGCATGGTTCCCAGACTCCGCCGGACCGGGCCGCCGCGCACCTCGAGACGGCCAGGGCGTCAGTCCCCGGACGGCTGCTGGAGCATCGCGAGGGTCAGCACGTTGCCCCCGATGCCCCAGCCGCCGACGGTGACCTCCTCGACGAGGACCAGGGTGGTGGCGCGGGCGCGCTCGCCGTAGATGTCGACGTAGAGCTGGGTGGCGCGGATGATGATCTCCTCCTTCTGCTTCTCGTCGAGGCTTCCGGCGGGCACCTTGAAGTTCGCGAACGGCATGGTGGTTCTCCTTGGGAGTGGGTGAGCGGAGAGTGAGTCGGGGAGGAGGCGAAGAGGCCGCTGGAGCCGTGGGAGCCGGGACCGTCAGACGATGCCGCCGTTGGCGCGGACCACCTGGCCGTTGAGTCGGCCGGACACTGCGGGACGAGTGGCGGGGGATCATCGTCGATCCCGTACGGCAGCTGTGGCGCAGAGGACTGCCCGGGCTGAGCCTGGCCTTCGTGGCCACCTCGGGCGTGGTCTTCTTCCACGATCTCGCGCAACGGCCGGGCGGCGCACGGCTGGTGTGGCGGCTGGGCGGCGTCACCGCGGACCTGCCGCTGTGGCTGGCCCTGCTGCGTACCCCGGTATCGCTGTACGTGCCGGCGCTCGACCTTCCGGTGTGGGCGGGGATCATCCAGCTTTTCCTCGCCTTCGCCCTGGCCGAACTCACGCTCGGCCGGGCCAGGACACTGGTCATCGCCTACGTCACCACACTGGCCGGCACCCTCACCGCACGGGTGATCGCGATCGGCCCCGGCTGGTGGGGCCTCGGCCTGCCCCCCGAGTGCGGGCGGGTGCTCGACACCGGGCCGTCGGCCGCGGTGGTCGGGCTGTTCACCTACATCACGGTGATCCGGCGCGCGCCCGTGGTGTTCACCCTCACCGGCGGGTCCATGGTGGGGGAGTCCATCGCGGTGCCCAACCTGGCGGGCCGCGAGCACCTGATCGCGGTGGGCTCGGCGATCGTCCTGGGGCTGCTCCACCCACGTGAGAACGCCCTGCTGCGGACCCGGTCCCCCGGCCCGCCGGTGCCGGTGCGGCCCGCGTCGGAACTGCGGCTGCGGGGCCGGCAGGGCAGAGCGCCGGCCGCCCCGAGGGCCGCCCGTGCGCAGCGCATCCGCACGGGTTGCCTGAGCGTCCTCAACAGCAGGGGGAGGCGACGGTGGCGAGCAGCAGCGGGCGGCAGGTGCGGGGGCGACCGGCCCGGCGGCGGACAGGACCCGGCCGGGCCCGCGCCGAGGGCACCGGCGGGCCGGAGCCAGGAGGCTGGTGGCAGCGTGTCGACCGGGCCGGGACCGGCACGGTCACGGCGGTGGTGGCGGGCCAGTTGTTCACCGGCGTCCCGACGTGCCACGTCGCGCTCGTCTCGCAGCGCGAGCCGGACCGGGCGCGGGCGGAGGCCCGGCGCGCGGTCCACGCCCCGGCGGCGCGGGTCTCGTACTGGACGGAGTACACGGACTCGTTCCACCCGCGCCTGCACGTGATGAACGGCTGCACCGAGATGATCCTCGAACCCCGGTCACGGGGCGGCATGCCCGACGACATCGTCCTGCCCTCTCCCGGCGGCCCCCCGGCCCCTGCCGCCCACTGGCCGGCCTTCCGCGACCGGGACGGCGTGCGCTGGAAGCGGACCGGGAACGGGGTGTCCCGGCTGTCCGGCGACTGGTCCGTGCTCGGCACCGCACCCTGGAGATCACCTGCGTCACCACGGCGGCCAAGGGCGTCCTGCCGGTGACGAAGGCACCGTCCTGCGGCGACGGCTGACGTCCGCGAATCGCCCGATCCCGTACCGGGACGATGCGGGATGCTCTACCGTATGGCGCCGCGAAGCGGTCCGTGCCGGGCCTGTACCACCGGGAGGGGGAGGATCGGGTGCAGACAGGGGAGGACCGGCCCGCAGGCCCGGACCGGTACCACGATCACGTCGACTTCCGGGGCGGCCACTTCCACGGTCCCGTGTCGATCGGCGCCGACCGCGAGCCGGCCGCCGACGAGCCGGCCGCTCTGTCCGCCCTGCCGCCCGCCCCGGCGGGGTTCACCGGCCGCGATCGCGAACTCGCCGTGCTCCTGGAGGGGTTGCGGCCGTCCGACGGCCCCCTGTCCGCCGGCTTCCCCGTCATGTGGGCGGTGACCGGGCTGGGCGGCATGGGCAAGACGGCGCTCGCGCTGCGGGCCGCGCACGAGGCCCGGGCCAAGCGCTGGTTCTGGGGCGCACTCTTCCTCGACCTCGCGGGCTACGACGACACCCCGGTCACGCCCGCGCAGGCCGTCATGTCCCTCCTGCACGCCCTCGGAGTGGGCGGCGCCCAGCTGCCCTCCGAGGAGGTCGACCAGCACGGGCTGTACCTCGGCCGGCTGGCCACGCTGGCCGACCAGGGCAAGCGGGTGCTGCTGCTCTTCGACAACGTGTGCGAGCCCAGTCAGCTCCCGCCGCTCCTGCCCGGGGGCGGGGCGCACCGCGTCGTCTTCACCTCACGCGAGTCCCATCCCTCGCTGCCCGCCCGGGAGCTGCCCCTCGGCCCCCTGTGTCCGCAGGACTCGGCCGCGCTGATCGCCAGTGCGCTGATCCTGCGCGAGGCGGAGGACGACCGGCCGGAGCGGGAGGCCGAGTCCGTGCGCGAGCTGACGCGGCTGTGCGGGCACATGCCCCTGGCCCTGCAGATCGCGGCCGCGCTCCTGCGCCACCGCCGGTCACGCGGCCGCGTCGCCTCCCTGGTCGAGGAACTCCGGTCCAGGGCCGACCTCACCGACACCCTCCGCAGCCGGGGCGTCGACCAGTACGGCAGGCCGCTGGCCCTGGCTCCCGTGTTCGAGGCCTCCGTGCGCCGCCTGCCCGCGGACCGGACGCGGGCACTGTGCCTGCTGGCGCAGGTTCCGTGCGCGGACTACGGCACGGACACGGCTGCGGTGATCACCGGTCTGAGGGAGCCGACGGCGCTGGACGCGCTCGACGACCTGGCGCGGGCCCACCTGGTGACCTGGGAGCAGCCTGGCGACGAGGCGTCCTTACGGTGGAGCATCCACGATCTGGTGCGCAGTTACGCGGCCGCCCTCGCCGCGTCCGACCCGGACCTCGCCGCGGCGGGGAGTACCGCGCGGGCCCGGGCGCGGCGGCACTACCACCGGCAGGCGGCCCACTGCGATCGCCATCTGTCGGCCCCGGTCCACGACCCTTCTCCGGTCGCCGCCGGGCGCCGGGACGCCGCCCTGGCCTGGTTCGACAGCGAGCGCACCAACCTCGTGGCCGCCGTGCAGTGGCCGGACGAGGGTGACCCGGAGATGCGCATCGGCCTCGCGCTGCACCTGGCCGAGTACCTGCGCTGGCGCCGCTTCTTCGAGGACTGGATCACTGTCAGCCGCATCGCACGCGCCCTCACCCACCGGCTGGGGGACGAGCACGCCGAAGCCACGGCCTGCAATCACCTGGGCAACGCCCTGGCGCGCGCCGGACGCCCCGTCGAGGCCCTCGAACCGCTCACCCGTGCGGCTCACCTCTTCCACCGCACCGTGGACCCGACCGGTGAGGGCATGGCCTGGATCAACCTCGGCCTCGCCCACCGCAGGGCCGGCCACCTCGACCTCGCCCTCGCCACCCAACTCCGCGCCAGGGACCGCTTCCGGGCCCTCGGCGACGAGTGGAACGAGGGCCGGGCCCAGCACAACGCCGGGCTCGCCCTGGACGCGGCGGGCCGCCACGCCGAGGCCGCCACCGCGTTCCGGCAGGCCTGCGAGCTGCATCAGGCGCACGACCGCATCTTCCACGGCGACTCGCTCAACAGCCTCGGCTGCGCCCTGCACGCGGCGGGCCGGATCCACGAGGCCGTCACCGCGCTCGAAGGATCGCTGCGGATCCGCCAGGAGTACGACAACTGGTATGCGACGGGGCTGACTTGGCACAACCTCGCCCGGGCGCTGGAGGCGGCGGGCCGGCAGGCGGAGGCGGCACGGGCCCGGGCCATGGCCGACGAGGCCCGCGCCCGGGCAGGCATCAAGGCGGTCGTCCACGGACATCACCACTGAGCGGCGGAAGCACGGCATGGTTCCGGCGGTGGGGCGCACTCGCGTACCGGCCTCATGAAGAGGAAAGATGAGACGTCGAGCGCATCATCAACCGAAGCATCGACCGAAGCGGAGGAACGCACCCATGCCGCACGAGCGAGCGGGCAGGCCGGCCGGGCCCGAGGATCTTGTCGACGTGGCCCGGCTGGTCACCGCGTACTACGCGCTGCATCCCGATCCGGCGGAGCCGGGGCAGCGGGTGGCGTTCGGTACGTCCGGACACCGCGGATCGTCGCCGGCGAGCGCGTTCAACGAGGACCACATCGCTGCCACCAGCCAGGCCATCTGCGAGTACCGGGACAGCCAGGGCACCGACGGCCCCCTCTTCCTGGGGGCCGACACCCACGCGCTGTCGGAGCCCGCGAAGGTGACCGCCCTGGAGGTGTTCGCCGCCAACGGTGTGACGGTGCTCATCGACAGCGCGGACGGGTACACGCCCACCCCGGCGGTCTCGCACGCCATCCTCACCCACAACCGGGGCCGTACCGCGGGTCTCGCCGACGGGGTCGTGGTGACCCCCTCGCACAACCCGCCCGCCGACGGCGGATTCAAGTACAACCCGCCGAGCGGCGGCCCGGCGGCCTCCGGGGCCACCTCCTGGATCCAGGACCGGGCCAACCAGATCATCGCGGGCGGCCTGAAGGACGTACGGCGGGTGCCGTACGCCAGGGCGCTCGCCGCCGACACGACCCAGCGGTACGACTTCCTGGGCACGTACGTCTCCGATCTGCCGAGCGTCCTCGACCTGGACGCGATCCGGGCGGCCGGTGTGCGCATCGGCGCCGACCCGCTGGGCGGGGCGTCCGTCGCCTACTGGGGCCGGATCGCCGAGCAGCACGGGATCGACCTGACGGTGGTCAACCCCACCACCGACCCCACCTGGCGGTTCATGACGCTGGACTGGGACGGCCAGATCCGAATGGACTGCTCCTCGCCCTACGCGATGGCCTCGCTCATCGGGCAGCGCGACCGCTTCCGCATCTCCACCGGCAACGACGCGGACGCCGACCGGCACGGCATCGTCACCCCGGACGCGGGTCTGATGAACCCCAACCACTACCTCGCGGTCGCCATCGCCTACCTCTACAAGCACCGTGAGCGGTGGCCGGCCGGCACGGGCATCGGCAAGACGCTGGTGTCCTCCGGGATGATCGACCGGGTCGCCGCCGACCTCGGCCGGGAACTGGTCGAGGTGCCGGTCGGGTTCAAGTGGTTCGTGGACGGACTGCTCGGCGGCACGCTCGGCTTCGGCGGCGAGGAGTCGGCCGGCGCGTCGTTCCTGCGCCGGGACGGCTCGGTGTGGACGACGGACAAGGACGGCATCATCCTCGCCCTCCTCGCCTCCGAGATCACCGCCGTCACCGACCGGACGCCCTCGGAGCACTACGCCGAACTGACGGGCCGCTTCGGCGAGCCCGCCTACGCCCGCATCGACGCCCCGGCCTCCCGCGAGGAGAAGGCCCTGCTGGCCAAGCTCTCGCCCGCCCAGGTCACCGCCCGGACCCTGGCCGGAGAACCGGTCACCGCCGTGCTCACCGAGGCCCCGGGCAACGGCGCCTCCATCGGCGGCATCAAGGTGACCACCGAGCACGCCTGGTTCGCGGCCCGCCCCTCGGGCACGGAGGACGTCTACAAGGTGTACGCGGAGTCGTTCCTCGGACCCGACCACCTCGGCCAGGTGCAGGAGGAGGCCAAGGCGGTGGTCCTGGCGGCGCTCGGCGGCTGAGGCATGTTGGGCGGGCCGGGCCTGTTTGCCAGGAGCCTGACAGGCAAGGCGATGTCCATGACTGAATCGACCAGCGACACCAAGCGAGAGTCCGACTCCCGGCAGGCGACGGCGGCCAAGGCCCGGCGCACCGCGGCCGACGCCACGGCTCCGGTTTCGCGGGGCGCCAAGAAGGCCGCCGCGAAGACGGATGACGTGGCGTCAGCGGCCAAGGACGGCGCCGAGCGCACGGCCGAGGCGACGACCGGGGCCGTGCACAGCGGTGCCGAGAAGCTCGAGGCGGGCCGCCGCGCGGTCGTCGCGGCGTCCGGGCAGGTGGCGGCCACGGCCAGGACGGCCTGGACGGTGATCGCCCAGCGCAAGCTCGTCGCCGCCGCGGTGGGGACCGGCCTGACCGCCGTGAGCGCCGCGTCGTACGCGGCGGGCCGCCGCGCGGGACGCCACACGCAGGGTCCCCTCACCCGTCTCACCGGCGGGCGGATCTGACGCCCCCGGGGGTGGCCGTGGCCACCCCCGGGCGGACCGCACGCGGGAGCCGTCGGCGGGCGATCGGCACGGGCCTGGCGGTCGTCGCGGCGGCCGCGGTGCCGTGGACGGTGACGGCCACGCCGCCCTGGTCGTCAGCCCCCGGGGCGACAGGACGAGCCGCAGCGCGGTGACCGTGGTGGCGCCAGGGCCTGGCGGCGCGCGGCCTCAGGATGCCGGCAGCCGACGAGCGACCGCACCGGCCCGCTCAACCGCCGAACGCCTTCGCTGCCGGCGTGGCTGTTCCCGGCGACCGCCGACCGGGACCCCGCCACGGCCACCCGGCCCGTGCTCCCGCTCTGCCCCGGCGGGCGGCAGACGCGTTTCAAACCACCAACCGACCGGATCGGACGCCCTCCGGCCGGGTGAAGAAGCCCGAGCCCTCCTCCGTCGCGCGGGCATGCATGAGAGTCCCGGCCGTATCCGGCCGAGTCGGTGTGGCCACGACGCGCTGGAGGCGAGTGATGAAGGAAAGAGCCGATTCTGCCGACCGCGGCACCCACCGGGTACCGGTCCTCATCGTCGGCGGTTCCCTGGTCGGCCTGTCGACGTCGGTGTTCCTGGGCCGGCTGGGGGTGCGGCACACGCTGGTGGAGCGCCATGCCGGCACGTCCATCCACCCCCGGGGGCGCGGCAACAACGTACGGACGATGGAGTTGTTCCGGGTGGCCGGTGTCGAGCCGGGGATCCGGCAGGCCGCGGCCACGCTGGCCGGCAACCATGGCATCCTGCAGACGCCCACCCTGGTCGGCGACGCGGGCGAATGGCTGTTCAAGGAGATCGACCCGGGCGGTGGACTGGCCCGCTTCAGCCCCAGCTCCTGGTGCCTGTGCAGCCAGAACGACCTGGAGCCGGTCCTCCTCGACCACGCCGCCGGCCTCGGCGGCGACCTGCGCTACCACACCGAGATGATGTCGTTCGACGCCGATCCCACCGGCGTCACCGCGGTGGTCAAGAGCCGTGAGACCGGCGAGCACACCACCATCCGCGCGGACTACCTCGTCGCCGCCGACGGCCCCCGCAGCCCCGTCCGGGAACAGCTCGGCATCGGGCAGAGCGGTCCCGGCGACCTGTTCCACAACATCAGCATGACCTTCCGCTCCCGCCGCCTCGCCGACGTGGTGGGCGACCGCCGTTTCATCGTCTGCTACCTGACCAGCCCGGACGCCGACGGCGCGCTGCTGCCGGTGGACAACCGGGAGAACTGGGTCTTCCACGCGCCCTGGCACCCCGAACACGGCGAAACGCTGGAGGAGTTCACCGACGAGCGGTGCGTCGAGCACATCCGCCGCGCGGTCGGCGACATGGACCTCGACGTGGAGATCACCGGCCGGGCACCCTGGCACGCCGCCCAGCGCGTCGCCCGCAGCTACCAGTCGGGACGCGTCTTCCTGGCCGGCGACTCGGCGCACGAGATGTCCCCCACCGGGGCCTTCGGCTCCAACACCGGCATCCAGGACGCGCACAACCTCGCGTGGAAGCTGGCCGCCGTGCTCGGCGGCTGGGCGGGGGAGGGGCTGCTGGACACCTACGACACCGAGCGCCGGCCGGTGGCGGAGGCGACCAGCGCCCGGGCCGCCACCCGTTCGGTGGAGCACAGCCACCCCGGTTTCGCCCCCGCGCCCGGCATGGGCGGCGGCGGCCCCCAGCGCGGCATCCTCAACGTCGCCCTGGGCTACCGCTACCCGCAGGGCGCCGTCGTGGACGCCGACCCCGCCTCCCCGGTGGTCCCGGATGGCCTGAAGCTGACCGGCGAACCGGGCAGCAGGGCCCCGCACCTGTGGGTGTGGCGCGGCGACGAGCGGGTGTCCACCCTCGACCTCTACGAGCGCGACATGGTCCTGCTCAGCGGCGCGGACGCCACCGGCGGCTGGCACGAGGCCGCCACCCGCCTCGCCCACGAGATGTCCGTCCCGCTGACCTCGTACCGCCTGGGCACCGGACCCGACGCCGAGCTGCAGACCGAGGAGGGCGCCGACTGGGCGGAGCGGCACGGGACGACACCAGCAGGCGCCGTCCTCGTCCGCCCCGACGGGTTCGTGGCATGGCGGGCGCCGGGCCCGGTCCAGGATCCCGCGGCGACCCTGCGCGAGGTCCTGACGACCGTACTGGCCCGGAAGGGCTAGGCGTTCAGGGGACGACCCGGACCCCGGCCGAAAAGCGGGTCGGCGAGGCCGCGCGGGATCACAGGGCAGGTACGGGAGTGAACCGCACGGGCAACTCGGTCAGACCCCGCAGCCAGGGCGAGCGCCGACGGGTGAGGGACTCGGCGGGCACCGCCAGGTCGATCCGGCGGTCGGCTGGTGCCCGGCGGCCATCATCACCATCAGGTCCTGGACGATCTCCTCGTCGCTGAACCCGCTGTCGCCGGCGAGCATCCGGGAGACGACGTCGTCCGCGGGCGCCGCCTGGCGGTCGGCGAGCAGCTGCGCCATCGAGGCGGCCAGGTGGGTCTGGCCCGCGATGGCCCGCTCCCGGCCGTCGATCATGTCGTTGAGGGCGGTGACCAGGCCCGGCCCGTCCTCGTCGGAGAAACCGTAGAGCCGGGCCAGGACACTCACCGGCAGCAGCATCGCGTACTGGCCGATCAGGCCGGCCTCGCCCACGGTGCACACGGCGTCCACCAGCTCGTCGGCGAACCGCTCGGCGTGGCCGCGCAGCGCGGAGGGGACGGCGTCGGGGGGCACACGAACTCCTGTCGGGGCAGGGCCGCCGGGGCGGACCGGTCGGCGCAGTGCTGCTGGATGTGCTGACCAACGTGATGAGTGCTCGACTCGCGGCAGCGGGCGTCGCAGTCCACCTGGGGCACGTGCGGGACAAGGCCGAGGGCCTCGCGGACGGCGTCCGGCGCGTGCGCGGGGCCGCCGGAGTCGTTGCGGGCCACGAGGAAGGGCGTGCCGTGGTGCTCGAGCCGGTCGATGGCGTACCACGAGTCGTCGATGCGGCGGGTGTCGACGAGGACGACCGCGCCGAGCGTGCCGGAGAACAGCCGGTCCCACAGGAACCAGAACCGCTCCTGGCCGGGCGCGCCGAACAGGTACAGCACGGTGCGCGCGTCCAGCGTGATCCGGCCGACGTCGGAGGCGACGGTGGTGGCGGTCTTGCCGCGCGCCTGGCGGATGTCGTCGACCGCCTCGCCCGCCTGCGTCATCGTCTCCTCGGTGTTGAGGGGACGGACCTCGCTGACCGAGCGGACCGGCGTGGTCTTGCCGACGCCGAAACCGGCCCACGACCACGATGGGCCTGCATGCGGCCGGCCGCGCCGGACGTCGCGGCGATCGCCGCCGCCCGCTCCCGGGTGGCACGCTCGAGCTCCGCGGCGAGGCGGGCGTTCTCGCGGCCGAGGCGGTCCGGTTCCCGGGCGGAGTCCCCCTCGATCCGGGCCCGCTCCTTGGCGAACGACTCGGTCAACTCGGCCCGCTGCTCGGCCAGTTCGCCGATCAGGCGCTGTTGCTCCTGCCGGGACTCCTCGGTCGCCCGGGCCTGCTGCCGCAGGAGCCGGCCGAGGTCCTGGGTCACCGTCTCCAGCCTGCGCCGGGCCCCGCGCGCACTCCGCGCGGCACGGCCGTCGCCACCGCCGCGCACAGCACCAGCGCCGCCGCGCTCGCCCCCCCAGGCGAGCGGGGTACGGACCGACGGCGGCGCAAGACGACCGCGGTGACGACGACGAGCGCGGACACGACGCCGGTCAGCGCCAGGGCGGGGGCGAGCGTACGTGGGGTGGGGCGTTCGCCGTCAGGTGTGGGCGCGGGCATCAGTGGGTTCTCGGGCGGCTGCCCGCGTGCTCGCCGGCAGATGTGAGTGAGTGGTGACGCTTGGTGCTCAACTGGCGGTCACTATGCGAGAGTTCTTGATCGGATTGGACAGGTTCCGGACTCATTGCAGGAAGCAAACGGGTACTCGCCCTAGAGCCGTGATGACAGGGAACGGGAGTGGACCGGTGGAATTGGGCACACACGCGGACGGCGGGAGCGATCCCAGGCGCTGGAAGGCCCTGGCAGTCACGCTGGTGGCCGGATTCATGAGCCTGCTGGACGTGACGATCGTCGCGGTGGCGCTGCCCTCCATGCAAAGGGACCTGCACGCGTCGGCACCCTCCATCCAGTGGGTGGTCTCCGGCTACGCCCTGGCCTTCGCCCTGGTGCTGGTGACCGCCGGCCGGATCGGGGACACGATCGGCCGGCGCCGCGTCTTCCTGCTGGCGCTCGGCGCGTTCGTCCTGTGCAGTGCCGCGGCCGGCGCGGCCCCCACGATCACCCTGCTCGTCGTGGCCCGGCTGGCGCAGGGGGTCGCCGCGGGCTGCCTCGCCCCGCAGAACTCCGCCCTCATCCAGCAGATGTTCCGCGGCGCCGAGCGCGGAAAGGCCTTCGGCCTCTTCGGGGCGACCGTCGGCATCTCCAGCGCCGTGGGCCCCGTCGTGGGCGGGCTGATCCTCAGGCTGGCCGACGGCCCGCAGGGATGGCGCTGGATCTTCTACGTGAACGTACCCGTCGGCGCGCTCGCGCTGCTCCTCGGCCTCCGTCTCCTGCCCAGGGCGGCCCGCGGCCGACGGGAGCGGCTCGACCTCGGCGGCGTGCTGCTCCTCGGCTGCGGGGTCCTCGCGCTGATGCTTCCCCTGGTGCTGGCGGAATCCGGCGGAGTGCGGCGGCTGTGGTGGCTCTTCCTCGTGGGGCCGGCCTTCCTGGCCGCGTTCGCCCGGTGGGAGCGGCGGGTCGCGGCGCGTGACGGCCGGCCGCTGCTCGATCCCCGGCTGGTGACCGAGGCCCGCGGGTACGCCGTCGGCGCCGCCATCGCCGCGCTGTACTTCGTCGGCTTCAGCGGGGTGTGGCTGGTGTTCGCCCTCTTCCTCCAGAACGGCCAGGGCTACACGCCGCTGCGCTCCGGGCTCGCGGTGACACCCTTCGCCATCGGCTCCGCCGTGGCCGCGGCGATCGCCGGACGCCTGGTGGAGCGGCTCGGCAGGCTGCTGACCGTGTGCGGACTGGCCGCCGTCGCCCTGGGTCTCGGCGGTACGGCCCTGATCCTGCGCTCGGCGCCCGGCGACAGCGCGGTGTGGCTCGTCCTTCCCACCCTCTTCCTCGGAGGCGTGGGCAGCGGGTGCGTGATCTCCCCCAACGTGACGATGACGCTGCGGGAGGTGCCGGTGCGGATGGCGGGAGCCGCCGGCGGGGCACTCCAGACGGGACAGCGCCTGGGCGGGGCGGTCGGCACGGCGGCGCTGCCCGGCCTGTTCTACGTCGTCCTCGGCGCCCACCCCCACGACTACCGCACCGCCGTAGCCCTCGCCGTCGGCTCCGGAATCCTGCCCGTGCTGTGCGCCCTGGGCCTGGCGGTCCAGGACTGGCTGCACGACCGCAGGATCGCCGCGCGGTCCTGCCCGCCCGAGGTGTCGCACAGCCACACGCACGCCGGCCAGGGCTGACATCACTCGTACGGAGCCTTCTGCCCTCGATGAGCCCTCAAGAGGCGGCCCTTGACGTGCGACGGGGGGCAACCGCCGGTCAGATGATGGGTGTGCGACCCTACACAGCCATTCACCCCGTGCGCGCCCGCCTGTTCCCGGCCGGTGTCCCGGCCGCCCTGCTGGCCCTGGTCCTCTCACTGTTCACCGGCCCCGCGTCCGCCGACGACGGCACGCCTGTCCGTGGCTCCGCCCACATGGGCATCGGTGTCATCGCCCACGACGGATGGAGCCCCGCCTCGGGCGGCCCGCGCGCCGGCCAGACCGAAGGCGTCGACGTCGCCAGTTACCAGGGCGACGTGGCCTGGCCGACCCTGTGGAACAGCGGCGTCAAGTGGGCCTACACCAAGGCCACCGAGGGCACTTACTACACCAATCCCTACTTCTCCGCGCAGTACACCGGCGCGCGCGACGTCGGCATGATCCGCGGCTCGTACCACTTCGCCACCCCCGACACCAGCGGCGGCGCCACCCAGGCCGACTACTTCGTCGACCACGGCGGCGGCTGGAGCGGTGACGGCGTCACGCTGCCCGGCGTGCTCGACATCGAGTGGAACCCCTACGGCGACGCCTGCTACGGCAAGACACCGAGCGCGATGGTGACCTGGATCCGTGACTTCCTGAACCGGTACAAGTCCCGCACCGGCCGCGACGCCGTGATCTACACCGCCACCAGCTGGTGGAGCAGTTGCACCGGCGACTACACCGGGTTCGGGAAGACCAACCCGCTGTGGGTCGCCCGGTACGCGTCGGCGGTCGGCGACCTGCCGGCCGGCTGGTCGTCGTACTCCATGTGGCAGTACACCTCGTCCGGACCGACGGTGGGCGACCACGACCGGTTCAACGGTTCCCTCGACCAACTGCGGGACTTCGCCGCCGGCTGACATGACATCATGCCCCGATGTCATTGTCAGTGCCCGCAGGCCGGCCGGCCCGAGTCGCTCTGGTCATGGCGGTGGTCGCGGCGTTCTTCGCCGGCTCCCTCAACCGCTTCGCGGGAACGGCGCCGGTGCGCCCGTCGAAGCCGTCCGCGATCAAACCGTGCGTGACCGCGTCCGGGGACTTCATCGCCGACCTGGACGCCGACGGCCACGCCGACCGTGTCTTTGACCCGTCCCGCATCGGCGCCCGGCTGACCATCACGTTCGGGGCCGCGTCCGGTGACGGGAAGCGGGTCGGCGTCCGTGAACTGGCCGGCGGCTCCGGCCACGGAGGAGAGACCGATCTGGCCCTCGTGGCGGACTTCGACCGCGACGGGTGGAGCGACCTCCTCATCGTGGCCACCGGCGAGTGGCAGGGCGACGACCCGGTCGATCCGCGCGTGGCCGAACTCAGGCGCGGCCCCTTCTCGAAGTCCGGCCGCGGCCACCACCCCCGGCACCTCGACCTCGGCGAGACGCGCGGCGTCGCCGTCGGCGACTACAACCACGACCGCTACCCCGACCTGGCCGCCTTCACCTACGAGGGCGACGGTGTGTACGGGACCGAGGGCCGCCTCGGCGACAAGGCCGCAGGCCTCGAGAGCAACACCGGGAGGTACACGGTCCACGCGGAACAGACCGACGACGGCACTCCCACCAACATGCCGAGCGACGGCCTGAGTTCGTTCTACCCGCGGTGCGCCGGGAGATGATCCCGTAGGGCTCCGTCGTCGGCCACGGCCACGGCCACCGCGACGCGGACGAGCGCCGCCGTGGCGGTCGAACAGGACTGCTGCGGCCAGGCGATGGCGAGAACCGCGGGCGGTGCGTCCGGGACCGGCCGGTAGACGACGCCCGGGCACGCCGTGGATCCGGGTGATCGCCCGCGATCCCGCCGTTCTGAAGGAGGCGTGCGCGGGCGCCGACCGCCTGTCTTCCTGGCTGGTGCCCCCGACACCGTCGGCCGAGAGCGTCGAAGCCCACTTCCCATCGCTGCCACGGGTGTGCACTACCGGGCGCTGTGTCCGCCGTTCCTGATGGAGAACCTGCTGGGCCAGGCCGACCCGATCCGCGACGCGGGCGTGTTCTTCCTGGCGGCTGCGGAGGACCGCGTCCTGCGCAGCCGCGCCACCCGCGACATCGCGGCCACCGCGGCCCGGCTGCTGCTCGACGACTCCTGGACCGGGCACGACGACGTTCCGCTGGTCGGACCCGACGACCTGCCCCCGAGGGGATGGCGCGGGTCATGTCCGAGGTACTGGACCGTCCGGTGCGCGTCCAGCGGACCAGCAGCGCCGGCTACAAGGCGGCACTCCTGCGTTCCGCGGCGAGCGAGGCCTGGGCGCAGGGGCTGGTCGACATGGTCGAGGCACTGCACGACCAGGGCTTCTACGGTGCCGTCGAGCCGAGCACCCCCGAGTCGGCCCTCACCGGCTTCCGTCAGTGGTGCGAGGAGGTGCTCAGGCCGGCCGTCCTGGCCCAGAAACCGCTGTGAGGGTGCTCCGCCCCACCGGGAAGGGGCGGCACCACGGTGGACACCGGTCGGTGGACAAGGCGGTTCGGCAAACAGCCTGCCACCCCTGCGATTACGGTTCGCTATCCGGCGTGGCCGTGCCATGAGGTTTCGTGATGATTCGCGGGCGCGGGCCGCGCCTGCCGCCGGATCGGGGTAGGCGGTGTGACATCCGAGGAAAGGATCGTCATGACCACGTACCTGATCACCGTTCCCGGCACCTTCACCACCGGGATCGAGGAAGACGAGCGAGCGCGGCTGAGCCGGGCGCTGCGGCCGGCCGATCCCCACACCACTCGGATGGGCACCACGGAGGACCTGGACGCCCTCACCGTCAACGACGACAACACCTTCACGATCCGTCTCTCCGTGGAGGCGGACACCGGCGCCCACGCCGAAGAGGACGCCCGGAACCTCGCGGACTCGGCGCTGCGCGACGCTGGCCTCGACGCGAGCACCGCGCCGCTGGGGCCCGCGGTGATCACCGGCATCGATTCCGACGTCGGCTGACCGCGTCGGCCAGGCCGGATCGCTCCGGTGCCGGCAGTGGGCGGCGGGCGCTGCGGGTCCCGTAGCCGAGTCGCTATCATCCTGTAAAGCTAAAATACAGGGGTTTGCCCATAGAAGGCCGCCGCCACGCCGGAGTGATCAATGCCCCGCAAGCGCCCCACGGACGACGGTGACGAGCTGCTGGCCAGACTCGGATCCCTCACTGCCGAGGCGCGTCAGCGTGCGGAACTGCAGCGCTCCCAGGTCGAGCTGGCCATCGCGCTGCAGCGCGGGATGCTTCCCCGGGACCTGCCCGCCGCCCCGGGGGTCCGCCTGGCCGTCCGGTACGCGCCCGCCTGCTACGGCCTCAACGTGGGGGGCGACTGGTACGACGCCTTCACGATGCCCGACGGCCGCATAGGCCTGTCCATCGGTGACGTCCAGGGCCACAACATCGAGGCGGCCGCCTTCATGGGCCAGGTCCGGGCCGGGCTGCGCGCGCTCGCCTCCGTCACGAGCGAACCGGGCGAGCTCCTCGCCCGCACGAACGACCTGCTGCTCTCCCTGGGCAGTGACCTGTTCGCCACCTGCACCTTCGTACGCCTCGATCCGTCCACCGGGGTGCTGGAGAGCGCGCGGGCGGGCCACATTCCCTTCGTCTGGGCCACGGCGGACGGGAAGGCCGGCATAGCCGAGGACGAGGGCGGACCGCCTCTCGGCATCGAGAAGGGCATGGAGTACCCCGTGGCCCGGTTCCGGCTCGACACCGGCGGGGTGTTCGTCCTGCTGACGGACGGCGTGGTCGAGGGAC
Organism: Streptomyces sp. NPDC051636; assembly: GCF_044453765.1. NCBI lineage: Bacteria > Bacillati > Actinomycetota > Actinomycetes > Kitasatosporales > Streptomycetaceae > Streptomyces > Streptomyces sp. NPDC051636. The sequence goes on along the minus strand of NZ_JBITDA010000002.1, from coordinate 274,441 downwards.
CCTCCCTGAGCGTCGAAGAAGGGCTCGACCAGGTGATGCGGCTCGCCGGGCTCGCCGCCGTCGCACGCCTGGAGGCCCACGCGCTCGCCGCCGCCGTGATCAAGGGCGCCGAGCAGGTGGGACACGAGGACGACGCGGCCGTCCTGGTCGTGGGCCACGACGGGATCGCCTTCAAGCCGTAGGCGGTCCGTTCTGTTCGGGGCTCTCAGCCGTAGGGCCGGACGCCACCCCTCTCGCCTCGCCGACCGGACGGCAGCGGTGTCTGATGGCTGCTGTGGTGGGTATTCGGGATCTGCGCAGGCCGGCCGTCTTCGCTCTGTGGACGCTGGCTGTCGCCGCCTGCTACTACGCGGCGGGGCGGGTCGGACTCCTGCGCCGGCTCGTCGTCGACGGCGCCGTGGTGACACCCGTTTGGCCGCCCACCGGCGTCGCGGTTGCCTGCCTGCTGATGTTCGGGATGCGGGTGTGGCCCGGTATCGCGCTCGGTGCCTTCCTCGTCATCCTGTCCCTCACCTCGCCCCGGCCGGACGCGATCGGCATCGTCCTGGGCAACACCGCCGCGCCCGTATGCGCGTACCTGATGCTGCGCCGGGTCGGTTTCCGGACCGACCTCGGCCGGCTGCGGGACGGCCTCGCGCTGGTGTTCCTCGGGGCGCTGACCGCCATGCTGATCAGCGCGACCGTCGGCGTCGGCCTCCTCGTCCTCGCGGGCAAGCTGGCGGCGCACGGCTTCTGGCTCGTCTGGCTGGCGTGGTGGGTGGGCGACGCGATGGGCGTCCTGATCGTGACCCCGATCCTGCTGTTGCTGCCCGCGGTCCGCCGGCGTCCTCGGATGTCACGGTGGAGGGAGGCCTCGGTCATGGCGCTGGTCGCCTGCGGCCTCGTTCCGCTGGCCACGCACAGCGCCCTCAGCCTGCTCTTCCTCGTCTACCCACTCCTCATCTGGGCGGCCCTGCGCTTCCAACTGGCGGGCAGCATGCTGTGCGCCCTCTTCACCTCCGTCATGGCCACCGTCGCGGCCACGGACCGCACCGGGCCGTTCGAGCGGCTCAGCGGCGTCCAGGTGATGATGAAGCTCCAGGCCTTCAACGGAACGATGGCCCTGACCGCGCTCCTGCTGTCGGCCGTGGTCACCGAGCAGCGCAACACCAGGCTGTACGTGGAACAGGCCTGCCAGGAACTGGTCGAGGTCCTGAAGCATCTCACCGCGGGTGACGCACCGCCCGGCCGCGCGCCGACGGGCGGTGACGACGGGCGCCGCCGGCGGTGAACCGGCGGAACGATTCGGCCACCGTCCGCGTCCTTCTGGACCAGGGCACGGCAGCCGTGCCCCGGGGCAGGCAACGACGGGAGACCGAGTGATGACGGCCGGATCCGCCGACTGGACACGCCGATTCGAGGAGGAGCACGAGCGCAGACAGGCGCAGCCGGACCCGGACTGGGAGCGCGGAACGACCCTTCACCGCGCGGTGGCGGCGAGCATCCAGCGCTTCCAGGTCGGCGAGGACGGCGACGGCGCCAACCTCATCGCCAAGGCGGAACAGGCCGGCGACACCGACTACGCCCACGCGGTCAAGCTGTTCGTCGCCGAGGAACAGAACCACGCCCGCCTGCTGGCCCGTCTGCTGGCCGCCGGGGGTGTGCCCACGCTGACCGGCCACTGGAGCGACCGGGCCTTCGTACGGCTCAGACGGCTGATGGGGCTGCGTACGGAACTGCTGGTGCTGATGATCGCGGAAGTGGTGGCCCTGCGCTACTACCGGGCCCTGCGCGACGGCGCCGGCGACCCGCTCACCTCGGACGTGGCGGCCCGCATCCTGGCCGACGAGCAGCGCCACGTGCCCTTCCACTGCGACCGGCTGAACGCCTCCTTCCGCGAGCTGCCCCGCCCACTGCGCCGCCCGGTGACGGCCGCCTGGCAGCTCCTGCTGTGCGCGGTCTGCCTCGTGGTGGCCGCCGACCACGGCGCCGCCCTGCGTGAACTCGGTGTCGGCCGCCTGCGGTTCGTGGCCGACGTCATGGCGTCGTCGAAGACGGTGGTCTCCGCGATCCTGGCCTGATCGCGCCGACCACGGCACGCCGAGCCGCCGTCGTGGACACCTCTGCCGGGCCGGCGTCCCTGGCCTTACACTGCCAACCCGCAGACATGCGGGTGCCGTTGAGGGGGGAACCACCATGTCCGTGAATCCGTACGGCCCGGGCCCGGGATTCGCCGTACCACCCATACCTTCGAGTCCGCCGCCCGCGCCGCCGGACGGCGGGCGGGCGGCGGCCGTCGCACTGCTCAACCTGAGCGGTCTCGGCCTCGGATACGCGCTCATCCGAAGATGGGTTCCGATGGCCGCCTGCTGGGCGGCGACGATCGTGCTGCTGCTCGTGGCGCTGCCCGCGGACGCCGACGGGGTCCCCGGGGTCGCGCTCGCCGTATACGCCGTGGTCCTGCTGCTGGCGGCCGTCCACGGCGCGATCGCCGGACTGCGCACCCGGCTGACCTGGCCGGGGCAAGCGCCGCTCGCGCTCCTGCTGGGAGTGTTGCTGCTCGCCGTACCGGTCGGCGGCGCCGTCTGGTACGACGACGCCCGCAAGGAAGCCGTGGAGCAGTCGCTCCTCGACCGCCTCGAGCGGGCCGACCACCTGGTGACGGCGGGCAGCCGGCACACGTTCGCCACCGCCGAGTCCGACTACCGGACCGCCCTCGACGTCTACCAGGACCTCGTGGTCCACCACTCCGGCTCCCGCGCGGCCGAGCAGGTCCCCGACCGGATGGAGGCCTACTACGCCACCGTGGGTGCGGCGTACGGCCACCACGACTACTGCGAGGCGATCGAGCCGCTGAAGTACCTGCGCACGGTGCCCCGCACGATGCCCGAGGAGGAGCTCGGCTCGCTGACGCGATGGCCCGACGACCGGCTGGCCACCTCGCTGTACGAGTGCGGATCGGGCAGCCTGTCGGACGGGGAGGCGGACTGGGTCACGCAGTTCGGCGACCTGCTGAACACGTTCCCCCGGTCCGAGCCGGCGGGCAAGGTCGTACCCGCCGTCGACGCGGCGGTGAAGAAGGCGGAGAAGGCCGTCAGCGGGGACGAACCCTGCGCGGCCGTCGAGCAGTTGCGCAGCCTGAACACCCGGATCACCGACCTGTCGGGGACGGCGGGAGACGCGGCCGACGGCCTCGGGAAGGCCGCCGACCGGGCCGGAACGAGCGGCGACTCGGGGGAGTACTCCTGCGGAGTCGACCAGTACAAGGACGGCGACTTCGACGCGGCCCAGAAGACCATGGACCAGTTCGTCTCCGACAACAAGCACAGCAAGAACCGGGACCGCGCCAAGAAGATATCCATCGCCGCCGAGGTCGCCCAGACGCTCCCGGCCGCCGGAAAGAAGCTGCCCACCACCGCCTCCGGCGGCAGCATCTCCGTCACGGTCAAGAACGACAGTCCCGACGACATCACCGTCCTCTACACGGGCCCCGTCACCGGCAGTTTCACGCTCAAGGGGTGCGGCAGCTGCAAGGCGTACACCCTCGCCGACACGCTCATGACCGGCTTCAAGCCCTGCAGCAGCGGCAAGAGCTACCCGCAGCGGACGATCAGCCTCCCGGTCGGCACCACCTACTTCGTGCACAAGCCGGACGGCGACAGCACCGCGACACCCGCCTCGGACACCGCCAAGCTCCGCTCCGGTTACATCTACACGGAGTGCGCCTACACGAAGCAGTCCCTCGGGAGCAGTTACTGAGGAGCCACGGGTTCCCGCACCCGCGCCGCCCCGGGGCACGCTGATGCGGGCACCCCGGGAAGCACCACAGGGCGACGACGGGGTCGCAGACCTCGTCGTCGCCGGCGGCGGCAGCGACACCTTCCGACGCGACAGCGCCAGGTATGTTCTGGCCATGCACACGGTCGCCGTTCTCGCGCTGGACCAGGTGATCCCCTTCGATCTGGCCACCCCGATCGAGGTCTTCACCCGCACCCGCCTCCCGGACGGACGCCCCGGCTACCAGATCCGCGTCTGCGCCGAACAGCAGGAGACCGACGCCGGGACCTTCGTCCTGCGCGCACCCTGGGGCCTGGAAGGACTCAGGGGCGCGGACACGATCATCGTGCCCGGCACCGCCGACCCCGCGGCCCCGCTCCCTCCCGCCGTCCGTGACGCCCTGCGCGCGGCGGCCGAGGACGGCACCCGCATCGCCTCCATCTGCTCGGGCACCTTCCCGCTGGCCGCCACCGGCCTCCTCGACGGCCTGCGGGCCACCACCCACTGGACCGTGGCCGACCTCCTGGCCGCCGGCCACCCGGAGATCGAGGTCGACCCGGGCGTCCTCTACGTCGACAACGGCCAGTTCCTCACCTCGGCCGGCGCCGCCGCGGGCCTGGACCTGTGCCTGCACATGATCCGCCGCGACTACGGCTCGGCGGTCGCCGCCGACGCCGCCCGCCTGTCCGTGATGCCCCTCGAACGCGAGGGCGGGCAAGCGCAGTTCATCGTCCACGACCACGCGCCCACCCCCAAGGGCTCCGCCCTCGAACCCGTGCTCACCTGGCTGCAGGACAACCTGGGCCGCGACCTCGCCCTCTCCGACATCGCCGCCCACGCCGGAACCAGCACCCGCACCTGATCCGCCGCTTCCGGGAACAGACCGGCACCACCCCGCTGCAATGGCTGCACCGGGCCCGCATCCGCCAGGCCCAGCACCTCCTGGAGACCACGCACCACTCCGTCGAACGCATCTCCGGCCAGGTCGGATTCGGCTCACCCACCGCCTTCCGCGACCGCTTCAAACGCACCACCGGCGTCAGCCCGCACACCTACCGCCGCACCTTCGGCTGAGGCGGTGTCAGTGGCGGACCGTATGGTCCGGCCATGAGCATTCCCGCCGTTGAGGACTCGTGGGCCCGCATCGAGGCCTGGCTGGCCCGGCACGCCCCCGCCAGCCACGCCCGGCTGCGCCCGCCGGCTTCCGTGTCGGACATAGAGGCCGCTGAACGCACGCTGGGTGTGGGATTCCACCCCGACCTGAAGGAGTCACTGCGCTGCCACGACGGCGTGGACCTCCAGCAGGGGGCGCCCACACTGGCGTACTACGGGCCGCCGTCCAGCGTCGCGGACATCGTCGACAGCACCCGGTTCCTGCGGGGCATCGGCGCGGACGTCGAACCCGACGACGTCCTGGACGAGGACGACGAGGACTACGACGAGCTGGCCACGTACTGGCACCACGACTGGCTGCTGATCACCCTCGGCATCGGCTGGCAGTCCTCCGACGGCCTCTTCCTCTCGTGCCGCCCCGGGCCGAACTGGGGCCGTCCCGGCCGCTACTTCGACGAGGACATCCCCTCCTTCACCGCGTGGCCGTCCCTCCGCCACGTCCTCGCCGACTACGCGGACGCACTGGAGAACGGCACCACGTTCGACGGCCGTACGCCCCTGGCCGTGGACGGAGTCCTGCTGTGGGACGACGAGAAGACCACCGTCCCCGACCCGGCCTCCCCGCTCGCCCTCGCCGCCGCGGCCGGCGAACCGGAGCCGGAGCCGCCCGCCCCGGCCGAACCGGACCCGGTCCCCGGCCGTAAGGCGGAGGGCCAGAGGCTCCTCATGGTCAGAGTCCGCCGGAGCAGTCCTCCGGCACCCCCGCCGATGCAGCCCGACGTGGTCTTCGTGGCGGGCATTACCCCGGAGGAACTGCTGCGCCGGCTGGGCGCGATACCCGAGACGCTCCGCCCCCGCGGCCGGCAGCGGGCACGGGAGTCCGCCATCGCGCCGTGGGCGGCGTACCGTCCGATGGTGCGGGCGGGCACCCTCGGCGGCTGGGCGTACGCGACGCAGGAGGGCGCGTACGGGACGCAGGACGGGGTCGCCGCCCAGCTCCTGCGGCCCGAGGTGCTGCGCAGAGCGTCGGCGGGCACCCGGGCGGTCGCCCTGACCAAGCGGGGACCGGAGGTGTCGGTCACCCTCACCGAGGACGGCGTGCCGAATCCGGAGCAGGCCCGTCGCGTCGAGTCGCCGCGCGAGAACCACATACCGGTGGTCGGCCCCGCGCAGACCGTCCTGGGCCTCGGCGCGGACCCGTGGCCCGGGTCCTCGGCGGCGTACACCCGTCTCCTGGCCGGGCTGGAGCGGGACTTCGGCATCGTCTACCGGCCGGACGACGACGTGGCGGCCGAGCTGACAAGCGCGCTGCTCCTGCCCGTGCTGGACGACATCGACGAGGACGCGCACCAGTACGTCACCGAGGTGCGGGACTTCGACCTGGCCGGACTCGTCGAGCGGACACCGCCGCAGCGGCTGCGCAGGGCGATCGCGGCGCAGTTGACACGGCTGGCGGCGGAGACCCGTATCGACGGCTACGGCGAGGTCGCGGACGCCGTGGCGAGGACCGGGCGCGGCGAGCCCGTGGACCTGACCCCCGACGGCCCCCTCGACCTGCGCATGCGCACCGTCGCCGCCGAGGCGTGGGCGGCCCGGCAGCTGCTCCGCGGGCCGGGGCGGTGGAGCGAGGGTCCGGTGACGCAGGAGGACTTCGGCGCCTGGGTCATACGGGCGGAGGCGCTCCGCGCGCTGCGGGAGTTCGTCCGGCTGCCGGTCCGCGCCGCGGCCGCGACCATCCTGCACCAGCGGATGTCCGTCTTCTGGCGGACCGAACTGGCCGCCGACCTGCGGACGCCATGAGGAACGCGGGCCTCCTCGACGACCAGGTCCGCGCCGCGCCCCGCGACGAACTCCCCGGTCGCGCGTGGACGCCGTCCCCGTCACCCGCGCGCCGAGCACCACGGCGACCTGTACGGCGAACGACCCGGCAGCCCCGGCGCCGCCGTGGACCAGGACGGGCTGTCCCGGCTTCAGTGGGGAAATGCGGGTGATCGGCGGGCGATCAGCCGCCTGCCCTCATGGCATGGAACAGGGGGAGACGCTGTGGAACGTCGTCGACGTGGAGGCGACCTGCTGGGAGGGCCGGCCGCCGGCCGGGGCGGTCAGCGAGATCATCGAGATCGGGCTCACCGTCGTCGACCTTCTGGCCGCACTCCCGGGACTCCTCGGGCAGCGAGTGACCGGGGAAGAAGAAGAACTCCGCGCGCGACCGGGAGCATCGCACGCCTAAGGGGCAAGAGGATTTGCCTAAAGGATTTAGGGAGCCGCACAATCGTCTCGGCCGAGTGAGAGGAAAGCCGTGGCGCGTGCAGGACTGACCCCGGAACGCCTGGCCCAGGCCGGCGCGGACCTGGCCGACGAGGTCGGTTTCGACCAGGTGACCGTCTCCGCGCTCGCCAGGCGGTTCGACGTCAAGGTCGCGAGTCTGTACTCGCACGTGAAGAACTCCCAGGACCTCAGGACGAGGATCGCGCTGCTCGCCCTGGAGGAGCTCGCCGACCGGGGCGCCGCCGCGCTGGCGGGCCGGGCCGGCAAGGACGCCCTGGCCGCCCTGGCGAACGTCTACCGCGACTACGCCCGGGAGCATCCCGGCCGGTACGCCGCGGCGCAGCTCAGGCTCGACCCGCAGACCGCTGCCGCCGGCGCCGGCGGCAGGCACGCACAGATGACGCGGGCCGTCCTGCGCGGCTACGACCTGGCGGAGCCCGACCAGACGCACGCCGTCCGGCTGCTGGGCAGCGTCTTCCACGGTTACGTCAGCCTGGAGCTGGGCGGCGGGTTCAGCCACAGCGCCCCCGACTCGCAGGAGACCTGGTCGCGGATCCTGGACGCCCTCGACGCCCTGCTGCGCGACTGGCCCGCGAAATAGGGCCCCCTGGGCGACGTTCGCCCCGTCGCGGTGGCCGGGCGCTCTACGGCGAGGCGGACCCCGCCGAACTGCCGCTGCCCGACGGCCTCCACCCGAACGCCGCCACCCACCGCCGCATCGGTGAACGCTTCGCCGAACTGGCCTTCGGGGCCAACGGCACCTTCGCGGACACCCGAGACGTTGGCCACACTCGAGGCAAGTAGCCGGATGCCCGGGGTACCTGAGCCGAGGACAGGAGAAAGACAACAGTTGCCGTTTGACAACTATGGTCGTCGGGCAACAGAGTAGCCGTGTCGGACGTGCACGGGGAAGGATCTGTAATGTTCCGGTGCCGCGGCCCACGGTTCAGGCGGTTTGGCTGCCAGGACCCTGGACGTCGTCGTGTATCTGCGTGGCCGCCGCGTCGCAGAACGCCTCCAGCCCCTCCAGCAGCGCGGTCCGCTTGGCGGCGGGCATCAGGTCCAGTACCGCCTGCAGGGTGCTCTCCCGGCGCGTCCGCAGATCGGCGAGGAAGGCGTGGCCCCGGCTGCTGAGCCGCAGGCGCACCTCGCGCCGGTCGGCCGAACTCACCACGCGCTGCACGAAACCGGCGGCCTGCAGCCGGTCGCACAGGCGGCTGGTCGAGGGCGGCGTGGAGGCGAGGGAGTCGGCGAGCGTGCGCAGGTTGATGCCCTCGTGGTGTTCGAGGATGAGCAGGACGCGCAGTTGTGACGCCGACGCGGGCGCGGTCGAGGCCCGGCCCCACAGGACTTCCAGCAGTTCCGCGGCCGTCGCGGTCACCCGTGCGACCTCGGCGGGCTCCGGGCGGGGGCGGAAGGTAGTCACTGTCACACTCTCGCAGGCACTGGGACGACCGTCAGCGTACTAGGCGCTGCAAGCGGCCGGAGATCGCGGACCGCCGCCTGGTTGAACTGAACGGCCTCGTACGGGGAACGAGGCCTGTAGGTGTTAGGTGAAGGATTGGTGCGTTTCCATCGTGAACAGATTCGTGGCCGCTGAGCGCGCTCTGCGCAAGGCGGCACCCCATGCCTTGCTCGACGCCGCCCGCCGCGTACTGACGGAACAGTACGCGGCGGAGTCCGTCGAGCTGCTCATGGCCGACTACGGTCTGACCGTGCTGCAGCCGGTGTCCGTGCTGCCGGACACCCTGGAGCCGGTGTCGGTGCACAACAGCCCGGCCGGCCGGGCCTTCGGTGCCCAGGAGCCGTACGCGGAAGCCCTTTCCGGCGGCCGGGCCCGCGTGCACCTGCCGGTGACCGTGCGGGGGGACCGGATCGGTGTGCTGTCGGTGACCCTGCCGGGTGAGGAACAGGCGCGCGACTGCCTCGGCGAGTTGGCGGACATCGCGGAGGTGCTCGGGCACGAGCTCATCGTGGCCGAACGGGACACCGACCTCTACGTACAGGCGCGCCGCAAGGACCGGCTCACCCTCGCCGCCGAGATGCAGTGGCAGCTGCTGCCCGGCCGCTCCTGCGTACGCCCCGAGTACGAGCTCGGCGCGCAACTGGAGCCGGCGTACGCCATCTTCGGCGACAACTTCGACTGGTCGGCGACGGCCGACCACCTCATGCTGTACGTCACCAACGGCATGGGGGAGGGCATAGAGGCCTCTCTGCTCACGAACCTGGCCATCAACGCCCTGCGCAACGCGCGCCGGGCCGGTATCCCGATCGCCGACCAGGCGGCCCTGGCCGACCAGGCCGTGTACGCCCACTACCGGGGCCGCTGTTACCTCTCCGTACTCATGTTCGACTTCGAACTCGCCACCGGGCGCGCCTGGGTGGTCGACGCCGGCTCCCCGCAGATGCTGCGGCTGCGGGACGGGGCCGTGGAACGCGTCACCCTCGAGGCGCAGTTGCCGCTGGGGATGTTCGAGGAGACCGACTACGTGGCACAGGAGTTCCACGTCGAGCCCGGCGACCGGTTCGTCTTCGTCAGCGACGGCGTCTACGCGGTCGCCTCCCCCGGCGGAGAGACCTACGGGGAGGCCGCCCTGGCCAGGGCGATCACGGCCACCCGTCTGCTGCCCGCGGCCGAGGTCCCGCGCGCCATCCTGCGGGAGTTGTCGGGTCACCGCGGCCGGACCGTGCCCCGGGACGACGCTTTGGTGGTGTGTCTGGACTGGCGAGGGCGCTGACGGGCACAGCAAGAAGAGAGAGCTGTCCGGGTGTGGCGATCACGTGTTGTTCGCGCCGCGCACGCAGCGCTAATGTTTGTCATACGGCAATAATCGGCCAGGTGGGCCGACGACGACCGGCAGGCACCGAGCCTGGCAAGAGGGAGACGATGTAAGTGTCGGACCAGCATGCGGCGGCCGAGCGGACGGCACGCCGGGTGGGCGACTTCCTGGAAAGCCGCCGCGAGCAGATCGCCCAGCGCTGGGCGGACGCCACCCTGTTCCGCACGGTCTTCACCGTGTCCCGGGACGAGGCCGTGGAGGCGGGCAAGACCGTGGTGGACGCCCTGTCCGAAGTGGCCCGCTCAGGAAGGCTGGAGGACATCGCGGCGCCCGGCTTCGACACGGTGCGCGACCAACTCGGGCGCATGGCCGCGTCCTTGTCCCGAACGGGATTCAGCCCGGCCCAGATCGCCGGCGAGGTCGCCGGCCTGCGTCCGCCGACGGTCGAACTGCTGCGGGGCGAGTTCGCCGACCCGCCCGGCCCGGAGAGCACCGAGAGCCTGCTGGCCCTCACCGTGCTGATGGACACCCTGCGCCTGGTCGTGATGGAAACCGCCCGCAGCGAGGGCGAGCAGCTGATCTCCCGGCAACGGCAGCAACTGCTCGAAGTGGCCACCCCGGTGATCAAACTGTGGGAGGGCACCGTCGCCGTGCCGCTGATCGGCACCCTGGACAGCGCCCGCAGCCAGGTGGTCATGGAGAGCCTGCTGGAGGCGATCGTCGACCAGCGTGCCCGTTACGCCATCCTCGACATCACCGGCGTCCCCACGGTCGACTCGCTCGTCGCCCAGCACCTGATGAAGACGGTGGCCGCGGCCCGGCTGATGGGTGCCGAGTGCATCGTCTCCGGCATCCGGCCCGCGATCGCGCAGACCATCGTGCACCTCGGCATCGACCTGGGTTCGGTGCTCACCCGTGCGTCCCTGGCCGACGCCCTGGCGTACGCGCTCAGCCAGCAGGGCATCCAGGTCTCCCCGCGCGCCGAGGCCGGAGCGGTCCCGCGGTGAGCGGTGGCTTCCCCGGTCCGACGGTCCCGGTCCTCGCACTGGGAGATGTCCTGCTGGTCACCCTCCAGGGTGAGTTGCACGACGGGATGGCCGAGCAGCTCCAGCAGGACATCACGCAGCGCATCGCCCGCAGCGGGGTGACCGGCGTGGTGATCGACGTCTCCGGCGTCGACATCGTCGACTCCTTCCTCGGCCGGATCTTCGCCGAGATCGCCTCCAGCGCCCGGCTGCTGGCGGCCCGCACGGTGCTGGCCGGGATGCGGCCCGCCGTGGCGATCACACTGGTCGAACTGGGGCTCACCCTCCCCGGACTGACCACCGCCCTCGACGTCGAACGCGCGATGGAGCTGCTCACGCGGCCCCTACCGAAGGCGTCCGCCGACGGAAGCGACGGCGACGACGGCGGCGAGGGAAGGAAGGGAGGCACGTGACGCCGGCCTCCCGCCCCGTTGCCGCGACGACGCTGCCCATCGGCTCGGACGCGGACCTGGCCTGGGTACGGCAGCAGGTGCGCCAGACGGCGGCCGGCCTCGGTTTCGGACTGGTGCAGCAGACCAAGCTGGTCACCGCGGCCAGCGAACTGGCCCGCAACACCCTCGTGCACGGTGGCGGGGGACAGGCGGAGATCACGCCCCTGGACAACGGAACCACGCGCGGACTGCGGCTGTCCTTCACCGACCACGGCCCCGGCATCCGGGATGTGGAGCTGGCGATGACGGACGGTTACACCACCGGCGGCGGGCTGGGCCTCGGTCTGAGCGGGGCCAAGCGGCTGGTGCACGAGTTCGCCATCGACACCGAGCCCGGCCGGGGCACCACCGTCACCGTCATCGCCTGGGCCGCCGCCGTGCCCGCCTCCCGCTCGGAGCCCGGATGAGCCGGGTGTGGGACATCCCGGTGCACGATTCCACCCGGGTGCGGGACGTCCGTGTGGCGGCCGAGGAGGCCAGCGCGCACGCGCGGCTCGGCACGCACCGCACCGCGGTCGCGGCGCTGGCGGCCACGGAGCTGGCGACCAATCTGCTCAAGCACGCGGGCGGGGGCCATGTGGTGATCAACCTCGCCGAGCTCCCGCCCGCCGACGACGGCGCCCGCGGACCGTCGGTGCAGCTCTTCGCCCTCGACCACGGCCCCGGTATCGCCGACGTCGGGGCCGCCATGCGCGACGGCTACAGCACCGCCACCACCTCCCTCGGCGCGGGCCTGGGCACCTGCCTGCGCATGTCCAGCGCCTTCGACCTGCACAGCGCCTCCGGCCGGGGAACCGTCGTGATGGCCCGCATCGACCCGGACTCCACCCCCTGGCGGGCGGGGTCCGCGCGCCGCCCGCGGGCGGGAGGCATCAACGTCCCCCTCGCCCAGGCCGAGCACTCCGGCGACGCCTGGAGCTGGGTGCGTCACGGACCCCGTACGACCCTGATGCTGGCCGACGGTCTCGGCCACGGCGTCAAGGCCGCCGAGGCATCGGCCACCGCGGTCGACGCGCTGCGCCGCAGGGCGCACCTGCCGCCCGCCGAGCTCCTGCGGCACCTGCACGTGGCGCTGCGCCCCACCCGGGGGGCGGCCGTCGCCGTGGCCCAGCTGGACGAGGACGCGGGCGAGCTCCGCTTCGCCGGCGTCGGCAACATCGGGGCCCGGATGCACGACGCCGGCAGCTGGCAGCCGCTTCTCTCCCATCCAGGCATCGTCGGCGCCCACTTCCCGGCCGGCGTGCCCGTGCGGCGGGTGCCGTGGACCGGGGACAGTCTGCTCGTCCTGCACAGCGACGGACTGCCCAGCCGCTGGTCACCACCCGACGACGCCCGGCTTCTCACCCACGACCCGGCGGTGGTCGCCGCGGTCATCCTGCGGGACGCCAGCAGCCCCGCCCGACCCGTACGCGACGACACCAGCGTGGCCGTACTCGCCCCCGACCGCCGGACCCGCACCCATGACCACAACCCCTGATGTCTGGCGCATCGCGTCAGCCTCCGACGCGGCCCGCGCCCGCACCGCCGCCGCACGTCTCGTGGCGGCCGCCGGCGCGCCCCCCGTCGACCGCGCACGCTTCCTGACGGCCCTCACCGCCCGGCTGCGGCAGTGCCTCGACCAGGGCGGCGCGGAACTCGTCGTCAGCACCGGGCAGTGCACCGCGGACACCGGCCGGCGGGTACGCGTCGACGTACGGCCGGCCGGCCACCCGCCGGAGAAAACACCGCCGTGGCAGTTCACACTGACCTGCCCGCACCCCGTACGGCTGACCGGGACCGACCGCCCGGCGGAGCTCGACGGCTCCGATCTGGCCGAAGACCTCCTGGCCGCCGACGAGGACACCGCGGCCGTCCTCGGCAGGCTCGACGAGCTGGAGGAACTGGTCCGCTTCCACCGCGAGGAACTCCACCAGACGAACCAGGGAGTCCTGGCCCTCCACGCCGAACTGGACGCCGCCTCCCGCGCCCAGCGCGAACTGCTCGAAGCCGAACGGGCCGCGCGGGCCGCCGCGGAGAACGCGCGGCGCCTGCTGACGTTCCTGACCACCGCCAGCGCCGTCGTGACCGCCTCGCTCGACCATGAGGACATCCTGCGCCGCCTGCCCCAGCTCCTCGTCCCCGAGTACGCCGACCACGTCGACGTCTGGCTCTTCGACGACGAACACACACCCCACCACGGCGATCATCCGGCCGCCGCGGTCACCGCCGCCCGCACCGGCCGCCCCCAGCACGCCGCCGTCCACCCCGGCGACCTCCCCGGCGTCGAGGACCACCCGCCCTCCGTGCTGTCCCCGGACCGGCCGCTGCTGTGCATTCCGCTCACCGCACGCGGTGTCCTGGGCGTGCTCACACTGACCGCGCCCGGTCCCCGGTTCGACCCGGACACCTGCGTCATGCTCCTGGAACTGGCCCGGCGCCTGGCCATCGCCCTGGACAACGCCCGCCGCTACGAACAGCACCGGGACACCGCCGAGGCTCTGCAGCGCGCCCAGCTGACCGAACTGCCCACGGCAGAGGGGCTGTTCCTGGCCGCCCGCTACCTGCCCGCCACCCACGGCCTCAACATCGGCGGCGACTGGTACGACGCCTTCGCCCAGCCCGACGGCAGCGTGCTCGCCGTCATAGGGGATGTCACCGGGCACGGGCTGCGCGCGGCCGTGATCATGGGGCAGCTGCGCACCGCGCTGCGCGCCTACGCCGTCGAGGGCGACAGTCCGGCCCGGATCCTGACCCGGCTGCACCACATGCTCCGCCACCAGCAGCCCGAGTTGTACGCCACCGCCGTCATCGCCCGCTTCACGCCCGGCGATCCCGACGTCGTCTGGGCGGCCGCCGGGCACCCGCCCGCCGTGATGCGGTCTCCCGACGGCGAGGTGCGGGTGCTGGACACCAAGCCGGGAATCATGCTGGGGGTGCCCCTGCCCTACGAGTACGAGGACCACGTCGTCCGCATCCGGCCCGGCTCGACGGTCGCCCTGTACACCGACGGTCTGGTCGAGCGCCGGGCGCAAGGCATCGATCCGGGCATCACCCGCCTCGCCCATGCCCTGGCCGCGTTGAGCACGGCGGAACTGGAGGACCTCGACGCCTGCGCGGACTCGCTGCTCAAGCCCATGCTGCACGACTCCGAACGCGACGACGACATCTGCCTGCTGCTGTGCCGCACCGTGCCGGGCCCGCCCTAGGTACGGTCCGCGTGTCAGGGCGTGCCGGGTCCGTCCTGTCCGGGAAGGCCGGTGGGCCGAGTGGCGAGGAAAGCCCGCAGGCCGCGTCTCAGCGCCGAGCGTTCGGCGGGCCGCATCGCTGCCAGTGCCGCCGCCAGGGCCTGCCTTCGGTGCGCCGCGACATCGCCCAGCACCCGCCGCCCGTGCGTGGTGAGCCGCAACTGCACCTCGCGTCGCTTGTGCGGATGCAGGGCGCGCTCGAGCAGCCCGGCAGCCTCCAGCCGGTCGCACAGCCGGCTGGCGGTGGGCAGTCCTATGTCCAGCCGTTCCGCCAGAGCGGTCAGATTCACTCCCGGCGCCGCCTCCAGCGTCCGCAGCGCCCGCAATTGGTGAAGGGACAAGCGCAGAGCCGCGTCCTGAGCGGCCAGTGACCACAGGGTCGCCAGGTTCTCCACGGCGTCGGCGATCTCCACGGCGACGGCCTCCGGGCCATCGCCCGGTCCCTCCACTCGCTCCTCACCGGGCCCGCCGGGATGGGTCACGAACACATCACTTTCCATCAGCTCCGCGCCATACGGTGTCACCTCATTCAAACGCTCTACCCGACGAGCCGCAGAGCAAGCAGCCCTCGTCCGGCGTTGCGGACTGAGGGCTCGTCGGGGGCCGGGGACTCGGCCCGGTCAGGTCTGCCGGTCGGCCAGGCGGTTCTTGCGTTCGACAGGTCGCCGCGGTATCGGGCCTGGCGGAGACGGAGCTGGGGGCTACCAGGCGCGCCACGTCGACCGGTTCCTCACCACCGGCCCACCCGGCCGGGGCGCGCCACCGCGGGTGCGGGACGCCGTCGTCCGCACCTGCACCGGACGCGAGGCGCCGGCCTCACCGGCCACCTCGTCGCGGACTGCGGCCGCGTCCGTTCCTATCCGCCCCAGAAGGACCACGACGCCGTGCCGTGCACGGCCGTCAGCACGGCGAGGATCACCAGGTCCGCGACGCCCAGGCCGAGACCGAGCAGCGCCCGGAACCGGCGCGGGGTGCCGCGGCGCAGCGCGACGACGGCCAGGACGATCGCGATCGGGCCGAGGACGATGTTGAGGACGAGCAGGCCGACGAGCCCGAGGACGAAGGAGGCGACGGCCATGCCCTCGGTGTCCCGCCGGCCCGTCCGGGGCGACGGAGGTGCGGTCAGTCGCATCGCCAGGCCCTCCTCGTCCCACGGCGGCGCCGTTCACGCGCCGCGAAGACCAGCAGCCAGCCGGCGATCAGCGTGCCCAGGACGACGGTGACGGGCCAGGGGAGATACGCGGCGGCCCCCACGACGACGCCCAGCAGGAGCAGGGCGGCAACCAGGAAGAGCACGGGCTACCTCCCTTCGGCCGGGCCGGCGGACAGGGGCGGGCGTTTCCTCAACGCGTTCATGACATCGCGGGTTACCCGCGATCGGCCCCGTCACGCAGCCGCGCACGGGCTTCGTCCAGAATCCCGCGGGCGGTCCTGACCGCCGCGGCGCGGTCCTCGGGGACCAGGCCGATGCGGGTGCGCCGGTCGAGGAGGTCCGCCGTGTCGAGGGCGCCCTCGTGGTGTACGGCCCACAGCAGTTCGGCGCCGGTGACGGGATGGCCGGGTACGACGGGTTCGCCGAGCCGCCGGTCCCGGGCGGCCAGGGCGTGGACGGCCGGGGCCTCGGTGCCGTAGCGCTGGACGAGGCGCCGGGGTGCGGGAAGCATGCCGAGCCGGGACGGCGCGGCGGCGCCGACGAGGGGGAGCGCGGCGGTGGGGGAGGGGCCGGCCGGCAGGCGGCGGGCCGAGACGGCGGCGTCGACGGCGTCCTCGGCCATGCGCCGGTAGGTGGTGAGCTTGCCGCCGACCACCGTGACGATCCCGTCCGGGGAGGTCAGTACCGCGTGCCGCCGGGAGATGTCGGCGGTCCTGGCCGCCTGGCCGGACCGCGCCGGCGTGGTGTCCAGCAGGGGCCGCAGCCCGGCGAAGGCGCCCACCACGTCGTCGCGGTGGAGCGGGACGTCCAGGACGGAGGCGAGCACGTCGAGGAGGAAGCCGATGTCCGTCTCCGGCACCTCGGGGACGTCGGGGACGGGACCCTCGACGGGTTCGTCGGTGAGGCCGACGTACACCCGGCCGTCACCCTGCGGCAGGACGAGCACGAAGCGGTTGGTCTCGCCGGGGATCGGAATGTGCAGCCCCGCCGGCAGGGCGCCGAGCCGCTCGGCGCGCAGGACCAGGTGGGTGCCCCGGGAGGGCCGGATCCGGATGCCGTCGACCAGGCCGCCCGCCCACACGCCGGAGGCGTTGATGACCGCACGGGCCCTGATCTCGCCCTCCTCCCCGGTGAGTTCGTCGCGGACGCGGGCGCCCGACGCGGACAGTCCCAGTGCCCTGACCCGGGTCAGGACGCGTGCGCCGTGGGCGGCGGCGGTGCGGGCGAGGGCGGTCACCAGGCGGGCGTCGTCGGTGAGCCGGCCGTCCCAGGACAGCAGGCCGCCGCGCAGCCCGTCGCTGCGCAGCGCCGGGGCCAGGTTTCGGGTCTCCACCGCGGACAGCCGGCGCGGCCCGGGCAGGGTGGCGCGGGCCGTACGGGCCGCCAGGCGCAGGGTGTCCCCGGCCCGGAACCCGGCCCGGGCCAGGGCGGCCTGGCCGCGCGGGACCAGGGGAGTGAGGGGCAGCACGAACGGCTGGGCGCGCACCAGGTGAGGGGCGGTGCGCTGCATCAACACCCCCCTTTCCACGGCGCTTTCGTGGGCCACGCCGAGCTGCGCCGAGGCCAGATAGCGCAGGCCGCCGTGGATGAGCTTGGAGCTCCAGCGCGAGGTGCCGTAGGCCAGGTCGTGGGCGTCGACGGCGACCACCGACAGCCCGCGGGCGGCGGCGTCGAGGGCGGCTCCGGCGCCGGTGGCACCGAGGCCGACGACCAGGACGTCGACGACCGGCCCGCCGACGGTCTCGGCCAACTCCCGGCAGCGGCGCGCGGCGGACAGGGACGAGCTGCTGGCGGGGCTCATGGCGTGAGGGTCCTCTCCAGGATGGTGCGCAGCTCCCCGAGGAAGGCGGCGGTGGTCAGGTCCGGGTCGTCCTCGTCGGTCATGGTCCGCAGCGAGAGGGTGAAGGACTGGGCGATCAACAGCAGGGCACGCGCCTGCCGCTGAGGCTGGCCGGCCCGCACGGACCCGTCGGCGTGGCCGTCGCGCAGGGCGCCGGTCAGCAGCTCCAGCAGGGCGTCCTGGCTCGTCCCGCGGCGGTCCAGGACATAGGGCAGCAGCAGCTCCGGATCGACGTCGACGATCTTGCGGAACAGCGGGTGGGCGCGGAAGGCCTCCACTCCGTCCACCAGACCCTCGACGATCAGGTCACGCGCGGACCGGGCCGGCCGGCGCTCCGGCATGGCGCGCGTGGCCACGTCGACCCACTCACGCGTCATCAGGTCCCCGACGAGGGAACGGACGTCGGGCCAGCGCCGGTAGAGGGTCATGCGCGAGACGCCCGCCCGGCGTGCCACGTCGGTCAGGGTCGTACGGCGGACACCGACGGCCAGCACGCAGTCGCGTACCGCGTCGAGGACCGGGTCGCCGTCCAGCTGGTTGTGACGAATAGGCGTCATGTGTCACAGTGTAACGCCCCTGAAGCGACCGATGAGGACAAGCGCATGGACATGCTGTGGAGTGGCTGGGGCGACCCCGCCAAGGCGGCACCGCTGCCCGAGACGGTGACCGGGCTGCTGCGCGAACTGCTGGGCGTCAAGCCGCGCCCGGCCGGACCGCTCCAGCTGGACGACATCGCCGTCCCGGCCGCACCGCTCGGCTCCGCCGCGCTCCAGGCGCTGTCCGCCGCCGTGGGCGGTGACGCACACGTTCGTACGGACGCGGAGACCCGCATCCGGCACACCCGGGGCAAGTCCACGCCCGACCTGCTCCGGATCCGGGCCGGGGACGTCCGGGACGTGCCCGCGGCCGTCGTCCTCCCGGCCGGCCACGACGACGTACTCGCCGTACTGCGCGCGTGCGCCGAAAACGGCCTCGCCGCCGTCCCGTTCGGCGGCGGCACCTCCGTCGTGGGCGGCCTCGCCCCCGCGCGCCGGGGACCCTTCGTCGCCCTGGACCTGCGCCGCATGAACCGGCTGCTCGGCGTCGACCCCGTCTCGCGCACCGCCACCCTGCAAACCGGACTGCGCGCCCCGCATGCCGAAACGCTCCTGGCCGAGCACGGCTTCACGCTCGGACACTTCCCGCAGTCCTACGAGTGGGCCACCATCGGCGGATTCGCCGCCGCCCGCTCCAGCGGACAGGCCTCCGCCGGATACGGGCGCTTCGACGAGATGGTGCTCGGCCTCACCCTCGCCACCCCCGAGGGCACCCTGGACGCCGGCCGCGCGCCCCGCTCCGCCGCCGGACCGGACCTGCGCCAGCTCATCCTCGGCTCCGAGGGCGCGTTCGGCGTCATCACCTCCGTGACCGTGCGCGTCCGCCCCCTCCCGGCCGTCCGCCGGTACGAGGGCTGGCGCTTCGCCTCCTTCGAGGAGGGCGGCGCCGCACTGCGGCGGCTCGCCCAGGACGGGCCGCGCCCCACGGTGCTGCGCCTGTCCGACGAGACCGAGACGCTGATCGGTCTCGCCCAGCCCGACGTGATCGGCGCCGAGGGCGCACCGCGGAACGCCGGATGCCTCGCGATCGTCGGCCACGAGGGCACCGAGGAGGACACCGCCCGCCGCCGGGAACAGACCGCCGCCGTCCTGCGCGAGTGCGGCGGCACGTACGCCGGTACGGAGCCGGGCGAACGCTGGGCCCACGGCCGCTACTCGGCGCCGTACCTCAGGGACGCTCTCCTCGACGCGGGAGCCTTCGCCGAGACGCTGGAGACCGCCGCCTTCTGGTCGCGCATCCCCGAGCTGTACGCCTCGGTCCGCACGGCACTGACCACGACGCTCACCGAAGCGGGCACCCCGCCCCTGGTCATGTGCCACATCTCCCACGTCTACGAGAACGGCGCCTCGCTGTACTTCACCGTCGTCTCCGCCCAGGGCGACGACCCGGTCGCCCACTGGGCCCCGGCCAAGCGGGCGGCGGGCGAGGCGATCCTCGCCGCGGGCGGCACGATCAGCCACCACCACGGCGTGGGCACCGACCACCGGGACTGGTACGTCCGCGAGGCCGGCCCCCTCGGCGTGGAGGCCCTCCGGGCCGTCAAACGGCGCCTGGATCCCGGCGGGCTCCTCAATCCCGGCGTTCTGCTGCCCACGGACTGACCCGACCCGCCGTCACCCCCCGCCTTGGAGGCCCACCCATGCGACAGTTCACCGCCGTCGTCAACCCCACCGCGGGCTCGGCCGGCGCGGCGGCCGCCCTGCTCCAGGTGGCCCGCGTGCTGCGGGAGTCCGGAGCCGGGCTGGAGACGGAGTACAGCCGCAGCCTGGCGCACGCCCAGGACATCGCCCGCCGCGCGGGGGAGCGGGGCCGGGTGGTGCTCGCGGTCGGCGGCGACGGCATCGCCGGTGGCATCGGCGGCGCGCTGAGCGGCACCGACGCCGTACTCGGCCTCGTCCCGGCCGGGCGGGGCAACGACTTCGCCAGGGCCCTTGACCTGCCCGCCGAACCCGACGCCCTGGCCCGCGTCCTGCTCGACCGGGAGCCGCGCCCGGTGGACACCATCGAGGTGCGGTCGGCCGTCCACCACGGGACCGTGGTCCTCGGCAGCGTGTACGCGGGCGTCGACGCGCTGGCCAACCGCCACGCCAACCACGGCCGGCTGCTGCGTGGCGCCGCCTCCTACTACGCGGGCGGCCTGCGCGCCGTGACCACCTGGCGGCCCGCCGACTACCGCGTCACGGTCGACGGCCGGGAGCACGCACACCGCGGTTACACCGTCGTCGCCGCCAACTCCCCCTACTACGGCTCCGGTCGCATGATCGCCCCCGCCGCCCGTGTGGACGACGGCCTCCTCGAGGTCGTGATGATCCGCGAGGCGCCACGCCGGCTGTTCTTCACCCTGATGAACGAACTCACCTCCGGCGCCCACGTCCGACGGCCCGAGGTACGGGTCCTGCGGGGCCGCGAGATCCGGATCGAGGCCGACCGAGAGGTGCCCTACGGCGCGGACGGCGAGGTGGAGGCGGTCCTGCCCGTCACGGTGAAGGTACTGCCCGGCGCGCTGAAAGTGCTGTACTGACGGCACCGGCCGGCCGAGGCGGGGATCGCTCAGGCGGAGTGTCCGACAGTTTGACGCCCGCGTACCAGATGACCGCCGCACTGGCGACGAACAGCGACAGCAGTACGGGAGAGCTCAGAGCTCCCATGCCCGATGGGGTGGCCGTCGCCGGTGTCGGCAAACCGGCTGCCCGGCGGGCGAACTGCCGCGTTAGGGGCTGCCGGGATCGGGAAGTCGCAGGTCATGAGTGCGTTGGCGGATCTTCACGACGGTGATCACCGGCTGGCGCGGCACGTGGCCTCGTGGCGGTCGGACTGCGCGCGACGGGTGCTGCCTGCGGTGTCGGAGGCCGCCGAGCACACCAAGCTGTGGTGGGGCGCCGCTCTCACCATGGCGGCCGTCGGCGGGTGGCGGGGGCGCCGGGCCGCGGCCGCGGGTGTGGTGAGCATGGCGGTGGCCGAAGTGGTGTCGAACTGCGTGATCAAGCAGCTGTGGCAGCGGCGCCGACCGCCCAAGGAGTGGTTCCCGAACGAAGAGGTCCACGATCGGCCCGACTCGTCGTCCTTCCCCTCCGGCCACACCGCGGCCGCCGTCGGGTTCACGGCCGCCGTCGCGCCGGTGTGGCCGGCGGCGGGCGCGGTGTGCGCGGTCCCGGCGGTGATGGTGGCCGCAGAACGGGTGCACACCGGCGCGCACTACCCCTCCGACGTCGTGGCCGGGACCGCGATCGGCCTGGCCGTGGCCGCCTTGGTCCACCGTGCTCCTCGTCTTGTGGCTCGAAGGCTGCTGTAACCGATGTGCCGCCATGTTGGAGGGCACGGTTCCTGGAAACCTGAATCACCCTGCCGTGGCGTCGGGCGGGCGAACGCAGACGAGACATGGCGGGGTGCGTCGCCGAGGCGCTGGATGCAGGAGGCCAACCAGAACGCTCACGGGCCAACTGCGGCGCCCGGTCACAACAGGGGGGACGAGCCGGGTCCGAGACCCGTCCCTCGCGTGTTCGATTTTCCGTTCGATATGGTGGGGTGTGGGAGGTGGCCGTGATGATGGCAGCGGACGAGCCCGCGTGCGCCGTGTCGACCGTGATGCACGTGCGCTGCCCGGAGCGCCTTCCCCAGGAGCGCTACCGGCAGGTCCTGGAGCTGCTGGCCGGGCTGTCGCCGGTGGTGCAGGCGCTGCCGCCGGCCGCGGCGCTGGTGGAGCTGAAGGGCGCCCTGAAGTACCACGGCATGGACGCGCGCCGGCTGGGGGAGGTGCTGCGGATCCGCGCCGTCTCCCGCCTCGGCGTCGACGTCCGCGTCGGAATAGGCCCGAGCATCACGGTCGCCGCCACCGCCTCCGCCCAGGTCACCGGCCCCGGCGGGGTACTGGCCATCGACCCGGACCACGTCACCGAGTGGCTGGCACCCCTGCCGGTGGAGGCCCTGCACGGCATCGGCCCCCGGCAGGCCGAGGCGCTGCGCGAGTACGGCATCCACAGCGTCGGTCTGCTCGCCGCCGTCCCGACGGCCACCGTGCAGCGACTGCTGGGCGGCAAGGCCGGGCGGCTGGCCGCCGACCGGGCCCGAGGCGTCGACCCCCGCCCGGTCGTCCCCCGCGCACTGCCCGCCTCCGCGGCCGTACGCCACACCTTCGCGCAGCACACCCTCGACGGCGCCACCGTCCGCGCCGCCCTGCTGGAGCTCGTCGTGCGGCTCGGGCGCCTGCTGCGCATGCGCGGCCAGGCGGCCCGCGCGCTCACACTGACCTTGCGTTTCGCCGGCGGCGCCCGCTGGGAGACGACCCGCCGCCTGCCCGAGCCGTCCGCGCACGACGAGGATATGCGCGTGGTCGCCTACCAGTTGATGGACGCCGCCGGACTGCAGCGCGGACGGCTCGTCGGTCTGGCGCTGAAGGCGGAGGATCTCGTCGACGCCGGCCAGGTCGCCGAGCAGCTGAGCCTGGACCCCGGGCGCGAGTCCCGGCTGGCCGCCGAAGCGGCCATGGACCGCATCCGTGACAGGTTCGGCCCCGGCGCGGTCGGCCCCGCCGCGACCTTCCGCCACGCGTCCTGAGACCCCCGGTCACAGCACTGGCATTGAGGACGAGTCGCAGCAAAGGAAGGACGTGGCGCGGCGCCGCGCTGGCGGTGCTGCCGACCACCGGGGCGCTCGCCGCGGTGGCCCCCGAAGCCCGGGGAGCGACCGCGCGGCCGGAAACGCCCGAACAGCTCCTGGACCTGGAGCAGTCGCCGTCGCCGACGACCGCGCGCAGGATCTCACGCATGTCGTAGGCCTGCCCGAGCCGGTCCGGGACGACCTGGTCGAGCCGCCGGCGCCACCCCGGTGGCTCACCGAGACACGGCCGGTTCCCGGAGGTGGCGGCCGATGCCCGCGGCGACCTCCGCGTGGGACAGGTACTCCGCGATGCTGTGCGCCCGGTCGCGGGCGTTGAGGACGGCGATGTCCATCAGGCCGTCCGCCCAGTCGTCGGCCAGCGGGCAGCCGATGGCCACCGCGTCGGTCGGACACCAGGCGTTGAGCCAGTCCGCCACCTTGTCGGGGCGTTTCGGCCCGCCGACGAGCAGCCTGCGGTACACGCTGTCCAGGCCCAGCGGACTTCCCGCCGTGGTGAGGTGGACGGCCTTCACACCGGGCGCCAGCCGGGTGATGAGGTCCATCCCGACGACCGTGCCGAGGCTGTGGCTGACGAGCACCACCTCTCCCGCGTCCGGCATCGTCTCGCCCACGCAGTCCAGGACGTCGCCCCGGACGCCCTGGTCGTCCAGGTAGCCGGCCACGTCACGGAAGACCAGGCTGATGGTCCACGCGTCCAGGTCGCTCCTGGCGGCCAGCCAGCCCAGCTGCCGCTGCAGGGCCCCGACCACCTCGGGCAGGCCGAGCCGTTCGGCGGCCGGCAGGCCCTCCGGCGGGAGGTCCCACTTCGCGGCGGCCTCGCCGAGGACGTCCTCGTACACCTTGTGGGCTCCGGGCGAGGCGGGCGCAGCCGCCTCCGCCGCCGCGACGGCCGTCGACTCGAAGACCCGGGTGAGGGCCTCGCGCGGGGAGAGGGCCTGCACCAGCCTGTCGCCGTAGTAGGGGAACCAGACGTCGGCCGGATCGATCGGATCGAGTCCGGCGCGGACGAGCCCCTGGTTGAGTCCGGCCGCCCATTCGCGACGCAGCTTCTCGGGGTCCTTGCCTTCCTGGGAGCGACCGTGCAGGAAGACCAGATGCCGGTGGCCGCCGAACGCGCCGTCCCGGGCGCGCAGGCCCCTGCGCGTGACCGCGCTCTCGGGAGCCGGGCCCGGCGCGGTGACGACGGGGGCGGCGGCCGCCACCGCCGGACTCACGCCTGCCTGGGGCGATCGCAGGCCGGACTCCGGTCCCAGCTCGTCCAGCAGCGCCTGCTGCCGGGAGGTGAGGGCCAGGACGGCGAGGTGTTTGAGAATGGAGCTGACGCGCACGCCCTCGTTGGCCACCCAGTCGATGGCGTCGTCGCCGTCACCGGGCTCCCAGACCTGCCCGTCCAGGCGCAGGATACGGCCCCGGTCGTCCGTCCTGGGCACCCCGCTGTGGTGGAGCGCGACGACCTCCCACTGGTCGTTGAAGACCGGGGAACCGGAGTTGCCGGGCTCGGTGTCCGTCTTGTAGTGCAGGAAGTCGTCGAGCCGCACCTGGAGCATGTTGTCGCGGACGGCGATCTCCTTCAGGCGTCCCATCGGGTGGCCGATGACGTTGACCGGTTCACCGATGACCAGCTTCCCCCCTTGGGCGCTGAGCCGGTTCCAGCCGAACGTCTCACCCGGCGGGCGCCCCTCCGGGCCGGTACCGGTCACCCGGACCAGGGCGAAGTCGAGACGTTCGTCCGCCACGAAGAAACCGTCGGGGTCGAGGTCCAGCCGCGTCGGCGGCTGCGGTGCGTTGTCGACCGTCACCTGGGCGTCGAACTCCACGAAGCACTGCCGGGCCGCCTCGGCGTCGGTGAGCACGTGATGGTTGGTCATCAGCAGGCTCGGCGACACCAGGAAGCCGGTACCGAGCGGCAGCTCGCGGCCACCGTCCCGCACCGAGATCCGGGCGACGGTACGGGCCGCCCGGGCGCCGCGCGGCAGGAAACTCCAGGCCTGGAGTTCCTTGGACGCCCCCAGGATGCGTTCGTACGCCTCCGGCTCGGCCAGGGGTTCCGCGCGCACGGCCTCCACCACCAGGGCGGGGGACACCGCGTGCCGGTCGAGCAGGCGCGCGGCGCGCGCGGCGAGCGCCTCCGGAGAGTCCGGGAAGGTCACCCCGGCGTCCTGCTGCCGCTCGACCGCCCGCCGCTCGTCGCTGGTCTCGCGGTACCGGCCGGCCGCCGCCTCGACCTGGCGCCGGCGCTCCTCGTGGGTCCTGTCCTTGGCTTCCATGTCGGTTCACCGTCCTGTGGCGGTGTGCCACGGCACGAAGGCGTTCGTCAGTCCCGCGAGGGCCGAGCGCAGCTCGGGGTAGTGGCGCAGCAGCACGGTCACCATGCTGTTGTCGTCGATCCAGGCCATGCCGGCCTTGGAGTACACCTCGGGGGTGTAGTACTCGGTGAAGAACCGGTCGCTGTTCAGCCGGCGCGAGGCCATGAGGATGAAGATGCGGAACGCAGTGTCGCTGAAGGCGAATCCGCGCGGCAGCTTCTCCGCGTACAGCCCGACCATCAGGTCGACCTTCTCGATGTCGCCGTCGTAGAGCCGCTCGATCTCCTCGGCCCACTCCGGGTTGTCCGTCAGCTCGGCGAAGGTCCTTGCGGGCTTCAGCCGCAGCAGGCGCCGGAACTCGTTGTAGCGGGGGACGCCCAGTTCCCTCGAGCGCAGGATGTCGGTGGCGGCGAGGTCCTGCAGATGCCCGTCCGGACGCTCGAACTCCTGCAGGAACCGGGGGAAGTTGTGCAGGGTGACCAGCCCGGGGTGGAGTGTGCCGAAGCTGTAGAGCAGGTCGGTCATCTGCGTCGTCTCCAGGAACTTGAGCGCCCCGGGGCCGGAGATGTCGCGGAGGGTGCAGTGGCGCAGCGTCGCGTCGTCGTCCGCGGAGCGCAGGTGCCACTCGTCGCGGACGAGCGGGTGCATGCGGTAGACCGCCACGAACTCCTCGGTGAGCGCGTACGGGACGCCGTAGTGGTCCTTCGCGGCGCCGGGGATGCCGCTGAGGACCTCACTGCCACCGATCCGTCCGAAGAGGTTGTGCACGCGCTCGCCCGCGATGCCCCACCAGTTGGCGCGCAGCGCCTTGACGGTGGTGGGGTGGCTGATCACGGCCGGGGTCCACTCCACGGTGTGGATCTTGGCGAGGAGCGCGGCGTTGACGAGCCGGGCCCGCTGGAACAGCTCCTCGTCGCCCCAGGACGGGTACGCGGCGTGCAGGTGGTCGCAGATCGCGTTGTGCTCCCGGGTGAACAGGTCGTGCATCATGGCGAGCCCCAGCCAGAAGCCGGGCACCCTAGAGGGGTCGCGGGAGGGGTCCGAGGGGATGGGGGACTGCTCGTCGTCCCACAGGTGCAGCCTGCCCAGCTCGCCGGTGCGCATCAGCCGCTGTTCCGTCTCGTTCGACCCGTAGATCTGGGAGGCGTCCCACCAGTGGGAGGAGGCGTTGACGCGGGTGTCGGGCGTTCCGGCCGGTGCCTGGGCGTCGCGGGTCGGGTCGTCCGGTGTCCGCATGATCCGCATGGGGTGCTCGGGCCACGGGTCGTCGTCCATGAGGGGGACTTCCCAGGGGCGGTCCGTGGGGCTCGTACCGTGGCTGAACCAGTCCCGGATCATGAACTGCAGCCAGGCGGCGACCAGCGAGTTGACCGACTCGGCCGGGTTCAGCTCACGGCGGGTGAGCACGGCGCGGCTGACCTCGCGCGGGGTGGGCCGGGACAGTACGTCCGCGGGCGTGGCCGGGGCGATCTTCTCGAGCGGGATGTTCCTGCCGAAGCGGGTGCCCGCCATGCCCATCCGCGGCTCGTCGAGGTCGTTGTGGCTGCCGTCGGCGGTCCGGTTGACCTTGTGGCTCGCGGAAGGGGGCGCGGGATCGGGCAGGTTGACCGCGGGCAGGCGGCTGGTGTCGTGGAGGTTCTCCTGCCGAAGTCTGACGCGCAGACCGAGGATCGTGAGCAGGCCCGCGATGACGGGCAGTCTGTCCCAGCCGATGCGCCGGTCGACCGTTTCGGCGACCGTGGTGACGATCCGCCAGGGGAGTGACGTACGGTACCCGGCTCGTTGCGTGCTCATGGTGGTACTCCTTGTGCGGATTCGAGGATCACGTCGCTGGCCTTCTCGCTGATCATGTAGATGGGCGCGGCGACGAAGAAGCCGGGGATGCGTGGGAAGACCGAGGCGTCGACGATCCGCAGGCGGTCCACGCCGCGCACCCTGAAGCCGCTGTCGACGACGGCCGCCGGGTCGTCCGCCCGCCCCATCCGGCAGGTGCAGGACGCGTGGTGGCCCCAGGCCTCGTCCTGGACGAACCGGCGGACGGCGTCCCGGCCGCCGACCGCCTCGCCGGGCCAGAGCTCCTCCCGGAGCACGGACCCGGCCCGGCGGTTCATCCCGCGCACGAACTCCACGGCGCCGGCCATCGCCTCGAGGTCCACGCCGTCCTTGTCGGTGCCCTCGGTGAAGTAGTGGAAGTTCACCAGGGGGGTGTCCCTGGGGTCGGTGGAGCGCAGCCGCACCCGGCCCCCCGTGTTGTGGGTGCGGCTCTTGAGGATGGCCCAGGTGAAGCGGTCCCGGTGGCGGGTCAGGTCGAGCGAGTATCCGGGGCGGTAGCCGCGGAAGTCGAAGGGGCCGCCGAAGATGAACAGGTCGGGGGCGTCCAGTTCCGGGCGGGACTTGTGGGTGATGCCGACGACGGCGCCGTTGGTCGTGTACAGGCCCTCGCCGCGCTGCCAGTCCCGGTAGCAGCGGTCCGGTTCGGCGCCGGGCGCCGGCGCGTGGAAGGCGCAGTCCTCGATGAGCCGGAACGGGCGGTCGGTCCGGCTGACCACGCCGACCTCGTAACGGTCCTGCAGATGGGCGCCCACACCCTGCAGGTCGACCCGGACGGGGATGCCGTGCCGCTGCAGCTCCTCACGCGGTCCGATGCCCGAAAGCATCAGCAGCTGGGGCGTGTTGAAGGCGCCGGCGGCCAGGATCACCTCGCGGGAGGCGAGGACCCGGTGCAGGGCCGGTGGCCCGGTGGCCCGCGGGTGGCCGGGGTCGGCCCGGTAGGCGTGCGCCTCGTTCAGGTAGTCGACGCCCCTCGCGGCTCCGTCCCGGTCCAGCACGACCCGGGCCGCCAGGGCGTTCGTACGCACCTCAAGGTGGTCCGGATGATCGCGCTGTACGGCCCGCACACGCTCGCGGACGGCGCTGCGCCGTCCGCCGGCCGTGGAGATCGGGATCTGCCACAGCCCTTGCAGCGCATGGGTCTGCACCCGCCAGTCGTTGGGATCGACGAGGGCGCCGAATCCCTCCAGCGGGGACAGCGGCCGGTCGAGGAAGTCGGCGAGCGCGCCCTCGGCGGCGGAGAGGATCACCTTCAGCAACTGCTTGTCCTGGACCGCCTGTTCGGGGTCGGCCAGCGCGGTCGGCAGCCAGCCGTCGAATCCGTGGCGGGCGTCGTTGCGGTACCGGGCGGCCGTGACGGGCAGTGCCCCCAGCAGCGCGGCGAGCAGGGGGTTGCGCGGCGGCTCCTTGGGCCTCGGCCGGTACGTGCACCGCTCCAGCCGCTCGAAGTACCCGCGCATGGCCGTGCTGTGCCAGGTGGCGTCGCCGGTCTCCTCCGCGATCGCGTCCCAGTCGCGGTTGTACGGGTACACGGTGATCAACGCGTGGTGCGCGGTGCAGCCGCCGACCGTCCCGGCGCGCGGGTAGAGGATGCCCTTGTCCGGGACGAGCTTGCTGTCGCGCCGGTGCTGCTGCTCGTCGGCGTAGTGCCGGACGAAGTAGTTCCAGCACTGGGCCGGGTCCTCGGAGGCGTCCGCGTGGAAGGCGGGGACCAGGTAGTCGTCGTTGTCCTCGGCACCGCCCGCGTCGAGCAGCAGGGTGCGAAAACCCGCGGCGGCGAGGTTGGCCGCGAGCGGCCCGCCGCCCGCGCCGGCACCGACGACGACGTAGTCGAAGCCCGTCTCGGCCGGGCCGGTGGCAAGCGGCTCCGCGGTCACTTCCGCTTGCCCTTCGGGTTGCCGAGCGAGCCGGCCGCGGTGGCGGCCAGGGCCGTGTTGACGGCCGAGATGAGGGTGGTCAGCGCGGCGGTACGCGGCGGAAGCCGGCCGCCGAGTCCGAGGGAGGCCGCCGTCGCGGTGTCGCTGCCGTGGATCAGGACGCCCTCGCGCAGGTCCTCGCGCAGCCGCTCGCCGTGATTGGTCAGCAGGTCGAGACCGAGCAGGACCGTACGGATCCCGAAGAGCCGGAAGGCGTAGATAGCCGCCGGACTGGGCGGCTCACGGTCGGGGTCGAGGCGTCTGATCAGCAGGTCGGGCGCCAGCAGTCCGGTCGCGCCGTTGAAGAGCCGGATTCCGGCGAGCGCGTAGACCGAGGCGGAGGGAGGGAAGGGGGAGGCGTGTTTCGTGGCCATGACGGCTCCTGGGAAGAGGAACACCCTGGAAGCACTCCAGGCACCACACTATGGGCACGACTGCTGCCGCGCACCTCGGGTGACGGCCGAGGGCGCCACCCGAGGCTAACCAGGTGCCCGGGTCAACCGTCGATGCGGTGCGTGGCCCAGAACGAGGTCAGGTCCGTGGCTGTGGCGGCCTGGGCGGCTGCCTTGAACTCGGCCGTGGTCGACACGCCGTACCAGTGCGAACTGGCGTAGTCCTTCAGCAGTTTCGCCATGGCGGTGTCACCCAGGACCCGCCGCAGGTCGTGCAGGGCGCACTTGCCGTAGCCGTAGACGACGGTGGAGTACCGCGAGGAGTGGGCGTCCCAGTAGGCCATCGAGTTGGTGATCTTCTCCGCCGACGAGACCCACGAGACGCTGTTCCAGCAGTTGGTGCCGGTCCTGCCCAGCGCCAGGTCGGTCGCGTAGTCGGTGAACGCCTCGTCCAGCCAGGGGCTGTTGTACTCGTCGTCGCCGACGATGCCGTACCACCACTGGTGGCCGATCTCGTGGGTGAGCGCGGTGGTGCTGACGAGGTCGAGGACGAAGCCCGGGTACTCCATGCCGCCGAACCAGTAGTGGTTGTCGATGACCGCGTCCAACTCGCCGTACGGGTAGGGGCCGAACCGCGACGCGTGGGCGTCCATGGCGGACTTGGCGGTGCTGAGCATCGACTGCGCGTCGGATGAGCTGATGCCCGAGACGGAGTAGACGTTCACCGTCGTACCGGCGGCGGAGGTGCCGGAGATCCTGGTGAAGGGGCCGGCCGCCCAGGCGAAGTCACGCACTTTGGTGGCGGTGGCCGTGGTGACGGTGCGTCCGCTGGAGCCGGGGGTGTCCGACGAGGAGCCGGTGGCCGGCACCAGCAGGGTGCTCGGGTGGTCGAGGGTCACATGGAAGTCGGCGGCCAGGGAGTAGAACGACTCGCCGTTGTCGGTGTACGGGTCCAGGTGCCGGCCGGCCCCGTCCTGGACCGCGAGGACGGGCAGGGCGTTGCCGATGAAGCTGAAGGCCCCGTCGTGTCCGAAGCGGTCGGCACCGCTGGGCACGGTGATACCCAGGTCGAAGCCGATGGTGGCGGTCTGCCCCTGCGCCAGCGGCGTCGGCAGGGTGATCTGGAGGGCGGTGCAGCCGACGGAGAGGGAACCGGCGGTGCCCCCGGTGACGTTGCCGACCGCGATCGGCATGGCCGAGCAGGTGCCGTGGTAGTTGTCCCACAGCCTCAGGTACACCTCGCCGAGCGCGGTGGCGGAGGCGTTGGTGAAGGTCGCGCTCTCGTGACCGGTCCAGACGGTGCCGCTGGTGTTGCTGCTCAGACTGACGGTGTACGAGGGTGCGGCCGGGGTGCGCGGGGAGTCCCCGGGCGGGGCCGTGCCGCCGGAGGTGCCGAGGGCGACGTCGTCGACGACGAAGCTCGTCCGGAGGCTGGAGTCCTCGGTGCCGGTGAAGGCGAGGCTCACCGTCCGGCCCGTGAACGCCGACACGTCGAACGACTTCTGGACGTAGCCGGTGTGTCTGTCGAGGTTCGAGTACGTTGCCAGAGTCGTGCTGCCGATCTTCGCCGTCAGCCTGTCGTACGCGGTGGACGAGGTCGTCTCGGCGGTGTCGACGTGCAGCCGGAAGGTGAGGGTGGCGCTGGTGCACCCGGGCGGGATCGTGACGCTCTGCGAGAGCGTGTCGGTGTGCGTACTGCCGGCACCGTCCAGCCGGGCGAAGGAGGTTCCGCCGTGGGCAGTCTGACCGGAGCGGCTGGTGATGACGCTCGTCGACGACTGGCTCCACGGCGAAGTGCCGCTCTCGAAGCCGCCGTTGGTGACCACCTGCGCCGGGGTGCAGGCGGCGGCACGCTGGGCGGCGGACCGCGCGGCTGCCGCCGGGGTGGCGGGAAGTGTCACAGCGGCCATCGCGACGACGGCGAGCGCGCCCGCGACGAGGCCCCTGGGGGCGGTCGGGGTTCTGTGGGGGGTCGGTCTCACGCGAAACTCCTTTGCGGCGGCCGGTGTTCCGGCCTGCTCGGTGGCCGTCCGGCCGGCTGGGTGCGCCGAGGGCGGCGTGGGCTGCGTGCAACGGCTGGGCGACTGCTGGGGAGCGATGCCGCCGGGTCTCTCCGGGACCGGGGTCACGGCTGCCGGAAGCGTGGCAGATTTGACCAGAGCATGCCAGAGCCCCCGTCGGCGGCGCGGGCGCCGCGCTCGGGGACCGTGTGGTGACGATGCCCGCCCTGCCCGCGGGCCGCCCGGCGACGCGGCCGTCATCCCCCGCAGATCTGACATGCCCCCGGCCCGCGCCGAAGGCAGCGGGCCGGGGCCGTCGGGGACGCGGGTGTGCGACGGTGTTCAGTCCGCGGCGCGTACGGCGGGCAGGGCCAGGTCCACCGGACCGGTGCCGCCGCTGCTCTTGCAGGAGTCGTGGCACTCCTTCCCCAGGCTGCAGCACAGCGAGCAGAACGCGCCCTGGTGGAAGGGGCAGCCCGCCATGCCGGGCCGCTCGAAGCCGGTCGCCCACACGGAGCAGGTCGCAGTGGCCGCCGACGCCGGCCGAGATCGGGATGACGGTCAGGAAGATGACCACCGCCGCGGCGAGGATGGCGACCATGGCGCTGGAGAAGCCGTTGGAGATCGCGATCGAGCCGCCGATGGCGAAGTCGGCCAGGTAGGCGATGCCGCCCAGCGCCGTGGTGGCGACCACGTAGGGGGTCCACCGGGTCCACCGGCGGAAGGACTTCGGGGCGTAGCGCAGCGAGTAGTCCTCCAAGGTGTCGTTCTGCGTCCAGCCGTTGTAGGTCCGTCCGCCTGCCGTCGTACCCGACGCCTCTTTGCCGACGATGTCCGTCACGGTGCTTCCCTCGTCCGCAGGGCCCGTTCGAGGGAAGAGTCCGTCGTGTTGTCTCCCGGCCGTTTCCCGTCCTTCAAGAGGGCGGAATGCCGTCCGTACCGTCGCCGGACGTCGCCCGCCTGCTGCCGCGACCAGCGCCCCGCATCGGCCGGGCGGGGGAACCCTGGGCGTGGAAGCCGATCAAGTGCTGTCACGTGCTGTGTACTGCCGTGGCAAGTCGGGGTCACGGGACGACCGGTACGGAGGCGGGCGCATGGTCGGACGAGTGTGCGGCGCGGCCGTCGGCGTCGTCCTTGCCGCCGCCGTCAGCTCGTGCGGCACGGTGTCGGAGCGGCGCGACGACGTGCGCGATACCGCGGTCGCGTTCGAGAAGGCGCTCAGCGACGGCGCGTACGACCGGATGTGCACGGTGCTGTCCCCCGGCACCGTGGAGGAGGTGCAGCAGTCGGCCCACAGTACGTGCGCGAAGGCGCTGAGCCAGGAGTCGCTGTCCCCCGGCGGTGCCCTGCGGCTGGTGGACGTCTACGGGGACCAGGCGCGGGCGGTGCTCGCCAGGGACACACTGTTCCTGTCCCGCTTCACCGCGGGGTGGAAGGTCGTGGCCGCCGGATGCGAGCAGAGGCCCTCCCAGCCCTACCAGTGCCAGATCAAGAGTGGGTGAGCCGTGCGAGCGATGTTCACCGCCGTCCTCGTGCTGATCGCCGTCGGCCTCGCCTATTTCGCCGCGCTGGGGCTGATGCAGCGATGACCCCGCGGCGCTTCCTCCGGGACAACGGACTCGGACTGTTCTTCACCATCACGTTCCTGATGGCTCTGGTCGGGCAGGCGATCGCCGGGCACGCCGAGTTCAACAACCAGCTGATCGCGGCCCAGCTCCAGCCGGTCGGTTTCGCCGAGTACCTGACGTCGTCCGACTTCGCGGTCGATGTGTCGGAGAACTGGCAGTCGGAGTACCTGCAGTTCTTCCTCTACATCGGCGCGACCATCTGGCTGCTGCAGCGCGGCTCCCCGGAGTCCAAGGAGCTGGGCAAGTCCGGCACCGAGACCGACGAGGACCAGCTGGTCGGTGAGCACGCCAAGGAGGGCTCGCCCAAGTGGGCCCGGGCGCACGGCTGGCGTCGCGCGGTGTACTCGCATTCCCTGCTGCTGGTCATGGGAACCATCTTCCTGCTGTCGTGGCTGGTCCAGTCCGTCACCGGCGTGGCCGCCTTCAACGGACAGCAGCTGCGGCAGCTCCAGGCGCCGGTCAGCTGGTTCCAGTACCTGGGCGCGGCCGACTTCTGGAACCGCACCCTGCAGAACTGGCAGTCCGAACTGCTGGCCGTCGCCTCGATGGCGGTCCTGTCGATCTACCTGCGGCAGCGCGGCTCACCGGAGTCCAAGCCGGTCGGAGCGGCCCACGACGCCACCGGCGTCGAAGGCTGAACGACGGGACGTTCGCGACAGGCCCTACGCTCGGTTGCGTGCAGCAGGTGGAGATCGTTCAGTTGCTGGTGTCGCCGGTACACCGTTTCGAGGGCCGCCCGCGGGACGGTGTTCCCGACCTGCCGCGGGCGGAACTCGTCACGTCGGCGGAGGTCCGCGAGGGGCTGGGCATCGTGGGCGACCGGTACTTCAACCGCCCGGCCCACCGCAACGCGTCGGTGACCCTCATGGCGGCCGAGCGTCTGCCGCGGGAGGGACCGCAGGAGGCGGACCTGCGCCGGACCCGGCGCAACGTCCTGCTGCGCGGAGTGGACATCGACGCGTACATCGGTGCCACGGTGTTTCTGGACTGCGGCACCGGGCCCGTGGTGCTGGCGGTGCGGAGTGCGGCCAGGCCCTGCGCCTGGATGGACGGCACACTAGGGCCGGGGGCGCAGCGGGCGTTGCGTGGTGGTGGCGGCGTCCGCTGCCGCCCGCTGTCCGACGGGACACTCACCGTGGGGCCCGCCGCGTTCGGGGTGTACCCGGACGAAGGTGAGGCCTGACGACCGCCTCGCCGGCCGGCGCCGCGCCGAGCCCCCTCCTCCCCTTCCTTCGTCTTCATCTGGCGGCGGCTGCCACGGCCGAGGGGTCCTCGCCCGTGAGTTCCACGATGCGGTTCAGGGGTACACCGGCCGCCAGGGCCCGCCCGAGGAGGGCGTCACGGCCGTCGGCGCAGTTGCGGTAGGCCAGGAGCTCCTCTTCGATCCGGGCCACGGCCTCCGGGGCGCTGTGCTGCCGCAACCGGTTCAGTTCCTCGTCGCCGAGCGGGACCGGCACCCGCTCCGCCTGCTCCGGAATGCCCGCCGTGTCCTCGGGTGGCACCAGCCGCAGCTGCGGCGACGTGGCCGTGACGCCGTGCGCGTCCAGCCACGCCCGTACGGCGGGAGTCTCCATGCAGGCGAGCTCACCGACGGCGGCCGGCGGAACACCGAGCGGTGCGGCCGTGCCGTCGAGCAGGAAGAGGTAGGCGTCGTCGGTCATCCTCGGTTTCTCCTGGGGGAGTGTCGGGCTGATCACCGTCTCGTCTACCCCGTCACGGCCGCATCATCGTCGGTCGGGGCTCGGCAGCCCGCTGGGATCCAGCAGTGCGTGGAGGCGTTCCGCGGACACACCCGGCGATGGCGGCGATCTCCTCGAGAGGGAAGCCCGGTTCGGCCCACGGAATACCCCACGCACCTCCCCTTTCGTCCGGCGACAGCTTCAAGCCTGACGTCAGGGGAGGGTGAACCCGAGCTCGCGGAGCTCATCGCACGCGGCGTATCTCGCCCCGCACGCGGTAGAAACCGCCGGCTGCCGGGTGGACGGCGTCCACCACGTAACGCGCCCCCGCCTCCCGTACCTCGCGCGGGAACTGGACGTTCCAGCCGGGCTCGAAGCCGTCGGACACCACATGCACCCGCAGCCGGCCGCCCTGCTGGACGCACTCGACGACCACCCCGCCCGCGGGCGGCGCGCTGACGGTCGCCAGGGAGGACACCGACGTCGCCGGATCGTAGGTGGGCAGGGCGGCGGCCGACTTCACGTCGACGGCGACGGGCACCGACCCCTGCTGGGCGGCCGCGATCGCCGCCTCCGACGTGTCGACGCAGACCAGCGACCCGTCGGTGGTCACCAGATACAGCCGCTCGTCGAAGTACTGCATGGACAGGGCCGAGCCGTTGCCCGTGCGCAGCTTCCACAGCCGGGTGCCCGAGGCGTCGAAGCAGTAGACGGAGGAGGCGTTGTCGCCGGCGAAGACATAGCGGCCGCCCGGCGCGGTGGCGCACGAGTACACCGCGCCGTCACACGCGTACACGCCCTCGACCCGCCCGGTCGCCTTCGACAGGCGCTGCACCACGTGCCGGTCCGTGCCCGCGTACACCGAGGTCGCCTCCTGCCAGCCGAACAGCACGCCGCCGCGTGTGCCGGCGTGCCACAACTGACCGCCGCCGTCCGGGGCGTAGGCCGTCACCCCGTCGCCGTGCCCGTGGTAGACGGCGCGTTCGTCGGCCCGCACCATCCACCCCGAGCGGCCGGACGACCGCCTGGACCACTGGTGTTCGTCCTCGTGGTCGATCACGGTGAGGCCGCCCGCCTGGTCGGAGACGTTCAGCACCCCCTCGTGGATGTCCAGCCAGAAGATGTCGACGTTCGCGGCGATCTCGTACGCGGCGAAGGGCAGCTTCGACGACAGGTCGTACACCCTGCCGTCGTCGCATCCCGCGTAGATCCAGAAGTCGTCCGCCACCAGGCACTTGACGCCGTCGGGGAGCCGGTAGCGGGCCAGCACCTCGGCGTCGTGGCCCAGCGTGTAGACGTCCCCGGCCTGGTTGCCCACCCACACGCGCTCCTCGTCGACGTGGATGCCGAACGCGGCCGAACCGGTCCTGAACCGCCACAGGACCGGCGCCGTGGCACGCGCCGTGGAGGGCGCGGAGCTCACCTGACGCCGCGTCACCGGTCGCGGTGCGCGTCCTCCGGGCACGGCCGCCGCGTACCCCTTGCGGACCTTCTGGTCGGTCTTCTTCGCCGCGGCGGCCTGCGCCTTGGCCGGTGTCGCGAACGACGACGTCTGCGTCTGGCCGGACGTGCCGATGCGGCCGTAGCGCACCGTTACGGTGGTCCCGTCGACCGTCACCTCGTAGAACTTGTGGGCCCCGCCGCCGTCCTCGGACAGCTCCAGATACGTCGTCTCCGCCACGACCGGTCCCTCCCCATACGTCCCCACAGTGGCGCGACCGCCAGGCGGCCCGCCCTCGATGATCGAAACATACGGGAGGGCACTGACAACGGGCCCGCGCGCACGGTCGTCGACCGTGTCGTCAGCGCTCGGTGAGGCGGGCCAGAAGGGCGGTGACCTCCTGTCGGACGGCGTCCCGGGCCGTGGAGTGGAGGGATCCGACGCCGGTGTGCCGCAGGTTCTGGAGGACCTGCTCGGTGCCGGCGTCGCACGGGGTGCTCTCGCTGAGCACGTCGTAGCCGTCGCGGACGGCGACCCGCAGGCGGTGGTGTCCGCCGCCGTCGGCGTGTACGGCGGTGGCGACCACCAGGGGCGGCTCCCCGCCCGCGTCGCCGGGCAGCTTGCGGTACGCGCTGGCCACCGGTTCCCGCCAGCGCAGGCTGACCAGCAGGTGACGCTTCGCCAGAACCTCGGCGAGGTCGGTCTCGTGGACGCTGTGCGGTTCGAGCACCGTGCACCGGGCGTCCAGCGCGAGCGCCGGGGGCAGCAGGCAGCGCAGCGTGCTGCCGACGAGGTTGCCGCCGACCGTGGCCGTCCGGCGAACGGCTCCGGTTCCCACGGAGGCGGCCGCCCGGCGCAGCACCTCCGGAACGGAGTCGCCGACCTGGTTCAGCACCACGGCCGCGCCCAGCTCCTCGCGCCCGACGACGTTGGCCTCCGGCAGGTCACGCAGGGACAGGGCCTGCTCCGGGAAACCGTCCCGCTGCCAGGCGGCCCACACGAGCGTCGCGCCGCCGATCGGCACGGCCCCCTCGGCCAGACTCTCCTGCGCTTCGGACACGGACGTGGGCAGACGCAACAGCACGGAGCCGACCTACCTTCCCGGAGACTGGGCGGCGGAGTACGCCATCTCGGCCATCCGGCCGCTGACTTGGCGCATTCTCCCCAGGTAGGCGGGGGCGCGTACAGGGCTCACCGCTGCCCACCGTGCGCCCCTCGCCGGTGAAGCCGAACCGGCCGGAGCAAGGCATGGTGGAGGTGTGATCGCGTTTGCCGTGCTCTTCGCCGTCATGGGCGCCGTCAGCAATGCCGTGGGTACGGCGTTCCAGCGCAAGGCCGCCTCCACGGTGCCCCGGGGTGGTGGCCTCGGTCTGCTGCTCGCTCTCGTACGGCGCCCCGCCTGGGCGATCGGCATCGCCGGTGTCGTGGGCGCCGCGGTGTGCCAGGCGCTGGCGCTGGTGAACGGGCCCATGGCCCTTGTCCAGCCGCTGTTCATCATGGAACTGCCGTTCGCGCTGCTGATCGCCGCTCCGCTGCTGCACCGGCGGCTGCCCGGCGACGGCTGGCGGGCGGTCGGCGCAGTGGTCGCCGGACTGGCCCTGGTCCTGTTCGCGGCGGACCCCTCGGGCAACCGCAACCAGGCGGCCATGGTGCGCTGGCTGCCGGTCCTCGCCCTCTGCCTGGGAGCGATGGCCACGGCCGTCCTCCTCGCCCGCCCGTCCCGCTCGTCCCTGTTCCGGGCGGCCGCGCTGGCGAGCGCCGCCGCGATCGGCAACGCCCTGACCGCCGCCCTGATGAAGTCGGCCACGGACCGGCTCGCCGACGCCGGTCTGCCCGCGTTCCTCACCACCTGGCAGACCTACGGGTTCGCAGTCGTCGGCGTCTGCGCCCTCCTGCTGCTGGAGAACGCGCTGCAGGCCGGTGCGCTGGTCGCCTCGCAGCCCGCGCTGACCATCGGTGACGCGACGGTGAGCCTCCTGCTGGGCGTGGCGCTGTTCGACGAGGAGGTCCGTACGGGCTGGTGGGTGCTGCCCGAGGCGGCGGGGGTGCTGCTGATCCTGTGGGGCGTCCTGCGGCTGACCCGCGTGGTGCCCCGGATCGGCGAGCTCGTGCACTGACGGGTATGCGCCGACGTCCGGGCCGGCCGCGGCGGGCCGGCCCGGACGCCGTCGTGATCAGTCGTGATCAGTCGTCGTGATCCGGTCCGATCAGACGAGGTCGAACCGGTCGAGG
The DNA here is from genome assembly GCF_044453765.1 of Streptomyces sp. NPDC051636. Taxonomy (NCBI): domain Bacteria; kingdom Bacillati; phylum Actinomycetota; class Actinomycetes; order Kitasatosporales; family Streptomycetaceae; genus Streptomyces; species Streptomyces sp. NPDC051636. The sequence goes on along the minus strand of NZ_JBITDA010000002.1, from coordinate 236,192 downwards.
TTCATGACCTTGGTCCATGCCGCGACGAAGTCGTGCACGAACTTCTCCTTCGCGTCGTCGCTCGCGTAGACCTCCGCGAGCGCGCGCAGCTCGGAGTTGGAGCCGAAGACCAGGTCGGCACGGCTGCCGGCCCACTTGACCTCGCCGGTGGCGGCGTCGCGGCCCTCGAAGGTGTGCGCGTCCTCGGACGTCGGCTTCCACGTCGTGCCCAGGTCGAGCAGGTTGACGAAGAAGTCGTTGGTCAGCGACCCGGGAGTCGTGGTGAGGACACCGAGCTGCGACTGCTGGTGGTTCGCGCCCAGGACGCGGAGGCCACCGACCAGGACCGTCATCTCGGGAGCGCTCAGGGTCAGCAGGTTCGCCTTGTCGAGCAGCAGGTACTCGGCCGGCAGCCGGTTGCCCTTGCCGAGGTAGTTGCGGAAGCCGTCGGCGGTCGGCTCCAGCGCGGCGAACGACTCCACGTCCGTCTGCTCCTGCGAGGCGTCCACCCGGCCCGGCGTGAAGGAGACCTCGACCTCGAAGCCGGCCTCCTTGGCGGCCTTCTCGACGGCCGCGGTGCCGGCGAGCACGATCAGGTCGGCGAGCGAGACCCGCTTGCCACCGGTCTGGGCGGCGTTGAAGGACTCCTGGATCCCCTCCAGGGTGCGCAGCACGCTCGCCAGCTGGTCGGGGTCGTTGACCTCCCAGGTGCGCTGCGGCTCGAGGCGGATGCGCGCACCGTTGGCGCCGCCGCGCTTGTCACTGCCGCGGAAGGACGAGGCCGACGCCCACGCGGTGGAGACCAGCTGGGACACCGACAGGCCGGAGTCGAGGACCTGGGCCTTGAGGGAGGCGATGTCCTCGGCGCCGATCAGCTCGTACGTCCGCTCGGGCAGGGGGTCCTGCCACAGCAGCGTCTCGGAGGGGACCTCCGGGCCGAGGTAGCGCGCGACCGGGCCCATGTCGCGGTGGGTCAGCTTGAACCACGCCCGCGCGAAGGCGTCCGCGAACGCGTCGGGGTTCTCCAGGAAGCGGCGCGAAATCTGCTCGTAGACCGGGTCGAAGCGGAGCGCGAGGTCGGTCGTCAGCATCTGCGGGGCGTGGGTCTTCGACGGGTCGTGGGCGTCGGGGACGGTGCCCGCCCCGGCGCCGTCCTTCGGCCGCCACTGGTGCGCGCCGGCGGGGCTCTTCGTCAGCTCCCACTCGTAGCCGAAAAGGATCTCGAAGAAGCTGTTGTCCCAGGTCGTCGGGGTGTTCGTCCAGGTCACCTCGAGACCGCTGGTGATCGTGTCGCCGCCCTTGCCGGTGCCGTAGGTGTTCCTCCAGCCCAGGCCCTGCTCCTCCAGCGGGGCGGCCTCGGGGTCGGGGCCGACGTGGTCCGCCGGGCCGGCGCCGTGGGTCTTGCCGAAGGTGTGGCCGCCCGCGATCAGGGCGACGGTCTCCTCGTCGTTCATCGCCATCCGGCGGAACGTCTCCCGGATGTCGCGGGCCGCGGCCAGCGGGTCCGGGTTGCCGTTCGGGCCCTCCGGGTTGACGTAGATGAGGCCCATCTGGACCGCGCCGAGCGGGTTCTCCAGCTCCCGGTCGCCGGTGTAGCGCTGGTCGTCGAGCCAGGTGGTCTCGGGGCCCCAGTAGACGTCCTCCTCCGGCTCCCAGACGTCCTCGCGGCCACCGGCGAAGCCGAAGGTCTTGAAGCCCATCGACTCCAGGGCGACGTTGCCGGCGAGGATCATGAGGTCGGCCCAGGAGATGTTCTGGCCGTACTTCTTCTTGACCGGCCACAGCAGACGGCGGGCCTTGTCGAGGTTGGCGTTGTCCGGCCAGCTGTTCAGCGGCGCGAAACGCTGCTGGCCGGCGCCGGCGCCGCCGCGGCCGTCGCTGATGCGGTAGGTGCCCGCGCTGTGCCAGGCCATCCGGATGACGAGCGGGCCGTAGTGCCCGAAGTCGGCCGGCCACCAGTCCTGCGAGGTCGTCAGCACCTCGGCGATGTCCCGCTTCACCGCGGAAAGGTCGAGGCTCTTGAACGCCTCGGCGTAGTCGAACTCCTCGCCGAGGGGGTTGGCCACGGCTGGGTTCTTGGCAAGGATTTTCAGGTTGAGCCGCTCCGGCCACCACTGGCGGTTTCCGCCGCCCTGAGTCGGATGGAGGGCGCGCCCGTGCGCGACCGGGCAGCCACCCGCCTCCTCCGGCTTCGGGTCCGTGACGATCGCATCATGGTTCTCGGTCATGAAAGTCCTTCCGAACTGGGTGGATCACGGTGCTCAGGTACTACGGGCGGTGGAACAGTCGGGGCACAGGCCCCAGTAGGTGACCTCGGCCTCGTCGATCGAGAAGCCGTGGTCCTCGGAGGCGGCCAGGCAGGGGGCGTCGCCGACCGCGCAGTCGACGTCCGCGACGGCACCGCAGGACCGGCATACGACGTGGTGGTGGTTGTCTCCGACCCGTCCCTCGAACCGGGCCGGGCTGCCGGCCGGTTCGATGCGGCGTATCAGTCCTGCCGCGGTGAGCGCGTGAAGAGCCTCGTAGACGGCTTGAAGAGAAATATGGCCTACGCGGTCGCGCACTCCGGAGGCGATCGCCTCGACGCCGAGGTGGTCACCGTCCCGGACGGTCTCGAGCAGCGCGACGCGGGCGGCCGTCACCCGCAGGCCGGCACCGCGCAGTTCCCCGGCGGTGGTCGGATTCTGGGATGCGGTCATGCGGCACAACCTACCTTCATAAACACGAGCTGTGTAGTAAAACGAATGATTCAAGTTTGGCGGGTCTCTCCGGTTCCCCCGTCGACGGTGCCGGAACGGCGTCGGTGTCCTGGGTTGTCCCGTCCTGACCCGCTGACGGTCAACTGGCGTACATGTCGCCCGCGTTGGGCCGCGGCGCCGGCCGGTGGCGCCCGGCCGGCCCCTCCGCGAAGGCCCGCAGCAGGTTCTCCGTCGTGCGGGTCACGAAGGCGCGGGTGCGGGCGTCCATGCCGTGGTCGCGGCCCAGTTCACCGGTGCCGGCGACCAGGGCCTCGACCCAGCGCATGGTGCCGGTCGCGAACACACCCGCGCCGCTGGGGACGGTGTAGTACGCCGAGTCGCTGTGGCTCGGCCGGCCCGCGCAGACGAGCGGTGAGTGGGCGGTGACCTCCAGGAGGCCCGGAGTGGGGGCGGAGGGCGTGACGCGGTCGTACTCGACGCCCACGAGGTGCGGGAAGGCGTCACCGGCGCGCACCCCGGTGCCCTCGTGGAGCCAGTGGCCGGCCGAGTGGACGACGTAGGGCGCGTCCACCGGGTAGCCCTCGTAGAGCACGCCGGTCAGGGACGACTCGGGGTCCGGTGCCGGCGCGGTGCGGAAGTCGGTGGTCACCAGGGCCGGCCGTGCGGGGTAGCAGGGGTCGGCGCGGTAGGCGGTCTTGTAGCACACCACCGTGCGGCGGGCCGAGCCCGGACCGGGCTGGAGGCGGATGCGCCTGAAGCACGTGTTCGCGCCGAGGAAGGCGATGTTGGAGCCCGCGTCACGGGCCCGCGTGACGTGCGCGCGCTGCTCGGGCGTCCAGTACTCGTCGTGCCCGAGACAGACGACGGCTGCGGCGCCGTCCAGTACCGCGGGGTCGTCATGGACGTCGACGCCGGTGCTGTACGCGAGCGGTATGCCCAGCCGCTCGGCCAGCACCACCGCCGGCCACTCGTACACCCGGAACTTCGCCGCCCCGTCGGCGTCGTAGGGCCGGTCGAAGCTGACCGCGAGGGACCGGGTGGCGTACGCCCCGGACGTACCGGCGTAGAGACTGGCACCGCCCCACCGGTTGTAGGCCTGCCAGGTGGCCGGGGCGTGCAGCAGCACCGTGCGGCCGGCGCCCCGCACGGAGCGCACGATCAACGGGACGTAGCGCTGGTGGCCGGTGTCCGCGTCCAGCCGGAGCAGGTACGCCCCCTCCGGCCAGCCCGTGGTGTCCAGTGCCAGGGTGCGCGGCCAACCCGCGTACACCGTGCGGGTCTCCGGCACGGCCAGCGGGGCCTGTCGGCGGCGGCCGGGCACCGGCGGCGAGGACCACACCCGCCGGGCCAGGGCACCGCCGTACCAGCCCACCCGGAACGCCGACACCCGGAACGAGGCCGCCGTCGTCGACACGTACAGCCCGCACTCCTCACCCGGCGTCACGCTCACCCGGTCGGCGTAACCCGCGATCGCCTCCGGCGGGCCCAGGGACGTGATCCGCCATTCGGGGGTTCCCGGGGCGTCGCGTTCGGCGTCCGTGCGGTGCACGGCGTCGCCGGCGCGGGGGCGGCGGCCGACGAGGGTGTGGTCGCAGCCGGCCGCGCCGAGTCCCGCTCCCGCGCACAGGCACAGGAACCGACGCCGTGACACACCGGAACCGCCGTCCCGCACCGGGGGCCGTGGTGAAGCCACATCGCCTCCTCGCCCCCTCCGGTCCGCCGGTCCGCCGGTCCCAGCCTCCCGGTGCCTCCGGACCCTCGCAACCGTGTACATCGCCCCAGGTGATCACCGGCAGCACGTCGCGGTGACGGGCGGACAGCCGGGCCGGCGCCCCGGCGAGCGCGGCGCGGGAGCTCTCGGCGCTGACCCGGTCGGCGATCCGGTCCGCCAGGGCTCGCCGTCGTCGCCCTCGTCGGCGACCAGCGACGTGACGCGGGACAACGCGCGCAGCCGGCGGGCCTCGGTCCGCCGATGCCGGCCGACCAGGTTGGTGGCGATCCCGTACAGCCATGGTCGCGCGTGCGGCCGGGACAGGTCGTAGCGGCGGCGTCGCTGGAAGGCGATGACGAAGGTCTCCGCCATGAGGTCCTCGGCCACGTCGGCGCCGAGCCGTCCGGCCACGTACCGGTGGATGTCGTCGGCGTACCGTTCGAACAGCCCGGCGAAGGCGTCGGGCTCCGCCCAGGACCGTTCGATGACCGAGGTCGGAGTCGCCGGCGCTTTCCGTGCCGGGCGCGTGGCGGATTCCGACACTCGGTGAGACCGTCACTGGTCGCCTCTTCGGTTCATGAACCCCCTTGAAGTCGCGGGCATCGTCACCTGCTGTTCGCCGCTGCCCGTACCCGGGTTCCGATTTCGGGAGTGATGTGGGTCACGGAGGACGGACCAAGGGAGAAGGCGTGGCCGTCCCGAGCGACGGCCACGCCCGCGAACTCGTCGTCGGCGGCGGCTACTCGGCGGGCAGGGTCTCCCGCAACGCCTTGGCGGTCGTCGTCGGGTCGTATCCCTCGGGGACGCCTTCGACGAGGATGATGTCACCCTCGATGTGCCGCGAGCGCAGCGGTGCGATCTCCTGGTACGCGGGTGAGTCCCACCAGTGCCGCGCCTCGGCGATCCCGGGGAATTCGATCACCACGGCGTGCCCCGGCCAGCTGCCCTCCTTCACCTCGTGCTGCGTGGCGTGCACGAGGAAACGGCCGCCGTACGGCTCGAAGGTGGCGGTGACGCGCTCGATGTACTCGGCGATCTCCGGGTGCGGCGCGGCGTCCCGGAGGTGGGCGATGGCGTAGGCGGGCATGGTGTCCTTCCGTTCGGTCGGGCTCCGTTACAGCGACGATCGTGGCAGGCGGACACGCGGGGGTCGATGACCTGAGAGGTAAGCCGCCGCTCCCGGGGCACCCCTGGGGACGGTCGCGTGACCCGGATCACAGGTCCGAAGTGCATCGCGGACGGGGAGCCAACGTCTTTATCCGAATGTGGGGGGATGGCCGGAACAGGGGAAGGTGCGGATGGAGCAGGGTCGGGCCGATGGGTTCGACGGGTTTGTGGCAGCCCGTTGGCCGGCGTTGTTCCACCTCGCGCGGCTGCTCGTGGGAGGTGACCGGCACCGCGCCGAGGACCTGCTCCAGGAGGCCCTGGTCAAGCTCTGGTTCGTCTGGCCCAGGATCGCGGAGGAGGCACCGGAGGCGTACGTACGCAAGATCCTCGCGCGAGCGGCGGCCCGCTCGGCGCGGCGGCGCTGGTGGGGCGAGCGGCCGGTCGAGCAACTGCCGGACCTGGCGGCGGCGGGTGACGTGTCCGCCTGCGTGGCGGAGCGCTCGCGGCTGGAGGCCGCGCTCGCCGAACTGCCCCCCAAACAACGGGCGGCGGTGGTGCTTCGCTACTACCAGGACCTGTCCGAGAAACAGGTCGCGGACGTGCTGGGGTGCCCGGTGGGCACCGCTCGATCCCATACGTCGCGCGGCGTGGCACGGCTGCGCCGGATCCTGGCCGATGTCATCGAGCCGGTGGGGTGAAGGGGAATCCATGGATCACTTCGAGCGGGAACTCGCGCGCATGATGCGCGACGCCCGGGAACACACCCCCTTCAACACCGAGCACCAGGTCCGTCTCCGGTCCGGGGTGCGGGCCCGCCGCCGTGCCCGCGCGGCGCAGAAGGCCGTCGGCTCCGTCCTGGCCGTCGCCGGACTCGGCATCGGCCTCCTCCTGCTGCCCCACCACCGTGTCGAGGACAGGCCGCAGGCTCCCGTGCCCCGGCCCGAGCTGAGTCCCGCTTCCCGGAGCCCGGCGCCGTCCCCGACGTCGGACGCGTCCCCGAGCGGGACCGCCACCGCGTCCCCGAGCGGGACCGCCACCGCGTCCCCGAGCGGGACCGCTGCCGCGACCCCGACGCGAACCGTCGAGGGGACCTCCGCGCCACCCACGGGGTCCACCGCGACCAGGAGTTCCGCCCCGCCGTCCGGGCCGCCGCCCACCACATCACCGCCCTCCGGCACGGGGACGCCGACCGCACCGCCGCCGAGCGCGCCTTCGACGGTGGAGTCCTCCGTGTCGTCGGACTCCGCCTCGACCACCCATCCGTAACCCCTCCGCAGCACTGGCATGCGTGATCTCGGCATGCCCCGCGACAGCAACAAACCGGGATGCAACGTGACAAAAGCAGGCTCGACCGCTGTGACGGAACCCTCGATGGACGACTGGACGGACCGACTGCCGCTGCGCACTCCGGTGCCGGCGCACCCTCACGAGCCAGTCCTGGACGTGGTCGTCCCCGTGTTCAACGAGGAGAAGGACCTGGAACCGAGCGTGCGGCGGCTCCACGCGCACCTGCGTGAGACCTTCCCGTACCCCTTCCGCATCACCGTCGCGGACAACGCCAGCACCGACGAGACCCCGCGGATCGCGGCCCGGCTGGCCGCCGAGCTGCCCGAGGCCGAGTGGCTGCGGCTGGCCGAGAAGGGGCGGGGCCGCGCGCTGCGCGCCGCGTGGTCGGGTTCGCGGGCGCCGGTGCTGGCGTACGTCGACGTGGACCTGTCGACCGACCTGGCGGCACTGCTGCCGCTGGTCGCCCCGCTGATCTCCGGGCACTCCGACATCGCCATCGGCACCCGCCTGGCACGCGGTTCCCGGGTGGTGCGCGGCCCCAAGCGAGAGGTCATCTCCCGCTGCTACAACGCCCTGTTGCGCTCCACCCTCGCCGTGGGCTTCTCCGACGCGCAGTGCGGTTTCAAGGCTTTGCGGCGTGATGTCGCCGAGCGGCTGCTGCCCCTGGTGAAGGACTCGGGCTGGTTCTTCGACACCGAACTGCTGGTCATCGCCGAGCGGGGCGGGCTGCGCATACACGAGGTGCCCGTCGACTGGGTGGACGATCCCGACAGCCGGGTCGACATCCTCTCCACCGCGCTGGCCGACCTGCGCGGCATCGCCAGGATCGGCCGGGCCCTCGCGCGCGGCACACTCCCGACAGCCGAGCTGCGCCGGAGCGCCGACGGCGTTCCTCCGGGCAGAGCGGGCCTGGCCGGCCAACTGCTGCGCTTCGCCGCCGTGGGAGTCCTGAGCACCGTCGGATACGTGCTGCTGTACGCCGCGTTGCGCCCGCCGGCGGGACCCCAGGCCGCCAACGCGCTGGCGCTGCTGACCTGCGCGGTCGCCAACACGGCCGCGAACCGGCGGCTCACCTTCGGGCTGCGCGGCCGAGGCGGCGCGATCCGCCACCAGGCCAAGGGGCTGCTTATCTTCGTCATCGGCCTGGCCCTCACCAGCGGGTCGCTCGCCGCGCTGCACCACCTGGCGCCCGGAGCCGCGCGCCGTATCGAGATCGTCGTCCTCGTCACCGCCAACCTGGCGGCCACGCTCCTGCGTTTCCTGCTCTTGCGGGCCTGGGTGTTCCCCGCCCGCCGCCGCGGGACGGGAGCCACCGCCGCATGAACCACACGATGACGCCGGTCGCCCGCTCCGGCACCGGCCTCCCCGAACCCTCCGCCGGCGTTCCCGGCTCGGACCGCGGCTCACGCCTGCGCGAAACGGCCCGTCAGTACGGCCCCGTACTCGCGCTCTACGGCGTACTGAAGCTCATCGGCTTCCTGGTCTTCATGTACCTGCTGGACTCCTCCGGTGACTTCCGGAAGAAGGACCCGCGCTTCGGCGGTGGCGCCCACGCCTGGGACGTACTGGCCAGCTGGGACGGCTGGTGGTACCAGCAGGTCGCCGCACACGGCTACCACCCCGCGCTCGTCCCGGTTCCCGGAGCCACCGGGCTGATCACCCTCGAAGGCAACTCGGCGGCGTTCTTCCCGCTCTACCCCGCGGCGATGCGGCTGGTCTCCGCATGCACGGGGCTAGGTCTGTACGGCGCCGGCATGCTGGTCTCCGTCACCGCCTCGTTCGTCGCCGCCCTCGGCATCCACGCCGTCGCCGCCCGGTTCGGCGGCAGGAGGGCCGGGCTGGCCGCGGCCGGACTGTGGGCCGTCTGGCCCGGCTCCGGCATCGAGTGGTCGGCCTACTCGGAATCCCTCTACGTCGCCCTCGCCGTCTGGGCCTGCCACGCCGTCATGAGCCGCCGATGGTTCACCGCGGGCGTCCTCACCTTCGCCGCCGGCCTCAACCGCCCCACCGCCGCCGCGCTCATCGCCGCCCTCTCCGTCTCCGCGCTGCTCGCCGTCCGCCGTCGCCAGGACGGTCTCGCGCGCCCGCTGACCGCGATGCTGATCGCCCCGCTCGGGCTCGCCGGCTACCTGCTCTGGGTCGGCCACCGGATGGGCGACTACGGCGGCTACTTCGCCCTCCAGAAGGGCGCCTGGGCCCACACCTTCGACTACGGCGGGCAGACCCTCGACGTCTTCACCTCCATCGCGGTGGGCCACTTCGACTACCTCTTCCCGTTCCCCTTCGAGGACACCATCGGCGTGGCCGTCGTCCTGCTGGGCCTGTTCCTGATCCCCCTCCTGTTCCACCTGCGCCCCCCGGCCGTCCTGACCGTCTACACCCTCCTCACCTTCGCCCTGGTCCTGGGCAGCCAGCAGATATTCGGCAACGTCTCCCGTTACCTGCTCCCCGCCTTCCCCCTCTTCATCCCCCTCGCGGTCGCCATGCGCGGCCTTCGTCCGCGCCTGCTGTGCACGGTGCTCGGCATCGCCGCGGTGGCCTCGGGCTCGTACGCGGGGTACGTGCTCTTCGAAGCGGGGGTGCCCTAGCGGCCCCGGCCGGCGGACGGCGCACACCCCCGACAGGGGGTGAGGCAACCCCTTCCCCGCGTGGGCGACCGGCGGAGGCCGTGTCGTCGGCTTATCTTCGCCAGAACATCCGACATCCGGAGTAAAAATGCAAAAAACGGATGAACTGGTTGATATGAGAGCCGAGGCGACGGCCATCCCGCCCGCCTCTCCGGCGCGCCGCGCCACCCCATGGCCGTACGCCGTCGCTCTGGGGACCGCCGTAGGTCTCGCTTCGGTGCTGGCGCTCACGGGCACCCAGTGGCTGAACCACCCCGCCGTGGCGGCCTGGCGAACGGTCTGTCTGGCCATCACCGTCCAGGCGCTGCCGTTCCTGCTCCTCGGTACGGCTCTGTCCGGGGCGATCAACGCCTTCGTGCCGGCAGACCTGTTCACCAAGGTGCTGCCCAAGCGTGCCGCGCTCGCCGTCCCGGTGGCCGGGGCCGCCGGGGCCGTGCTGCCGGGCTGCGAGTGCGCCTCCGTACCGGTCGCGAACAGCCTGATCCGGCGTGGCGTCACCCCGGCCGCGGCCTTCGCCTTCCTCCTCTCGGCGCCCGCGATCAACCCGGTCGTGCTGACGGCCACCGCGGTCGCCTTCCCCGGCAACCCCGCCATGGTCGCCGCCCGGCTGCTCGCCTCGCTCGCCACCGCGGCCGTGATGGGCTGGCTGTGGCTCTGGCTGGGGCGCGAGGAATGGCTGCGGCCCGCGGTCCGGCACACCGGGCACCACCCGGGCCACAGCCGATGGCGGGAGTTCCGTCTCGGCTTCCAGCACGACTTCCTGCACGCGGGCGGCTACCTGGTCCTCGGGGCCATGGCGGCGGCCACCTTCAACGTCACGGTCCCGCGCTCCGTACTCGACACCTTCACCGGCTCGCCCTGGCTGTCGGTACTCTTCCTGGCCGCGCTCGCCGTCGTTCTCGCGGTCTGCTCGGAGGCCGACGCCTTCGTCGCCGCGTCGCTCAGCGGCTTCTCACCGACCGCCCGGCTGGCCTTCCTGGTGGTGGGGCCCATGGTCGACCTGAAGCTGATCGCCCTTCAGACCGGAACCTTCGGGCGGGCTTTCGCCCTCCGCTTCTCCACGGCGACGACACTGGTGGCCGTGGCCGCGAGCGTCCTGATCGGGGGCGCACTGCTGTGAAACGCACCGTACAGGCACCCCTGCTGGTCCTGACCGGCCTCGGCCTGCTGCACGCCGCCCTCTTCACCGACCTCTACCTGCGCTACGTCAAGGAGGGCCTGCGCCCCCTGCTGATCGCGTCCGGCGTCCTGCTCCTGCTGCTGGGCCTGGCAGGCGCGGCCACGGCCCCCGAGGACGCCCGGGACCACGGGCACACCCACGGCCACGACCACTGCGTCGCTCCGCGGATCGCCTGGCTGCTGTTCCTCCCCGCCCTCAGCCTCCTCCTCCACGCGCCGCCCGCGTTGGGCGCGTACACGGCGTCGCGGGCCAACGACAAGGCCGTGACGGAGGAGGACCGGTTCGACCCGCTGCCCGGCACGTCCCCCGTACCCATGACCCTCACGGACTTCACCGCCCGGGTGCGGCAGGACCACCGGCGGGACATCAGGAACCGCAGCGTCCGCATGACCGGCTTCGTCACCCCGGCCGGGCAGGGCGGCGGCTGGTACCTGACCCGCATCATCTTCACCTGCTGCGCGGCGGACTCCCAGTCGGTCAAGGTACGGATGCACGGCACTCCCGCCCTGCCCGCCAACACCTGGGTGACCGTCACCGGCACCTGGCACCCTGAGGGAGCCCTCGGCACGAGCTCCGCGGCCGCGGCCCTGGACGTACACCGCATCCAGCGCGTCGCTCAGCCGGTCAACGCCTACACGGACGACCTCCCGCTCACGCCGTCGTGACGTGAGTCCGGGAGGTGAGCTCGCTAGTGCTGTGACCTGCTGTCACGTTCGAGAAGGGCTGGGGTCTCGGACCACGGTGCGGGGAGCTCCGGCCGTGCGGCGGAGCCCCCCGCGGGCATGGCGCGGGCCTCAAGCGTCATCGGCGCCGGGGGAGGGCCCGTCACCTCGACGCGGGCCGGGCGCAGCAACTGGTCGCCCAGGCGGTAGCCGGGGCGGAGGATCGCCGTGCACACCAGGCGGTCGGCGGCTTCGCAGACATGGTGGGTCAGGGCCTCGTGGCGGGTCGGATCGAACTCGTCGCCCACCTCCCCGAACGCCACCAGCCCCAGGGCGCCGGCCTGACTCTCCAGCGTGTCGGCGATGTCCTTCAGCCCCGGCGTCATCGGCTCGTGCGCGCAGGCGCGGTCGACGGCGTCCAGCACCGGCAGCAGACCGGTGAGGACGTTGGCCGCCGCGATCTGGCGCACGGCCAGCCGGTCGCGCCGCACCCGCTTGCGGTAGTTGTCGTACTCGGCCTTGACCCGCTGCAGATCGGCGGTGCGCTCCTGGAGCAGCCGCTCGAGCTCCTTCGCACTCCCCGGCCGGCTCTGGTCCATCGTCAGCCTGCCTTGTCGTCCTTGTCGTCGTCGACGATCTCGGCGTCCACCACCTCTTCGTCCGGCCCGGACGGCCCCGAGGTCCCGGATGCCCCGGCGCCCTGAGCGGGCTGCTCGGCGCGCGCCTGTTCGTACAGCGCCGTGCCGATCTTCTGCGCGGACTGTGCCGCACGGTCCATGGACTGCCGGATCGCCGTCGTGTCCTCGCCCTTGAGCTTCTCCTTCAGGTCGGCGAGCGCGCTCTCGACCTCGCTCTTCACGTCGCCCGGCACCTTGTCCGGGTTGTCCTTGAGGAGCTTCTCCGTCTGGTACACGAGCTGTTCCGCCTGGTTGCGCGTCTCGGCCGCCTCACGCCGCAGGCGGTCCTCCTCCGCGTGCTGCTCGGCCTCGCGGACCATGCGGTCGATGTCGTCCCTCGGGAGGGCCGAGCCGCCGGTCACGGTCATCTTCTGTTCCTTGCCGGTGCCGAGGTCCTTCGCGGAGACGTGCATGATGCCGTTGGCGTCGATGTCGAAGGCGACCTCGATCTGCGGCACGCCGCGCGGGGCGGGCGCGATGCCGGTCAGCTCGAACATGCCGAGCTTCTTGTTGTACGCGGCGATCTCCCGCTCGCCCTGGTAGACCTGGATGGTCACGGAGGGCTGGTTGTCCTCGGCGGTGGTGAAGATCTCCGAACGCCGGGTCGGGATCGTGGTGTTGCGCTCGATGAGCTTGGTCATGATGCCGCCCTTGGTCTCGATGCCCAGGGACAGCGGAGTGACGTCGAGCAGCAGGACGTCCTTGACCTCGCCCCTGAGCACACCCGCCTGCAGGGACGCGCCGACGGCCACGACCTCGTCCGGGTTGACGCCCTTGTGCGGGTCCTTGCCGGTCAGTTCCTTCACCAGCTCCGTCACGGCCGGCATACGCGTCGACCCGCCCACCAGGACCACGTGGTCGATGTCGGACACCTTGATCCCGGCGTCCTTGATGGCGTTGTGGAACGGCCCCTTGCAGCGGTCGAGCAGATCACTCGTCAGCTGCTGGAACTGGGCGCGGGTGAGCTTCTCGTCCAGGTGCAGCGGGCCCTCCGCGGAGGCCGTGATGTACGGAAGGTTGATCGTGGTCTCCGAGGAGCTGGACAGCTCGATCTTGGCCTTCTCGGCGGCCTCCCGCAGCCGCTGCACGGCCATCTTGTCCCGGCTCAGGTCCACGCCGTAGTTGTTCTTGAACTGCTGGACCAGGTGGTCGACGATCCGCTGGTCCCAGTCGTCACCGCCCAGGTGTGTGTCACCGTTGGTGGCCTTCACCTCGATGACGCCCTCGCCCATCTCCAGGAGCGACACGTCGAAGGTGCCGCCGCCCAGGTCGAAGACCAGGACCGTCTGGTCGTTCTCCTTGTCCAGGCCGTACGCCAGCGCCGCGGCCGTCGGCTCGTTGATGATCCTGAGGACGTTCAGGCCGGCGATCTCGCCCGCCTCCTTGGTCGCCTGCCGCTGGCTGTCGTCGAAGTAGGCGGGGACGGTGATCACGGCGTCGGTGACGTCCTCACCCAGGTACGCCTCCGCGTCCCGCTTCAGCTTCTGCAGCACGCGCGCGGAGATCTCCTGCGCGGTGTACCGCTTGCCGTCGATGTCGCCGTGGTCCGGGAACCGCCAGCCGTGGTCGCCCACGTGCCGCTTGACGGAGCGCGCGGTGCGCTCGACGTTCGTCACGGCCTGCCGCTTGGCGACCTCGCCGACCAGCACCTCGCCGTTCTTGGCGAAGGCCACGACCGACGGGGTGGTCCGCGCGCCTTCCGTGTTGGTGATGACGGTGGGCTCGCCGCCCTCGAGGACCGAGACCACCGAGTTCGTCGTACCGAGGTCAATGCCGACCGAGCGCGCCATCTGGGTTCCTCCTCCTCGTACCCCTCGCCTCGTACCGCTCGTCGCTCGCGGGTCCTGCTCAGCGCTCGCGCTCCCACCGGACCGGTCCCGCCCGCAGTGGCGGTCCGGGCGGCTCGGCCCGGACGGCCGCGAAGCGGCGCACCGGGCGGGCCGGAGCCGGCGCGGGGGCGCGCTCGCGGTCGTACGCCGCCCGCAGCTCGGGGTCGCGCAGGGTCTCGTACGCCGCCCGCACCCACCCGAACCGCTCCGCGGTGTCGGCGTCGACCCGGGTGTCGGGACGCAGTTCCCGCACCCGGCGGCGGAACGCGGAGGTGATCACCTCGACCGGTGCCGAGGGCGCCACCCCGAGCACCGCGTACAGGTCCGGAGCCTCCATTGTCCCGCCACCTCCTCGCCCGCCGCGAGCTGGGATTTCGGACTCAAGTTGCCTGATACTTTGAATAAAACTTGAGCGTCCCCTTGTCAAGCTTTCGAGGGGCTGCGGTTGCCGCGGTCCCGGTGGTTCAACCGCCGGGTGACCGGGGTACCCGTGGATTCCACACACCGAGCCGGAGATTCCCGGAGGTGATGGGAGTGACAACCTCTCCCGGATCGGCGATGGAGACCCATCCCGACATCATCGCCATGCGCAACCGTCACGAGATGGCGGAGCGCGCTGCCAGCACTCCCAGGGCACAGGCCGTCGAGGCGCTGGCCCTTCTCACCGGCGTGTACCTGGCGGCGTCCCCGTGGATCGCGGGGTTCAGCAACCTGACCACACTGGCGGTCAACAACCTGATCGTCGGCATCGCCTACGCGCTGCTGCTGAGCGGCGGCTTCGGCCGTGCCTACGAGCGCACGCACAGCATGGCGTGGGCCTCCTGCGCCCTGGGCGTATGGACCATCATCTCGCCCTGGGTCGTCGCAGGTGACGTCAGTACCACCAAGACGATCGTGAACAACGTCATCGTCGGTGTCATCGGCCTCCTGCTGGGCCTGGCCGCCAGCGCCGCCGCCGGGACGAAGCGGCGGACGCGGGCCGGCCGCGGCATGCCGACGCCCTGACCGGGCAGAACGGAGCTGACTGACCCACACCTGCGGTCCCTCTCTCGCACCCCGGTCCGGATCCTCCGGTCCGGGGTGCTCCGCGTCACGGGCGCGGCGCGACCGTCGTGGTGACCCGGGTGACGGCCGGGGCGCGGGGAACGGAACCGAATCCGAAGCGCACCGGTGGTTCCACGGGCGCCGCCGCACCGAGGCCCCGGCCCTCGAAGACCGCCGACACCTGGTGGATCGGCCGCAGGTCCCGCGCGCCGTACCACTCCCGGTGACCTCCGCCGGCACTGCCGCGGGTCCGCACCCCGGCGAGCAGCAGCCGGGCCACCGGGTCCATCAGCGCGCCCCACGCCGGACGGCGGGCCAGCGCGGCGGGAACGGCGCGCAGCAGGAGTCCCGGGATTCCCCGCCGCCCCGTGGTGAAGCGCAGACCGAGTGGCCCCGCCGTGACGGTCCAGGTGCCGTCCACGACGCTCACCTCGACCGGCACGACCCGCACGGAGTCGAAGACGTAGACGCCGCTGACGAAATCCGCCGTCCGGGGGGTGGGAGCCAGCAGCAGCCGTTCGCCGTCGGCCCGTTCGATCATCACGTCACTGAACGGCCCGAACGGCGACCGCTGCCAGTGCCCCAGCACGATGCGCGTCCCCGAGGAGGTGCCCATCCCCGCGATCCAGCCGTCGAAGCGCAGCCGCGGGCGTGCGCGGGCATCACGATGCGCCCGGCAGCGGGAAGCAGGGCCTGGAGATCCCGAGCCGCACATGCCTGACTCCCTCCGAGAAGTGCACCACGGGCGCACCGACGGGAGCCGGCAGGCCCGCCGCGGTGGTCAGCGTCTCGTCGAGCACCTCGACGGCGGCTTCTGCCAGTGGCCAGGGCTCGTGCTCGGCGGGCGTCTGCCAGACCCTCCCGAGCCGGCGGGTGTACGCCCGCCAGCGCGAGGTCAGCCACACGTCCCGCCCGGCCGGCCGTATCGGAGCGCCGGGGCGCACGACCAGGCGGTACGCGGCGTCGCCGATCCACCGTGAGCCCGCGTAGGTGATGACGTCGTCGGTCACGCGGACGCTGAGGCTGCCCGGGTGATACGGCGCGCCGACGGCCCGGGCCGCCAGCATGAGCGGGCAGGCCACCTCGATGGACAGGAACCACAGACCGTCCTGCCCGTTCCGGTGCCGGACGTAGGTCCGCAGGTTGGTCTCGGCGAACGCCGGGAGCCCGGGCAGCGTGGCGGGGATGCCGGAGGGACGCACGTCGGCCATGACGAAGGGCGTGAGACCGACCCAGGCGGCTCCCTCGTACTCGTCCACGACCAGTTCCTCGGGCACCAGGGCCTGAACCGCCTCCGGCCGGAACGGCCAGTGGACGAACGTCTGGGTCAGCCAGCCGGCCCGCAACGCGGGACCGCGCACCCGCTGCTCCGCTCCGTACGCGACCACAACCGGCGAGTCCCCCACGCGCGGTCCGCGGAAACGCGGGGGACTCTCCCGGGGCGTGGGTCAGCGGAAAGGGCCCGGCCGGAAGGCCGCGAGGAGCGGGCCGCGGTCCCCGGTGGCGATCTCGTCGGCCAGCAGCTCGCCGGCGATCAGCGCAAGCGTCGCGCCGCTGTGCGTGAACGCCACGAACAGGCCGGGCACCTCGTCGAGTTCGCCGAACACGGGCTCGCGGTCGCCGGGGATCGGCTTGGGCCCGACGCCGTAGGAGGCGGCGGTCAGGCGCGGGTTGCTGTGCAGTACGGCCGACGCCTCGCGCAGCAGCCCCTCGACCGTCGCGTCCTTCACCTCGTACGTGCCGTCCGGGTGGACGATCACCTCGTCCGCCGCCGCGTCGGAGTCCATGACCAGCGACCCGTCCGGCGCCGGACGGACCGCCACGCGGGGGGTGTTGAGCACCGCGCGCAGGGCGGTGCTCAACGCCGCGGGGCGCGCACGAGCAGGGCCACCGGGGGCGCGTCCGGGAGGGCGACGCCGTACTCCTGGCCCCTCCGCGGTACGGCGGCACCCGTGGCCGGCAGCACGGCGTCGACGTCGATCCGCTCGCCTGCGTCCGTCCGTCGGCAGCGGCCCGACGCCTCGGAGGTCAGCTCGGACTCGGTCACGAGGACGGCGTCCGCTCCGCGCCGGGCGAGCTGCGCCGCGGTCGACGCCCCGGGGCCCTTGCTCAGCCGGCGTCCCAGCCGGGCCCCAGGAGACCGAGGGCCGCCTCGGCGATGGCGCGGGCGAGGGTGTGCCGGCGGCGCGTCCGCATGCGGTGGCCGTAGGGGCCCAGCGACAGAGGTGGCCCCGTTCCCGGTCACCGGGAACGGGCCCGCGTGGAGGTGGCGCGCGGTGAGCGGTGTCGTCCAGCACCCCCGGCCGGCTCAGGACTGGTACGGCTGCTGCTGCGGCTGCCCGTACATCTGACCCCCGTGACCGCTCGCGGCCTGCGCCTGCAAGTGCTCCGCCTGCTCCTTGGTCAGCTTCTGCTCCGCGCCGCAGAAGGTGCACTGGGTCGCGTACTTCGTTGCGATCGGGAACAACGGAACGAAGAACAGCGTGAACTTCGTGACGCGCTTCCTGAGCGTATGTGCGGAGGGATTGCCGCATCGGCCGCACACCAGCGTGAGTATCGCGAGCTGGTACAGGTATCCCCTGGTGCCAAAGATGATCATCCTGTTGGTCCTTCCCCGGGTCGGTACTGTCGGCACAGTACCGGCGAACGGCACGGTGCGATCACGGAGGACAGTCTCGCGCACGGCGTCGCGCTTGGTGGACCGTGCGGTGGTACGCGGCAGGTGCCGGCGTCCCCGCCGAACCGCCGCGGTTCCCCGCTCAGCTGTCGAGCGCCTGCCGCACCGTGGGGTAGCAGGGGATGAGGGCGTCGATGCCCACCAGTTGCATGACGCGTACGACGGGCTCCCGCGGGCCGGCCAGGCGCAGCCAGCCGTCGGCGTCCTCGGTGGCGTGATGGGCGGTGATGAGGGCGTTGATGCCGCTGGAGTCCATGAAGGTCACACCGCTGAGGTCGATGACGGTGCGCGGCCGAACGGCGTCGCCGGGCGGCAGGAGAGCCTGGCCGAGGTGGTCGCGGACGGCGTGGTCGATCTCGCCGCGGAGGGTGACGACGCGGATGCCGTCGACGGTCGCGTGGTCGATCGCCGGACGGCCGGACTGTGCCGCGTTGTGGGTGTCTGTCACAGTCTCCTCACCAACCTGCGCGCTGATTACTGACTCGGCCGGAACGTGCGTCAGTAGCCTGCCCCGATGTTACGAGGACATACACCCGTACAGCCGCACTCGGCAGCGCGCGGGCATACGAAGTGGTCCTCCGGGTACACGCAGCCGCGTGAACGGGGGAACACTTATGGACCCAGTGGAGTCGGCCCCGGACGGTGAGGGCGTGAGAGGCGCCGGCCTGATGCAGGACATCATCGCGCTCGACGGCGACGGCCGGTGCATCGCCGAAGCCCGTCACCGTGCGGCCTGCTTCCTCACGCGCGTCCAGGCCGAGTACGGGCTGCCGGTGTCCGCCCAGACGCTGGACCTGACCCAGCTGGTGGTCAGTGAACTGGTCACCAACGCCCGCAAGTACGCTCCCGGCCCGGTGCTGATGGAGCTGCGCATCGCCGGGGACCTGGTGGAAGTGCGGGTGTGGGACAGTGACCCGGTCCTGCCGGTGGCGCGGGCCGCCGACCCGGGCCGGGTCGGCCAGCACGGGCTGGAGATCGTCATGGCGGTCGCCCAGGGCTTCGAGGTACAGCGGGAGCCGGTCGGCAAACGCGTCACCGCCCGCATCGCCCTGCCCGGCGGCCCGGTCACCGGACGCCAGGTTCCTTAGAGTCCCGGCAGGCAGCGTCCGCCCCGTCGTGAACGCTGCATGCCGGGGCGCTGGGCAGCGTGCGCGCCGGAGACGGGTGAATACCGTGGGTATGACGGTTACCCGGTCTGCCCGGCGCACCACTGCGACCGGAGAGGAACAAGTGCCGGGAGCCAGGCGGGTGCCCGCAGAGTGTCGTCGGGGTGAACTCGCCCGCGAGGACCGGCAGTCCACGACGAGAGGAGCGCATCATGGTGCGCAAGAGGACCGAAGGCGACGAGCGGCAGCGCCGCGCGGCGGCCCGGGAGACGCACGGTGCCGGTGAGGCGCCGAGCGCCCGGAGCGCGACGACCGGGGCGTCGAAGCAGCGTACGCACCTGTCCGGCCGCGACTCCTTGTCCCACGAGGAACGGGTGGGCACCCTGCACCGCGGCACGCAGCAGTGGCGCGGCGGGGACCCGGCCGAGCCCGGCGTGCGGGATCCGGCCGCGCAGGGTCCGATGCGGACGTTCGCGGGCCGGGGGCATCCCGACCACGGCGAGTCCCACGAGCGGGTGCTCCGCGCCCTCGGCGCCGCGCAGGAGCGCAGCGGCGGCGAGGGCGTCTACCTGGAGGACATCGCCGGCACTGCGGGTCTGCCCGTCGACGAGTGCCGGGCCCTGCTGCACGACCTGACCCGGGTGCACCGCCTGGTCACCGAGCTGGCGGGAAGCGACGAACCGGACCTGGGACCGCGCTTCCAGATGAAGCCCCGGATGTGACGCGACGCTCCCGTCATCCCGGCGCCGGCGCGCTGATCTCCCGCTTGAGGATCTTGCCGCTGGGCCCGGTCGGCAGCGCGTCCATGAGCCATACGGAGCGCGGATACTTGTACGCCGCCACGCGGTCCTTGACGTACCGCTGCAGTTCCCCGGGGGTGGCACGGGCGGTCGGCCGCAGCACGACCGCGGCCGCGACCTCCTCGCCGAGCCGCTCGTGCGGCACACCCACCACGGCCGCCAGCGCGACGGCCGGGTGCTCGTGCAGCACCTCCTCGATCTCGCGGGGGTAGACGTTGTAGCCACCGCGGATGATCATGTCCTTCTTGCGGTCGACGATGTACAGGTAGCCGTCCTCGTCCTGCCGGGCGAGGTCGCCGGTCCGCAGCCAGCCGTCCGGGATGGTGGCCGCGGTCTCCTCCGGCCGGTTCCAGTAACCCTTCATCAGATTCGGGCCGCGCACGACCAGTTCGCCGACCTCACCCCGAGCGACCTCCTTGCCGGTGTCGTCGAGCAGCCGGACCTCCACGTCCCGGATCGGGGTGCCGACGGACCCCGGCTTGCGCGGCCGGTCGGGGTGGTTGAAGGAGACCACCGGGCTCGTCTCGGACATGCCGAAGCCCTCCAGCACCATGCAGCCGAAGCGCCGCTCGAATCCGTGCAGCACCTCCACGGGCAGCGAGGCGCCGCCGGAGATGCACGTCCGCAGGGTCGACACGTCGGCCTCCCCGGGGTGCTGCAGCAGCGCCGCGTACATGGTCGGCACTCCCTCGAACACCGTGGCCCGGTCCCGGGCGATGGCGTCCAGCACGGTCTGCGGGTCGAAGCGGGGGACGAGGGTGAGCGAGGCGCCGCTGTGCATGGTCACGCTCATGGCGCAGACCTGGCCGAAGATGTGGAACAGCGGCAGACAGCCCACCACCACGTCGTCCGGTGTCATGCGCTGTATGTGGACGGTGTTGACCTCGGTGTTGTGCCGCAGCCCGGCGTGGGTGAGGGCGGCGCCCTTGGGCCGGCCCGTGGTGCCGGAGGTGTAGAGCAGGACGGCGACGTCGTCACCGGCCGTGTCCGTCACCCCGGTCAGCGGCTCGTGTCCGGCCAGCAGTGCGGCGAAGGAGGAGGGCTCGACCGGGATGTGCCGCACTCCGGCGGCGGCCGCTCCCCGGGCGCCCTCGCCGGGTGCCTGGTGCCACTCGAACAGCAGCACCGCCCCGGAGTCGTCCAGGTGGTATTCGGTCTCCCGTGTCTTCAGCAGCGGGTTCATCGGCACGACGATCGCCCCGGCACGCAGCGCGCCGTAGTACAGCACGACGAACTCGGGGACGTTCGGCAGCATCAGGGCCACCCGGTCGCCCGGCCGTACGCCCTCGGCGCGCAGCAGTGCGGCGGCGCGGGCGCTGCGCTCGTCCAGCTCGGCGTAGGTGGTGACCTGTGTGCCCAGCCGCAGCGCGGGGCGTTCCGGCTGCCGTGCCGCCGTCCGTACCAGGAACTCAGCCAGATTGGGCATGACCTGCCTCCACGAATGTCACCGTTGAAATCCGCCGTTCACGTTGACGACATCGTGCTGCCGTCGACTGTGACCACCTATGGGAGAGAGGACAGCGTCCACTTCCCACGGTTGTCGCTGGGAACAAAAGCAGGTCGCTAGACTGCGGGAATGGACTTCTCGGGCGTGGCCGCGGCGATCCACGCCCGGCTTCCGGAACTCGGCGAACGGCTCGCGGAGCGCATCCGCTCGGACGTCGAGGCCTACCGTGACGAGACGATCATCCCCTTCGAGTCGCTGCGCCGCTCCTGCACCGCCAACGCCGACCTGATCCTCAGGCATTTCCGTCCCGCCGACGCCCAGGACCCCGGCCCGGCCCGTGAGACCGGCCGCATCCGCGCCGAGCACGGCATGCCACTCGCCGACACCCTGCACGCGTACCGGATCGGCTTCGAAACCCTGTGGTCGGAGATCCTCGAGGAGGCACGCGCCCATCCCGAGGTCTCGGACGCCGAGTTGGTGGCCCGGTCCGCAGAGATATGGGCGCTGTTCGGCCTCTACGCTGAGGCGGTGGCGGAGGCCCACCGGGAGACCACCGCCGAACTGACCCTGCAGCGCGAGGCCCGGCGCTCCGCGCTGGTGGAGGCGCTCCTCACCGGCGCCATCGCCGACCGCACCACCCTGTGGGAGGCCGCCCGCGAACTGGGCATGCCCGAGCGCGGACCGTACGCGGTCGTCGCCGCCGAATCCGCGGCACCCGGCAGGGAACCCCTGCCCGGCATCGAGGCGGCGCTGCGCCAGGCCCGACTGCCGTCCGCCTGGCGGTTGCTGCCCGACCAGCAGATCGGCCTGGTCGCCCTGGTCACGCCGACGGCGCAGAACACCGGTCTGCGTATCCTGCGCCGCGCGCACGCACGCGTGGGCATCAGCCCCGGTTTCGACTCGCTCCGCGACACACCCCAGGCCCTGCGCTTCGCCCGGCTGGCCCTGGCGAGCCTGCCGGGCACCGGGCCGGGTGTCGCTCGGTTCGACGACGACCCCCTCGCCATGCTGGTCGCCGCCGCTCCGGCGGAAGCGGCGCACCTGGTGACGGTCGCCCTTGCACCCGTCCTCGACCTTCCCGCCCCGGAACGCGCCCGGCTGCTGGAAACGCTGGAGCACTGGTTCGCCGCGGCCGGCTCCGCCGCCGATGCGGCCCACAGTCTCTTCGTCCACCCCAACACCGTCCGCTACCGGCTGCGCCGCATCGAGGAGCTGACCGGCCGGGCCCTCTCCGACCCGCGGACGGCGGCGGACTTCCGCGCCGCACTCCTCGCGGTCCGCGGCGCTCGACAGCGGTCGGCCATGTGACGGTGTGACGCATCGTCCGCGCGGGTGAACGCGGGCGAATCACCGAGTGGGTCGGGCACCGCTCCCGTCGGCAGCCCGGACCATTCGGCTCTGGTTCGGTTCCCTCACCAAGGAGAGCAGGATGCCGATCGACACCGTCGAACGATTCTTGGCCGCCCTGAGCCCGCACGACCGGGAGCACGTCCGACAGCAGCCACGCGAGGAGCAGGAAAGGCTCGCCGCCGCCTGGGAAACAGAGCTGGAGGAAGACACCGACCTCAACACCCTGAGCGAGCTGTCGCCGGCCGCCGCCGAGAGCGAGGCGGCGACGCGGGTGGTCAAAGGACTCTTCGAATAGGTGAGCCGGGGGTGGCCGTCAGCCGATCGGGACGGCCTCGCCTGTGACCCGAGTGCGGGCGTCCTGCGGGGTCACGTCGATCAGCAGGTCACTGGGGCGCCCCATGTCCTCTCCCTGGCGGATGGCGATCGTGGCGGGGCCGGTGACCAGGCCCAGGGTGCGCAGGTATCCGCCGAAGGCGGCCGCCGCCGCTCCCGTCGCCGGGTCCTCCACCACACCGCCGACGGGGAAGGGGTCCCTGGCGTGGAAGCGCTCCGGCGACTCGCGCCACACCAGGTGGACGGTCGTCCACCGGTGACGCCGCATCACCTCGGCGAGCCCGTCGTAGTCGTAGTCCAGGTCCGCAAGACGCTCCCGGGAAGCGGCGGCCAGCACCAGGTGGTCGTTGCCGCCGAACGCCACGTGCGGGGGCAGCGCCGGGTCGAGGTCGCCCAGAGCCCAGCCCAGGGCCTTCAGCGCCGCCTCCAGTTCGGCGTCCGCGGTGGGGCGTGACCGGGCCGGCACGCTCGTGAGGGTGGCCCGTACGGTGCCGTCGTCGCTCACTGTGGTGGCCACCGGGATCTCGCCCGCCGGGGTGTCGAGGACGGTGGTGCCCGGGCCCAGCCGCTCGGCGAGGGCGACGGCGAGGGCGACGGTCGCGTGCCCGCAGAAGGCCACCTCGGCGAGCGGGCTGAAGTAGCGGACGCGGAACCGGCGCGCCGCTTCGTCGCGGGCGGTGACGAAGGCCGTCTCCGAGTAGCCCACCTCGGCGGCGATGGCGAGCATCGCGGCGTCATCGAGCCCGGAGGCGTCGAGTACAACGCCGGCCGGGTTGCCGCCCGCGGGGTCGTGGGTGAAGGCCGCGTAGCGCAGCGTCTCAGTGGTCATGGCTTTACGCTGCCACGTTCCGCTCATCGAGTCCAACGATTGATGTGAATCCAGTCCATCGAGAACAGGCATAGCCTGGTGCCGTGGACACCCGACTGCTGCACACCTTCACCACGCTCGCGCGTACGGGCAGCTTCACCGCCGCCGCCGCCGAGTTGCACCTGGCCCAGTCCACGGTCACCGTGCACATCCGCACCCTGGAACGGGAGCTGGGCACGCGGCTCTTCGACCGACTGCCCACGGGTGCGGTGCTCACCGAGTCCGGCCGGCGACTGCTGGAAGGGGCCGAGGACGTCCTCGACGCGGTGGCCCGGCTGAGAGCCCACTGCGACAGCGACGGTGTCGTGCGGGGGCACGTCAGGGTGGGCACCCCCGAGTCGCTGTGCTCCACCAGGCTGCCGGGCGTGATGGCCGCCCTGCGCACCAGCCATCCCGAGGTGGACGTCGCTCTGCACGCGGCGGGCACCGCGGAGTGTCTCGAAGGACTGCGGTCGGGGCGCCTGGACGTGGCGCTGCTGCTGGAGGGGGAGGCCGACTTCCCCGACGTGACGGCCGAGCCGATCGCCCGCGAGCCGCTCACCCTCGTCTGCGCTCCGCACCACCCGCTCGCCGCGCGGACGCGGGCGGCGACCTGGGAGGAACTGGCGCCGGAGAGTTTCTTCCTGCTCGAACAGGGCTGCTCCTACAGCGACGAGCTGGAACGCAGACTGCTCGCCGCACCCGGCGCCCGGCCGCGGCTGACCCGGTTCGGCAGCGTGGACGCGGCGCGTTCCTGCGTCGCCGCCGGGCTGGGGCTGGCCCTGTTGCCGCTGACGACGGTGGAGGAGCAGGTGCGGCAGGGGCGGTTGGCACAGGTCCGCGGACCGCGGTTCACCGATGTCCCGGTGCTGCTGGCCAGGCACCGCCGGCGCTGGGCGGCACCGGCCGCGCAGACTTTCGCGCAGGAGCTGGTGCGGCACTGGTCCGGCTGACGGTACCGTGCGCCGTCCAGGACGTGCACCACGGGATGGCGGGCCCGGTCGTCGACGGTGCTGCCCGGTCCCTCCGGGGGCGTGCCAGTGGGCGCCCCCGACCCGCACCACGAGGGCGTCTGCGGAGGCCGGGGGGTTCCGCGCCGCAGCGAGGCGGGCAGGTTTCGGCCTGCACAACATGGCCGGGAACGTAGGGGAATGGTGCGCCGACTCCACGCGGTGACCAGCGAGCGCTTCGCCCTGTTCGTGGACGCCACCGGGTACGTCACGGAGGCGGAACGGTTCGGCTGGTCGCAGGTGTTCGCCGGCTTTGCTGTCGCTGGGGTGACGAGCCGACGCCAGGGGGCGAGCACCGCTGCAACATCTGGCAGGGGCACTTCCCCACCAAGAACACCGCGGAGGACGGCTACCGGGGCACCGCGCCCGTCGACGCCTGCCCACTCGGCCTCGGTCGGCAGCCGGCCACCGGCCAACGGCAGTAGGCGGCCGCGTCTTTCCAGAAAGGCTACGGCACCCGGGCCGCGCCCTGTCGCCGCCATCCAGCAGGGGGCAGAGTCGTTCCGACGGCCGCGCGCCCTCGACCCGGAAGCCGCACAACCAATCGGGCGTGTCGTAGGTCATACAGGTGACGCATCGTGTGATGCCGCCACATCAAGGGAGAAATCATGCACAAGGGACGAAGGCCGGCGATTGCGGCGGCCGTACTCATGACAGTGGGATCTCTCGGCCTGGCGGCCCCGACGGCGTCCGCGGCCGGGAGCGCGGCCGCCGCAACGGCCGCGACCACCTGCCCGACCGGATGGGGCAGCCTGCCGAAACACGGGACGGACGAGACGGCGGTGCCGCACTCCCTGACCGGCATCCGGACCGGGCGGCACGACTGCTACGACCGCATGGTCTTCGACGTCGGTTCGGGCACCGACCCGCTGGCCTACTCCGTGGAGTACGTCGGCACCTTCTACCAGGACCCGTCCGGCACGGCGATACCGGTCGCCGGCGGGGCGATCCTCGACATCCGGGTCGGCGCCGCCGCGTACGATCCGGAGACCGGCGAGCCGACCTACCCGGGCCGGCCCGGAAAGGCACTGCCCGGCGTCGACCTGACGGGCTACCGCACCTTCCGGGACACGAAGTTCGGCTCGAGCTTCGAAGGCGTCACGCAGGTCGGACTCGGCGTGCGGGCACGACTGCCGTTCCGCGTGCAGAGGCTGTCCGACCGGTTGGTGGTGGACGTGGCCCACACCTGGTGAGCGGCCGGCCGGTGGCCTGTCAGTGATCGCTGCCGGCAGCGGAGGCGGGCGGCCGGAAGCAGGCGTGGACGATCTTCCCGTCGGGGCAGGGACGGGCCTGCCAGGTATCGGCCAGCGCCTCGACGAGGAGCATGCCCCGCCCGCCCGTGCGCTCGGTGTCGGGCGGGCGGGCGGCGGGCAGGCGGGGCGAGGCGTCGTGCACGGTGACGTGCAGACACCGGCTGTCCCAGGTCAGTACGAGGTGGGCGGTGCTGTGCGCGTGTACGTGGGCGTTGGTGACCAGCTCCGAGATGGTCAGCAGGACCGCGTCCACGGTATCGGGCGCGGAATCGGTCCAGCCCAGTGAGCTGAGATGGTCGCGCGCCCAGTCACGCGCTGTCTTGACGCTGCTTTCCAGCGGCAGCGAGCGCGCCCAGCCCACCGCCCGCAGCGATGATTCGCTCACGGTCTGCCTCCCTGCTGTGGCCGTGCCATCGCAGGTACCCGCACAGGGGGCATTGACGCGGTCGGCGTCCCGCCTGTTGCCGTCCTGCCCAACCCGCGTCCGGCGGCTCGGTCATGCGGCCGGGTCCCGCCGAAACGCCCAGTCCGGTTCCGGCTCTATCGCGAAGCGGAAGGCCCGCCGTACCGGAGCGGAGCACAGCGCGGTCACCACCACGCCGGCGACGAGGGTGACGGTGATCTCGCCGAGCGGGTCATGGGTCCAGCCGAGCCGGGACCAGTTCCAGTGGTTCCCGGCCTGGATGACGAACCCGTGCAGCAGGTAGCCGTAGAGCGTGCCCGCGCCCAGCGCGGTGCACCACATGCGGCGGCCGGGCACCCAGGCGAGGAAGCAGGCGACCAGGATCAGCGAGCAGCCGAAGAGGGCCAGTGTCATGACGGGCCCGTACCATGCGGGCACGCCCAGCTCGTCGGCGCTGTCGCGGTGGAAGAACCAGGCGGGGTCCATCCGCGGGGCCGCCCAGTACGCCACGGCGAACGCGCCCGCGAAGACGGGAACCGCCACGACACGCACCGCACGGCGGCGCACCAGCCGGAAGTGCTCCGGCCGAAGACACAGGCCCAGCACGAAGTAGGGCAGGAACTGCAGGGTCCGCTGCAGGTCGAGATCGCTCCCGATGGACGGCGAGAGCGTCGCCAGCATCGCGAGGGCGAGCGCCGCGGGCAGCGGATGGCGCACGCTCTGCCACAGCGGCGTGGTCAGCCGCCAGACGAACAGCGCGGCCAGGAACCATGTCAGGTACAGCGGGTCGAGCAGGCTGACCGGGCGGTCCGGGACGCCGTCGCTCCATCTGGTGAAGAGGGTGTACGCCGTCTCGAAGACGACGTAGGGCACGACGACCCCGGTGACCAGGCGCTTGATCTTGGCCGGACTCGCGTCGAAACCGCGTGAGAAGTAGCCGGAGACGATGATGAACGCCGGCATATGGAAGGCGTAGACAAACATGTAGAGCGCGGTGACGAACCGGCTGCCGGAGCGCAGCGGCTCCCAGGCGTGCCCCATCGCCACCAGCACGATCGCCAGGTACTTGGCGTTGTCGAAGAAGGCGTCGCGCTGCTTCCCGCGGACGGGTGCGGGGTGCGGCGCGGGCAAGGCCTGTGCTGTCACGGCTGGGGTAAGGCTGCGCGGCATCCCAGCCGCCTTACCGCTTCCGGGCGAGGTAAACCTCTGCTTTTCAGCGGTCCTGATAGTGCCTCAGATCCGGCGGGATCGCCGGGCTGACCGGCGCGGTCAGCCGGTACTCGCGAGTCGTGCCGGGCAGCCCTGGGCGACGAGCCGGGTGAGGGCCGTCAGCCGGTGGTTGCCGTCGAGGATCAGGTAGCGGTCGGGGCCCAGGCATAGGTGGCGAGGATCAGTGGGATGCCCTGGCCGTCGACCTGGGCCGAGTAGCGGTCCCGCAGCACCCCGATCCGGGATCGCCGGTCCTCCTGGGGCACCGACAGCTCGGTGGCCAGTTCCGCGTGCCGGATGGGAACGGCGTCGGGATGGTCGTACCCGGCCTCGCCGGAACCGGAACAGGAACCGGTCCCCGATACCGACCCGTCCCGGTACCAAGGGGCGTGGTAGCCCTGCAGCATGCCGACCTTCTCGGTCAGTGCCAGATCGGCGAGGGCCTCTTGGATGTTCCCCTGGCGCCGGACGAGGAGCATTCCGACGATCACCGTGGTGACCGCTCCCAGGCCGAAGCCGGACGCCCGGTCCGGCCAGCTCCAGGGCTCGCCACGCCACCACAGGAACAGATCCATCGCCCCGGCGGCGACGGGAAGTACGGCCAACGGCCAGTAGTCCGCTTATAACCTCCGTGCCCTCGGCATCGCCCGCTCCCCACCGGCCCCAGGACGCGCGGTCCCGATCGAAGAAGACACACGATGCCGGCCGGAGGTTCCTCGGTTGTGTGCCCCCTGATGATGCCCAGCTCTGGAGAAATGGGCAGAAAGGGAATATTTTGGGCCAAACCTCTACCCGGTCCGTCTGTCCGTCTGCACAGGTGGAGGCACCGTGAACTGGCGCAACTGGGCCGCCTGTCGGTCCGAGGACCCCGAGCTCTTCTTCCCGGTCAGCGAAGAAGGCGCGTCATTGCCGCAGATCGAGCACGCCAGACGGATCTGCCGGCGCTGTCCCGTACTGCACGAGTGCCGGGCGTGGGCACTGCGCACCGGGGAATACGAGGGCGTCTGGGGCGGGCTCACCGCGGGGCAACGACGCGCGCTGTCACCGGCGAGGGGCACCGGTGCGGAGTACTGACGTGCTCAGGGCGCCTCGATCGCCCAGATACTGTCCTCGGTGAAGCTCTCCGGATTGTCCCAGGGGCGCGTGCCGCCCGACCGGGCCGGCCACAGCTCGGCGTCCATGTGCCGAAGGTACTGCCCGGGGCAGTACGACGCCGACAGCCGGATGCCTGCGCTGCCCCGGACCGGGCACCAGGTCGCGTCGGCCTTGTACGGCGCCCAGTCGTCGTCCGGGTCGCGCCGGACGCGGTAGCCGCTGTGGCGCATGTACTCGCCCAGGTAGTTGCGGGACTCGGAGGAGGAGCAGAGCTTGTCGGCGAGCCCCGGCCGCACCTTCCGGGCGGCGTCCTGCTTCGGCAGCTCGCTGCCGGCCGCGTCCTGCTCGTGTTGTCCACGGGCGGCCTCACCACCGGATGGGGCGGCATGGCTCTTGGGGGTGCTCAGCCGGAGCCGGGTGCGGTACGGCCGAAGCCCGCCCCGAGGACGTACCCGCCGAGCACCATGGCCCACAACGGGAAGGCCAGCTCCAGCCAGGCCACGTTGCCGGCCGCGACGATCAGTGCCAGCCCGACCAGCCAGCCGAACCACACGAGGGTGCGCGGCAGCACGTGGAGACGGCGGCCGATGGCGGAGGTGCAGAACGTGAACACCGCCGCCATGCGCATGGAGTACTCGGTCAGCAGCGTGTAGGCGAAGCTGTGGCCGAAGCCCCCCGGTCGCGGGTCCGCCGCGCCGGCCGTGTCCAGCATGTCCCCGGCGGCCGCGGCGGCGCACAGCAGGACGGCCACGAACACCAGCCCGCTGCCGAGGTGGACGGTGGCGAAGAACCTGTCCTCGCGCTCACCGATCCGGTCCTGGATCGCGGCGAGGAACCAGAGGAAGGAGATCCCCGCGAACGGCACCAGGTCAAGCGCGACCTGGACGGCGTTCCGCCGCGAGGAGTCGGTCAGCCAGGGCCCGGCGGGCGCCGGCTGCTCCGGCACCGCGATTCTGACCAGCACGATGGCGGCGCCCAGCAGCAGGCCGAAGAGGATCCCCGCGAGCCCCGCGGCACGCGGTGTGCTGAGCGCCTTGTCCGGCGACGGTGCAGGTCTGGTGTCGATCCCCATGGCCCACCTTGGACACGCGGCACGGAAGCCCGCCACTCCGCGCGACCGTCGGAGTGACGCCCATCCCGAGCCCCGTATCCGCCGGCACCAGGCGGCCATGTCGGCCGGTGCGCGGCGCCGTGACGAGGGCGAGTGACCGCGCCCACCAGCCCCGTACCGGGGTCCTTCGAGGGCTGCGACCGCGCCCCTGATCCATGACCATCACGACGTAGACGCACGCGACGAACGCGACCACGCTGACAACGACCCGCGCGACGAGCGCACAGCCGAGCGACCCTGCCACGCCGCCTATCGTCGCCCAGCCGAGCCGCGTCGCGCGCTCGGCCTGCTGGACCGCGCGGTCGTCGTCACTGTCGTCGTAACAGTCACGATCAGCCACGGTCAGTCGACGTCCACCGGACCGTCGTTCGCCTTCTTCTCCTTGCCCGAGTGCAGCTGGAGCAGCCCGTTGCCACTGCCCTCCTCGGGGCGGCGGCCGTCGGAGGAGTCCTGGCCGTTCAGGTTCTGCCGGACCGAGTCGAGGATCGTCAGGCCCTGCGACACCAGGCCGGCGGCGATCTCGCCGAGGCCGTCCGCGCCGTTGAGGACATTGACGTTGGCGCCGGCCAGGCCGCCCGCGGCCTCCTTCACGATCTGCGGGAGCTGGTCGATCAGCATCCGGTCGAGGGCGACACGGTCGTACGAGGCCGCCGCCTCCGCCTGTATCTTCATCCGCTGCGCCTCGGCCGCGGCGAGGATCCTGACCCGCTCGGCCTCCGCCTCCGCCGGCTTCACGACCTCGGCCACCAGCTGCTGCTGGCGCAGCTTGGCCTGCCGCTGGGCCAGTTCGGTCTGCGCGGCGAGCACCTCCTGCTGGGCGTGCGCCTGTGCCAGCGGCCCGGCCTGGGCGGCCTGTGCCTGGGCGCGGTCCACCTCGGCCGAGTACTCGGCCTTGACGACGGCGGTCTGCCGGGCGTACTCGGCCTGCTTGCGGGCCGCCGCCTGCTCCGCCTCGGCCGCGGCCTGCGTGGCCTGCGCCTGGGCGATCTGGGCCTGCCGCTGGATGGCCGCCTTGTGCGGCGCGGACATCGCGTCGATGTAGCCGGTGTCACCGTCGTCGATCGACTGGATCTGCAACGAGTCCACGATCAGACCGATCTTCGCCATCTCGGTCTTCGAGGTGTCCAGGACCTCCGCGGCGAGCTTCTGCCGCTCGGTGACGATCTCCTCGACCGTCATCGAGCCGATGATGGCCCGCAGGTGCCCGGCGAAGATCCGGCCGGTCAGCACCGACATCTGGTCCTGGTCCGAGAGGAACCGCTGGCCGGCGTTGATGATGCTCTCGTGGTCGTTGCCGACCTTGAAGGCGATGACCGCGCGGACGTGCAGCGCGATGCCCTGCCGGGTCACACAGGTCTCCGTGACCTCGGACTCGCACATCGACAGGGTGAGGAACCGGGTCTTTCGGAAGATCGGCAGCACGAACTTGCCGTGCCCCGTCACCACTCGGAACGGCGCGCCCCCCAGTCCCCGCCGGCCCCCCGAGATCAACATCGCCTCGTCGGGAGCGGGAACGCGGTATCCGAACATGCTTGTACTCCTCAGCCGGCGCCGGCGGAACCGCCGAGCGCGTCCAATGGATCCACCCACTCGATGACGCCGACCTCGCGGCATCCACGCGATTCGATCACGAGCACCGTCGCCCCCGTCGGCAGGGGATCCTCCGACCAGGCGAGAAAGGTCTCGGAGCCGCCTCTGACGCGTACCAGGACCTCGCCGGGGCCCGCGGATCCGCGGGTTCCGATGAGTACCTTCCCCGTGCAGCCGATCACGGCCTCGTCCTGCGGCATCACCGGCCGTCCTCCTCGTCCTGGCCCCAGGACTCCGACGATAGACCCCCTGTGTCCGGGGGCCCAACGGGCGTGAGGATTCGGCCCGTGCCGCCGGTCCCGGACCGGTCCGGGACCGGTCCGGCCGATCACGGCGGAGACGCGGCGTGCGGCACGCATCTGCCGTGCTGTCGGAGGGGGAGCGGTGATCGAGTCGTCCTACCTGGCCGGTGCCTGAGCAGACGGTCCCGCCGCGCCCGGTGTGCTCACCACGTCCACATCACTGGCCCGGACGTAGGCGAGCCGGTGGCCGAACTGAATCTCGTAGTACTGCTCCTGGCCCTTCACCACCAGGTTCGGTGTGGCGCCGAAGGACGGCGTGTCCACCGTGGAGCCGGGGATGCGGGACTGTGTCACGTACCGCTGGCCCGCGCGCAGGGTGTACGGGAGCGGTGACTCGGGCTGTTGCTCCACACCGTCCGGGTAGGCGTCCTCCTCCGGGAGGGCGCGCCCGTACACCGGGATCTCGCTCAGACCGTCCCTCGGAGTCACCATCCGGCCGGCCGCACCGACGGCCGTCGGGTGTTTCCTCGGGTTCTTGAACCACGCCTTGCGGCCCAGGTACCAGATCGCCGTCCAGTCGCCGCTGCGGCCGGCGACCGCGTAGGTCTGACCGGCGGAGACCCGCGACCCCAGGTCGCTGACGTCCTCCGTGGAGTCGTCGCCGTCCGGGCGCCGGCCGGGGTCCTGGATCAGCGGGGCGTCCTCGTCCGGCTCGGTGTGCAGACGGACGGCGCTGGAGCCGTGCGGTGCGCACGGCACACCGTCACCGGTGCACCCCGTGAAACGCGGTTTGTGGCCGGCGTAGTCCGGCAGCATCATCACCATGGCGCTGTCCGGTCCGGCCGTGGCCTTCAGGGGCGCGCCGAGGAGGTCGAAGTAGTGCCGCCAGTCCCAGTAGGGGCCGGGGTCCTCGTGCATGTCCGGGATGGTCGAGGCGGTGGGCGCGGGCACGTTGTCGTGGCCGAAGACGTGCTGCCGGTCGAGCGGGATGTCGTACTTCTCAGCCAGGTAACGCACCAGGCGGGCCGAGGACCGGTACATCTTCTCCGAGAACCAGGCGTCGGGCTGCGTGAGGAACCCCTCGTGCTCGACGCCGATGGAGTGGGCGTTCACGAACTGGCTGCCGGAGTGCCAGGCCGTGTCCTTGGTCCTGACGTGCTGGGTGACGCGGCCGTCGCTGGAGCGGACCGAGTAGTGCCACGACGACTCCGTCGGATCCTGCACCGTCTGGAACATGGACTTCAGGGACGCCTCGGTGTCGTGGATGACGATGTACTCGATCCTCTCGTCCCTGGGCCGGTCGGCCAGGTCGTGGTTGCCGTAGCTGTCGTCGTCGATCTCCTCGTACGGCGCGCCGAGCCAGGAACAGGCCAGCTCCGGCGGGCACTCGACGTCCTTCGCCCGCCCGGCGTCCGGCGGCCGGGCGGTACGGGGACGCACTTTCGGGTCGGCGGGCAGCGTGACCTCCTGCGCCGCGTCGGTGGTGCGGTGTGCGCCCCGGTGGATCAGCGCGAAGACGTCGTTCGCGTAGGTCGCCGCCGAGGCGGTGTCGTCGGCGCCCGAGAAGCGCGCCACCGCCTCCCACCAGTCCGCCGGGTTGTCGCTGAGCGGCTTGCCGAGCTGCCGTTGCGTCTCCGCGAGGAGGGCGGCGCCGCCGCGCACGTTGGCGGTGGCGTCCGTCCGCAGCCGCTGGGGCGGGGCCCCGATGAGACGGGCGGCGCGGCGCAGTTCGGCCGGCTGCTGGGCGCGGCGGCCCGAGAGCGCCGCGCTCGCGGCCGGCGCACCCGCGAGCGACCCCGCCTCGTGGCGCCGCGGACCCGCTGCCGTGGCCGCGTCGACGTCCACCAGGTGCATCGGCCCGTAGCCGCCGCCGACGCTCGGCGTGCCCGGATGGGAGTCCCACCGCGACTGCAGGTAGGACACGCCCATGAGCACGCTCCGCGGTACGTGGAACTCGTCGGCGGCGGTGGTGAAGTCGTTCTGCAGGCGGTGGTCGGCCGCCTCCTCGGCGTCGGTCGGCGGGAAGGCCAGCACCGGAATCAGGAGCGCCGCGGACGCCGCCACGCAGGCCGTCCAGCGGTGCTCGCGTACGGCGATGAGGACACGGGGGGAAACACGTCTTCTCATGGGTGGGGTCTCCAACGGGGCTCGTCGCGGCCAGGGCCAGCGCAACCAGGACAAGCGAGTTGCCCTTCACGCCACCTCTCGTACGCTTCCGTGCCCAGGGCGCCGCTGCGCGCCAAGCGTCCACCGCGTGGACCAGCCGCCCGGCACAGGCCACCCGGTCGGCGGCAGCACCGCCGCTGCGGCGGCGCGGCGGCTCACTCCTCGACCGGGTCCGTCCGCCAGTCGGGGTGACCCGGCATGGGCGGGGTGTGCGCCCCGTACAGCCACGGCGTCAGGAACGGCTTCAGGTCCTTGCCCGCGACCTCGGACGCGAGCGCGACGAAATCGGCGGTGCCGGCGGCGCGCTCCCGGTACCTCGCCACCCAGGACCGCTCGATCCTGCCGAAGGTCTCCTCGCCGACCTCCTCCCGCAGGGCATACAGCACCAGCGCCGAGCCGTCGTACCGCATCTGCCGGAACAGGGCCGGCTCGGTGGGTTCGGCGGGCGCCCCGTCGTCGTGCCGCCACTGGTCGTGCTGCTCGTACGCCGCCCGCATCGCGGCCTCCATGCCGGCGCCGCCGTGCGTGTCGGAGTAGAGACGCTCGTAGAACTGGGCGTGTCCCTCGCTCAGCCACAGGTCGGACCACCGCCGGATGGCGACGCTGTCGCCGGTCCAGTGGTGGGTCAGCTCGTGCACGAGGTTGCGCTCGGCGCCGACCAGGTCGCCCAGCAGGTCGGCCCTCGGCAGGACGGACAGCGACTGCGTCTCCAGTGCCACCGGCAGGTCGGTGTCCCCGACCAGCACGCCGTAGCGGCGGAAGGGGTACGGGCCGAGCCGCCGCTCCAGCCAGGCCAGGTGCTCCGGGGTGAGCGAGCGGTAGGCCTCGGTGCCGGTGACCAGGTCGTCAGGGACCACGTCCCGCACGGGCAGCCCGCGCGGACCCGTGCTGTCGACGAAGGTGAACTTCCCGATCGCCACCTGGACCAGCTGCGCCGCGACCGGCTCCTCGGAGTCGTACGTCCACCGGACGCGTCCGTTCGGCTGCCGGACGCGCTCGACGAGCCGGCCGTTGGCCACGGCGCTGAGGCCGGGCGGGGTGGTGACGCGGAAGGTGACCGGCGCCCGCAGGCTCGGGTGGTCGTTCGCCGGGAAGATCATTTTGGCGCCGTCGGGCTGTGCGTAGAGCACGGTGCCGTCGGGCGTGGGCATCCAGCCGTAGTCCGCGACCGCGTCGCCGCGGTGCCGTTGCTGCGTCGGGTCGGCGGTGTAGGCGACCCGCACGGTGAAGGTCCTGCCGTGCGGGATCGGCCTGGCGGGCGTGATGACGAGCTCGTCCCCGTCGCGTACGGTCCTCGCCGGTGCGCCGTCGACGGTGACCGTGCGCAGTGTGTTGCCCGCGAAGTCGAGGTCGAAGCGGGACAGGGCCTGGGTGGCGGTGGCGCTGATGGTGGCGGCGGCGTCGAAGGGTGTCCGCGGTGCCCGCCAGTCGAAGGCGAGCGTGTAGTGGCGGACCGTGTAGCCGCCGTTGCCGGCGAGCGGCTGGAGCGGGTCGCCGATGCCCGCGGCGCCCGGGGACGGGGCCGCGCCGGAGGCGGCGGCGGAGGGGCCGGGAGCGGGGGAGCGGTGGCCTCCGTACGGGAGGGCGCCGAGGAGGACGGCGGCACCGGTGATCCCGGCGGCACTGGTGAGCGCCAGGGTGAGGACCGTGCGGCGGGAGCGGAGGCGGGGGGCGCGGGGCGCGGTCGTGATCTCCATAGGCGCACTATGACGACATACGTCCATGTAAGTCCCGGTTGGGACGATCCGTCGTCCGGTCGGCCCACAGGGCGATCTGTGTGCGTGAGCGCAGGCCCAGTTTGTCGCGGATGTTGTCCAGATGGGTGGCGACCGTGTGGGGCGACAGGTCCAGCTTCTCGGCGATCTGGCGGTTGGTCAGTCCCTCGGCGACGAGCTCGGCCACCATGAACTCCCTGCCGGTGAGCGGGAAGTGCTCACCGGCGACCGGGCCGGCGGCACAGTCGCTCCCCGAGTCCCCCTTCCCGCGGCGCAGGGCATAGGCGACCAGCCGGTCCCCGCCCAGTCGGCGGCCTTCGCTGACGGCCGCCTCCCGGGCGGACAACGGCAGCCGCGTCCGTGCCCGCGCCGCCGTCTCCTCCACCCGGCGCCGCCACGGGGCCTCGGGCTCGGTGTCCAGGCGACGCCGTGCCTGGGCGCTCGCCTCGCACAGCCGCAGCGCCCGCCGCAGGTCACCGCTCTCGGCCGCCACGATGGCCAGGCCCTCGACGGGGTACAGCGCGTGAAAGCTGGACCCGGGGGCGATGGTGAGCACCTCGGCGAACAGCCTCTCGGCGTTCCTGAGATCGCCGAGCGCCAGCCGCACGGCCCCAGCTGTGTGCAGCGCGGCCGCCAGCTGCCGCCAGGGAGCGTGCCGACGGAGGACCGGCAGGCAGCGGGACATCAGCACGTCGGCCTCCCTTTCTTCGCCCGCCTGGAGCAGGGCCCAGGCCAGGTGATGGGAGCACCACGCGGTGTCGTGCGCGTCGCCGAGCGCGGTCACGACGTCCAGGCACTCGCGCAGATCCGCCACGGCCTCGGTGAACTCGCCGCGGCACAGCCGTGCCGCTGCCCGCGCGTCCAGGGCGTTGGCAAGACCCGCGGGGCGGTTGCGCCCGCGTTCGACGTCCACGGCCCGCTCACCGAGCCGCAGTGCCTGCGCCTGTTCCCCCCGCTGGCAGGCCACGCGCGCGGCGAGTGCCGGGACCGCACCGCCCAGCGCCCGGCCGGCGGCGTCGTCCAGCAGCGGCGCCAGCAGCCTACGGGCGGCGGACGGCTGCTCCTGCAGGTATCGCACCCGGGCGAGTTCGAGCGCCGGCCGGGCGTACAGGGCGCCGTCGTGCTCCGTGCGGTGGGCGAGGGCCGCGACGAGGTTGTCCCGTTCCCCGGCGAGCGCACCGCCGGCCTGGTCGGCGAACACCTCGTCACCGGCGCGCTGTGCCAGCCCGTTCAGCCACCGCAGGACCCGCTGCCGGGTGGCGTGCAACTCGCCGGAGGCGGCCAGACGCTCGAGTGCGTAGACGCGGATGGCGGTGAGCTGCCGGAACCGTACGGATCCTGCGTCACTCGGCACCCGTACGATCAGGGACTTGGCCTCAAGGGCGCACACCACGCGCAGGATCCGCCGCGCCGGGACGCCGTCGCCGGCGCACACCGCCTCGGCCGCGGCCGTGTCGAATCCGCCGACCAGCACCGAAAGACGCCGGAACACCGCCTGTTCGACTGGATCGAGCATCCGGTGGCTCCAGTCGATCGCGGCGGCCAGCTCACGGTGCCGGTCGGGCCCGGTCCTGCTGCCGTCGGCCAGAAGGGACAGCTGGTCGTCCAGGCCCGCCAGGATGCCGCTCAGCGGAAGTGTGCCGACCCGGCGGGCCGCCAGTTCCACGGCGAGTGTCAGGCCGTCGAGGCGGCGGCAGATCCCGGCGACCGTCGGGCCGTTGCCGTGGTGGAGACGGAAGCCGGGCGCGCAGGCCGAGGCCCTGTCGACGAACAGCCTGACGGCGTCGGCCCGCAGGAGTACGGCCGGATCCTCCTCGGCGCCGGGCGCAGCCAGCGACAGCTCCGGCACCCGGAACACGACCTCCCCGGGCACCCGCAGCGCCTCCCGGCTCGTGGCCAGGATCCGCAGCCCGGGGCAGCGGCTGAGCAGAGCCGCCGCCAGGTGGGCGCAGGGATCGGCCAGATGGTCGCAGTTGTCCAGGATCAGCAGCCGGGAGGCGTCGCCGATCGCGTGGGCCAGCACGTCGATGCCGGTCCGCCCCACCCGCTCGCCCACGGCCAGGGCGGCCGCCACGGACTGCGCCACCGCGGCGCCGTCGTGCAGCGAGTCGAGCTCGACCAGGTCGACCCGGCCTGCGCCGCTCGGCAGCCTCCTGGCCAACTCCAGCGCCAGCCGCGTCTTGCCGACCCCGCCGGTACCGGTCAGGGTGAGCAGCCGCGACGACCTCAGCAGGGTGCGCAGTCGCGCCAGCTCCTGCCGGCGGCCCACGAAGGAATCGAGCGCCCGGGGCAGCCCGTGACCGCCGGTCGCGGCGGCCGGCCCCGGGTCGGACGGCCTGGCGGGCTCCGCCGCGCGGGCGCCCCGGCGGGCCGTTCGCTGCCGGAACGCCCGTTGCCTGCACGCGCCGGAGCAGTAGCGGGCCGGCCGGCCGCCGCCCGGTCCTCCGGTCAGGGCCGCGCCGCATAACTCACATGTTCGACTCGGGTTCATCCCCGTTTCCTGGCCGCGGGATTCCGAGGGGAAACCCCCGTGTGCAGCGCTGCGGCGGCCGTACGCCCCGGTCGCCGCAGCGCGTGCTGTCAGGGTGTGGCGGCGGGATGAATGCCGAGAACGACCGTCCCGGTCACTCCCTTGGCGAGGTCGTCACCCACTTGGGTGACGGTCAGCAGGGTGGAGCTTCCTCCCCGCTGATAGATGCCGTCCCGGGCGTTGGGCGTGCGCGCGGTGGTGTTCGTCCGGTAGGGGGCCAGGGCGGCGACCTTGTTGTTGTACGTCTCCGGGAAGTAGAGCTGGCCGGTGTGGCTGACGTGGCCACCGTGGTACTTCCCGTTGGAAACGGTGCCGCCGGCGTGCGTCTTGACGTGGATGTGGAGGGCCCGGCCCACGTACCAGCCGGGATAGACGGTGGTGAACGTGGCGACGCCGGTGGAGTCGGTCAGCTGCACACCGCGCAGGAACGTCGTGTCCGGGGTGGAGCCGCCGGCCACATACCCGGAGTAGACGCCCAGGGCGTCGCACTGCCAGATGTCGACGGCCGTACCGGGAAGCGGAGCGCAGGTCGTGGCGTCGACCACCGTCACGCGGAGGGTCAGCGGCACACCGGGCTTGCCCTCGGTGATGTCCTTGCGGACGGTCTCCAGGTCCAGGTAGTAGGGGCCCTCCGTCTGTTCGGGGGCGAGGACGCAGGCGGCGGCCTGCCGGGCGGGGGCCTCGGCCCCGCCGCTCCGGTCTGTCTCCGGCCTCGTCCGCGCGTCCGCGGAACCCGTGAGGCCCAGGGTGGCCAGTCCGAGGGTCACGCCGCCCAGGCCGGTGATCACTGATCTGCGGGAGGCTCCGGTCCGGCCGTCGGCGGGCCCAGGACCGTCCGCCGGGCCGGGGGAGCTGAGGTGGGGGGTGTCAGTCATGCTCCGACAGTGGCCCCGGCCGCGCCACGCCGCATCCCTCACGTGACCGGTGAACAGAGGGCGTTACGAAATCTCGGAAGCCGTTGTCGAGACGCGCCGCACCAGTTAACACACATATCGTCATAAAAAGTGTGTGATTCAGTCATGCAGACACACACGCGGCGCACTCTGCTCGGTGCCTCGATCGTGGCCGCCGGCTCGGGAATCCTGACCGCATGTTCCGGGTCCGCTCCCCACACGGAGTCCCGCTCCCACCCCGGCGCCGGCCCCCACGGCGGCCCCGCTTCCCGCGCGGTGACTGGTTCCCGCCCGGGGTCCGGGATGGACGGCCACACGGGCAGCGGCTTCGTCCCCCCGGGGTCCAGGGGGTACGTGAACCCGTCCGGCCCCGAGGTCCTCGCCGCCGAACGGGAACGCGGACCCGGGCCGCTGCGCAGGTTCAGGCTCACCGCCGCCGAGACGTACCTCGACCTGGGCGGGCGGACGGTCAGGTCATGGGCGTACGGCGACAAGCTGCCCGGCCGGGAAATCCGGATCACCGCGGGCGACATCCTCGAGCTCACGCTCGCCAACCGGCTGCCCACGGAGACGACGCTGCACTCGCACGGAGTGCGCATGCGCTGTGACATGGACGGCGTGCCGAACCTGACCCAGTACCCCATCGGGCCCGGCGCGGACTTCACCTACCGCTTCGCCGTGACGCACCCGGGCACGTACTGGGTGCACTCGCACTCGGGAATGCAGCTCGACCGTGGCCTGTACGCGCCGCTGATCGTCGAGGATCCCAGGGAGCCGCTGTCGTACGACAAGGAGTGGATCGTCGTCCTGGACGACTGGCTGGACGGCGTGGAGGGCTCCACCCCGGACGGAGTGCTCGCCCAGTTGCACAAGGGCAAGCGGATGCCGATGGACATGGGCATAGGGGAGGGCGGGGCTCGTGACGGTCTCGGCGGCGACGACACGTGGAGCGGAGCGCGGGCATGGGCCCCCGGCAAGCCCGGTGGCCCCGCCCGTCTCCTGCGGGACTCCCACAGCCGCATGCTGCACAGCGCGGGCGGCCATGTCGACTACCCGTGCTACCTGGTCAACGGCCGCCTCCCGCACGCGCCTTCGGTCTTCCGGGCCCGTCCCGGGGACCGCATCCGGCTGCGGATCATCAACGCCGGGGCCGAAACGGCCTTCCGGGTGGCCCTGGGCGGCCATGAGATGACAGTGACGCACACGGACGGCTACCCCGTCGAGCACAGGAAGACGGACGCGCTGCTGCTGGGCATGGCCGAGCGCTACGACGTGCTGGTCACCGCCCACGACGGGGTGTTCCCGCTGGTCGCGCTCGCCGAGGGCAAGAAGGGGCGGGCTCTGGCGGTCCTGCGCACCGGCAGCGGGGCCCTGCCGCGGTCCTCCGTGCATCCGGGGGAACTCGACGGGCAGGTCGTGCCCGCCAGACGGCTCGTGCCGGACGAGTCCGTCGCTCTGTGCCACCGTGAGCCGGACCGCGAGATGCGCCTCAGGCTGACCGGCAACATGAGGGCTTTCAACTGGTCCTTCGACCACCGCCCCTACTCCGTCGAGCGACACCACGCGGTCCGGGAGGGTGAACGGGTCCGCCTGACCCTCATCAACGCCACCGACATGTGGCACCCCGTGCACCTGCACGGCCACACGTTCGCCCTCAGGGGCAACAACGCGGTCGGGGCCCGCAAGGACACCACCATCGTGCTGCCGCACCGCAAGGTCGTCGTCGACTTCAACGCCGACAATCCGGGCCTGTGGATGCTCCACTGCCACAACCAGTACCACTCCGAATCCGGCATGATGACCATCCTCGGCTACCGGAGATGACGAGCGCACCGGGTGGGTTCCGCCCGCCTTCGGGCCGGGCGCCGGAGCGGGCCCGGCCCAAGGCGGTCACCTGGAGCGTCCTCAGGCGGACGGCACCAAGGAGAAGACCACCCGCTTCCCGGTGGTGGTGTTCTGCCGCTCGTTGAGCCCCCAGAGCCGCCCGGACGAGGGGGCGTAGGAGAGGTTCTGGGTCAGCGGTGGGGCGTGGGTGAGGACGTGCGGGGCGTCGCCCGGCAGGGCCCGGTGGATGCAGTACGGCATGTCGGAGTCGGTGGTGCCCGCCGTCTCGGGGCACTCGCCGCTGAAGTAGTAGTAGGTGCCGTCCGTGGCGGCTCCCTGCACCTTCCAGATCGGCACCGTGTAGGCGCCGGTCGCCGTGACCGTCCCGGTGTAGTCGTTCGCGGTGTCGGTGTCCGGCAGCGCCGTGCCCGCGTTCAGCGGCCAGCGGATCAGCGGGGCGCCGCCCCTGGTGGCGATCTGCGAGGTGACCAGGGCGTCCGGGGAGGGGTGCCGGTCCAGGCTGAGCGAGGTCAGGCACGGCCGCGTGGCGTCGCAGGGGTCCCCCGTGTTGCCGGTGAAGTAGACGCCGACCATGGGCAGCGCCCAGTTGTGGTAGCGCGCCGAGGACTTGCCGTTGCCCAGAATGCCCACCTGGTCGGTGGAGGTGTCGCTCATCTTCCACAGGTGCCGCAGGTCGTAGACCTGGAGCTGGTGTCCGGTGGCGACGAAGAGCTTGTTGCCGTACCAGGCGACACCGTCCGCGTGCCCGCTCAGCACGTCCGCCCCGGACCGGTCGCCCGCCCCGCCCACCGGGCGGAACGTGGAGCCGCTGCCGGTGGCGTACGGGTCGACCAGCAGTACGTGCTGGTACGTCACCGAGGTGCCCGTCGACTCCGCGATGGTGATCCGCGCGTAGTCGTTGTCCGTGTAGTGCCAGGAGGCGATGTAGAGGTAGTGCCCGTTCCAGGTCCCGCCCGGCTGGGCGTCGTGCGAGCCGGTCAGTCCCTGGGGCGTCC
The DNA here is from genome assembly GCF_044453765.1 of Streptomyces sp. NPDC051636. Taxonomy (NCBI): domain Bacteria; kingdom Bacillati; phylum Actinomycetota; class Actinomycetes; order Kitasatosporales; family Streptomycetaceae; genus Streptomyces; species Streptomyces sp. NPDC051636. The sequence goes on along the minus strand of NZ_JBITDA010000002.1, from coordinate 194,773 downwards.
AGACGGAGGAGGTGTCGTCGGCCTGGTCCCAGCAGAAACCGTTGTACTTCAGCGAGCCGTCGAGGTTGGTGTTGTGGCACAGCGCCGCCCGCCCGGCATGGCCGCCCTCGGCGAGCACCTGGTCGGGCGAGGTACGCACGGAGACGCTCCCCGAGGCCTCGATGTGCTGGATGGCACTGCCGCGGCCGGTGAAGTCCCCGGCCCGCATCGTGAAGCCACCGGGATCGATCGGCGCCAGGACCGACGCGGCGGCTGCCGGATGGGCCACGGCGAGCGTGACGGCCGAGAGCAGCAGGGCCAGAAACGCGCCGACCGCCCTGCTCCACCGCCGGTTTGTCGCGGACATGATTCTGTTCACGGAGGCTGACGCTACATCAGCGCTCGCACGGAACAGACGTGTTGCAGCTCGATCCGGCCTTCGCCCGGGCCCTGACGCTTCGGCGCGGTGCGCGGGCCGGGCGCGGGGTCAGTCCGCGAGGTCCGCCTTGCCGAACAGGACCGCGTAGCTGGACGGCAGCTGGCTGATGACCTGGTTGAGTTCGCCGCCGGAGACGGCGTCGGCGACCGTGCTCAGCACCGCGCTGGCATCCCACTGGGCGGTGCGAGGACGGGCACCGGTGCGCTCGGCCACCCGCCGGTAGAACTCCTCGATCCCGAAGTTCTCCGCCTGCTGCCGCTTCGCACCGATCAGCGTCTGCCCGAGCGGAGCGGGCATCTGAGAGGCGAGATCCTCGACCTCGCCGGGGCTGATCCGGGTCGCCAGCACCCCCAGGACCTCCTCGGCGATCTTCTGGGCTTCGTCCCGGCCGGTGTACTCGCCCCGCTCGCGGACCCGGGCGAGAAACTCGTCGCACTTCATGGTCACCTCGCTTCTCCGCGCCGTGCACGGGCACGGGATGGCTGTCGGCATGGAGGCCATGTCCCCGAGTGCCCCTTTCGGCAAGGTGGTCACAGGGCCCAGGCTGCTGCCTGGGCCCGGGAGGGTGACCTGCGAAGGGGTGTGGTCGGTCTCGGGTCAGCTGCTGAGTTCCTGGCGTTCGCTGCCGCCGCCGATGGCGATCTTGCGGGGCTTGGCCTGCTCGGCGACCGGGATCCGCAGCCTCAGCACGCCCGCCTCGTAGGAGGCGTCGATCCGCTCGGCGTCCAGTGCCTCGCCCAGGAACAACTGCCGGCTGAACATCCCCGCGGGCCGCTCGGTGATCACCGTCTCGGTGTCCTCGCCGTACGCCGGCTTGCGTTCGGCCTTCACGGTCACGACGTTCCGCTCGACATCGAGGTCGATCGACTCCGGCGGCACGCCCGGCAGGTCCAGCTCCACGAAGAACGTGTCACCCTCGCGCCAGGCGTCCATCGGCATGCCGGTCGGGCGGGCGGTCGTGCCCCACACCTGTTCGGCGAGCCGGTCAAGCTCGCGGAAGGGATCCGTCCGCATCAGCATCTGTATCCCTCCTTCATGTCGTCGTACGAGTCCTCGCTCTCCTTCTCATATACCTCGCAGAAGAAGAGTTGACAACCCTCGACTCAAGTTTCTGTCGAGCCCTCGTCCTCGACCTGGTAGGCCCTGCTCCACGTGGCCCCGCAGCGGCAGGAGGAGTACTCCACGAGCTCGCCGTTCTCGCTGACGGCCAGACCCCGGTTGATGCGAACGTGCACATGCTCGGACACGGCAGGCCTCCTTCTCGTGCGACCGCCGACCCGACGACGGACTGAAAGCCACATTCTCCGCAGGAAGGTCAAAACCTGTGTAGGAGCCACGTCACACGCCGGCTCCCGTCAGCGCGTGCGGTCCCGGGAACCAACCGGTCGTGGCTCAGCCGGTCACATCCATGCGCTGCGTGCCGACGACCGACAGCAGCCGCAGCGCCTCCTCGGACGGTGAGCCGGGCGCGGCGGTGTGGATCACGACCCGCTGGTCCCGGTCGGTGATGTCGAGGACGTCGCAATTGACGGTGACCGGGCCGACCAGCGGGTGCTGGAAGGTCTTGCACGGGGTGGGTTCGTCCGAGACGTCGTGGGAGGCCCACAGCCGGGTGAACTCCCGGATCTCGGCCAGGAGTTCGGCCACGAGCCCGGTCACGTCGGGATCGTCGGGATAGCGGGCGGCGGTGGCGCGCAGACGCCGGGCCGAGGCGCGGGCGAACGCGTCCGCGTCCGACACCCCGTACAGCCGCATGCCCTGCGGGTGCGGCCCGAGGAAGACGCGGCGCACGAGGTTGCGGTCGCGTCGCGACAGGGCGGAGAAGTCCTCCATGAGGGCGGCCGCCAGATCGTTCCAGGCGATCACCTCGAACGCCGCGGACGTCACGATCGCGGCGGCCTGCGGCAGCCGGTGCAGCAGGTCGAGGATGCTCTGCCGCACCTCACGGCAGGCCCGGGCGGCGGGCCGGGCGGGGCGCCGGCGAGGTGGTGGAGGTGGTCGCGCTCGGCGTCCGACAGCCGCAGGGCACGGGCCGGCCCGGCGAGCACCTCGCGCGACGGGCGCGGGCCGCGCGCCTGCTCCAGCCGCGTGTAGTACTCGGCCGAGATGAACGCCAGCTGCGCCACCTCCTCTCGGCGCAGCCCGGGAGTGCGGCGGCGCGGCCCGGCGGGCAGTCCCACGTCGGCGGGGGTGATCCGCTCGCGCCTGCTGCCCAGGAAGGCCGCCAGTTCTCGTCTGTCCACGTCCCCAGTGTGCGGGGTGTCGCGGAGCCGATCCAGGTACCGCCGGTGCCTGGATCGGCTCCGCGCACCGGCGCAGGCTCGCCGCCATGGACAACACACCCACCACCGGCGCATCCGCCCCCGCGGCGCTGGGCCTGCTGGCCGGCAAGGTCGCCTTCGTCACCGGTGCCGGGCGCGGTATCGGCGCCGCCGCGGCGCGGCTGTTCGCCCGGGAGGGCGCCCGGGTGCTGCTCGCAGCCCGCACGGAGGACCAGCTGAAGGCGGTGACCGAGGAGCTCCGGGCGGCGGGCGGCACCGCGCAGTACGCGGTGTGCGATCTGGCCGACGCCGCCGGCGTGCGTGCCGCGGTGGACCGTACCGTGGAGCTGTACGGCCGGCTGGACGTCGCCTTCAACAACGGCGCGACGTTCGTGCCGCCCGGCCCGATGGACCAGGTGCAGGAGGCCGACTTCGACCATGTCTACGCCGTGAACCTGAAGGGCACGTGGCTGGCCATGGTCGCCCAGGTCGCCGCGATCCGGGCCACCGCCGGTACGGGAGCCATCGTCAACAACTCCAGCATCGGCAGCCTGCGGGGCAACCCCGAACTGCCCGCCTACGGTGCGATGAAGCGGGCGGTCAACAGCCTCACCGAGTCGGCGGCCGTCACCTACGGCCCGGAAGGCATCCGCGTCAACGCCATCGCCCCCGGCGGCACGCCGACCGAGATGATCCGTACCTGGGAGGCCGCTTCCCCGGGCCTCGTCGAGCGGCTCAGGGCACTCACGCCGCTGCGCCGCGCGGCCCACCCGGACGAGATCGCCCAGGCCGCCGCCTGGCTCCTGAGCGACCGCGCCTCCTTCGTCACCGGCACGGTTCTCCGGGTCGACGGCGGCGCGCGGGCCTGAGCCGGGACGACGTCGCGTCATCGTCGGGCCGAGATCGTTCCTGCCGCCGTCGGACCCTGCTGAGCCGGCCCGCAGGCCTAAGGTGAGGTGTGATCAGCAGCGATGCCGAACGTCATGGGCAGGCCCGCCGGCCGGGGTACAAGGCCGCGGCGGGCGTCTTCGCCGTCGGCATGATGGGCACCACCCTGCCCACGCCGCTGTACGGGCTGTACCGGCAGCAGATCGGGTTCTCGGAACTGATCGTGACGGTGGTGTTCGCCGTCTACGCGGTGGGCGTCATCACCGCCCTGCTGGTCGCCGGTGGTTTCTCCGACGTGCTGGGGCGGCGCCCGGTGCTGCTGGGCGCGCTGGGGCTGTCCATGCTCAGCGCGGTGTGTTTCCTGTGCGAGGGGGGACTGCCGTTGCTCTACGCGGGCCGGGTGCTGTCCGGCTTCTCGGCGGGGCTGCTGAGCGGCACGGGCACCGCGGCCGTCCTCGATCTGGCGCCGCCGGGAGGACGCGCACGTGCCGGCCTGGCGGCGACCGCGGCCAACATGGGCGGCCTCGGACTCGGCCCCCTCGTCTCCGGCGTTCTGGCCCGGTACGCGCCCTGGCCGCTCAAGCTGCCCTTCGTCGTCCATCTGGGGCTTGTGGCACTCGCCGTGGCGGTCACCTGCCTGCTGCCCGAGACCGTGCGCCGCTCCGGTCCCCGGCCTCCGCTGCGGCCACAGGGCATGACGGTGCCACCCGAGGTGCGCGGCGTGTTCGCGCCCTGTGCCCTCGCCGCCTTCGCGGGCTTCTCCCTGCTCGGCCTGTTCACGGCGGTGGCCCCCGCCTTCCTCGCCGAGACGCTGGGCGAGCACAACCTGGCGGTGACCGGTGCCCTCGTCTTCTGCGTGTTCGGCGCCTCGACCTGCGGACAGCTGCTCATGGAACGCGTCGGTGCGCGCAGAGCCCTGCCCCGGGGCTGCCTGGTACTCGTCGCCGGCCTCCTCCTCATCGGAACGTCCTTGTTCCTTACCTCCCTCCCGGTGCTGCTGGCGGGGGCGGTGACGGGCGGCGTGGGCCAGGGCATGGCCTTCCGCGCCGGTCTGACCGCGGTGAGCTCCGCGGCGCCCCAGGCGCAGCAGGGCGCCACGATCTCGGCGTTCTTCGTCGTCGCGTACGTGGGCATCTCGTTGCCCGTGGTCGGGGTCGGCGCCCTGACGGTGGAGCTGGGGGTACGCAGCGCCGGCCTGGTGTTCGCGGGGTGCGCGGTGCTCCTCGTCGCCGCAGTGGGCACCCACGTGGGGCGCCGCCCGCCCCGGGCTCTGTGACGACAGGACCCGGGAGCCTTCCGGGCGGAGCCGCGCCCACCGGGGAAGCGGGCGTCGTCGGTGACCTCCGCCACGCACTCGGCGGGAGGCACGCATGACCGCGCCTCCTCGCCGGTGGTGAACTCGGCCTCCGCGAGGACCAGACCCTGCAGGCGGTCCAGCGGCCGGCAGAGAGGCGAGCGCTGGGGACCCGTTCAGCCGTCGGTGAGGAACTGTTCGGTCCACACGGTCTTGCCGGTGGCGTGGTGGCGGGTGCCCCAGCGGTGGGTGAGCCGGCCGATGAGGAGGAGGCCGCGTCCGCCTTCGTCGTAGGTGTGGGCGCGGCGCATGTGGGGTGTGGTGTTGCCTGAGTCGGTCACTTCACACGTGAGGGTGTGGTGGGTGTGGATGAGACGGAGGCGGATGGGGGGTTGCCCGTAGCGGATGGCGTTGGTGACGAGTTCGCTGACGACGAGTTCGGTGATGAAGGCGGCCTCGCCGAGGTGCCAGGTGGTGAGCTGGTCGGTGGCCTGCTGGCGGGCGTGGGCGACGATGGCGGGGTCGGAGGGCAGGTGCCAGGTGGCGACCCGGTCGGCGTGCAGGGCGTGGGTGCGGGCGATGAGCAGGGCGATGTCGTCGTCGGGGCGGTGGGTGAGCATGGCGGCCAGCACCCGGTCGCAGACGGTGTCGAGGCTGCTCGCGGGGCGGGCGAGGGCGGCGAACATCTTGTCCAGGGCGTCGTCGATGTCGTGGTGGCGTACGTCGAGCAGGCCGTTGGTGTAGAGGGCGAGCAGACTGCCTTCGGGCAGCTCGGTCTCGAAGGCTTCGAAGGGCAGACCGCCCAGGCCCAGCGGTGGGCCGGGGGGTGCGTCGAGGAAGCGGACGGCGCCGGTGGGGGTGACGACGGCGGGCGGGGGGTGGCCGGCGCGGGCGGCGCTGAGGCGCCGGGTGACGGGGTCGTATACGGCGTAGAGGCAGGTGGTGCCGACACCGCCGGCGGTTTCCGCGGTGGCGCCGTCCGGGTCGGGTCCGGTTTCGTCGGCGGCGAGGTGGAGGACGAGGTCGTCGAGGTGGGTGAGGAGTTCGTCGGGGGGCAGGTCGACGTCGGCGAGGGTGCGTACGGCGGTGCGGACGCGGCCCATGGTGGCGGAGGCGCGGATGCCGTGACCGACGACGTCGCCGACGACGAGGGCGACGCGGGTGCCGGAGAGGGGGATGACGTCGAACCAGTCGCCCCCGACACCGGCGCGGCCGGCGGCGGGCAGGTAGCGGGTGGCGATGTCCACGGCTCCCTGCTCGGGCAGCGTCCGGGGGAGCAGGCTGCGCTGCAGGGTCATGGTGGTGGTGTGCTCCCGCGGGGCATGGCGGTCGCCGTGGATGCTGGTGGCTGCTTTGGCCGCCAGCTGTTCGGCCAGCCACAGGTCGTCGGCGTCGAAGGGGTCGGGACGCCGGTGGCGCGCGAAGAGGGCGACGCCGAGCGTGGTGCCGGCCGCCCGCACCGGCACGACCATCAGCGAATGCGTCCCGGTTTCGCGGATCCAGGAGGCCTGGGGATCCCCCTCCACCCAGCGGGCGAGGGCCGCGTCGGTGCCCGCGTACACGGCGCCGTGGCCCTGGGCCAGGCACTGCCCCGCCGGCGACCACACCGGGTACCGGGATGCTTCTCCCGCCCGCAAGGAGACGGGGCCCTCACCGGGCACGGGCACGGACCGCACTGCGGCACGGCCCGTCGCCAGGGGCCCGGCCTTCGCCGCGGCGGGCCGCTCGCCGACCCCGGGGCCGTGCAGCAGATCAACGACGGCCACGTCCGCGAACCCGGGCACGGCGACCTCGGTCAGCTCCTGCGCGGTGCGCTGAATGCCGGTACCCGTACCGACGCGCACCATGGCGTCGTTGAGCAGGCGCATCCGCTGCCGCATGAGGTGCTCCGGCAGATCGACCACCAGGCACACGCCGCGGACCCGCCCGGCGGGGTCTTCGACGGGGGTGAGTGAGCCCTGCCAGCCGCGCTCCGCACCGGCACCGGTGGCACCGGCGGGCTGGAGGCAGACCCGCACGGACTGCGGCTCGCCATGGTCGAGAGCCAGCCGCATCGCCGTCTCGGCCCGGTCGCTCAACGGGTGCGGCACGATCTCCGGCAGACGCAGCCCGCGCATCGTCTCCTCACCCAGGGACAGCACACGCTCCATCCCGGCCGTGGCCCGCACCAGCCGTAGATCCTCGTCGAAGACCGCCAGGACGCAGGGCGACTGATCAAAAGCCCATTCCGCCAGTGCCGCACCGCCGCGCGTGCGCGCCGCGCCCGTGACGGCGGACATCACCAGCCACCCCGCGCCCGGGTCAGCCGTGCCGCGGTGGTGCGCCAGCAGATTGCGCTCGAGCCGGTGGCCGTCGCGGTGCCGCAGCGCCACGGTGCCGCTCCACATCCGGCATGCGGCCGCGTCCCGCCACGCCCGCGCGCCGGCCTCGCCGCCGTCGCCGGTGCCGCCGGCGAGCAGGCGTGCGGCCCGGTGCCCCACGACCTCCGAGGCCGGGTAACCCAGCAGCCGTCTCGCCCCGTCGCTCCAACCGGTCACGATGCCCTGCTCGTTGACGGTGGCCGTGGCCGTGTAGGCCCCTTCCGGCACGGCGTGTGCAGGTGCCTGCCTGCCGTGAGGGGTGGGAAGTTGCTCCATCGCCGCTCATCCTCCGGGAACCTGCACGGCCGGGACCCTCTCAACCAGCATGATCCTGGGCGCGTCGGAGCACCAGTCTCTGGGATCGACCCGGCCGATCCGTCAGAGGAGATCCCCTGCGCTTCGCCGTCGTCACGCCGCGCGGCGAAGCCGTGGCCGCCGCGCCCGCGCCGGGCCCGCGCGAGCGGGAGACCCTGCGGCACATCGCCGCGGGCCGCAGCTTCCCGCAGACGGCTCGCCGCATGGGGCTGTCCAAGCACACGGTCGACGCCGGCGGAGCCGCGCCGTGCCGGACGGGACGCGGGCCCGCCTTGGTCACCCTGATGATCCCTCCTCGACTCCGCGTTGCTGTTTTGTTATGGATCCAGGGCATTGACGTTGCCGGAGCCCCGCGCCCATCATCTTGCCCACGCGATGTCAACGCTGACATATGTCAACGCTGACATCGCTCCCGCCCGGCGCCAGTTGCTGTATGCCAGGGCGTTTCCCTACTCGGCCACCAGGGGGCTGATCGTGTCCCGTACGACTCGCAGCGTGCTCAGAATCGTTTCCTGTGCGACGGTCGCAACGCTGGCTCTCTCCGCCTGCGGCTCCGGTTCCAAGGGTTCCTCCGGCTCCGGGGGAACCGTGAAGGTGGGGCTGATCACCAAGACCGAGACCAACCCGTTCTTCGTCAAGATGAAGGAGGGCGCCGAGAAGGCCGCCAAGGCCGAGGGCGTCCAGCTCATGACCGCGGCCGGCAAGTTCGACGGCGACAACTCCAGTCAGGTCACCGCCATCGAGAACATGGTCTCCGCGGGGGTCAAGGGCATCCTCATCACCCCCAGCGACTCCAAGGCCATCGTGCCGGCCATTCAGAAGGCTCGCGCCAAGGGCGTGCTGGTCATCGCGCTGGACACGCCGACCGAGCCGCAGAGCGCCACCGATGCCCTGTTCGCCACCGACAACTTCACGGCGGGCAAGCTGATCGGCGAGTACGCCAAGGCCGTCATGGCGGGCGAGTCGGCCAGGATCGCCACTTTGGACCTGGCCCCCGGTGTCTCCGTCGGCGTGCAGCGCCACAACGGCTTCCTGCAGGGCTTCGGCATCAAGGAGGGCGACTCCTCCATCGTCTGCTCGCAGGACACCGGCGGTGACCAGACCAAGGGCCAGACCGCGATGGAGAACTGCCTGCAGAAGGACCCCTCCATCAACCTCGTCTACACCATCAACGAGCCCGCCGCGCTGGGCGCCTACACCGCGCTGAAGGCCAAGGGCCGGGAGAAGGACGTGCTGATCGTCTCCGTCGACGGCGGCTGCACCGGCACCAAGGCCGTCCAGGGCGGCACGATCGCCGCCACCTCCCAGCAGTACCCGCTGAAGATGGCGAAGCTGGGTGTCGAGGCGGTGGCTGACTATGGCAAGAACGGGAAGAAGGCATCCGGTTACACCGACACCGGAGTCACTCTGATCACGGACAAGCCGGAGAAGGGCGTGGACTCCAAGGACACCACGTTCGGTCTCGCCAACTGCTGGGGCTGATCGGCCAGTCGGCCGTCGGCACCGGGCGAATCGACGGTGACGACCGGCCGCACTGTCCGGGCTCCGCCCTCCGCGACGAGCCCGAAAGGTGCCCGGCACCCGCCCCGCCTTCCGTCCTGCCCGTCCCCCCCGCAAGGACTTCCATGACTGCCTCCACAGCCCCGTACGCGAAGCTGCAGGCGCCGACCGTGGCCCGCCGCCTGCTCACCGCTCCGACCACAGGGCCGCTGGCCGCTCTCCTTCTGGCCTGCGTCTTCTTCTCCCTGAGCACCGACCAGTTCCTCAGCGGCGGCAACTTCTCCCTGATCATCCAGCAGGTCATGGTGGTCGGCACGCTCGCCATCGGCCAGACGCTGATCATCCTGACCGCGGGCATCGACCTGTCCTGCGGCGCGGTCATGGCCTTCGGCGGGATACTCATCGCCAAGCTCGCCGCCGAGGGAACCGTTCCGCCGCTCGTCGCCATCGCTCTGGGCCTGGGAGTCTGCGCGCTGTTCGGCCTGGTCAACGGCGCGCTGGTGCAGGTCGTCCCGCTGCCCCCGTTCATCGTGACCCTGGGCATGCTCAACGTGGCCTCCGCGCTGACGCACATCTACTCCAACGAGCAGACCGTCACCAACCTGCCGGGTGCGCTCACCGCGCTCGGCGAGACGTTCCCGCTCGGCCGCACCGACGTCACGTACGGCTCGGTCCTCACACTCGCCCTGTTCGGGCTGTTCGCCTATGTGCTCAGCAGCACCGCCTGGGGCCGGCACGTCTACGCGCTGGGCAACAGCCAGGAGACCGCCCGCCTGACCGGTATCCGCACCGGCCGGCTCACCATCGGCGTCTACGCCCTGGCCGGACTGGTCTACGGCATCGCCGCACTGCTGCTGGTCTCGCGCACGGGGGTGGGCGACCCGCAGGCCGGGCAGACCGACAACCTGGACAGCATCACGGCGGTCGTGCTCGGCGGCACCAGCCTCTTCGGTGGCCGCGGCAACGTGCTCGGCACGCTGATCGGCGCCCTGATCGTGGGTGTCTTCCGCAACGGCCTGCAGCTGATGGGCGTCCCCTCCATCTACCAGACCCTGATCACCGGGGTCCTGGTGATCCTCGCCGTCACCGTCGACCAGATCTCCCGTAGGAAGGCGCGATGAGCACCCACAACGCAGCCGTGCCCGTGCTCCGGGCCCGCGGCCTCGTCAAGCGCTACGGTCACGTGACCGCGCTGGACGGCGCGGACTTCGAACTGCTGCCCGGCGAGGTCATGGCCGTGATCGGCGACAACGGCGCCGGCAAGTCCACGCTGATCAAGGCGCTGACCGGGGCGCTGACCCCGGACCAGGGCGAGATACTGCTGAACGGCAAGCGCGTCAGCTTCCACGGTCCCATCGACGCCCGCCGCCACGGTATCGAGACCGTGTACCAGGATCTGGCGGTGGCACCCTCGATGGACATCGCCTCCAACATGTTCCTGGGGCGGGAGATACGCCGCCGGGGGCCGCTCGGCAGCGTCCTGCGCATGCTCGACAAGAAGCGCATGCGTCTGGAGGCCGCGGAACACATGGCCGAGCTCAAGATCGGACTGGGGTCGCTGACGCAGTCGGTGGAGACGCTCTCCGGCGGTCAGCGGCAGGCGGTCGCGGTGGCCCGGGCGGTGGCGTGGGCCAGCAGTGTGGTCGTGATGGACGAGCCGACCGCCGCGCTGGGCGTCAAGGAGTCCGGGCAGGTCCTCGACCTGATCCGGCGGGTGCGGGACAGGGGCCTGCCGGTGGTGCTCATCAGCCACAACATGCCCCATGTCTTCGAGATCGCCGACCGGATCCACGTCCAGCGGCTGGGCCGCAGGGCGGCACTGATCAAGCCGGGCGACTACTCCATGTCCGAGGTCGTCGCGATCATGACGGGGGCGCTCCAGGTGGAGGCCGACGGCAAGGGAACGGTCGTGGCCGACGAGGGGGCCGCCAAGGCGGCCGGCCTTTCGGAGGGCTGACGGAGGCGCGGGTGGCGTGGATGGCAAGATTCATTCACGCCATCATCGTTTCGAAGGGGATGTGACCATGTCTGTGGCCCGTCGGCCCACGCTCAGCGATGTGGCGCAGCAGGTCGGCGTCAGTGCCAAGACGGTGTCGCGGGTGCTCAACGGTGAGGGACCGGTCGCCGCCGAGACCCGGGAGCGCGTGATGGAGGCCGTCCAGCGGCTCGGTTTCCGACCCAATCTGATGGCGCGTCATATGCGGCTCGGAAAGAGTGACACCGCCATCGGGCTGATCGTGCCGGACATGAGCAATCCGTTCTTCGCCACGGTGGCGAGCGGGATCGAGTCGGTGACGCACGGCCGGGGTCTCACCCTGCTCGTCGGTTCGTCCGCCCAGGACGCCGAGCGGGAACGCTCCCTGGTCGGCACCTTCCTGGCCCGCCGGGTCAGCGCCCTGCTCGTGGCGCCGACCGTGAAGGCGGATCACGGTTACCTCAAGGCGGACCGCTCCGCGGGTCTGCCGGTGGTCTTCCTCGACCGTCCCGGAACCGGCCTGGCCGCGGACAGCGTGCTCAGCTCCAACCGGCGGGGCGGCCACGAGGGCACCGCGCACCTGATCATGCACGGCCACCGCAGGATCGGCTTCGTCGGGGACGCACCCACCGCCGTCTACACCCGCCGGATGCGCCTGCGGGGCTACCGGGACGCCCTCGCGGAAGCCGGACTGCCCTACGACAAGGCGCTGGTGCTGGGCGGCCACGACGTGCGGTCGGCGGCCGGCGCGACCGAGCGCCTGCTGAAACTGGCGGACCCGCCGACCGCACTGTTCGCGGCGAACAACTTCGCCTCGATGGGGGCTCTGGCGTGCCTCGCCCGGACCGGCCGCAAGGATGTCGCGCTCGTCGGTTTCGACGACATCCCGCTCGCCGAACTCCTCGAGCCCGCCCTCACCGTCGTCGCCCAGGACCCGGCGGCCATGGGCGCCACGGCCGCGACGATCGCGCTGGCCCGCCTGGACGGCGACCGCACCCGGGCTCGCTCCACGGAGATTCCCACACGGCTGATCCCGCGCGGCTCGGGGGAGCTGCGGCCCCGCTGACGGTCAGCGGGGTGTGCCGAAGTCCTGCGTCCAGTAGTTGCCGGGCTGCGCGAGGCCAACGCCGATGTCCTTGAAATCGCAGTCCAGGATGTTGCGCTTGTGACCGGGGCTGGACATCCAGCCCGCCATGACCTGCTCGGGGGTGGAGTACCCGTACGCGACGTTCTCGCCGTAGGCGCTCCAGGTGTAGCCGGCGCGCGTGATCCGTGCGCCCGGATCAGAACCGTCGGAGCCGGTGTGCGACATGTTCTGGTGCTTCGCCATGTCGGTGCTGTGATCCTGGGCGGCCTTCGTGAGCTTCGCGTTCAGGGTCAGGGGGGAGCAGCCCACCTTGCCGCGCTCGCTGTTGACCAGGGCCACGATACGAGCCGCGGCGCCGGATGCCGGGGCCGTGGTGGCGGGGGCGCTCGGGGATGCGGTGGCGGGCGCCTTGGGTGCGGCGGTCGCCGTCGGAGCGGGCGCGGTGGCCGCCTGCGAAGCCGGCGCCGGGGACTGCGAGGTCCACCCGCCGTACTTCCAGGGCTGCTGCAAGGACGCGTTCCGCCAGTTCCTCCACTGAGCGGAGCCCTCGGTGTCCTCGGTGCCCTGATCGTTCAGACAGGCCATGGCGGCGGACGGTACTGCCAGCGCGCTGAGCGCGACGGCGGCGATGGCTATCTGCCGGTGGCGGGTCTTCCTGCGGTGCTTCCTCATACGGGCCTCGCTCGGTCGTAGCGGGGTGCGCCTCCGGTAGCTCGGCTCAGCGCGGACGCTGTGCCTGAGCTGCGGCGACGCCTTGTGGGGCCGTCATTGTTAAAACCCCGGTGAGCGAGCGGCAACGAGCGCGGGTACTAGCCGGCCTCGTAGCCCGCGAAGGCCCTTGAATCGGGCGTACGAGTGTGCTGAACCGGCCGGCCGGGGCGCGGCAAGACCTGGCGCGGTGTCAGAAAGGCGGGGGTGGCTGGCGAACGGCGTGACGGAACCGGATGGGGTGCGGGCCGCCGGGGTACGTGCGGCCTATGTCCGTTTACGGACGGCAAGTCTCCCTATATCGCCCAGCTCTGCTCTACTACCGGACCGCGTTGACGCCGGAGGTCGGTGTGATGGATGTCACCGCAGGCCGCATCCCTGCTACCCGGTCCGGGGGCGCTCGGCCCGTGTGGAGCTCCAGGACCGCTGGTGGAGTCGCTCGATTCCGTCGAGGAGGAGGTCGAGGGCGAACTCGAACTCGAACTGGTCGTCGCAGGTGCTGCCGACGGCCGAGCCGGGGTCGTGGGCGCCGGCGCCGGCGATCTCGGCGATGTGCGGGTACCGCAGGGCGATGTCGCGGAGCATGGCCTCCCGCAGTGCGGGGTCGGCGGGAGGGGAGGGTGTGGGGAACACCTCCTGGGTGAAGCCCCACATCCTGCTGCCGAGTGCGTGCATCGCGTGGTGCGCGAGGTCGGCGGAGAGTCCGCCGGCGCGGAAGGTGCCGATGAGGGAGTTCATGTAGTCCAGGACCACCGGTGAGGCGGCACTCCGGGACTCGATCACCTGCGGCGCCCAGGGATGGTGAAGCAGGGCCTGCCGCGCGGAGAGGACGCGTCCTCGGACTGCCTGCTTCCAACCCGAGTCCTCGGGAGGCGGGTCGATCTCGCCGATGACGACGTCGACCATGCCGTCGAGGAGCTCTTCCTTGTTCGCCACGTGTTTGTAGAGCGCCATCGGCACCACTCCGAGCTCCTGCGCGAGGTTGCGCATGCTCACCGCGTCGATGCCGGCCCGGTCGGCGAGTGCGACCGCGGTGCGCAGGACGTCAGGGCGGTTGAGTCGTGCCCGGGTGGCGGGGCGCGGGGCTCGGTCACTTGACACGGTGTACAGCGTACACCTACTGTCAGGCTCCCTGAAGGTGTACGCCGTACACCTCTGTCCCTCCGCAAGAGGTCGCCATGACATCCACCCGCCGAACCGCCGCCGTCGCCGGCGTTCTGTACTTCGTCACACACGTCACGTCGGTGACGGCGCTGGCCCTCTACGGGCCGGTCCTCGACGACGACCGCTTCATCACCGGCTCCGGATCCGACGCACCGGTGATCCTCGGGGCCCTTCTCGAGGTGGTGCTGGCGCTGGCGATCGTCGGCACCGCCGTCACGCTGTTCCCCGTCGTCAAGCGCACGAACGAAGCGATGGCGCTGGGGTACGTGGGGCTGCGCACCCTGGAGGCGGGCGTCGTGGCCGTCGGCGTCGTCCCCCTGCTGGCCGTGGTGACCCTGCGCCACGATCTCGCCGCCCCGTCCGGTGCCGTCCCGCTCGGGGAGGCGATGGTCGCCCTCCACAACTGGACCTTCCTGGTGGGCCCGAGCCTGGTGTGCGGAACCAACACCGTGCTCCTGGCCCGCTTGCTGTACCGGTCCCGGCTCGTGCCCCGGTTCATCCCCGTCCTGGGACTCGTCGGCGGTCCGCTGGTGTTCGCCTCGGGGGCTGTCCAGATGTTCGGCCTCATCGACCAGTTCTCGGTCGGGACCGCGCTCGCGGCCATCCCCGTGTTCGCCTGGGAGATATGCCTCGCCTTCTTCATGCTCACCAAGGGCTTCCGGGCTCCGGCCGAGGCACAGCCCGCCTCGGCGCCGTCCCCCACGCGCCCGCAGCCGGCAGCGTTGTAGTGCGAGCCGTGCGGTCGCCCCGGCGGGCGACCGCACCTGAGCCCGCTCTACGGACGTCTGCCCGGCGCCTGCGGTCGGCTCACCCCCGCGAGCGCGGTGAGCACGGCGTCGTTGGCCTCCCGGCCGCCGACGGTGAGCCGGAGTCCCTCGCCGGGGTAGTGGCGTGCCTGGACACCGGCGGCGGTGAGCGCGGCGGCGCCCTCGTCGACCGGATCGGGCGCGGCGAGCCAGACGGAGTTGGCGTGCCCCGGGCGTATGTGCCAGCCCTGGCCGACGAGTTCGTGCCGGAGCCGTTCGCGTTCGGCGACGACGGTGTCCACGCGTCGGCGCAGCTCACCGCCGGCCCGCAGTGAGGCCTTCACCGCCGCCGTTGCCACCGCGTTGATCCCGAAGGGCAGCTGGTGCCGGCGGATCCGTGCCACCAGGCCGGGCGCGCCGAGTCCGTAGCCGACCCGCAGGGCGGCGAGGCCGTACGCCTTGGAGAAGGTGCGCAGGACCAGCAGGTGGGGGTGCGCATCCAGCAGTGCTGCTGTGTCCGGCAGTTCGGTGCCGCGGGCGAACTCCACGTACGCCTCGTCGAGCAGCACGGTGACGTGCCGGGGGACCTGGCGCAGGAACGCCGACAGGTCCTCCGCGGTGACCAGGCTCCCGGTGGGGTTGTGCGGATTGCACAGCACCACGACGCGGGTCCGGTGGTCGAGCGCCGTGAGCAGGGCGCCCAGGTCCTGGCGTCCGTCCGGGGAGAGGGGTACGGGAACGGGCTGGGCGCCGACCATGGCCGCCAGCAGGGGATAGGCGTCGAAGGTGCGCCAGGCGTAGGCCATCGAGTCGCCGGGCTCGACCACCGCCTGGAGCAACTGCAGGGCCACGCCCACCGAGCCGCTGCCGACCACGACGCGGTCGGGGCCCACCCGGCACCAGGCGGCGATCCGCTCGATGAGGTCGTCGGGGTAGAACTGCGGGTACCGGTGGGCCTGCGCCACGGCCCGTCGCATCGCCTTGCGTACCGAGGGCAGTGGCGGATACGGGCTCTCGTTCAGGGCCAGTCGGTGCAGCACGGTGCTGTCCACGGGTCATCCCCGCCCGCCGTGCCAGCGGACGGCGACGGCACCGGCGAAGTCGCCCGCGTGCGCGAATCCCCCGAGCACCGTCAGGTCCCCGTCCTCGACCTGCCCGGAGCGGATCGCACGGTCCAGGGTGATCGGGATCGCCGCTCCGAAGAGATTCCCGTACTGGTCAAAGGTGTTCAGATGCCGTTCCGCCGGCAGCTGCAGCGCCTCTCGCCAGTTCCGCAGGAAGGTGCGGTTGGGCTGGTTGGTGATGAGGACGTCGATGTCGCAGGTTGCCACGCCGAGCCGTCGGCACAGGTCCGTGACCACCTCCGGGACGAGGCGGTTCCCGCGTGCCAGCACCTTGGCGACGCCGGCATCGGTGAAGCCGATCCGCAACTGGGACTCTCCCGGCTCCCAGTACTTGCGGCCGTCGTCGACCGCCAGCGTCATGTCCCCGGCGTACTCGCCGAGGTGCCGGGTCTCCACGTCGAGGACGGGGGCCCTGCCCGACGTCGTCACGTATCCCACGCCGCAGCCGTCGCCCGGGATCGCGGCCTGGGCGAGCCTGCGCACCTCGGACTGGGTGAAGCACTGGCCCGCGGCGCTCTGCGCGTTGCAGATCAGTGCCGTCTTCGCATCCGTGGTGGTGAGGATCTGCCGGGCCAGCTTCAGCATGTACACGAAGGACGCGCAGCCCGCGTTGGCCACGTCGACCAGCCACTCCGGGTTCAGACCCAGCCGGCGCGCCACCTCGGTGCCGGCGCCCACGAACGGCAGGTCCGGCAGCTGGCTGTGCACCAACAGCACGTCCACGTCCCGGATCTCATCCTTGCCGTGTCGTTCGATCAAGGGCTGTACGGCGCGCTCGACCATGTCCGCGTTGGTCTCGTCCGCGGCCACGTGGTGCCGTAACGGCGGGACCTTGAACATGGGGTGGTCGCGGAGCTTGTCCTCGGCTCCGGGGTAGTCGGTGTAGAACTCGGCGGGGACCGGTTCGCCGGGAAGGTAGCTCGCGACGTCGGTGAGGCTGACCGTGGTCACTGGGCCACCGCCTTCGCCGGGGCCACGCTGACCGGCAGGCCGTTGCGGTGGCGGTGTTCCAGGATCGCCTTGAGGTTGTTCATCTCCACGGTGTGCCCCGCGTAGAAGAGGTCCCAGTAGTCGCCCACCCAGGGCCGGTCCGGACGGGGAGTCAGGTCGGGGCGCGGGTTGTCGTCGTAGTAGGGGTGCCGGCAGTTGGTCCAGGTGATCACCGAACCCGGCCTGTTGAGCACCAGGCGAGCCGGCACGACGCGCATCAGGTAGATCATCCACAGCTTCTCGCCCTGGTCCCAGGAGCAGTGGTAGTCCACGGTCATCGCCTCGGGGTTGGCGACCACCTTGCAGTAGATCCTGGTGTCGTTCTCGAGCCGGTCGTGGCCGACCCACAGCCCCGGTGTGCCGGAGGGCGTGAAGTCCCGCAGGCTGCAGGTCCACTCCTCCAGGTGGTGACCCTGGCGCAGGTAGTCGTAGGCCTGCTCCGGAGGGCAGTCGACGTACTCGTGAATGGTGCAGTACTGCCCGTAGACCTGATGGTGGGGATAGACCGCGTGGGTGAGCTCCATGCAGTGGGCGGTCAGCTCCTCCTTGCCGGGGTTCTCGATCCGCATCAGACCGGGGATGTCAGCCAACGTGGACGACTCCTCGCTCATGTGAACTCTCCTTGCTGCTCGCTTCGTTGAAGGACTGGAAGGGAAGGAACGGGGGGACCTCCCGCGGGTCGCAGTCCAGCGCGACGAACGCCGGCCCGCCGTCCGCGTTGCCGCGCAGCAGCGCCTCGCGCAGCTGCGCCGCGTCCTCGGCCCCCGAGACCGCCAGAGTCGGGAAGGCGGCGGCCACCCCGGCGGCGAGGTCGGTCCGCGCGAACAGGTCGTCGTCGCGGACGCCGCCCTGGAGGAACTCCTCACGCAGCGCGCACATCGCGTGCGCGTTGTTGTTGAAGATGACGAAGGTCACCGGTGCGGCGTACTCCACGGCGGTGTGCACTTCCATCCCGTGCATGAGGAAGGCCCCGTCACCGGCGAGTACGTAGGTGCGCCGGCCGGTGGCGAGCGCGGCGCCGATTCCGGCACCGAAGGTGTAACCCATGCCGCCCATACCGACCGCCACCACGAAGCGGCCGTGACGCGGTGCCGGGAGGAGATGGACCGCGCTGGCCCCCGCGTTGCCGGCGTCCACGAAGACGTGCGCGTCCTGGGGGAGTGCCGCCTCCACCGCGGCGACCGCATCGGTGTAGGAGACGGTTCGCCCGAGGGCCGGAGAAACCGGGCCCGGCATACGCGTGGGGAGGGGCCCGGCGTGCCGCGGGCAGGCACGCGGGTGCGGAGGGAGACGGCCGGTCACCGCGCGCAGCGCGTCCCGCAGCTGCCCGCCCAGTGCGGTGCCCGCCACGAAGGGCGGTTCGGGACCGAGGCTGATGACCTCGGCGGTGGCCAGGGCCCGCTCCAGGCCGCCGCGTGCCAGCAGCGGCAGCCGGGTACCGGCCAGCAGGCACACGTCGGCCCGCCGCAGACAGTCCTCCACGTTGGCATGGCCCATCACCCCGGCCACGCCCGCGAACCGGGGATCACGGTTGTCGAAGACGTCCTTGGCGTCGGGGGTGACCGCCACCCACGCCCCCAGACGCCGGGCCAGCTCGGCCAGCTCCGCGCGCGCGTCCGCCGCGGCGACGCCCTCCCCGGCGATGACGAGGACGCGGCCGGCCCCGCGAAGAGCGTCCGACACGGCGGTGAGGGCGGCGGCGTCGGGCCGTGCCGCCGGTGCCGCCGGCGCCGGACTGCGACCGGGCCACCGGATCCGTGCCTGCTGCACGTCCTTCGGCAGCAGCAGCACCGCCGGCCCGCGCGGATCGGCCTGTGCCGCCGCCACCGCCCGGGGCAGCAACTCCGCGAGCGCGTCCGGGTCCTCCACCCGGGCGCAGAACCGGGAGACAGGCGCGAAGACCTCCCGGGCGTCGAAGGAACCCGCCCTGCCGCTGGAGTCCTGGAACGCCCCGTGGCCCTCCTGGCCGGTCGGCGGCTGCCCCACCAGGGCCAGCACGGGCACCCGGGAGGCGTACGCCTCGGCCAGGCCCGGTACGAGATTCATCGCACCGCCGCCCGAGGTGGCCGCGACAACGCCGAGGCGCCCGCTGGTACGGGCGTATCCGTCGGCCATCGTGACGGCGGAGAACTCGTGCTTGGCGACGATGCCGCGGACGGCGCCGCCGCGGTGTACGGCGTCGTACAGGTCCTCGATGTTCGCGCCACCGACACCGAACACATGGGTGACGCCGGCCCGGGCGAGTTCCCCGGCCAGGTGGTCGACCAGGCGTAACGCGCCTGCTTCGGGTGCGTTTGAGGTCGTGGTGGTCATACGGGACTCCTGTCCGTCTCGTGGTGCCGCTCGATGAGGCCGGAGGGCGAGAGGAGCTGAAAGCGGTGCCGGTACTCCTTCGGGGTGAGGCCCAGAGTCCGCCCGAAGGAGCGGAAGAAGGTCTCGGGGGCGGCGAATCCGCAGCGGTGCGCGATCTGGCCGATGGTCAGTTCGGTGGTTTCCAGCAACTCGCGGGCGCGGGCGATCCGTGTCCGTTCGACGTACTGGCCGGGGGTCATTCCCACCTCGCGCCGGAAGACCCGGGCGAAGTTGCGCAGGCTCATGTTGGCCCGCCGGGCGATCTCGGCGACGGACAGGCGGGTGTGGAGGTTTTTCAGGATCCACTCCTGTGCCGCCCGGATCGGCGGGTGGTCGGCCAACTGGGCGTCGAGGACGGTGCTGAACTGGGACTGTCCTCCGTGCCGCTTGAGGAACAGCACCAGGAACCGTGCCGTCTCCAGCGCGAGCGCCGCTCCGTGATCGGCCTCCACCAGGGCCAGCGCCATGTCGATCCCGGTCGACACGCCCGCGGAGGTCACGAAGGGGCCGTCCCAGACGAAGATCGGCTCGGCGTCCACCGTCACGTCCGGATAGCGGCAGGCCATCTCCTCGCTGTACGCCCAGTGTGTGGTGGCGCGTCTGCCGTCGAGAAGGCCCGCCTCGGCCAGCAGAAACGATCCACCACATACGGAGGCGACTCTGCGCGACCGGGTCGCCGCCCGGCCGATCCAGGAGACCAGCGCCCGGTCCCGAAGAGCGTCCCGGAGACTCCATCCGCCCGGCACGAGGAGCGTGTCGATCGGGCCCTGCCCCGCCTCCAGCGGCGAGGCCTCCACGATCACTCCCGAACTCATGCGCACCAGTGGTGCGTCGGCGGAGACGAAGTCGATCCGGTACGGGGTCGCCGACGGGGCAAGGAGCCGGTTGGCGGTATCTAACACTTCAATCGGTCCGGTGATGTCCAGGGCGAGCGCGCCCGCGTACACCACCACAACAACACGTCGCTCCAACACGGTCACAGCCTGTATCGGCAGTCGCACTGGCTGCAATGACAGATCAATGACGTATCCGGCCAACGAGCCGTCACCGGACCCGCAAAACATGCGCTGACCAGGCAATGGGTGGCCCAAACCGCTTGCGGTGGGTGAGTCAGTTCACAGAGTCCAGCCGACGCGCCGGCCTGGACGCGCGGCGTGCCACGGCGGTGTCAAAGGTCCAGGACGAGGTCCTCCATGGTCCCCGGCGGGCTGCGAGCAGCAGATGAGGGCGTTGCTCTCGGCCGGTGCCTCGATCGGCTCCGGCGCGCAGGCGACACGGCCGGAGAGCACGGCGGTCTCGCAGGCGTGGCAGACACCTGTACGGCAGGACCGCCGTGTGGGCACGTCGCACGCTCCGGCGAGTTCGGGCGGAGTCCCGTAGCCGGGATGCCATGGCGCGGTGAGGCCGCTGCGGGCGAACGACACGGTGGGACCCGGCTCTGGCCGGGAGGGTGGGCGGGCTGGTGCGGGACCCTGCCATTGCGGCACGATGCCGGGCGTGATGGCCGACAGCGCGCCGAAGGTCTCCGTGCGGATGCGGGCAGGCGCGAGCCCGCACGCGCCCAGAGCGCTGGTCATGTCCGTCATGAACACGGTCGGCCCGCACGGGTAGGCGTCCGCGTTCCGTGGCGGATCCAGGTCGCGTATCACCTGCGCCGAGAGCCTGCCCGCCGCGATGTGGCCGACGCCGATCCGGTCGCCGTCACGCGGACGGCTGTACGAGATGTGGGCACGGCTGTTCGGCGGTCGTGCCGGCAAGGCGCGTGTCTCGTCGGCGAAGGGGATGGTGGAGGCGGTCCCGCGCAGCGTGCAGCCACCACACCGGGCGTCGGGAGCGCGCGTCGGCGAGCGCGTGCAGCATGGCGAGCACGGGGGTCACACCGACTCCGGCCGCACACCAAGGACGCCGCGCACGCCGGGGAGGCCTCGGTGGCCCTCAACCCGGTCGCGGCCTGGCGGCACGGTCTTCACCGACGCCGGGCGGGCCGCCCCGGAACCGGCCGAACAGGGCACCCGCATCGCCGACGCCGCGGGCGGCGTCACCGACGAGGCGTGGGCGAACGCGCCAAGCACTACGACGAGGACCAGCTCGCCGCCCCCGGGTGTGACATTGCCCTTCAGAGGGACTCGCCGGCCGTCGGATACCGGTAGCCATCGGCGACGGCGCACGGTGCCCGGGCAGCGGGCGCTGCCCGGGCACCGTGCCCGCGTTCGGCATCGTCAGGCGGGAGTGATGTTCTCCGCCTGCGGGCCCTTCTGGCCCTGGGTGATGTCGAAGGTGACGGCCTGGCCTTCCTGAAGTTCGCGGTAGCCGCTGGCGTTGATGTTGGAGTAGTGCGCGAAGACGTCGGGGCCGCCTCCGTCCTGCGCGATGAAACCGAATCCCTTTTCGGCGTTGAACCACTTGACGGTGCCGCTGGCCATGTCGGTGCCTTCCAGTCGTTGGCGAGTCCGCACCGCGCGGACCCGGAGGTGGTCGTCCTGGTCCTCGGGCACTGCACAGCAAAACGCCCGCACCACAGCGCGGGCAGGGACTGCGAACCACGACATCTGCAGGTGACGCTACACCGCGACCGCGTTCCTCACCAGTAAGTAAGTACCGCCGGACGGCATCGTGTTGAGTTTTCGGCCCAGGGTCCACGCAGGTGCGAGTGGCACGGCCGGGCCCCGGCGTGCCGGAGTCCGGCTGGTGTTCATGGGCTTCGTCCCGCATGCCAGGATGATGCTCTGACAGTCACTCACATACGTTCATCCGGTGGCGGGACGAGAGTCCAGGACGGAGCCAGGCATCGTGACCTCCAGCAGCGGCAGCGGCGCTCACCCGTTCGAGATCGACACCAGCAGGCCCCACCCGGCCCGGATGTACGACTACTTCCTCGGCGGGAAGGACAACTACGAGGTCGACCGGGAGGCCGCCGAGCGGTTCATGAAGGCGGCCCCGGAGGTGCGGGCGGGTGTCCGCGCCAACCGGCACTTCATGCACCGCGCCGTCCGGCACGTCGTCGCGGAGGGCGGCATCCGGCAGATCCTCGACGTGGGCACGGGCCTGCCCACCGAGCCCAATGTGCACCAGATCGCGCGGGCCATCGCTCCCGAGACCCGCATCGTCTACGTCGACAACGATCCGATCGTCAGCGCCCACTCCATGGCCCTCATGGAGGGCACCGACATCTCCGTCGTCCTGGCCGACCTGCGTGACCCCCGCGCCGTCCTGGACGACCCCGAGGTGCGCAAGGTCATCGACTTCGACCAGCCGGTGGCGCTGCTGCTGGTGGCCGTCGTGCACTTCCTCGCCGACGCGGATGATCCGGACGCCGTCGTCACCACCCTCCGCGACGCGCTGCCCACCGGTTCGTACCTCGTCCTGTCGCACGCGACGGGCGACATGCACGAGGACCGGCGTGAGGACGCGGCGGCCGTCTACAACAGCGCCACCGCCAGCTTGAACCTCCGCCCCCACGCCCGGATTCTGGACTTCTTCGGTGACTTCACCCTGGTCGATCCCGGCCTGGTCCAAGTCCCGAACTGGCGGCCCGACGAGCCCCCGGAGCGCAACGCCCCGCCGATCGGACTCTACGGCGGAGTGGCCCGCAAAAACGGCTGACCGGCCAACGGCCCTGCCGGGTGCGGTCGTTGGCTGGGCGACCGTCCTGCCTGCCGGTGCCGCCCCGGTCTTCAGGCGGGCTGTGCCTGGCCCGTCTCTCCCTCTGGAGCGGGCTCCGCCGCTTCGGGTGCGGTGTAGAAGACGGAGGAACCCTGCTTGGTGCGCCGGGCCTGGTTCTTGGCCACGAGTCCTTCCAGCGTGGAGCGCACCACGGTCGTCTTGATCGCGCGTTCGGGATGCTCCTGCCCCAGCGCGGCGGCGATCTCCGCTGCGGAGCGCGGTTCGCTCTGGGCGGCCAGGTGTCCGCGGACGACGTCGACGAGGGTGGGCCGGGCCGATTCGGAGCCCGTCGCCTTGTCCGGAGTCTTCCTGGACGACGTCTTCTTGGCGGCCGGTTTCCGGCTCGGCGCGGCCGACTTGGCCCGCGTCCGCTTGCTCTGGCTCGCCTTGGTGGCGGTCTTCGTACGGGGAGGGGGCACCGTCGCGGCGACGGGACCGGCCGCGGGCTTACGGGGCGCCGGCGTCACACCGAGGGCCTGCTGGATGTTCAGCAGGATGGTCCGGTCCTCCTGGAGAGCGGCCAACTGCTCCTGCAGCGCGGCGATTTCACCGCTGACGCGCTCCTGTTCCTTGAGGTTGCGTTCGAGGTCACCGGCCACTTGGGTGGCGTACTGCGTTGTCAGCTCGGTGGCTGCATTGTCGGTCTCGGACATGATGCTCGTAGCCCCTTCCGGATCCCTGGGAGCGCTTCAGCAAGCCCACAGACGTATGCGGAACCAAACACGTGAGTCTTTTGATCTGGTGCCGCAGGTGCGGCACCGATCACTGCTGCAAGCTGTGTCCCAGCGATAGTACGGAAGAAAGACACGCCGTGGTCTTTTTCGGCGTGTCTCAAAACCAATGAGCTGTAGGTGACCGGATGCCGATCCGGACCGGTGTTCGCCCGCCGCAACGATGGACCGGCCAGGGGGACCGCAGGACAATGGAAGGGTGATCTTCCGCCACCGCCAGGCAATCCGCCGGCCGGAATGGTCCGTATATACAGGTATGCAGGGTTTTGGGCTCTCCGTAGGCCGTCTGCCGGACGAGGCTCTGCTGTCCGGTCTGGCCACCGGCGACCCGGAACTGGCGGTTGCCTTCGTACGGCGGTTCCAGCACACGGTCTTCGGTGTGGCCATCGCGGTCCTCGCCGATCCGCAGCTCGCCGAGGACATCGCCCAGCAGACGTTCGAGCGCGCGTGGCGGCACGCGCAGATATACGACTCCCGCCGAGGCTCGGTGATGACCTGGCTGACGACCATCGCACACAATCTCGCCATCGACGCCGCCCGCTCGCGCCGGTCGGAGCCGCTGGCCCCCGAGGATCTCGACGCGCTCCTCGACGTCGTGACCGAGACCCCCGAGAAGCTCGCGCTCGCGGACGAGGCGTCGTCCAGGCTGCGGGCCGCCGTGGCACGACTGCCGCGCGAACAGGGCCGTGCCCTGGTAATGGCCGGGATCTACGGAATGACGGCTCAGCAGATCGCCGACTGGGAGAAAATCCCGCTGGGCACGGCCAAGACGCGGATCAGGACCGCGATGAGGAAACTGCGGTCCACGCTCACGTCTCCGAAGCGAGGCGACGATGTCCTCTGACGTGACCTGCGAAAAGCTGCTCGAGATCGGTGCCGAGCTGGCTCTGGGCGTGCTCCCTGGGCGGGAGCGGGCCGCGGCTGTCGCGCATCTGGACCGGTGCGCGGACTGCCGGGAGTACGTCGGGCAGCTGACCCTCGTCGGTGACGGGCTGGTCGGCCTGCTGCCGGGCAGCGAGCCGCCGGTGGGGTTCGAGACCCGGGTGGCGCGGTCGCTGGCCCAGGCCGCGGCGGCGCACGAGGGCCGCCGGTCCGCGCGCGGGCCGGGGCATGCGCGCAAGCGGTTCCGGGGACGTGTGCGGCTGCGGGCCGCGTCCGCTGCCGCCGCCTTCGCGCTCGCCTCCGGGTTCGGCGGCTGGGCCGTCGGCACGGCCATCGAGAACGCGGCCGCCCCTTCGCGGCCCGCGGAGGCCAGGACGGGAGTGATGCTCGCGGACCTGACGACACTCGGCCCCCAGGGGCAGCCGGCCGGGAAGATCTTTGCCCAGCCGGGAGCGCCGGGCTGGGTGTACGTGTCCATCGACCTCGACGACGCCGGGATCGAGTACAGCGGGAGGGTCACCTGTCTGCTGGAGCGCACGAACGGCACAACCGTGCGCGTGGGGACCTTCGCACTGCACGACGGTTACGGCTCCTGGGAAGTCCCGGTACCGGTGGAGCAGTCCACACTCTCCGGCGCCCGCCTGACCTCCGCCGACGGCACCGTCCTCGCCACCGCGCACTTCGAAGCGGCGGCATAACAGTCAGGTCCGAGCCGGCGGTCATGCCCGGGGCACCTGGTGCCGCCGGCACGGCAGGGCCGCGTCCAGGGCGGCAGGCGCCGGCGGGACGCGATCGGCGGGCGCGTCCGTCGAGCCGCGGATACCGGTCGTCCCGGCCGGGTCGTGTCGTCACTGGCCTCATACCCCGTCTCCGTCCGCGTCTCGTCCACGGTCTCACCGCAGCCGAACGGCAGGTCGTCGGTCACGGCCGCGTACGACCTGACACCGAGGTGGGCGGTGGGAAGGCGGCGCTGTGCTCGGTCAGCGCGCTCACGTCGTCCACCACGATCTTGAAAATAACGGGATCCTCACCCACCGGGAGCAGACGCCGCAGAACATGCCGCGGGACACACGCCGTGGGCGCACGGCGGATGGCGCCTGCCGGGGGGACTTTCGTGAAATGTCCCCGGCCCTTGCTCAGTCGACCGGCCATGTGTGGGCCGGAGCGTTGAGGTGCATGTAGTCGATGTACAGCTGCGTCATCCGCTGGAGGGCCTGGTGGCGGCCGGAACGGGTGGAGGCGTCGATGCGGTGGAACATCTCCTTCTGCCAGACGGCTCCGTTACGGCCGGTGACGCACCGCTGCTCGATGATGCCGAGCAGCGGCTCCCGCCAGGCTTCGTCCATGCCGGAGTGCTGCAGCCCCCGGTGCGCCAGCGGCAGCAGTCGCCGCAGGACGAGTTCGGGCACCGGCACCTCGCCCATTCCGGGCCAGTACAGCCGTGCCTCGATGCCGTTGCGTGCCGCCGTGTGCAGATTGTCCTCGGCGGCCGGGAAGGACATCCGCGACCACACCGGCCGCTCCTCCTCGACCAGGGCGCGGGTGAGCCCGTAGTAGAAGGCGCCGTTGGCGAGGGTGTCGGCGACGGTCGGGCCGGCGGGCAGCACACGGTTCTCCACCCGCAGATGCGGCTGGTCGTGGGCGACGGCGTAGACCGGGCGGTTCCAGCGGTAGATGGTGCCGTTGTGCAGAGTGAGCTCGGCCAGTTCGGGGACGTCGCCGCTGTCCAGCGTCTCGGCGGGTTCCTGCTCGTCGCACAGGGGCAGCAGCGCCGGGAAGTAGCGCAGGTTCTCCTCGAACAGGTCGAAGACGCTGGTGATCCATCGCTCTCCGAACCACACCCGGGGCCGCACCCCCTGCACCTTGATCTCCTGCGGGCGGGTGTCGGTGGCCTGCTCGAACAGCGGGATACGGGTCTCGTGCCACAGTTCCTTGCCGAACAGGAACGGCGAGTTGGCCGCCAGCGCGACCTGGACCCCGGCGATCGCCTGCGCCGCGTTCCAGTAGGCGGCGAACTCCTCGGGGGACACCTGCAGGTGGAATTGGGTGCTGGTGCACGCGGCCTCGGGAGTGATCGTGTCCGCGTACGTCCGCAGCCGGTCAACGCCCTCCACCTCGATGCGCAGGTCCTCGCCCCGGGCCGCGAAGACCTGATCGTTGAGCAGCCGGTAGCGCGGGTTCTCCGACAGCGCCGCCTCGCCGACGTCCTCCTGCCGCAGGGTGGGAAGGGTGCCGATCATGATCAGATGGACGCCGACCGACCTGGCGCGTTGTTCCGCGTGGTTCAGCGCGGCGCGGATCTCGGACTCCCAGGCGTCCGGGCCGCCCGCCGTCAGACGGCGGGGCGGGACGTTGATCTCGAGGTTGAACCGGCCCAGCTCGGTGGACCAGGCGGGATCCGCGATCGCCTCCAGCACCTCGCTGTTGCGCATCGCCGGCTCCGCCACGTCGTCGACCAGGTTCAGCTCGATCTCCAGCCCCACCCGGGGCTGCTCGGGGGACTCGAACCGTGACTCGCGCAGCATCCGCGCGAACACCTCGAGACACTCCTGCATCTTGATCCGGTACCGGCGGCGGTCCTCACGGGTGAACACCAGCGCCGGGACGTCCCGTCCCATCGGCCCTCCCGGGTTCCCCTCCTCGGACACCTCTCCACCAGGGTCGCACCACGGGGCGGCCCTGACCAGGCGGGACGGGCTGTGGGTGATCTTCTGGCAGGACCGTTCGGCGGCCAGCGCCTTCCTGCCGGCTGCCGGGCAGGACGGAGACCTGGTCTCCGATGACGAGGGGGATGCGGCCCGCGCCGAGGCTGAGGTGGAGCCCGGAGCCGGACCGGCATGTCCGGGTGCGTACCCGGTCGCCCCACAGCTCGCGGATCGCGCCGCCCACAACACATCACCTCAAAGAAGCCCGGCGATCTGACCGTCATTCGGCGGTCAGACCTGGCAGCGGACCGCACAACAGGGCCGCGGGGCCCGCCGCAGCGCCAAGGCGGGTGGTGAAGGCGATTCCGGCGGCGTACTCGTCGGCCGCGCACTGGCCTTTGTAGTGGCCGGAGGCGAAGTCGCCGCCGGCGCCGTCGGTGGGCCGGTTGTCGGACCGGTCGAACCAGACGGTCCGTCCGGTCAGGCCCAATGAGGTGCGGGCCGGCGCGCACAGGGCCGTCGCAACGCGGTCCCCGCGGCGGCTGTAGCCGATGAGGAACTGCCCGGCGGGGCACTGGAGTTTGGTGTAGCCGCCGGCCCAGTCGCCGCCAGCGGGGACGTAGCGTTCATCGGTGACGACTGTCTGGGCGTTGCCCGCGGCGCGCAGGTCGCCGGCGGCGGTGTCGGTGCACAGACCGCGGCCGCCGGTGTGGCTCAGGCCGGTCAACCGCAGCCCGTCGGGGCAGGCGGCTTTGTAGGCCCCCGGATCCCAGTCGCCGCCCGCCCGTACCCGCAGAGACCGGACCTCGTCGCCGTGGCCGGTGTTGAGCATGCGCCAGACAGGTACGGGCGGGATGTACCCGGTGCGGGTCGCAGAGGTCATGAGGTGATTCCAGGCGGGGCCGCGCCAGTCGCCCTGGCCGAGGATGCCGTACCGTCGTCCCGCGGTGTCGTAGCGCAGCAGGGCCCAGTCGTCGTGGCCCTCCCAGCCGACCAGGGGCCAGTAGGCGAAGTCGGCGTCATGGTCGGCGAAGCAGTCGGTGATGTTGCCGAACCAGGTGCGGGCGGCGGTGCCCGTCTCCCCGGCTCCGCTGCCGAATTCGCTGACCCACACGGGCGCGGTGTAGTGCTGTCCTTCCGTGGTGACGAAGAAGGCCTGGTCGGCGAGGACCTGGTACAGCTGGTCGCGGGTCAGGTCCTGATATCGGGGATCGTGGGTCTCGCCGACTCCGGTGGCGCCGCTGTGCCGGGGACCGGTGTAGCCGTAGAAGTGGGCGGAGTAGACCAGCTTGTGAGCGTTGACGAGGGTGTGGGACAGCGTGCGGACGGGGGTGAGGGTGGGGCGGCCGTGCGGCAGCCCGTCGACGGGGAGGCCGGTCCAGTTGATGCCCTCGACGACGATGAGGAGATCGGGGTTGGCCTCGGTGAGGATGCGGTCCGCGGCGAGTCGGGCCGCGGCGTACCAGTCGTGGCCGTCGCCCAGGCCCCAGTTGGGGTCGTCCAGTACGTCGCGGCGTACTTCGTTGTAGAGATCCGCGCCCACGACGCGGGGGTCGGCGGCGTACCGGCGGGCCATGAAGACCCAGTCGTCGGCCCACTGCGGGGTGGACTGACCGCTGTTCCAGCGTTCGTTGCCGTCGATGCCGCAGCACCAACGGGAGGTGCGGGTGTGGTTGTTGAGGACGACCGCGAACCCGTCGTGGGTGAGGGCGGCCACGACGGCGTCGTAGATCTGCAGGGGCGTCTTGCCGCTCAGCTGTGGATTGGCCGCGACGGCGGCGTCCGGCACCGGGGCTGCCGTGTGGATCATCTCGTTGGAGAACGGCAGCCGGATGCTGTTGATGCCGAGTTCGTGGAAGTCGGCGAGCAGCTCGGGCAGCGAGGCGCGGTCCAGGCCGAGGGGTATGCCGTAGGAGTTCTGGCCGGCGTGGTGGTTGGCGGGATCGGCGGTGCTGCCGTTTCCCGTCCAGGAGCCCTGCGCGCCGTCCCAGTTGGCCGACTTCAGGCGGAACCGGTGCCCTTGGGCATCGACGATGTACCGGCCACGGGTGGACAGCGGAGGCTGCCAGGTGCCGGCCGCCGGGGGAGTGGCCTGGAGGGGGG
The DNA here is from genome assembly GCF_044453765.1 of Streptomyces sp. NPDC051636. Taxonomy (NCBI): domain Bacteria; kingdom Bacillati; phylum Actinomycetota; class Actinomycetes; order Kitasatosporales; family Streptomycetaceae; genus Streptomyces; species Streptomyces sp. NPDC051636. The sequence continues at coordinate 165,567 of NZ_JBITDA010000002.1, read as the reverse complement.
CCTCGGAGGCGACGGGTTCCGGGGCGGCGGCGACCGGGGTCGGTGCCGTGGCCAGCGTGAGAACCGCGGCCGTGACTGTCAGGTACTTGACAAGCTTGATGGTCGGCATTCGGTCCTCTGCGGGCGCGCGGCGGGGGAAATGACGAGCAGCGGCTTGCCAGCCTACGAAGGAACACCGGCCACGTCGACGCCGGGCATCCGCCTTGTGGCAGCTCTCGCGTCGGCATCGACGAGCCGACCCGGCACCGGGCAGGGTCGTCGTGTGCCGGTACTGCCGCTGCGGCAGCCCCAAGGTGACCGCCGTCGGTCACGCGGGACCAAGGGTGCCCTCGGCCGTGCCCACGGCGATCAGCGGGACTGCCGCACGCTCCGCGACCGGGGGTCAGCGCGGCTCGCCGGGATAGGTGCCGAAGTTCCACCGGTTGCCCTCGGGGTCGCGGGCGGCGAAGTCGCGGGAGCCGTAGGGGGTGACGTGCAGGTCGGTCGTGATCTCGGCGCCGGCGGTCTTGGCGCGGGCGTGGACGGCGTCCGGGCCGGCGGTGACGACGTAGGCGCTGAAGGCGCCGGGCGGTGTCGGGCCGGTGCCGGGCTCCTGCCCCTCGCGCACGGACCCCAGCATGATGCCGCCGCCTTCGGGCCAGCTGAGCTCGGCGTGCTCGACCAGGTCGCCGTCGCCGTGGACCACGGTCTCCTCGAAGCCGAAGGCGTCGACGAGGAAGCGGATCAGTGCGCGGGCGTCGTGGGCGCGCAGGGTGGGCCAGACCCGCGGGGCGGGCGGCCGCTTGGCGGTGCCGGGCGTACTGCTCATGAGGATGCGCCTTCCGTGTCGCGGGAGTCGGCGGGATCGGTTCGTCGACCCCTCCAGGATCACGCGGGCGGATGGTGGCCGGATTGGATGTTTCGGAACTCCTGGGCCAGCCAGGCGCTCGGCGTGCAGGAGGCCAGGGCGGCGAACTCGCGGTCGAGGTGGGACTGGTCCGCATAGCCGCAGTCGGCGGCCAGTCCGGCGAGGTCGGGCGGGCCGGGGCGGGTGGCCAGGCGGCGCCGTGCCAGGTCGAAGCGGATGACCCGGGCGGCGGCCTTGGGAGTCAGGCCGATCTCCGCGCGGAAGCGGTTGCGCAGGTGCCGGTCGCTGTAGCCGGCCTCGGCGGCGAGCTGCTCGACGCGCAGGCGTCCGCCGACGGACAGCAGACGCTGCCAGGCGCCCGCGACCGGGGCGGCGCAGGTCGTTCCCGCGCCCTCGTGGTCCGACATACGGCACAGCAGCCAGTGGTCGATGACGCGGAACCGGGCGGCCCAGTCGGGGGCCGCGCGCAGCCTGTCGTGAACCTCGCGCACCCCCGCGCCCAGGACGTCGTCGGCGTGGGCGTCGGTCCCGGCCAGCTCGCCCGCGGGCAGTCCCAGCAGGACCCGTGCGCCGAGCGGGCTGATCGCGACCTGGATGCCGGACTGCCGACCGGGAACGTGGATGAGGGCGGGCGTGAGGTGCAGGCCGCCCAAGAGGGTGGAGTAGTCGCCGGGGGAAGCGGCCGGGTCGGGGTGGGCGGCCATGCTCAAGGGTTCGTCGAGAGTGAGGATCAGCGTCAGCCACGGCGACGGCAGGCCGCGGTGCGGGCTGGGCGGGAGGCCGCGCTGGCGGTAACCGGAGTACCAGCCGACCAGCCCCCGCAGCGGCGGCGCCGGAGCCGCCCGCACCGCCTCGTCCACGATCTCGCCACCCATGCGGCCATTCTCCGCCACCGGCTCACGGCGTGGGAATGCCTGCCGGGCGGGCCGGGCGGCCGAGGCGGACCGGGACGCCGGGGGAGTACAGGACGCTGACCGGTGCGTCGCTCGGCGCGGGGAGACCGGCGGCCGCGACGAGGTTCTCCTCACACGTGAGCAACTCGGCGCGGTGCAGCGGCCGGCGCGGGTGGTCGTTGGGCAGGTACGCCAAGGATTCAGCCCGGCCGGGGAAGAAGGCGTTGTGCATGCCCCAGCGGGCGGTCAGGAAGTGGTCCGACTCCGTGGGTTCGTCGATGCGCTCACCGATGCGTACGGTCAGGCGGCAGTGCGCGCCGCGCGGGCCGGGCCAGCGGCGGCGGCTCGTGTACGCGACGGTGCGACCCTCGCTCCGCACGCTCATCCGGGACCACAGGTACGGCAGCCGGAAGGCGAGGCGGCCCATCAGCACCGGAATCAGCCGGGAGGCGTCCATGGAGCGGAAGACGACACCGCGCCGACCGTGCCCGTCCACCGAGTAGAGCCGCGCATTGGTCTCCGGAAAGCTTCCCAGGTACGGCACTCCGGGCAGCCGGAACCATCCGACCCGGTGCATCCGGAAGGCGACGAGTCCGACGTACGTCCGCCCGTGGTGCGTGTCGGGAAAGGTCCCGGCCGGCAACAGCCCCGCCACGGCGCCCGGTTCGACGGCCCAGTGGATGAAGGTGAGGTCGAGCCATTGCTGGGTGAGGAGAGGGGGATGTACGGAGACGGGCGCGTCGGGGGTGACGGGGACGGAGTCGGTCGGCATGCGTGCCAGGATCGCAGACACCGCTCGGTGGTCCCGGTGCGGGCGCGTTCCGTGAGGCGATGCCGGTGGGCGGCGGCTCGGGGTGATCGCGTCGTTCTGCCCACCGGCTGCGCATCGAGGGACGGCGGCTCCGGCTCTCGTGGCGGTGTCGGCTAGACCGTCCCGCTCGCGGCGATCGTGACCTTCGCCTTGGGCGCTCCGCTGCGGCTGCCGAGGGATTCGACCCTGTCGACGATGTCCTGGCCTTCGACGACCTCGCCGAAGACCACGTGCTTGCCGTCGAGCCAGTCCGTGACGACGGTGGTGATGAAGAACTGCGACCCGTTGCTGTGCGGACCCGCGTTCGCCATGCTCAGCAGGTAGGGCCGGTCGTGCTTGAGGGTGAAGTTCTCGTCCTGGAACTTCTCGCCGTAGATGCTCCGGCCGCCGGTGCCGTTGCCGCGGGTGAAGTCGCCGCCCTGCAGCATGAACTGCGGGATGATCCGGTGGAACGGGGAACCGGCGTATCCGAAGCCGTTCTGGCCGGTGGCCAGCTCGCGGAAGTTCCTGGCGGTCTTGGGTACCACCTCGTCGAAGAGGTGGAAGACGATCCGGCCGGCCGGTTCGTCGTTGATGGTGATGTCGAAGTACACGTTGTCGCTCATGGCGATCAACCTATCGTCGAGCAGTGTGCGGGTTTCAGGAAGGTCACTCTTGGCGTATCCGGTGTGTCCCCAGGGCGGCTCCTGATCAGGCAGTCGGGCAGCGCGTGTTGAGGCCGGGGACTGCCGCCTGATCATTCATGAATCGTCTGCAGGTGCGCACGGCAGTGAACCGCACGCCGCCGGGGGAGCCGCGCGGCGTCCTCAGCCCGTCGCCGCCGTCCGTTAGGGGCGGAAGAACGCGCGCGGTTCCTCCGCGTGGAGCTCGGGTTCCTCGAACGGCGCGAAGTGCCCGCCGCGCGCGGGCTCCGCGGTGTACATCGGAAAGCGGCACACCGCGGCACGATGCCCCGGGCGCGCGGACAGCGCCCGGGGCATGTCGTCGTGCCCCGGAGACGGCGCGCCGCCGGCGGCGCGATGCCCGCCCTCCCCTGGCCGAATCCGCGCCGCGAAACCGGCAGGGCATCTCGACTCACCCCGCCGAAGATGGCACCGTAAATACGTATGAAGCGGACCGAAACGGCACAAACCGAAAGATCGGTGCGCTGGAGGCTCATGCTGGCCAGCACCACCATGCTCTTCGTCGAGCTGGCGCTGATCAGATGGGCGGGCGCCAACGTCGTCCACCTCAGCTACTTCTCGAACTTCATCCTGCTGGGATCGTTCCTCGGCATCGGCATCGGGTTCCTGATCCCCGCCGCCCGCGGACAGTGGCTCACACGCTGGACACCGGTCCCGCTCGCGCTTCTCGTCATCCTGGTACGCGAGCATCCGGTGCAGGTGCGTCAGAACAGCGGCCAGGTCATCTACTTCACCGCCGTGAAGACCACCGGCCTCCCCGAGTGGGTGACGCTGCCGGCCATCTTCCTGCTGACCGCGATGATCATGGCCGGGATCGGCAAGATCACCGCCGACCTCTTCCGCCGGCTTCCCTCGCTCGATGCCTACCGCTACGACCTCCTCGGCAGCATCACCGGCTCGGTGTCCTTCGCCCTGCTGTCCTGGCTCCGCGCCCCGTCGGTCGTATGGGGCGTACTCGCCGCCGCGGCCCTGCTGATCCTCGGCGGACGGCGCAACACCCTGCTGTACGGCATCCCCCTCACGGCGATGGTCGCCGCGCTGTTCATGGAGACGACGACGGCCGGCATCTCCTGGTCGCCCTACTACAAGATCCAGCTCAGAGCCTCGTCGTCCGCCACCCGGGCCTACACCGTCTCCGCCAACGGCGTCCCGCACCAGAGCATCGTGCCGCTCCCGGTGCTCTTGGGGGAGAACTCGCCCTACCGGCAGGCGTACGACCAGACACCCCACAACCCGCACAAACGCGTGCTGGTCATCGGGGCCGGCAACGGCAATGACGTCGCGGTCGCGCTGGCCCGCGGAGCGCAGCGCGTGGACGCCGTCGAGATCGATCCCCGGCTGCAGCAGATCGGCGCGCAGCTGCACCCCGCGAAGCCGTACGACGACCCCAGGGTGCACGTCCACATCGACGACGGACGGGCCTTCCTGGAGCGGACGAACACCAAGTACGACCTCGTCGTCCTGGCGCTGCCGGACTCGCTGACACTGGTGGCCGGCGCGAGCAACCTGCGCCTGGAGAGCTACCTGTTCACCCAGCAGGCGTTCGAGGCCGCGCGCGATCACCTGGCGCCGAACGGCGCGTTCGCCATGTACAACTACTACCGGAAGAGCTGGTTGGTCGACCGCTTCGCCGGCACCCTCGATGACATCTACGGCCACGCCCCCTGTATGACGACGTTCCACGAGAACGCGGCCGTGCTGGTGGCCGGGATGACGGCCGCCGACCAGTCCTGCCGGCAGATCTGGCGGCCCAGCGGGGCGGTGCCGGCGGCCGCGAGCGATGACCACCCCTTCCCGTATCTGCTCCACCGGACCGTCCCTACGCTCTACCTCGGCGCGCTGGGCGCGATCCTGCTGGTGACCCTCCTGTCCGTGCGCCTGACCGGGGTTCGCGTCCGACGCACGTTCCGCTACACCGACATGTTCCTGCTGGGCGCGGCCTTCCTCCTGCTCGAAACGAAGAACGTGATCGGCTTCGCGCTCTACTTCGGTACGACCTGGCTGGTCAACGCCCTCGTCTTCATCGGCGTCCTGCTCGCCGTCCTCGCCGCGGTCGAGGTCCGGCGCAGGCTGCGACGGGTCAACCAGCTGCTCCTGCAACTGCTGCTCTTCGGCTCCCTCGCGGTGGCCTGGTTCGTCCCGGCGCACGCCGTGCTCACACTGCCCTTCGCCGGACGGCTCGCCGCCGCCATCGCGCTGGCCTTCGCCCCCATCTTCTGCGCCAACCTCATCTTCTCGGACCGCCTCGCGTCCGCCCCGGACCCGACATCCGCGTTCGGCGCGAATCTGCTGGGCGCGCTGACAGGGGGCGCCCTGGAGTACCTGGCCCTGGTGACGGGCTATCAGGCGCTGCTGCTGATCGTCGCCACGCTGTACCTCGGCGCATGCGTCGCCATGCGCTTCGCCGGGCGCGGGCCGGGCGGGCGGACAACGCGGCTGCCGGACGAGACGGTGGCCGTCAACACCTAGGGACGGCAGGCGCGCGCACGTCGCGCCGCTCGTGCCGGCGCCCGCAGCGCTCCTTCCGATGCCGTCAGCCCGCCGTCCGCCCGGACAGGTGAGCGGCCGCCGGTACACGGACCGCCTCGATGGCGAATCCGCTGCGCACGCGGGCCGGTATGCGGTCCAGCGGGATCCTCGGATCCTGTTCGGGAACGGCGTACTCCAGCTGGGACAGCCGTGGCCCGAGGGCCCGCAGCAGCGCGGTCGTGACGTCCTCACCGCCCGCCCCGCCGGAAAGCGACGTGCCGCCGTGCGCCACTCACGGCCGGGGGTTGGTGCGCTGCTACCGGGGGCGTGCGTCGGCGCCACGGCGTCCGGCGACGGAGGCGCAGCGCGGGCACTGGCGTCGTACCCGGTCCGCGGCTCCTCCGGATTCCGGGAAGGTGTCCGGCCAGGTGACGTGCGGGAAGCGGATCAACCGGGAGCGGCTGAGAGACAGACCGCAGACGGTCTGGTTCATACCCGGCTCCCAGGCATGGACCTCACCGGCGGGCAGTCGGCGCCGGCCCTCCTCCTCGTCGGTCCACTGTCCGGAGGCGGCGACGGCGTACTGCTTGACGCGTCCCATGGTGTACCTCCCCTGCTGAGACCCCCGGTCGCCCGGTGCGACGTGCCCGGTCCGGGCGGGTATCGTGCGTAAGCGCGTGGCGGGTACCCCAGGCCGTCGATGGAAACAGTCCCTGGGGTGGATCGGCTGCCCCCGGTCCGCGTCGGATCCGCGTTCAGGCGTGGATGGCCTTGGTCTGCAGAAACTCCTCCAGTCCGTAGCGGCCGAGTTCGCGGCCATTACCGGACTGCTTGCAGCCGCCGAACGGGGCGAGCAGGCCGATCTGGGCGCCGTTGATCTGGATCTGGCCGGCCTGGACCCGGCGGGCGATTGCTGCGGCCCGCTGAGGGTCGGCGGACCAGACGGCCCCGGACAGCCCGTAGATGGAGTCGTTGGCGATGTGTACGGCCTCCTCCTCGTCGGCGTAGGGAAGGACGCAGAGCACCGGGCCGAAGATCTCCTGGCGGGCGATGGACATGTCCGGCCGGACGTCGGCGAAGACGGTCGGCTGCACGTAGTAGCCCGTGTCGAGTCCGGTGGGAGCTTCGGGGCCGCCGGTCACCAGGCGGGCTCCCTCGGACATGCCCTCGGCGATGTAGCTTCGGACGCGCTGCCGCTGCTCGTGGGAGATCAGCGGTCCCATGGTGGTCTGCTCGGACATCGGATCACCCACGACGCAGTTCTCGGCGGCCTTGGCCGCCAGGTCGACGGCATCGTCGTACTCGCCGGTGTGCACCAGAAGACGGGTCCACGCGGTGCAGGTCTGACCCGAGTTGGCGAACGCGCTCGCCACGGTGGCCGTGACCGCCTCGGGGAGATCCGCGTCGGGCAGGACGATGCTGGCGGACTTGCCGCCGAGTTCGGAGACGACCCGCTTGACCGTGCCGGAGGCGAGCTCCGCCACCCGGCGGCCGGTGCGGGTGGAGCCGGTGAAGGAGATGACGTCCACGTCCGGGTGGGTCACCAGGGCCTCGCCGGCGCCGCGTCCCGACCCGGGTACGAGGTTGAACACTCCGCGCGGCAGCCCGGCGTCGATCAGCGCCTCGGCGAGCAGGTACGCCGACAGCGGTGCCGCCTCGGCCGGTTTGAGAACGACGGTGCATCCGGCTGCCAGCGCGGGAACGACCTTCGCAACGGCCTGGAACAGCGGGTAGTTCCACGGGGTGATGGCGCCGACGACCCCGAGAGGCTCCTTGAACACCTGGCTGTCGCCCAGGCGTTCGGCGAAGTCGAACTCCGGCAGCAGCTCCAGGTAGGACGTCACCAGGGCCAGCGGGGCACCCGCCTGGACGGTGCGGGCGAAGGAGATCGGGGCGCCCACCTCGGCGGCGATCGTGAGCGCGAGCTCCTCATGCCGGGCGGCCAGCGCATCCCGTAGCCGGGACAGGTACCCGAGGCGTTCCGCCACGGGGGTGCGTGACCATGTGCCGAACCCACGGCGTGCCGCACGCACGGCCTCGGCCACGTCGCCGGCCGACGCCAGGGGAACGGTGCCCATGACCTCCTGGGTGGCAGGGTTCTCCACCTCCAGAACCGTCTGCTGCCGCGGTGTCCGCCAGCGGCCGTCCACGTAGATGGCCTGATGGTTCCTCACTGTTCCACCTTCGTTTCCGGGACGCCGGCAGGGGCGTCGTCGGTGAGCGTGCGGCGGATCTGCTCGCACATCGCCCGCAACTGCCGTTCTTCCTCTGCCGACAGACCGACCTGGCACAGCATCGTCTCGGGGATGTTGCGGGCCTCGCGCTGCAGCTGCCGCCCCGCTTCGGTGACGGTCAGCGTCAGCCGCCGCTCGTCGTGGGCCGCCCTGACGCGGCTGAGCAGGCCCTTGGCCTCGAGCCTCTTGACCACCGGGGTCAGCGTCGGCGGATCGAGATGCGTGCGCTCGGCGAGGGTGCGCAGATCCACTCCGTCGTCCTCCCACAGCGACATCATCGCGACGTACTGCGTATAGGTGAGGCCCAGGGGATCGAGCAGGGGGCGATACGCGCGTGTGATGGCGTTGACCACGCTGTACAGGGCGAAGCAGGGCTGCTCGGACAGCCGGTGGGCCTCCATGCCGGGCACCATCAGCGCCAGTACCCGTTGGCTGCCGCGATGGTGGCGAACTCGGTGGCGACGACCTGCGCCACGGCGATCAGGCTGTCCGCGTTCTCCGCGTACACCGGGCGCAGGCGCTGGCGTACGTCGCCGTCGGGCTGTGTGGTCTTCACCGACAACCGGGCCAGCTTGACGGCCAGGGCGCGGCCCTCCTCGGGAGTGGCGGTGATCAGGCTGTTTCCAGGCACGAGTTCCATGGACACCTCCGGATGAAGCATTGTTTGCGCGCTAATTATTAGCGCGCTAATCATTGTGGGTCAAGTGTGCGAGTGAACGCGGGCTCCGCTCACGCCGTCTCCTCTGTACGGGTGCGGGCGCTCGCGCGCCGCGGACACCTGGAGCACGACGGCGGCGGACGAGGGGTGAGGACGGCATGCGCATTCTGGTCGTGGAGGACGAGGAGATGCTCGCCGATGCGATCGCGCAGGGCCTGCGGCAGGAGGCGTTCGCGGTGGACGTCGTGCACGACGGAGAGGCGGCCCTGGAACGCCTGGCCGTCAACGCGTACGACGTGATGGTGCTCGACCGTGACCTGCCCAGGCTGCACGGCGACGAGGTGTGCCGGCGCACCGCCGCCTCCGGCACCGATGTGCGGATCCTGATGCTGACGGTGTCGACGACCGTCGCCGAGAAGGTCGCCGGGCTCAGCCTCGGTGCCGACGACTACCTCGCCAAGCCGTTCGCCTTCGCCGAACTGGTCGCCCGCATCCGTGCGCTGGGCCGCCGAGCGCGGCCCGCGCCGCCGCCGGTGCTGGAGCGCTCGGGCATCCGCCTCGATCCCCATCTGCGTGAGACGTACCGCGACGGCCGCCATGTCGCCCTGTCCCGCAAGGAGTTCGCGGTGCTGGAGGAGTTGCTGCGCGCGGCCGGTGCTCCGGTCTCGGCGGAGACGCTGCTGGAGCGCGTCTGGGACGAGAACATCGACCCGTTCACCACGATCGTCCGCGTCACCGTACGAGGGCTGCGCCGCAAACTGGGCGAACCACAGGTCGTGGAGACCGTCACCGGTGTGGGATACCGGGTCCGATGAGCGCACACGGTCCGCGGACGGACCCCGCCGCACGACCCGGGTCCGCCTGGCGCGGGAGTCTGCGGCTGCGCCTGACCGCGGTGTTCGGCCTGCTGTTCTTCGTCGCCGCGGCGGCCGTTCTCGCGGGGGCCGTCATTCTGGTGCGCAACAGCATGCAGTACAGCCTGGACATCGTGTTCTCGCCCGACCACGCGGCCGACAGTGACGCGGGCACCAAGAGCATCATCATGGACTCGATGCGCAGCAATCTGCTGACCAAGGGTGGTCTGACCGTCCTGGTGGTGGGTGTGCTCGCCACGACGGCCGGCTGGCTCGTGTCCGGACGGCTGCTGCGCCCCCTGCACCGGATCACGTCCACCGCCGAGCGCATCGCCGGGCGGACCCTCCACCGGCGCATCGCCCTCGACCTTCCTCCGGGCGAGGTGAAGCGGCTGGCCGACGCCTTCGACCAGATGCTCGACCGGCTCGACAGCGCCTTCGCGGGCCAGGAACGCTTCATCGCCAACGCGGCTCACGAGCTGAAGACTCCGCTGGTCATCAACCGGACCCTGGTCGAGGTGGCCATGAACCGGCGCGACGTGCCGCCCGAGACCCAGCAGCTGGGCGCCCAGCTCCTAGCCGTCAACGCCCGTCACGAGCGCCTCATCGACGCCCTGCTCACGCTCGCCCGGGCCGAGGACGCGCTGACCGACCGCGTTCCGCTGGACCTGGCGGACCTCTGCTCGGCCGTCATCGAGGCGGCCGGGCCGGATGCGGTACGGGAAGAGGTGCGCATGGCACACCGGCTCGCTCCCGCGCCCACCGTCGGCGACCCGATCCTGCTGGAGCAGATGATCCGCAACCTGGTGGAGAACGCGGTGCGCCACAACCGGCACGGCGGTCACCTGGAGGTCTCCACGCGTCACGGCGCCCGGGGATCGCAGGTCGAGGTGACCAACACCGGGGCGGTGATCTCCGCGCATGAGATCCCCGTGCTCTTCGAGCCCTTCCGCCGCCTCACCGACCGGATCGGATCGGCGCGCGGCAGCGGTCTGGGCCTGTCGATCGTACGGGCCGTGGCGCAGGCCCATGGCGGCGATGTGGCCGCCGTGCCGCGCCCCGGGGGAGGGCTGACCGTGTGCGTGACGCTGCCGGCCCGGGAGGGCGGCGCCGGGACGAGGCGGCCGTGAGCGCCGACGCTCACGCCCGGTTCACATCAGGGCCGGTGCAATGGCCTCATGAGGCACCGCCGTTCACCCGAAGAACATCCGTGGCGCACCGCTGTCCTGGCCGTCGCCGTGCTGGGAGCGCTGGTCGCCTGCCTGGGCGTCGTGGCCGGGCATGACCACGGCCGAGGGCAGGGCGCCGCGTCGCCCGGCGGTCGGGGCACCGCCGCACCGACCGGCGAGGTGCCGGGACACGGCGGAGGGAGTTTCACCCGGGCCACCGGCAACTCGGCCGTGTCCGGTGACGGCAAGCCCCTGCGTTACACCGTGGACGTCGAGGACGGCACCGGCCAGGACCCGCAGGCCTTCGCCAGGGAGGTCGACCGCGTCCTGGCGGACCCGCGCGGCTGGACCGCGAGCGGTACCGCGTTCCAACGCGTCGACCGGCCGCCCTACGACTTCGCGGTGCACCTGGCCTCTCCTGCCACGACGGACCGGCTCTGCGCCCGCTTCGGCCTGGACACCGGCGGCGAGGTCAACTGCCAGGGCGGAACCGATGTCGTGGTCAACCTCAAGCGGTGGCTGCTGCTGAGCCCCTTCTACCGGGACCGTCCCGCCACCTATCACGCGCTGATCGTCAACCACGAAGTCGGCCATCGCCTCGGCCGTGGCCACCAGCGGTGTCCCGGCCCCGGCAGTCCGGCTCCCGTGATGATGCAGCAGATCAAGGGACTGCACGGCTGCACGCCCAACGCCTGGCCGTTCGACCGCGCGGGCCGTCCCGTCGAAGGCCCCGCCGCCCCCTGAGCCGTGACACCGGCCCGCACCGGCTCCCACCCCTGTCGCCCCTGAAGGACTCTCTGTGATCGAAGCAGTTCTGCATGCCACCCCTCTGTTCTGGCCCGGGACACTGCTCTCCGTGCTGGCGGCACTGTTGTGCCGTCACCGGCTCGGGCAGTGGCTCGGCGTCGTCCCGTTCACCGCCTTTCTCCTGGTGCTCTCACTCGGCGGCATCGTCACGCTCACCCTGCTTCCGGACCTCGACGCCCACTACCTGGACAACCTTCGCTACGCGGATCCGGTCTGGCAGACAAGCTGGCACGTTCCCCGACCTGCCGAACTGGCCACCGCCAACCAGGAGAGCCTGAACGTCGCGCTGTTCGTCCCACTGGGGGTGGCCGTCGCCCGGATCCGCCCGAGGACACGTGCCGTGCTGACGGCGGCGGCCGCCGCCGCGCTGCCGTTCGGTATCGAGGCCGCTCAGTACGCCGTGCCGTGGCTGCTGCGCGCCGCCGACGCCCAGGACATCGCAAGCAATCTGCTCGGCCTCGCCCTCGGAATGACCGCACTCGCCCTGCCGTGCCCCCCGCTACCGCAGCGGACGGAGCGGGGGGCCGCGGCGGTCGTACCGTGAGCGCACTGCTCGCTGACGCCAGGTGAGGATGCGGCCGGACAGGGAGTTACTCCTGTCCGGGGACCGCCATCTCCCCGAGGAGCGACCAGTCGTCCTGCGGAATGTTCGCGTTCACGATGCGCGGCGTCTCGACCAGATGGGGCGGCAGCGTCTGCTGCGCAGCCTTGAAGTGCGCGGACTGCACGTGCGTGACCCCGGCCTCATCGTCGCGGAAGGCCTCGACCAGGACGTACTCCGTCGGGTCCGCCACGCTGCGCGACCAGTCGAACCACAGGCAGCCGGGCTCGGCGCGCGTGGCCCGCGTGAAGTCAGCGGTGATCTCGGGCCAGCGGTCGGCGTGCTCGGGACGGACCCGGAACTTGGCGGTAATGAAGATCATGGGATTCCTTCGCTGATGTCTGTGCGTCGTCCGCGCCCTGTGTGGCGTGGCGGAGGGGGAGACGGTCGCCCCGGTCGGCGCAGGCGGGGTTCGCCCGGCGGGCCGCCTGAGGGGCGGCCCGCCGGGGTGGACGGGTCACGACTGGAGTACCAACTGACCGTCCGCGTACGGAAGGACCTTGGCGCGCGGCAGGTGCACGAAGACCTCCTCGCCGACCGGAATGCCCTCCTCCCGCGGCGACTTGGCCCTGACGAGTTGCCCGGCGACCTCGACCTCGAGCACACGCTGCGCGCCGTGGTCGCTGACGCCCCGCAGCCGGCCGGGGAAGGTGTTGGGGCCGGGGTCCGTGACGACCTTGACGTATTCGGGCCGGACGCCGACCTGGACGTCGGTCGTGCTCCGGGGGATGTCCCAGGCGACGGACAGCGTCCGGCCGCCCAGCGCGAAGGGCCCGTCGCCCCGGTCCACCGTCAGGAAGTTCATCGCCGGTGAGCCGATGAAGTAGCCGACGTAGGTGGAGGAGGGCGCTTCGAACAGCTGCTCAGGGGTGCCTTGCTGCACGGCGCGGCCGTCCTTCATGACGAGCAGTTCCTGCGCGAAGCTCATCGCCTCGTACTGGTCGTGCGTCACGTAGATCACCGTGGGCCGGAACTGCTCGGTGATCTCTCGGATCCTGCGCCGCAGCGAGAACTTCAGCTGCGGGTCGATGACAGTGAGCGGCTCGTCCATCAGTACGGCCGCCACGTCGTCACGGACCAGGCCGCGGCCGAGTGAGATCAGCTGCTTGTCGTCGGCGGTGAGCCCGCGAGCGGGCTGCGCCAGCCGGTCGTGCAGGTCCAGGGCCTCGGCGACCTGCCGGACCTTGGCGTCGATCCTCGCCTTGTCCCAGCGCCGGCACTGCAGCGGGAAGGCGAGGTTGTCGTAGACCGTCATCGACTTGTAGATGACGGGGAACTGGAAGACCTGGGCGATGTTGCGCGCCTTCGTGGGCAGGGCGGTGACGTCGACGCCGTCGAACAGCACCCGTCCCCGGGATGGTCTGACCAGGCCGGACAGGATGTTCAGCAGCGTCGTCTTGCCGCAGCCCGAGGGGCCGACCAGGGCATAGGTCTTGCCGGACTCGAAGGTCAGGTTCAGCGGCTTGAGAGCCCATCGCTCCTCTTCGGCGCCCGGCGCGTACGCGTGCCCGACGTCGACGATGTCCAACTGCGCCATGTCAACGCCCTTCCACTGAAGCGAGATCGTACGAAGGTGTCCGCACGAGCGTTCCCCGCTCGTCGAAGGCGAACAGCCGGTCGGGACGGAGCCGCAGCTTGACCAGGTCGCCGAGGGCGACGTCGTGGATGCCCTCGATCTGTACGACGAAGGGGGTCTCGCCGACGACCACGTGGACGAAGGTCTCGGAGCCGGAGATTTCCACGAAGGTGACCTCGCCCTCGACCCCGCTGGAGGCCAGACTGACGTCGGTGGCGCGCAGGCCGAACTGGTAGGCACCGTCGGGCAGGTCGGCCAGGTGTGCGGAGACGTGCGTGGCCTGGAAGCCGGCCACCGTGACCTGGCCGCCCTCGAGCCGGCCCGGGAAGATGTTCATGGGCGGGTCGTTGATGATGGACGCCACCGTGGTGGTCGCCGGGCGTTCGAAGACCTCCTGGGGAGTGCCGGTCTGGACGATCTTCCCCTCGTGCATCACCAGGACCACGTCCCCGAGCATCATCGCCTCGGCGGGTTCGGTGGTCGTGTAGATGACGATCGTGTCGCCCTGGTCCGAGAAAAGGGCCTTGAACTCGTCGCGCAGCTGTTCGCGCAACTTGTAGTCCAGGTTCGCCAGTGGCTCGTCGAGCAGGAGGATGCCGGTACCGCGGGCCAGGGCGCGGGCCATCGCGACGCGCTGCTGCTGGCCGCCGGAGAGCTGGGAGGGCTTGCGCTTCTCGAAGTCCGCGAGCCCCACGCTCGCCAGGCTGTGCCGGACCCGTCGCCGGATCTCGTCCCGTGGCAGCCCGGCCCGCTTCAGCGGGAAGGCCACGTTGTCGAACACATTGAGATGCGGGTAGTTGATGAACTGCTGGTAGACCATGGCGGTGTCGCGCCGCCACACCGGCGTCTTCAGGAAGTCGGCTCCCGCCCGGGTCAGGGAGCCGGAGTCCACCTTCTGCAGGCCGGCCAGGGCCCGCAGCAGCGTCGTCTTACCGGCCATCGTCCGGCCGATGACGGTGTGGAGCCGTCCCGGCTGGAAGGTGGCGGTCACGTTCTTGAGGTGGTCGACGCCGTCGACGGTCAGGCACAGATCAGTGGCGCTGAGGTTCATCGGACCGCTCCCGACAGGTTCCCCTTGGACAGTAGGCGCTCCACCCAGAGGGCGAGCAGGATCAGTGGTGCCACGCCGAAGAGCGCGGCGGCGGACAGCGTCCACCACGGTGGAATGGAGGAGTTGAGGGCGACGACCGCCTGGGGCAGGGTCTGGACCTCGGTGAAGGTCAGCCGGAAGGCGAAGAAGAAGTCGTTCCAGCCGAACACGGCGCAGAACATCGCCGCCACGGTCAGCCCGGGCAGGGAGTTCGGCAGGATCGCCCGGACGAATGTCTGGAACGGGGGGCAGCCGTCCAGCATCGCCATCTCGTCGATCTCCCGGGGGATGCCGTTGAAGAAGTCCACCATCACCCAGACCGCGATCGGCAGCAGCAGCGCGACCGTCACGATGACCAGTCCCGGGATGGTGTCCAGGAGGCCACCCCACTGCAGGAGGTAGAAGAAGGGGATCACCAGGACGACGGGCGGCATGATCCGTTGGGAGACGAAGAAGAAGACGATGTCGCTGTTCTTGATGAAGCCCAGCTTGAACCGGTACCGGGACAGCGCGTAGGCGGCCAGGGACCCCAGGGCCAGGCTGATGGCGGACGCGGCAATGGTGATGATCGCGCTGTTGACGAAGGGATCGATCACATCGATACCGCCGGCTCCGCCGAAGATGTTGCGCCAGCCGGTGAGAGTGGGCTTGTACTGCACCCAGGGGATGTAGGTGGGGCCGCCCTGGACGGCGTTGGCGTTCTTGAAGCTGGTCGTCATCGCCCAGAAGAACGGTCCCGCGACGAAGCAGGCCCACAGGGCGATCACGGTGTACTTGAATACGGGATAAAGGCGCGACCTCATGAGTCCCCCTTCAGCTTGAAGGCCCTGGTGAGCAGGGCGGCGACGACCGTGAGCGTGACGATCATCAGGACGAGGTAGGTCAGGGACATCGCCCCGCTGTATCCGGTCTGCTGATCGCGGAGCCCCTGGATGTACAGGTAGTAACCCGGGGTCTCCGTGGAGGACCCGGGCCCGCCGGACGTCAGTACGTAGACGCTGTCGGAGAGCTTGGACGCCTCGATCAGCCGGATGACGACCGCCGCGACCGAGACCGGTGCCATCAGCGGGAAGGTCACCTTCCAGAAGGTGCGCCAGGTGCCGGCGCCGTCGATCGCGGCGGCCATGAACGGTTCCTTGGGAAGGCTCAGCAGGCCGGCCAGCAGCAGCAGGAACATGAAGGGGGTCCACTGCCAGACCTCGACGGTCATCAGCGCGGCGAGCGCCGGCCCGGACTCGGTGAGCCAGGGAATCCGGGTCAGGCCCAGCATCCCCAGCAGATCGTTCGCCGGCCCCAGCGACTCATGGAAGATCGTCTGCCAGATGGCGGCCATCACCACGGGCGTGGTCATCATGGGGACGAGGAAGAGCACCCGCCAGAATCTGCGGCCGCGTACGTTGCGCCAGACCAGCAGGGCCATACCGAACCCGATGACGTACTGGATCAGGACCGTGCCGCCCGCCAGCAGGGCCAGCCGGGTGATGGAGGCCCAGAACCGGCTGTCGTGCAGCATCGCGGTGTAGTTGGCGCCTCCGATGAAGTCCATCCGGGGGTCGCTGACGTTCCAGCCGGAGAAGCTGACGCGGATGGTGAACAGAAGCGGGAAAATGATGATCAGAAAGAGCGTGAGCAGTCCCGGCAGCAGGAACATGCTCTTGTGCCGGCGCAGGCCGTCCATGGTTCTCCTCGCGGATGTGGGCGGGCGCCCCCGGGTGGCCGGCCGGTGCGGTCCGGCCACCCGGGGCGTCCTGCGGTCGGATCAGGAGTTGTCCTCGAGCGCGACCACATGGCGGTATGCGCTCTGGACCTTGTCCTTGCCGATCTGGTCGGTGATCTTGGACCATTCCCGGGCCACGCCGTCCAGTGCCTGCTGCGGCGACTCCTGGCCGGCCACGGCCGACGCGATGCCGTTGGCCAGGGCGGACATGTACTGGTTGACACCGGGAACGCGCAGGTCGAACACGCGGTTGCGGCTCTTCTCCATGCCGGAGAGCGTCAGTACGTACGACTCGGCGACGTCCTTTGCCCAGCCCTGCTCCTCCCAGAACGCCGGGTCGAAGTGGGAGTAGCGGTACGGGTTGACACCGAATCGGCCGATGGTCAGGTCGAGGGCGGTGTTGGCCTCGTTGCTGAAGAAGCACAGGTAGTCGAAGGCCATCTGCTGGTGGCGTGAGGCCTTGGCCACCGCCGAGGTCCATCCCCAGGTGAAGTAGGGCGCCTGGTTCGCCTTCTTGTCCCACGACTTCGTGGTGCGGTTGTAGACCTCGGAGGAACCCGGCAGCGGCGCCGCCTGCACCTTGTTACGGATCCTGCTGTCCGGCTGCTGGGCCTGGATGAAGGCGTCGTCCCACGAGTACGACATCAGCGTCTGCCCGCCTCCGAAGGAGAAGATCTCGTCTCCCAGGCCGAAGTTGGCGCCGCCGGGTGCCCAGGTGGACTTGGCCCTCACCATGTCCTCCAGGGCACGGACGAAGCCGGGCGTGTTGATCAGCGGCTTCATGGTCTTGACGTCGAAGAAGACACCGCCCTTGACGGCCGGGTTCTTCACGTACGGAGCCGCCCGGCTGATGAACGCGGAGAACGTCAGGTCGTCGCGCTTGGTCACCTCGGCGCTGCCGTAGTTGCGCTTGCCGTCACCGTCGAGGTCCTTGCCGCTGAAGAACCCGGCCACCTGCTGGTACTCGTCCCACGTCTTGGGGACTTGCAGGTTCTTGCCCGTGGCCTGCTTGTACGCCGCCTTCCACTTCGGGTCCTTCAGCACATCGGTGCGGACCTTGAGGTAGTGCCGGTCACCGTCCACCGGGTACTGCACGACCTTCCCGTTCCAGGTCGCCACGTCCATGTAGGCCTTGGTGACGTCCTTCATACCGGGGGTGTCGAGGTACTCCTGCGGCACCGGTTCCAGGTACGGGGCCATGTCACCGATCCACAGGGACGGGTAGAACATGACGTCGTACGCCGGCTGGCCCGCCTGGAGAGGCGTGAGGATCTTCTGGTGCAGCTCGCCGAAGGGGACATTGACCACCTCGACCTTCCCGCCCGTGATCTCCTCGAACTGCTTGGCGTGCAGCTGGGTCGGCTCGCCGATGACGGGAACGGCATGGCTGATGATCTTCAGGGTCTGGCCGGAGTAGTCCTTGCGGCTGATCGAGTCGTAGCTGCAGGGTCCGGGGACGTCCTTGACCTTCGTGGCCGGGTAGTCCTTGCCGTACTTCTGGTAGCTGATCTCCGAGCCGGGCTTGAAGAGCCCGGCCTTTTCCTTGGGCTTCTGCTGTGTCTGGTCCTGGGCGGTGCACGCGGTGGCGGTCAAGGCCGCGACGGCCGCGACGGCGACCAGGCCCGAGTACGGTCTGCTGCGCATGGGGCTTCTCCTGCGGTGTCAGGGGATCAAGATCGCTCGGCCGCGTACGGCGCCGGCGTCCAGGTCGTCGAGGGCTTGCTGGAAGGAAGCCAGGGGGTACCGCTGGGTGTGCAGGGTGACCTTGCCGCGGGCCGCCAGGACCATCAGCTCGGAGAGGTCGTTGTAGGACCCCACGAGGTTGCCGATGAAGTTGATCTCCGTGGAGATGACGTCGATCGTCGGCACGTTCAGGTGGCCGCCGTAGCCGATGACGTAGTAGTTGCCGTTGCGGCGCAGGCAGGCCACGCCCGTCTCGACGGCGCCCCCCTCGCCGACGAAGTCCAGGACGGCCTCCGCCCCGTGCCCCGCGGTGAGGTCCCGCACGCGGTCGGCCTCGCTGCCGTCCGCGACGAGCGTGTGGTCGGCGCCCAGTTCCTTGGCCAGCGCGAGGGCCTCGGGGCTGCGGTCGATGACGATCATCTCGACCGGCGACAGGGCACGCAGCACCTGGATGCCGATGTGTCCGAGTCCGCCGGCACCGATGACCACGGCCTTGTCACCGGGCCGCAGCACCCGGGCCGCCTTGGCGACGGCGTGGTACGCCGTGAGCCCGGCGTCGGCCAGGGCCGCCACCGAGGCCGGCTCCAGGGACGGGGCGAGGGGCACGACCGAGCGGGCGTTGGTCTTCAGGTACTCGGCGTAGCCCCCGTCGGTGTCGATGCCGGGGAAGGCCGAGTTCATGCAGTGCACGTCGTCGCCGTCCCGGCAGGCGCGGCACAGACCGCAGGTCACCAGCGGGTGCAGGATGACCGGGTCACCGACCTTGACGTGGGTGACGGCCTGCCCGACCTCCGCGACCCAGCCGGCGTTCTCGTGACCGATCGTGTACGGAAGGGCGACCCCGCTCTTGTCCTTCCACTGTCCTTCGAGGATGTGCAGATCGGTCCGGCAGACGCCGGCGCCCCCGATCTTCACGATCACATCCAGCGGACCGGTGATCTGCGGGTCCGGTACGTCCACGAGCACGGGCGGCTCGTCGTACTCGATGACCTGCACGGCTTTCATGGCGGCTCCCTGCGAGTCGGCGGGTGGGTGGTGCGCCGATTACACAGGCCGCCGATCGCAGGTCGATGTCTCAGAAACCGTCCGCGAATGTCTCAATGTGATACACGCCGTAGGCGCGACGCCGCCGAACTGTTCCAATTCACTGCACCGAGGAATGTGACGCGCGCCGCACGGGAGTGTTAAATGCCCCGACACCAACCCGGAAGCTCACTGAAAGCAGCCAGAGAGCTCTATCTGGAAGTCACCAACGATCCGAGCGCCCGGCCGCTCGTGGTCGCCTCCTGGCAACGCTCGATCGAGTACCAGGTGAAGTCGGACAGCCTTGACGCTCCGTACCTGGACAACCCCAATCTGGACAGCCCCCTGGCCAGGGCGGCGCTGCCCATCCTGGACACGCTGCACGAGCAGCTCGCCGACGACCCGGTGTCCACCATGATCACAGACCGGAACGGTGTCGTGCTGTCCCGGAAGGTGTCCCACGACGGTCTGACGACGCACCTCAACCGCGTGCGTCTGGCCCCCGGCCATGTGTTCTCCGAGCGCTACGTGGGCACCAACGGCATCGGGACCGCGCTGGCCAGCGGCCGCCCGGTCATGATCGCCGGAAGGCAGCACTACGTCGAAGAGCTGCGGGACTTCCGCTGCGCGGCCGTACCGATCCTGCATCCCACCCGGCGCACCCTGCTGGGAGCGTTCAACCTCACCACCATCCGTCAGGGCTCCGACGGCATGCTGATGGCCTTCGCCCGCTCGGTCGCCGCCCAGATCGAGGCCGAGATCGCGGCGATCACCTCGCGGCGCGAGCGGGCTCTCTTCCAGGACTACATGGAGGCGTGCTCCTCGGCACGCCCGGGACCCGTGCTGGCCCTCAACCGCGATGTCGTCATGATGAACGAGCAGCTCAGTGCCGCCGTGACCGGGCCGGATCACTATGCGCTGCTCGACCACGCCCGTGAGATCGCCGGCCATTCCCGGCTGGAGGGGACCCGCAGCATCGCCCTGCCCTCGGGACGGGTCGCCGAACTCAGGGTCAGTCGCTGCCGGCGCGAGGACAGCGACGCGGGCGCCGTCTTCCGGGTCCGGCTGATCGGAAGGCCCCAGTCCCCGTCGGCGGTTTCCGCCACGCCGGTCCGCTCCGACCTGGGACTGGTGGGCTCGTCCCCGCACTGGCTGCGCGCGGTCGCCGACAGTGAAACAGCGTTCGCCGCCCGGACATGGCTTCATCTCCTGGGCGAAGCAGGCGTCGGCAAGCGAACGCTGGTCGAGGCCCTGCACCGGGCCCACGGCGCCGGGCGTCGGCTGGAGATGGCGGAAGCGCCGCTGTCGGATGCACCGGCCGTCACCGAGCGCTGGCTGCACGACATCGAAGAGCTGCTTGTCGTGCCGTGCAACGTGCTCGTCCTGAGCGATGTCCACCTGCTGGGCGACCAGCTGCGGCAGCGGCTGACGAACCTGCTGGTGCGGCTGGACGACAGCGCGACCGGGCAACTGGTCATGACCAGCCAGCCGTCGATGGTCAGCGCCGACGACGAGCTCGGCCGGCTCTGCGGCGCCTCGGTGGAGGTGCCTCCCCTGCGTCATCGCTACGGGGACATCGAGCACCTCGCGCGGTTCTTCCTGCGCAAGTACCGGCCGAGCGGCGAGAGCAGGTTCTCCCAGGATGCCCTGGGCCTGCTGCAGCGATGCCCCTGGCCGGAGAACGTCCGGCAGCTGGAGTCGGTGATCCGGGGCCTGGCGCGGCGGCCTTCGGGCCGGATGATCCACGCGGAGGACCTGCCGCCGGAATGCCGGGTGTCGTCGAACAAGGTCCTCACCACCATCGAGGCGCTGGAACGCGACGCCATCCTGCGCGGATTGATGGACCGCAACTCCAACGTCCAGCGGACCGCGCAGGACCTCGGGATCTCCCGCGCCACGATGTATCGCAAGATGCGCCGCTACGGGATCGTCCCGTCGAGCCTGACGTGACGGGCCGTTCCGGGCACGCAGGCCGTGGCGTGCGGCGCCTGCTCGGCGTCGCCGCTGAGCTCCTGTGGCGTGGACGGCAGGGCGGATCCATCGTGGGACCGTGCGGGTGATGGCCGCCACGCCGTGACACCAGGCCCGGCGGGCTGCCGGTCCTGACCGAGTTCAATACGTCACATGGCATCAGCCTGGTTCCCGCCTCAGGCGGTGGAGCAGGGAGCGACCCGCCCGGGTCTGCGTCACGCCGGTCGCCGGCCGCGTACGAAGAACCAGGGCGGAGAACATCGGTATCCGATACGAGGTGGTGTCCGGGGTGGAGAAGCGGATGACGGTGCTCAGCGAGAGCGGGGACGATCCGTTCGCTCTGCACCACGCCGCCTCGGCGGTGCTCGACGACCGGGGAACCGTGGTCGGCTGGAGCCTGCGGGCCCAGGAGCTGCTCGGCCACCCGGAGTCCGCGGTGATCGGCCGTCGGGCCTTCGACGTCCTGATCGATCCCGGCGACCGGTCGGCCGCCGAGGACGCCGCGGCGACGTGCAGGAGAGACGGAGGCTGGTTCGGCGTACTGGCGGTGCGGCATCGCAGCGGGCGGCTCGTGGAGATGGGTTTCCGGGCACGAGCGCTGCTGCGCGGTGGCCGTGTCCGGGAGTGGTTCCTCGTCGGGGCACCCGCGGCGGAGGTCCTCGAGTGGCAGAGGGACCGCGCGGTCCTCGACGGGTTGTTCCGCCGGTGTCCGATCGGGCTGGCCGTCCACAGCCCCGAGATGACGATTCTGCGGGTCAACAGGGCGATCGAACGGTTCACCGGAATCCCGGCCGCCGCCTTTCGGGGAATGCCCACGGGCGCCCTGCTGGTCGCCGAGGACGCGCGGCAATCCGTGGACCGGGTCCGCCAGGTGCTGGAGACCGGACGATCGCTGTACTCCACCGAGCAGTACGCCCGCCTGGAGCGGGACCCGACACGAGTGCGGGCCGCGTCCGTCTCGGCCTTCCGCCTGGAAGATCCCGCCGGCCGGGTCCTGGGGGTGGCCGAGACGGTCGAGGACGTCACCGAACGCCATCGGGCGCGACTTCGCCTGGCGCTCCTCGACCAGGCCGGCGCCCGCATCGGATCGACGCTCGACGTGCGGCAGACCGCCTGGGAACTCGCGGACGTGATGGTCCCCCACCTGGCCGACCACGTATCGGTGGACCTGTCGCAGTCGGTGACGCGCGGCGAGGAGCCGGCGCAGGCACTGGCGGGGCCCGTCGAACGGGTCGCGGTCCGCGGCGTCGTGGCCGAGCAGCCCGACCTGGCGCACCCGGAAGGGGAACCGGTGCGGTTCGCGCCCGGCACCCCACAGGCCGGCTGCCTGGCCGACGGGCGTCCCCGCCTCGAACCGGTCCTTTCACCCGACTGGTTCCTGGCGGAACCGCGCCAGGGCGAGCACGCACCGGACCTCTCGGCCCATTCCCTGATCGTGGTGCCACTGGCCGCGCGCGGCATGGTGCTGGGCGTGATGAGCCTGTGGCGATCGCGGGACCCCGAACCGTTCGAGGCCGACGATCTCACCCTGGCCCAGGAACTCGCCTCGCGCGCCGCCGTCAGCATCGACAACGCCCGACGCTTCACCCAACAGCAGCAGACCGCGTCCACCCTGCAGCGCACCCTGCTGCCGAGGACCGTCCCGCACCAGTCGGCCCTCGAAGTAGCGCCTCGCTACCTCCCGGCCAGTACGGCCCCAGGTCCCGGCGGTGACTGGTTCGACGTCATCCCGTTGTCCGGGGCCAGGGTCGCACTCGTCGTCGGCGACGCCGTGGGCCACGGACTGCACGCCGCTGCCACGATGGGCCGGCTGCGTACCGCCGTGCACACCCTCGCCACCCTCGACCTGGAACCGGACGAGGTCCTCTCCCGGCTGGACGACCTGGTCAGCCTCCTCGCCGCCGAACAGGAGACAGCCGGCGAACGACCCGCGGGCGAGCAGATCGTCGGTGCCACCTGCCTGTACGCCGTCTACGACCCCGTCTCCCGGCAATGCTCCGCGGCGCGTGCCGGCCACCCCCTACCGGTCGTGACCACACCGGACGGACAGGCAGGCCTGCTCGACCTGCCCCCCGGCCCACCGCTCGGCCTGGGCGGTCTGCCGTTCGAAACCCGGGAGATCGAACTGGCCGAGGGCAGCCTGCTCACGCTCTACACCAACGGACTCATCGGCGAACGCCACATGGATGTCGACACGGGCCTGCAACGGCTGCGCAGCGCGCTCACGCACCCGGCGGACCCCTTGGAGAAGACGTGCCAGGCGGTTGTCGACTCCCTCGTGTCCGCACAGCCCGCTGACGACATCGCCCTGCTCGTCGCACGCACCCGGGTACTGCCACCGGAGAACGTCGCCTCCTGGCAACTGCCGCTGCAGCCGACCGCCGCCGCCCAGGCCAGGACCCTCGCCACGGCCCAACTCACCGAATGGGGACTGGAACACCTGGCGTTCACCACCGAACTGATCGCCAGTGAACTGGTCACCAACGCCTACCGCTACGCCAGCGGCCCCGTGACCCTGCGACTCATCCGTGAACGATGTCTCGTCTGCGAGGTCGCCGACGCCAGCCACACCTCACCACACCTGCGTCGCGCCCGCACCACCGACGAGGGCGGCCGCGGCCTGTTCCTGGTGGCCCAGCTGACCGAGCGCTGGGGCACCCGCTACACCCGCGAGGGCAAGACCGTCTGGACCGAACAGTCGCTGCTCGGGCTGTGAATCAGGACCATGGTGCGGCGGGAGCCGGCGAACTCCTCGGGCAGGTCGCCGCTCCGCCGCACCGGCCGGCAGCACCGCCCGCCTCTACGCACCGCCCGCCTCTGCGCACCCGGGTGCAACCCGAGCCAGCCGGGCGTCGGGTCACCCTTGACCTCGCCGGAGTACAGGGCGAAGGTACGACGGGCGGCCTGAGCGCCCACTCACATCAGCCGGCCCGCCGGGTGGCCGCAGGGATCATCGGCCAGCACGATGGTGGCACTGACGCGCTTGCCCACCGGCTCACGTCGGATCTCGAAGCTGCGGCACACGGCCATCACGATCTCAAGACCGTGCTTGCCGATCCGGCCCGGATCGGCGGCCTGGGGCACCGGCAGGGCCGGGTCGCTGTCCCACACGCTGATGTCCACGGCGCCGTCGCCGATCTCGAGGTCGAGCAGGCACGGACCTGGCGCGTATTTGTGCGCGTTGGTCACCAGCTCGCTGACCACCAGCTCCACCATGCCCATCGCACGGTCCGACACCGGGATCCCGTGAACGGCCTGCACCTCGGTCATGAAACGGCGGGCAGCATGCCGGGCCTCAGCGATCGGCTCGCCCCCGTCGAGGGCCACGGCGGACAGTAGGGGACGGCTGACCAGCGGCTGTTCCTCGTTTTCGTGCACCACTGACCCACACCGCCACCCTCGTCCTGAGCAACACGGCCAACGGCATCCGCATACCCGCGAGACGCAACCGCAAGCAACCTTCCCCTCGCGATTGCAGGGCGGCACCGGGCCAACGCCCACGCCGGCCACCCGCACCTGCCCGGCCCCCGTCGGCAGGCGCCCCCGCAGGAACCACCACGGCCCGGTCCGCCGTGACGTGAGCCGGGCCGCGGTGGGGAAGTGTCTGAGTCGAAGGCCGCACTGCCCCGCATCGCGTACATGCCGAGGACACGGCCGGTGAAGCCGCCGGCGACCTCGGTGGTCGGGCAGCGGCCGTCGAGTTCGGCGAGGATCTCGAAGGCGCCGCTGTCCGTCGAGGCGACATGCAGGGCCTCGCACGATATGACCGCGATTCCGGCGACTTCGTCCCGGCAGGCAACCCCGATCGGTTTTTCTCCCTGTTCACAGATGAAGCACAGCATCCATCCGTGGCGAGCGCGTGATGGCGCACTGCTTCGTATCGACGCAGAGTGAGGAAACCGATGACCAGACATCAGCCCAGTGCCTTAACGCGCTCGGCGCTCATCGCCACCGCGGCCTTGGCCGTCGGCGCCGCCGGGGCCGTAACGGCGCCCGTTGCGACCGCGGCCACCCAGCCGGGGACGCCGAAACTCAATCTCATCGCCGCCACCTCCGCGGTGACCGTGGACCGCTGGGAGGGGGAATCCGGCGTCTACCTCGACCTCGGCACCTATGTCACGGTCGACGGCGGGCCGCTCGAATTCCGCGTGAAACGCAAGTCGTACAACGATCCCGTCATCGCCTCGCAGATCATTCACTCCGGTGGCAGGACCGTGAGCAAGTCCCTGCCCAAGGGCCTGGTGAAGGACTTCTCCGGATTGCCGGGCTTCCTCCGGATCAGTGTCAGCGATCAGTCGGGCAAGAAGGTCGCCGAGACCAAGCAGACGTTCTGCCCGAACAACAGGGCGGGCCGGATCCGCCCGGACGCTCCCGGCACCTCGAAGTACCCCGAGAGCTGCTCCGACAACCCGTTCACGCTCGGCGGGGTCTGGGGCGTCGAGAAGGGCTGGGCAGCGGCCGCTTCGCCGGGCTTCGCCTCGAACGAGGCCCTCGACCTGCAGCCCGGTGTGTACACGGCCAAGGTCTCGGTGGCGAAGAAGTACCGCGACCTGTTCGGGATGTCGGCCAAGTCACAGTCGGTCAAGGTGACGGTCCGGCAGGGTTCCGACGAAGGTGAGGGCGTAGCCGCCGGCCGGCACTCGACGGGGGCTGCGGGGATGAGCCTGAAGCCGGCCGCACAGCGCCCGACCGGCTCGGCGGCCGTGCCCGCGGGCGCGCCGAAGCCCGACCTGCGCGCCCTCCCGGCGTACGGGATCGACATCAGCGACGGCGAGGACGGTGACGCGCCCGGCAAGGACTACCTGGCCTTCAGCGCGACCGTCTGGAACGGAGGCCCCTCGCCGCTGGTCGTCGACGGCTTCCGCAGCCCGGGCAAGAAGAAGATGGACGCGTACCAGTACTTCTACGACGCCAACGGCAAGCAGGTCGGGTACACACCCACGGGCACCATGGAGTGGGACCCCCGGGAAGGCCACCAGCACTGGCACTTCAGCGACTTCGCCAGCTACCGACTGCTCGGCGCGGACAAGAAGGAGATCGTCCGCAGCGGCAAGGAGGCCTTCTGCCTGGCCAACACCGACGCGATCGACTACACGGTGAAGAACGCCAACTGGCACCCGAACAACACCGACCTGTCCACCGCCTGCGGTGAGGAGACGTCCGTGTCGGTCCGCGAGGTGCTCGACGTGGGCAACGGCGACACCTACAGCCAGTCCCGGCCCGGCCAGTCCTTCGACGTCACGAACCTGCCGAACGGCACCTACTACATCCAGGTCATCGCCAACCCCGACAACCGGCTCAAGGAGCAGAGCACGACCAACAACGTCACCTACCGCAAGGTCGTCCTGGGCGGCACACCGGGCGCCCGTACGGTGACCGTGCCGAAGTACGGCCGCGTCGACGCCCCCTGACGCCCGCCGGGCGGAGCCTACGGGGCTCCGCCCGCTTCACCGGTCCGGTGTCCCGGGAACTCGGGACGGCGGCCCGATCGGCATCGGCGAGCTGTCAGCCGCGGGAGCGCAGCTTGCCCAGGAGCCGCCGGGCCTGGGCCCGGCGCCGAGGGTCGGCTGCGGCTCGGCGTACCTGCTCGACCGTACGACGCCCCTGGGGACTCCTGCTGAACTCTTTGATGCGATTCATCAGGCCCGGCATTACCGCTCCTTCCACGAAACCAGCGTTTACTCCTGCTTGAATCCCGGTTACCCCGTCAGAGGGCCTGCGATCAGCGCCTCGACCAGGCGGTGAGCCACTGACTCCCCCTCGTACCCTGTTCCCGTGCCGTCCTCCCGCCCGCGTCGCGTCGCCGTCCTTGTCCCCGAAGGTGCGAAGCCGCTCGATGTCGGCTCGTCGATCCAGCGCTCGAACGCGACCTTGAGGACGGCGATCCCCGCCTCCGCGGTCAGGCTCGCCGCGGGCTCTTTGACGCCGCGCCCGCGCAAGGTGTCGGCGAGTGCCGCGGACAGCGAGGCGAGCTTGATCAGCTCGCGCTGCCGGAGTTCCGCGTTAGCGACGATGACGTGCTGGCGCTGCCGCGAGTAGGCGCGGCGCTCCTGGAACGCGGCGGCGCCGCCATCCCCGTGCAGGCGGCAGCCGAACACTTCGGCGGGCTGGGTATCTCATCGCGCTCGACAGCCCGGCCTCGAGCGCGCTGACCCGCGAACTGCTGGGGTGGCAGCCGACGGGGCCCGGGCTCATCGAGGACCTCGACAAGGGGCACTACTTCCACGACGCCACCGCGTGACCCCGGCGGCTGCCCGCGCAAACGGCTGGGCGACGGCGAGTACGAGATCCACCGCATCGGCGTCGACCCGGCCGCGTGACGTCTTCGGCGCGCGTGTTTCATGGCCCCCGGCGCCGAGCGGCCGGCGCCGAGTGCCTGGGGGAGGCTGGTGAAGTGGCGCCGGCCGCGAGCGTGTCCGTGGCCGGCGCCACTTCACCGTGGGTCATTCGGCCGCGGCCAGCAGCCGTGACTCGCTCTCCTCGTACAGCCGCCGGTTCTCGCGGCTCTCGGCAGCCCGGCGCCAGTGGTCGAGCCGGCTGCCCAGCCAGCCCGCCAGATAGCCGAACGGGATGGAGACCAGGCCGGTGGACTGCATGGGGTACCAGCCGAAGTCCGCGTTCGGGAAGACCGCGGACGGCGTGCCGGAAACGGCCTTGGAGAAGACCATCAGCACCAGCGCGCAGGCCGCGCCGCCGTAGAGGCTCGCGAGCAGGCCGGTGCGCGTGAAACCTCGCCAGAACAGGGAGTAGGTCAACGCGGGAGCCACGGCCGACGCCCCGACGCAGATCGCCAGCGTGGTCAGTACGCCGACATCCCAGTTCTGGACCAGTGAGGAGAGCATGATGGCAACGATCCCCACCGCCACGCTCGTCCACGCCGCGACCGTCATCTCGGTATGTGGCTGCGCCTGTCCTCGCCGCGCCGCATGCGCGTACAGGTCGTGGGCGAGCGACGAGGCCGCGGCCAGGGTCATCCCCGCGACCGAGGACAGCAGGGTGATGAACACCGTGCCCGCCATGGCCGCGTAGAGAATCGTGGTGCCCGCGGAGCCGGCGTCGCCGCCGAGCGCCCGGGACAGCGTGAGCACCGCCGTCCTGCCGTGCGGGTCGGCCGCGGTGATGTACTGCGACCCCACCAGCGCCGCCGCGCCCGTACCCATGATGATCACGAGCAGGCAGAACGTGGTGACCGTACCGACCGCCCACGACATGGAGCGGCGCACGGCGGGCACGTCCCGCGCGGAGTACAGGCGCATCGTGATGTGCGGCAGGCAGGCCGCGCCGAGGATCACGGTGATCTGCAGAGTGGCGAAGTCCAACCGGTCACCGGCCGAGGTGCCCAGTTGCAGGCCCTGCTGGAGGAAGGCGGGGCCGGCTCCGCTGCCGCGCTGGGCGGCCCGGAGCATCTCGCCGGGGCTCCAGTCGAAGCGGTTCAGGACCAGTGCGGCGACGGTGACGCTGGTGCCCAGCAGGAGCACGATCTTGATCATCTGGATGAGCGCGGTGCCCCGCATGCCCCCGATGGCCGCGTAGATGATCATCAGGCTGCCGACGAGGACGATGCACGTCGTCCTCGCGCCGGCCTCGTGCGGCATGCCCAGGATGAAGGTGAGCAGCGATCCGGCCCCGGAGAGCTGGACGACCAGGAAGGGCAGGGTCGCCGTGAGCGTCACCACGC
Organism: Streptomyces sp. NPDC051636; assembly: GCF_044453765.1. Taxonomy (NCBI): domain Bacteria; kingdom Bacillati; phylum Actinomycetota; class Actinomycetes; order Kitasatosporales; family Streptomycetaceae; genus Streptomyces; species Streptomyces sp. NPDC051636. The sequence continues at coordinate 136,803 of NZ_JBITDA010000002.1, read as the reverse complement.
AGGAGGCGATACGGACGGCCCGCCCGGGCATGTTGCGGGCCAGGACGTCACCCATGGTGAAGCTGCCCGCGTTGCGCAGCGGTTCCGCCAACAGGAACATCAGCAGCACCAGGGACATGGCGGTACTGACCGCCAGGACGTAGCCGTCGTATCCGGCGAGCGCGACGATGCCGGTGGTGCTCAGCACCGTGGCCGCGGAGATGTAGTCGCCGGCGATCGCCAGGCCGTTCTTGAGCGGGGTGAGCGAGAGGTAGCCGGTGTAGAAGTTCGTCAGGTCGTCGCGGTCCGGTCCCGCCATCACGCACATCAGCAGCGTGATGGTGACCAGGCTGCTGAACAGGACCAGGACGATGGCCTGGGTCCCGGAACTGAAGTCGTTCATCTCGCCACTCCCGCTTCCCGGCCCGGCCGGACCGCCTGCTCCCTGACGACCCGGGCCAGCGGGTCCACGGAACGCCGGGCGCTGCGCCCGTACCACAGGACCGCCGCGAAGGTGACGACGAGCTGGAGGATCCCCAGGGTCATGCCCAGGCTCAGCTCACCGGCGACCTTGGACCCCATCACGTCCGGCGCACCGCAGGACAGCACCACGTACAGCACGAAAGAGCCGAGCGCGGTGAGCGTGGAGACCCTGCGGAGCACGCGGTAGGCCGAGCGCAGCGCGGCGAGGTCGCCGGTGTGGACAGGCGTCTCGTGCGCGTACGGCTCCAGGCGCGGGGCCTCTTCGTACGAGTCGTACGGAAAGGCGCCGTACCCGTACGAGTCGTACCGAGGGCCGTGGCCATAGGGCTCGGTGCGCGGCTGCGACCATCCCGGCGTGGCTGGTGGCGGGTACCGGTTGTCGTCGGGGTATGTCATCGCTGGCCTTCCGGTGCGGCTCGGATCCGTAGGAGGTGGGCGGGGGAAGAATATGTCCGGCCGCGCACGGTACCGACTGGTTGGAATGCCTGATAAGACTGCTGAGCGTGACGTTATGAGTTCGATGCGGGAGCCGGCCGGGCAGTGATCGTTCGGCGGCCGACGGCCTCCGAACCTCAGGCACCCGGACGGGCGGGCGGTATGTGGTGAAAATCACGCGTCTCGGCGTACCTACTGGTCGGTATGGTCGCGGGGAGCCGCGAACGACAGGAGGCGCGATGTCTGCGACCAACCGCCAGATCCGTCTGGCAGCCCGCCCCGCGGGCGAAGTGAAACCCGATGACTGGGAGCACTGCTCCGGCCCCGTGGAGGAACCGGGCCCCGGCCGGTTCGCGGGCCGGACGCGTGTCATCTCCCTGGACCCGGCCATGCGGGGCTGGCTGGACGACCGCCTCTCCTACCTGCCGCCGGTGGGCATCGGTGAGGTGATGCGCGCCGGATCGGTCATCGAGGTCACCGCATCCAACCACCCCGACTTCCAGCCCGGTGATCACGTGGTCGGCGCGTTCGGCGTCCAGGAGTACGTGGTCTCCGACGGCAGGGGCGCCACGAAGATCGACACCTCCCTCGCCCCGGCGTCGACGTATCTGGGGGCGCTGGGCATGCCCGGCATGACCGCCTACTTCGGCCTGCTGGACGTCGGAGCGCTGAAGGACGGCGAGACCGTCGTGGTGTCGGGAGCGGCCGGCGCGGTCGGCACCATCGCGGGCCAGATCGCGAAGGCCAAGGGCTGCCGGGTGGTCGGCATCGCCGGCGGGCCGGAGAAGTGCGCGTTGCTCACCGACGAACTCGGATTCGACGCGGCGATCGACTACCGCGCCGACGACGTCAAGAAGGCGCTGCGCGAGCACGCCCCCGACGGCATCGACGTCTACTTCGACAACGTCGGAGGGGACATCCTCGACACCGCCCTGACCCGGCTGGCGATGCACGCGCGCGTCGTGGTATGCGGCGCGATCAGCCAGTACAACAACGCCACGCCGGTCAAGGGCCCCTCGAACTACCTCTCGCTGCTGGTGCGCCGCGCCCGCATGGAGGGTTTCGTCGTCTTCGACTACGCCAAGCGCTACCCGGAGGCCGTCCAGGACATCTCCGCCTGGATCGGCGCCGGCCGCATCAAGGTCAGGGAACACGTGGTGAGGGGAACCGTCGACGACTTCCCCGAGACGCTGCAGATGCTCTTCCGCGGAGAGAACGTCGGCAAGCTCGTGCTGGAGCTGGCGTGACCGCCGCCGGGGCAGCCCCCCAGCGGGGAGAACGGACTGACGGCGGCGTGCTCGAAGGCAAGGTGGCGATCGTCACCGGCGGTGCCAGCGGACTGGGCAGGGCCACGGCGCTGGCGCTGGCGGCAGCGGGGGCGCGCGTGGTCGTCGCCGACCTCGACGTGCAGGGCGGCCGGGAGGTGGCCGACATGGTCGACGGCCACTTCCGTGCCTGTGACGTCTCCGACCTCGACGCCAACCGTGCGCTGGTGGAGTTCACACAGGACCGGTTCGGCGGTGTCGACATCGCGTTGCTCAACGCGGGCGTGGCGACCGGTTGCGGCGTCGGCGAGGACTTCGATCCGGCGCGTTACCGCCGGGCGATGGGCGCCAACCTCGACGGTGTGGTCTTCGGTACCCACGCGGTGCTGCCGGCGCTGCGGGCCCGCGGCGGAGGGTCGATCGTGGCGACCGCGTCCCTGGCGGGCCTGGCGGCGGTACCGCTCGATCCCCTGTACGCGGCCAACAAGCACGCGGTCGTGGGACTCGCACGCTCCCTGGGGCCGGCTCTCGCGCCGGAGAACGTGCGCTTCAACGCGGTCTGCCCGGGGTACGCCGAGTCGCGGATCATCGACCCGCTGCGCGACATGCTCTCCGAGCAGGGAATGCCGGTCATCCCGGCTCAGGCCGTGGCGGACACCGTCCTGCGGATCCTCACCGGTGACGGCACGGGGGAGTGCTGGTTCATCCAGGCCGGCCGCGAACCGGAGCCGTTCCGCTTCCGCAACGTCCCCGGCCCGGGCAAGCCCGTCGGCGTCTGAGCACGGTTTCGGGGGGCGGGCGGGCCAGGAACACCCCGCCCGCCCCCCGGCTGCCGTGAGGAGCCGGACCCGGCCGCCTCAGTGCGTGATCGGGCCGAACTCCTTGCGCGTGTCCACCGGTCGACCGAAGAGCGACCACCGCTCGCCCTTGAACCGCATCAGGCGCATCGTCTCGATCGGGAAGGCGTCATCGGGCCCGGTGGACAGGGTGACTCCGGGCAACAGCAGGCCCACCTTGACATCCTTGAGGTTGCGCACCGCGTCCCGCAGCCCTTCCCTGGTCGGGCACTTCATCGCGGCGAGGGCCTGGTGGAGGCTGGAGGCGACGGCCCAGCCGTAGGCGTTGAACTGGTTGGCGGGGTCGGCATCCGGTGCGTACTTCCGCATCGCCTTCCGATATGCCTTCATCTCCGGGTCGTCGGCCCACTGGGGATCGGCGGGGTCCTTGAAGTACGTGGCCGAGACCACGCCCTGGACGTTCTTGAACCCGACCGGCTTGAGCACGGCGGCGGACGAGGACACGTTGTTCACGATGTGCAGCGGATTCCACTTGGCGTTCTTCGCGTCCGCGGCGAGGGCCTGGCTGCCGAACTTGGGTGTCGTGATGTTCAGCAGTACGTCCGCCTTGGAACGGGCGAGGTTGGCCATCTGCGCGGAGACCGACGGGTCGGTGACCTCGTAGCTCTCCTTGGCGACCACCTTGATGCCGCTGCCTGCCACGCCCTTCTGGAACCCGCCGAGCAGGTCCTTGCCGAAGTCGTCGTTCTGGTAGAGGACCGCGACCCTCGCCTTCGGCTTCGTGTCCTTGAGGTACTTGGCGTACACCCGTGCCTCTGCCACGTAGTTGGGCTGCCAGCCGGTGGTCCAGGGGTGCTTGTCGTCCGTACCCCAGACGGAGGCGCCGGTGGCGACGAAGGGCTGCGGCACCTTCTGCCGATTGAGGTAGTCCCACACGGCCGCCGTGGACGGGGTGCCCAGGGTCTGGAAGACGGCGAAGACCTTCTCCCGCTCCACCAGTCTTCGGGCCTCCTCCACGGCCTTGGGCGGCTGGTAGCCGTCGTCGCGGACGACGAACTCCACCTTGCGGCCGTCGATACCGCCCTGGCCGTTGACGTACTTGAAGTAGGCGTCCACGCCCTTGCTGATCGTGCCGTACGCGGAGGCGGGCCCCGACAGCGGGTAGATCCCGCCCAGCTTGATGGTCTTGTCGGTGATGCCGGTGGTCTGCTGGCCCTTGCACGCCCCGCCGGCGGTGGTGCCCTTGTCCTCCTGTCCTCGCTGGGTGGCACAGGCGGTGGCGGTGAGCAGCGCCGCGGTCGCGGCGGCGGCCGCCCTCAGAGCGGTCTTCTTGCGCATGCGATTCAATCCTTTTCCGTGCGGGGCGATGCGCCCACGGGTTGGGCTTCGGGGGATGTGGGATCCGCGGGAGTCGCGGAAGGTGCGGGTTCGGCCGTCGGTGTCCGTTCGGCGGCCGGGGGGCGAGCGAGGCGACGAGTGACTGTGTCCCGGACGCGGCCCACCAGTCCGGCGAGTCCCGTCGGGGCCACGTACATCACCGCGATGATCAGGAGCCCGAAGACCACACCCGGTGCGGCCTCGCTGACGTCCTGCGCCACGTTCGGTACGTACATGACGAACGCCGCTCCCAGCAGCGGTCCGTACAGCGATGCCAGCCCTCCCACCACCAGGCCCGCCAGCAGCGTGATGGACAGGATGAGACTGAACGAGTCGGGCGAGACGAAGCCGATCACCCACGTGTACAGGCAGCCGGCGACCCCCGCGAACATCCCGCTCCACGCGAAGGCGAGGGCCTTGTGCAGCGACAGCCGCACGCCCATCACCTCCGCCGCGCTCTCGTTGTCCCGGATGGCGAGCAGCGCACGGCCGACCCGGGACCGCAGCAGATTGCGGGCGACCAGCAGCGCCACCGCGGCGACGGCGAGGACGAGGAAGTACGTCCACTGGTCCTCGGCCAGTCCGCTCCAGGCGGGTGGCTCCGGCTTGTCCACGGTCAGGCCCATGGAGCCGCCCGTCACCGGCTCGAGCCGCTTGAGCAGCGGCGGCAGGAACACGGCGAAGGAGAGGGTGACCAGGGCCAGATAGAGCCCGCGCAGCCGCAGTGCGGGCACTCCGAAGCCCAGGCCGAGCAGGAAGCATCCGGCGGCGGTGACCGGAAGCGTGGCCAGATGGCCGGTGTCGAACCGGTCGAGCATGACCGCCGCCGTGTAGGCCCCGGCCGCGAAGAACGCGCCGTGCCCCAGCGATATCTGCCCGCCGTACCCCACCAGCAGGTTCAGCCCGGCGAGCGCCACCGCGTACAGCAGCACCATGGTCAGCTGGAAGACCTGGAAGGAGGCGAAGTAGAACGGTGCGGCGACGGCGACGGCCGCCGCGGCCGACGCGATGAGGGCGGCCCGCAGCCGCCCGGCGCGGGCGCCGTCGGTGCGCAGGATCCCGGCGTTCGTGCTCATGCCCGCTCCACCGCCGCTCGTCCGAAGAGGCCCTGGGGCCGCACCAGCAGCACCACCAGGATGATCACCAGCGGTACGCCGATCTTGAGGTCGGCGCCGACGACATCCACGTACGCCCCCGCCAGCGTCTCGGCGACGCCCACCAGCAGACCGCCGACGACCGCGCCGACCGGGCTGTCGAAGCCCCCCAGGGTGGCCGCGGCGAACGCGTAGATGAGGACCCCGCCCATCATGTTGGGCTCCAGGAACAGCAACGGGGCGACGAGCACGCCCGACACCGCGCCGACCATCGAGGCCAGACCCCAGCCGAGCATCAGCACCCGGCCCACGCGGATGCCGGACAGCCGGGCGGAGACGGGATGGGCGGCGACCGCCCGCATCACCAGACCGACCGAGGTGTGCTGGAACAGCAGGTACAGCAGCCCCATCACGGCGGCCACCACACCGATGATCCCGAGCGTGGACCAGCCGACGCTCACCCCGGCCAGGTCGACGCCTCCGTCGGGGAACGGCTGAGGGAAGTCCTTGACGGTGAACGACCAGATCAGGCCGGCCGCCGCATTGACGAAGATGAACAGGCCCACCGTCACGATGACCATGGTCAGCTCGGGAGCGCCCTCCACGGGCCGGATGACCACCCGCTCCACCAGCATGCCGCCGGCGAAGGACACCGCCAGGGTGACCGGCAGCGCCAGCCAGAACGGCATGCCGGACGCCATCAGCTGCCATGCCACGTAGGTGGAGAGCATGGCGAGCTCTCCCTGGGCGAAGTTGACGATTCCGGTGAACCGGTGGATCAGTACCAGGGCGAGTGCCAGGCTGGCGTACACCGCGCCCGCACCGACGCCCTCGACCACCTGTTGGACGAGTTCGGTCACTGTACTCACCCGCCCTGCCGGGAGCGGACGGAGACACCGAGATACACCTCGGCGACCTGCCCGTCCTCGCGGATCTGCGAGGCCGGTCCGGACAGCACCAGGCGGCCGGCCTCCAGGACATGGGCCCGGTGCGCGATGTCCAGCGCTAGTTGGGCGTTCTGCTCGACGACGACCACGGTGGTGTGTTCCTCCTCGTTCACGGCACGGACGATCTCGAACAGCTCGCGAGTGACCAGGGGCGCGAGGCCCAGGGACGGCTCGTCGAGGAGCAGCAGCGCGGGGCGCAGCATCAGCGCCCTGCCGATGGCGAGCATCTGCTGCTCGCCGCCGCTGAGACTGCCTGCGGCCTGGCGGGTGCGCTGGCGGAGCCTGGGGAAGTAGGTGTAGATCCTCTCCAGGTCGGCCGCCACGGCCGCGCGCTCGCCGCGGCCGCGCAGGCCCCGGGTGCGCAGGTGGGCACCGACACGCAGGTTCTCCTCGACGGTCAGGTCGTTGAAGGTGCCCCGGCCCTCGGGTACGTGCGCCACCCCGAGCCTCGCGGCCTGCTCGGGGGAGCGGCCCAGCAGCTGCGTACCGTCCAGTGTCACCGAGCCACGGCCGCGGACCATGCCGCACAGGGCCCTGAGGGTCGTGGTCTTGCCCGCGCCGTTCGGTCCCAGGACGGCACACACCTCTCCCCGCGCCACGGAGAAGTCGAGGCCCTGCAGCACGCGGGCCTGGCCGTATCCGGCGTGCAGGTCGGACACCCGCAGGAAGTCCGGCTCGGCCGGCTCTCTGTCGTCGGTGCGGTCGGCAGTGGGCTCGTTCACGCCGCCACCCCCAGGTACGCCTCGATGACCGCGGGATCGCGCTGGATCTGTTCCGGCGGCCCTTCGGCGATCTTGCGTCCGAAGTCGAGGCACACCACCTGGTCGCACAGGCCCATCACGAAACCCATGTGGTGCTCGACCACCAGGAGCGTGAGGTCGAAGTCCTGTCGCACGGCGCGCACCAGGTCCGCGAACTCGTCGACCTCGCCGTGGCTGAGACCGTTGACGGGTTCGTCGAGCAGCAGCAGCCGGGGCCCTACCGCCAGCGCTCTGGCCAGTTCCACACGCTTGAGCGTGCCGAAGGGCAGCCCGGAGGCGGGCCGGTCGGCGACGTCCGCCAGACCCAGCCGCTGCAGCAGCTCGTCCGCCTGGCCGCGCAGCCGCGCCTCCTCCCGCCGGACGCGGGGCAGCCGCAGTGCCGCGGCGAGGTGCCCCGCGCGGCCCCTGCTGTGCGCGCCGACCATGACGTTCTCCCGGACCGTGAGCCGAGGGAACAGGCCCAGGTTCTGGAAGGTGCGGGCGATGCCGCGGCCGGCGACGGCGTGCGGGGCGAGGCCGAGCAGGTCCTCGCCCTCGTAGCGCACCGTCCCGGCATCGGGTGCGCAGCGCCGTGTGAGGCAGTTGAACAACGTGGTCTTTCCGGCTCCATTGGGCCCGATGAGCCCCACGGCGGTGCCCGCCTCTACGGCGAACGCGACACCGTCAAGAGCTGTGATTCCGCCGAAGCGCACGGTGATACCTTCGACCGCGAGCATGAGTGACGCCCTTTCCGAGTCCCTGAGCAATGGGAGAGCGTCACCGTAGGGGGGCGCCGTCAAGGCGCACATTGGGTGCGAGAACCCAACTCACGAACGATGACCTGTGCGCCGCGCACAATCCGGGAAGCTCTGCTCCCGCAGCCGTTGACTCGGCACGACAATGCGGCGACGATCTGCGCCATGCCTCGTGCGCCCCTGGTGGGCACCTCCGCTCTCCCCGCACCGCTCCACCAGGAGCGGCGGCGGATCCTGCACGCCGTGCAGGACCGGGTCGAGGAGGTGGCGGACACCGCCGTGACGGCGATGCGGGGGGAGATCCCGTCGTACGCGGTGCAGAACGAGCGGTTCTTCGACGACGTACGGGACCAGGTGCTCTCGCACTACAGGATCGCACTGACGGTGCTGGCGGGTGAGCGGGAGATCGCGCCGGAGGACCTGGTCTTCAGCCGCGCGGCGGCCATGCGCAGAGCACGCGCGGGGTTCGCCCTCGAGGACTGGATGAGTGCCTTCCGGGTCGGCCGGCAGGTTTTCTGGGACGCGCTGCTGGAGTGCGCGGGCATCGCGCCGACGGCGCAGCAGGCCGCGTTGTCCCTCGTCACACCTTTGATGCGGTACGTGGACTTCGCCAGCACGCATGCGGCGCAGGCCTATGTGGAGTATCAGCAGTACGTCGTGGCGGACGCGGACCGGGAGCGCAGGGACCTCCTGGAAGAGCTCCTGGCGGGGGTGGCGCCGACCCGTGGTCCGCTGCTCGCCGCGGCGCAGGCGTACGGCATCGGGCCCCGCTCGCCGATGATGGTGGTCGTGGCGGCCTGTGTCCGTGACACCCGCACCGGGGGCACGGCCCCGGCCGAGAACGGCTACGCCACGAGCGCGGCGATCACCGTCGCGGGTTTCTGGGCCGGCAGACCCCTGGTGGTCGTGCGCCACGGTGAGGTGGTGGCCGTGCCGCTGGTGCGGGCCGGCATGGACGAAGAGGACGTGTGCGCGCACTTCGACGCCATGCAGCAGCGGCTCGCCCGCGAGGGGATGGTGCTCTCCATGGGCATCAGCACACTCGCCCGCGGCGCGTGTGAGCTGCCCCGTGCCTACCAGGAGGCACGGGAAGCGCTCGAGCTGGTTCCGGCCGGGGGCGGCGTGGCGGCGCTGCCCAGGCTCTCCCCGTTCGACTATCTGGCGCTGCGCGCCGACGACATCGCCCGTCAGCTGGTCGACCCCCGGGTGAGCGCGCTGCTGGAGGAGGACCGCCGGCGCGGGGACACCCTGGCGGCCACGGTGCGGGCGTTCGCCGACGCGGACCTGAACCTGCGGCTGGCCGCCGACCGGCTGCGCGTGCATCACAACACGGCGCACTACCGGTTGCGCCGGATCGAGGAACGCACCGGCCGCAATCCGCGCCGGATCGCGGACCTGCTGGAACTGCTGGTCGCCCTCGCCATCCGCGACGGGGCCCAAGAAGGTGAGGGCAGCGGTGAGTGAGACCGTTGAGTCGGCCTGGACCGGGGCCGTGGATCAGCCGCCGGTCGTACAGGAGATCCCCGCCGTGCCGGACGGCTCGGCTCGGCGCGCGCTGCTGGACGCGGCGCTGGAGGTGTTCACCGAGCGCGGCTACACCGACGCCAGCCTCACCGAGATCGCGGCACGCTCCGGCCTCCCGGTGGGCAGCCTTTTCCAGCACTACGGCGGCAAGAGGGGGCTGTACCTGGAGCTGTGGCAGGACTTCCGGGAGGAACAGGAACGCCGGACCGCGGGGGTGGTGGCCGAGGCGCGCGGCCGAGGGGTGGACGACCCGATCACTCTTTTCGTGGAGGGGGCGCGGGGCTACCTTGAGGGCGTCTGGGAGAACCGCGGCATCGGCAGGCTGCTCGCCGAGGACGACGGCCCGGCGGGCTTCGACGCGCTGCGCCGGCAATGGGACCGTGCGTGGGTGCGGCGCAACGCCCGGCTGCTGGAGGTGGACGAACGGCGTCGCGCGGGGCGGGTACGGGTGATCGTGCTGACCACGGTCATCGGTGGGGCGGCTCGGGAACTCGGCGACTGCGCGGACGAGGCGGAGGTGCGGGAGATCGTGGACGAGGTGTGCGGCATCCTGTCCCACTTGTCGGCGTCGTCAGGTTGAGCTGTGGCACAGTCCCCAGCGCCCTGTCAGACAGGCCGCTGGAGGTGGACCGTCATCTCCACGGTCACGAGGTCACCCGCTGAGAGGCCGAGCGGCTTGCGCACGGCACTCTTGAGTGGCAGCAGATAGCCGCCGTCCTTGGGGAAGAGCGAGGTGGTGAAGGCGCTCTCGCCGATCCGGGCTGCGACGGGGATCACCCCCCAGCCGTAGGTGGCCATCGCGGCCACCTCGCGGATGTCGGTGGACTCCTCGTCCGGCACGGTGATGAAGTAAAACCATGACGGTCCGCGCCATTCGATCACGCAGCCGGCGAAGACGAGGTCCATGAGGTCGGTCCGAACTCTCCAGCGGGGCCAGGTCGGGCCAAGCGTACAGATGGTGCCGGCACTCCTCGATGAGGACCGCCGCACAAGCAGGGGGAATGATCTCGTGGATTCCGGTCACTACGATCGGAGCCCAAGACAACCGTTCGACCGGCCCCTTGGGTGCGTGCCGGTCGGGGTCGCCGATGCCAGGGTCCGCTCCCCGGGCTGCGGTGATCTTCCTTTCCAGGAGGACCCTCCCGCATGTTCCGACGTATTGGCAACGCTGTCGTCCGGCATCCTGTCTGGACGATCGTGGCATGGTTAGTCGCGGCGGTGGCGATCGTCGCCACCGCTCCGAGTCTGCCCTCGAACAGCGACGAGAGCAGCTTCCTGCCCAGAAGTTACGAATCCATCAAAGCGGCGGATCTCCAGCAGAAGGCGTTCCCCAGCGCCTTCACCCCGTCCGCGATCGCGCTGTACCAGCGCACCGACGGCGGCAAGCTGACCGCCGCCGACACACAGGACGTCGCCCGGATCACCTCCGAACTGGGCAAGAAGCACATCGACCAGGTGCAGAAGGTCGTCCCCGGCCAGCCGTCCAAGGACGGCAGGCATGCCCTGACCCTGGTTCAGATGGACAGCAAGAACGCCGGCCAGCCCAAGCAGGCCGACGCGGCGAAGGTCTTGCGCGAGGACGTGAAAGAGCTGGTCAAGGGCACGCATCTTGACGTCAAGCTCGGCGGCTCCGCCGCGCAGGCGCTCGACCAGCAGGATTCGTCCCGGCGTGGCCAGGCACTGATAGGCATCGGCACGTTCGTCATCATCCTCGTGACCCTGCTGATCATCTTCCGGGCGCCGATCCTGGCCGTGCTACCCCTGGTCCTGATCGGTCTGGTGTCCGCCATCGCCAACGGGCTGATCGCGTACGCCACCAAGCTGTTCGATCTGCAGGCCAACAGTTCGATCTCGTCGATCCTGATCGTCGTGCTCTTCGGCGTGGGAACGGACTACTTCCTCTTCCTGATGTTCCGTTACCGCGAACGTCTGCGCGCCGGCGACGAGTCCAAGGAGGCCATGGTCAACGCGGTCGGCCGGGTCGGCGAGGCCATCGCCTCGGCCGCCGGGGCGGTCATCATCGCCTTCCTCGCGCTGGTGCTGTCCACGCTGGGCTTCCTCAAGCAGATGGGCCCCGCGCTGGCCATCGCGGTCGCCGCCACCCTGATCGCGGGCCTGACCCTGATCCCGGCCGTGGTCTCGCTCATCGGGCCGAAGGTCTTCTGGCCCTCCAAGTCCTGGCAACAGGAGCCGGACAACGCCCGCTTCGCCGCCCTCGGCCGTGGCGTGCAGCGTCGCCCGGCGCTGACCGCCGTGGCATCCGGCCTCGTCCTGCTCCTGCTGTCGCTGGGCACGTTCGGCTACAAGGCCACGTTCGACCTGGCGTCGGGGTCCATGCCCAAGACCAAGGAGTCCATGGTCGTCCAGGACGAGATGCAGAGGGCGTACTCGGCGGGTGCCGCGGCGCCTACCGACGTCTACCTCTCCAGCGCCGACGGCACGCCGCTGGACAAGGGCGTCTTCGACGCGTACGCGAAGAAACTCGGCGCCGTGGACGGCGTCGCGAGCGCCCGTATGACCCAGGTGAACAAGGACGGCACCACAGCGGACTTCACCGTCACGCTCAAGTACGAGGCATCGACGGACAAGGCGATCGATGCCGTCGGCAGGGTGCGCCAGACCGCGCACTCCGACGCCCCTGACGGCACCGAAGCCCTCGTCGGCGGCATGTCCTCGATCTACAAGGACATCAACACCGCGGTCAACCACGACTACCGGACGGTCTTCCCTGTCGCCGCCGTCCTCATCATGGTCATCCTGGGGCTGCTGTTGCGCAGCGTGGTCGCCCCCTGGTACCTGATCGCCTCGGTGGGGCTCGGCTTCGGTGCCACCCTCGGCGCCACCGTGTGGATCTTCCAGGAGGGACAGGGCCACTCGGGTCTGATGTTCATGCTGCCGGTGATCATGTATCTGTTCGTGGTCGCCATCGGCACCGACTACAACATCCTCATGATCGCCCGGCTCCGCGAGGAGGCACGTGAAGGCCGCGAGCCCCGTGAGGCAGCCGGCATGGCGCTCAGGCATGCCGGGCCGACCGTGGCCGCAGCGGGCTTCATCCTGGCGGCGACCTTTGCCACGATGATGCTGGCGGGCAACTCGCTGCTCACGGAGATGGGTTTCGCGGTCTCCTTCGGCATCGCGGTCGCCGCCTTCGTCATGGCGATGTTCTTCACTCCGAGCCTCACCGCGCTCATCGGCCATGCGGCGTGGTGGCCGGGGCACGGGGACCGGGCGGAGGAAGGGGCGGCCGGCACAGCCGCCGGACCCATCGGTTCCGGACGGAATCCCGACGAAGACCGGGACGAGGCCGTGCACGATCCGTCGGTGCGCCGCGGTTAGGGCCTGTCCGGCGGATCAAGTCGCAGGAAAGGGGCGGTGCCTTATCGACTGAGCGGGGCGAATGGGGGTGTCGTCATGATCCGCGGTGGCCGGCAGGCCGCAGCGCTGATGCGGCCCCGCTGGTCGGGCGATGTCCGATCAGCGGGGCCGGATCGCGGACGGCTGCGGTCGACGGAGGGTCAGGAACGGCCGGTGAGCCAGTCGTGATCAGGCCGCGCAGGGGCGTCACGGGGTGGTACGCCCGCCGCGGCTGTGAGCGAACAGGACGGCGACCGTTACCGGGTCAGATACCGGGCGAGGACGGCATCGAGCTGGGCCAGCCATTCGCCGAGCCGGGCCGCCCGGCGCGCGTTCACCTCGCAGGCGTACACGCCGCCGTCCCACAGTCGCACGGCCACCGTGAGGCGGCTGCCCCGCCGGGTGCGTACGACCTGGGCGATCTCCGCCCAATCGAAGTCCGCGGCGGCGCCCGCCACCTCAAGGATCACCCCGGTGGCGTTCACGACAACCCGGACGTCCTTGTCGGCCAGCACGACTTCGGGACCGGCGTACGGGACCGGCGGCCCGAATCCATAGGGCACCTGCGGCGGGAACGCGGGCGGTACCGGGAGGTGCGGGGGCGTGGTGGGGAGAGCGGAAGCCGGAGGGGTCGGCGTGAGGTGAGGCGAAGCGTGTTGCGGGGGTGCCGCCGGGGGCAGGGCGGGCGGCGGGGGTGCGGTGAGCGTCGGGGTGTACGTCGCCTCGGGCCGGGCCGATTCCGGTGCGGCGCCCGTCAGCCGGTCCAGCAACTCGGTGGGCGTCGGCCGGGTGGAGGGCTCCTTCGCCAGGCACGCCGACACCAGGTCGACGAGCCCGGCGGGCACGGCGGACAGGTCCGGTGTTTCGTGGACGGAACGGTACATCAGCCCCATGGGCGTGCCCTCGCCCCAGGCGCTGCCGCCCGCTGCGGCGACCAGGACGGCACCCAGGGCGAACACGTCGGCGGCGCCGGTCACATCGTGGCCCAGGGCCTGTTCGGGCGCGAGGAAGCCGGGGGTTCCGAAGGCGGTGCCGGTGGCGGTGAAGCGGGTGGACTCGACGGCTCGGGCGATGCCGAAGTCGAGGACCCGCGGCCCGTCCGCGGCCATGATGATGTTGCCGGGTTTGAGATCGCGGTGCACCAGGCCGCAGGAGTGGATGGACTCCAGCGCCTCGGCCAGCGCGGCGGCCAGCGCCCGCAGCTGCGGCTCGTCCATCGCGCCCTCGGTGGCGAGCCGTGCCGCGAGGGTCGGGCCGGGGATGTAGGCGGTCGCCAGCCACAGCGGCTCACCGTCGACGTCCGCGTCCACGACGGGCGCCGTGTGGAAACCGCCCACCGCGCGGGCCGCCTCGACCTCGCTGCGGAAGCGCTCGCGGAAGACCGGATCGGCTGCCAGCTCCGCCTTGGCGACCTTCACCGCGACGGCACGTCCTCCTCGCGTCCGCGCGAGATATACGGTCCCCATGCCGCCCTCGCCGAGCCTGCGCTCGACGAGGTACCCCCCGATGCGTTCCATGCCCCCAGTATGGCCGCCGAGCACTCCCCGTTCACACTCGGCGCCCATGCCCCGTGTCTTCGTCCACGACCACGACCGGACCACGCACCGGATGCCCGCCGGCACACCCGACGGCCCCGGCTCCTGCCCGACGGCAGCGCGGTCGGTCCCGCGGCGCCTGGCCTTCCACCCGAGCGGGCGGACGGTACCCGCTGAACGAGCTGACCGCGGACATCCAGGCCCTGCGGTGGGACACAGCACAGGGCATGCCGACACCCCGCCAGACGCTGTCGACGAACGCGCCGGACCACACGGGCGCCACAAGTGCCGCCGAACCGGCCATCAGCCGCGACGGCCGCCACGTCCACACCTCCAACCGCGGCGAGAACACTCTGGTCATCTTCTCGGCGGACCCGAGGACCGGCCTGCTCACCGAGGTTCAGCGCATCCCCCGCGCGGGCGTCACCCCGTGGAGCTTCTCCCTCCACCCCGGCGGCCGCCGGCTGTTCGTCGCGCACGAGGCGAGCGGCACGGGTGAACCTCTTCGGTGCCGACCCGGCATCCGGGCAACTCACGGACACCGGTGCCTCCGTGGCCGTGCCCTACCCCGGCTGCATCGGTTTCCGCGCCTGGGCGGGCACAGCCGGCTCTTGACGCTCCTGATCACGCGGTTGCCGCCAGGCGCAGCCGGTCCCTCTCCGCTGCACCTGGACCGGCTGCGTCGTCCGCCCAGCAGCACCGTGATCCTCCACCCTGCTGGCGGGTCATGACGTTGCCGACGTTGCCGTCGGCAGCGATTTGGGCGGGTAGCTGCGCAGGACGAGGGAGGTGGTGACGGGTCCATAACGGGCGAGGGAGTCCACGACTTGCTCAAGGCGTTCGGCGTGAGAACAGTGCACGTCGAACAGCAGGCAGTCCTCACCGGTCACGCGGAGGGTCGAGACGACCTCGGGAGTCTGTGCCGCGAGGGTGAGTGCTCGGGACAACTGCGCGTGGGTGGTGCGCAGCCGGATGACGGCATGGACGTTCAACCCGACTTCGGCTGGGGCGACTATGGCGCGGTAGCCGGTGATGACCCTGTTCTTCTCCAGACGTTGGATGCGGGCGCTGGCGGCTGGCTGGGACAGCCCGACCCGGCGTCCGACCTCGGCTCCGGTGAGCCGGCCGTCGGTCTGGAGCAGTTCCAGGATGGCACGGTCGATGTCGTCGAGTGATTCCATCGTTGTCACCCCCCCTTTCTTTGAGATCACTTGTTCAGCCTGCTTGCTGCCGCTGACCCATCGAGAATCACCGCAGGGTAAGTCCCACGAGGTGTGGGGCCACGGTTGGAAGGACGGTAAGCGATGGTCGCGTACGTCATCATCCCCGGGATCGACGGTTCGGACGAGCGGCACTGGCAGAGCTTGTGGGAGAAGCAGTGGGGAGCCTCAGCGGTCCGGATCGCACCGGCCTCGTGGAGCATGCCGGACCTGCCGGACTGGGTTGCCGCAGTCCAGGCTGCCTACGAGATCGCTTCGCGGCGTGACAACCAGGTGGCGTTGGTGGCTCACAGCCTCGGCTGCTGGGCAGCTGCGCAGTGGTTGGACCGGGCGCAACCCGACGGACTAGCAGCGTTCCTGGTCGCGCCTCCGAATCCCCGGGGAGCGGCATTCCCACGTCAGGCCGCAGCCACGTTCGTGGACCTGTCCGCTCGCCCCTTGCCGTGCCGCAGCCTGGTGGTGGCCGGCGACGACGACCCCTACTGCGACCCGACGACGTCCGCCTCATTCGCCCGCGAGTGGCAGGCGCAGTGGCATCTCGTCGGAAGCCGCGGCCACATCAATTCCGACAGCGGCCTCGGCGACTGGCAGGCCGGCCTGGAACTCCTTCGCACGCTCGTCGACCACTGAGACGACCGCTGAGACGACCGATCCGACGCGGAGGCATCGGCCCGGCCTTCGCATCGACGCCGTACGAGGCGTAGCAGCGCAGCCGCGGCCGTTGGTCAGGCGATGTCCGGAGGGTCGAGATGGTAGCCCCGGTCTGTGCAGGGCGTGCTCTTGACCCGCCTCGACTGCTCGTCCGCCAGTACCTCCTCCTTACCGTTCTCCATGCTTCGAGCGCCGTTGCCGCGACAGGGGCGGCCGGCTCTTCTCTGCGTCGATGCCGCGCGCCAAGTCGGTGTCAACGAAGCCGGCATGCAGTCCGGCCATTAGGTCACCACGCGTCTGCCGGGACGCTGAGGCAGACGAGGGTGTGGCGACCGGCGGAGTCAGTTCTGAGCGGTGGGCCGAACGACGATCTCGCTCACGTCCACGGTACCGGGCTGCTCGATCGCGAACGCGATGGCCTGGGCGACCGCATCGGGCGGGATCGCGATCTGGTCCCGGGTCTGCGCGATCCGCGCCCTGACCCGGGGATTCGAGGACGCCTCCGCGAAGTCGGTGTGGACGGGGCCGGGTGAGACGGTGGTCACCCGCAGGGAGTCACCCGCTTCCTGGCGCAGTCCCTCACAGATGGCGCGCACGGCGAACTTCGTACCGGCGTAGACAGCCATGGTGGGCACGATGCGGAATGCCGCCGTGGAGGCGGTGGTGACGAAGTGACCGGAACCCTGCGCCCGGAAGACCGGCAGCGCGGCGCCGATTCCGTGCAGCACGCCTTTGATGTTGACGTCGACCATCTGGTCCCACTCCTCGACGCGTAGATCGTCGAGGGGCGAGACGGTCCCGGATCCGGCATTGCTGACCAGTACGTCGAGCCGGCCGAATCGCTCCCGGCCGAGAGCGACCAGAGCGTGCAGGTCGTCCCGCCGGGTCACGTCGGTGCGGATCTGCACGGCCTCGCCGCCCGCTTCTTCGATCCGGCCCACCAGGTCGGCGAGGCGCTCGGCCCGGCGAGCACCCAGGACAAGACGCGCGCCCCGCTCGGCGAGCAGCAGTGCGGTCGCCTCGCCGATGCCGCTGCTGGCACCCGTAACGGCCACAACCTTGCCGTCAGTTCCCGAAATCATTGCCTGACCCTTCTCTGCGTTCTGTGTGACCGGCTGATGAGCGATCTCCCGCAAGCCGGCCGGACAGCAGTCTCCGCCCGGCTTAGCCTGGTATCCAGAGCCCGTTTATTCTGGAAGCAGGACTCCCACCATGCCGACACAGCCGGACGAGCGCCGTGAGCTGAGTGTTTTCCTGCGCAGCCGCAGAGAGCGGCTCACCCCGGACGACGTGGGTTTGCCTCGGACCGGCCGCCGTCGGACGCCGGGATTGCGCCGTGAGGAACTCGCCCTGCTCGCCGGCATCAGCGCCACCTGGTACACGTATCTCGAGCAGGGCCGTGACATACGCGTCTCGGACCAGGTGCTCAACGCCCTCGCCACGGCGCTGCGGCTCGACCGGTACGAGCGCGTGCACCTGTTCCAGCTGGCCGGTCACGCGCCCGTGACGAAGGCGGCGCAGCCCGAGCCGCTCGCTGCCGAGGTGGCGGGCGTGCCGCTACTGCTCCAGCCGAGTCCGGCGTACATCATCAGCGGCACGTACGAGGTGCTCAGTCACAACCGGGCGGCCGAGGAACTGTTCCCGGATCTCACCGCGGCCGTGGGCCGGCCGCCGAACTTCGCCCGCTGGGTGTTCCTCGAGCCCGCCGCCCGGGACGTGCTGGTCGAGTGGGAGCAGGAGGCGCGCGGGCTCCTCGCCCGGTTGCGGACACTGGCTGCCCGCCATCCCGGCGACACCCGTTATGACGGGCTGGTCGACGAGTTGAAGGCGGGCAGCCCGGAGGCGAGTGCCTGGTGGCCGCGGTACGACGTGCAGACCCGGCACGGCGGACGCAAGCGGCTGCGGTGCCCGGAACGCGGGGTGGTCGATTTCGCGTACACCGCGTTCCACCTGGCTGAAGATCCGGAACAGACGCTGGTGATCTACTCCGACGCACGGGAAGCAGCCAGGCTGCCGGACCGGACATAGAGGGCGAACCTCCGCGCCCAGCACCGCTGTCCCGTTGGTCGGCGGCGCAGGACCCTCGGCCCACGCCGCCGGCAGCCGTCGAGTGCCACGTCGCTTCCCGGCTCTCCCGGCAGCCATGAGGGCTGGTGGCGACTACTTCGTGCGCAGCATGAGGGCGTAACGCGTGTTGTCCCCGTAGACGCCGGTCTCGTCCCCGCGGACGCCGTACCACTCCTGGAATCGGGCCACAGCCTGCCGGACCTCCGTGTCGAAGCGGCCGTCGATGGCACCGCCGTCGTAGACCTGCGGGACCTGGAGCAGACGTACCTGCAACTCGTACACCCCATGGCCACTGTCGCCCTGACGCAGTACCCCGGTGCCCGGGATCTCGGGGAGCGAGGTGTCGCCGGGCACGGGCTGGTCCGGATCCGCGGAGGGCGGGGACGGGACCGTGGGAGTGGGGTCGTCAGGAACTGGCCGGTCCTGTTGCCCCAGGGATGCGGGCGGCACCGCCGGAGCGGAGGGCTTGTTCATGAGCAGCGAAGAGGCAAGGACCAATCCGCTCACGGCGCCCAGTCCGAAGACTCCGGCGATCCGGGTGTGCCGCCGGTCGGTGAAGCGCCGATGTCCTGGGCTCTCCTTCGGCACGGGCGGGCGGACGGGTTCCGGGCGCGGGGGCGCGTGATGGGGAGGGGCGGCGGGTCCGGCCTCGCGTGGTGCCGAGCGCTGCCGGGCGGCCGGTCGGGGGATGTCCGCAGGCGAGTCCGCCCTGTGGCGCACGCTTTCCTGCCGCGCATCCGGGAACGCCAAGGCTGCCGACGGCTCGGACCGCGTCGGACCTCCCCCGCTTGCGATGGGTGGCTGTCTTGCCTCCGGCGGCGGAACCGCATCCGGTCGCACGCCGCGTGACCACAGCGGCTGCACCACGGCGTCCTGCGCCGCCCGCCGTACGCGACCCGTTCGCGGCGGATCCACGACGGACGGCAGCACGCCCTGTGGAGGGACGGGAACCAGGCCTTCGAGTCCAGGCCCCACCACCTGTGTCCGCTGGTACGGAGGAGGCTCCGGGGGCGACGACGGAGACCGGGCTGTTTCCGCGTAGGCGTAGTTCCCGGCCGCTTCGCCGTGATGATCAAAGGATCGCGGCGGGCTTGCCGTTCCCTGGTACCCGTCCTTCACGTGAAGCTCGGCGCGTGCCGCGTCAAGGGCGTCCAGGATCCGCTGAAACGAGTCCTGGATTTCTTGCGCCGCGTGGCGCTCCGACGCTCGCGTCGGCTGCGGTGCGGAGCCGTCGCATTCCATCGGCACTCCTCCTCACCCACATCCGTGGCACGTCCGCTTTCCTTGTGTAGCGATACGCGGCCCGCCCGGCGTTGTCTCAATCCGCTGTCGAAAGACAGCCGCACGGAAGGTCGCGCAGCGGGGGAGCGGACGCCTGCGCCTCCTTCGCGGCGGCTGTTTACGGACGGCCGGGCGGCCGTCCGGGTCGCGCGGACGGGCGGGTGAGGATGCCGCACCTCTCGTCCACCTTCGCGGTGATGCCCCTGTACGTCCGCGAGCTTCACTGCGGCTGCTGCGCAGGCGCGTTGGGTGCGGGGCCGGACCGGCCCGCCCCGCCCCGCGAAGGTCACTTCTCCGCGCTGCTGACGTGCCAGGTCAGACCGTGGGGGACGAGGTAGTCGAGGAAGTCACGTGCGTCGAACACCTCTGCTGGTGCCAAGGCCCCGGAGGGAACCGGGTCGGCCACCAGTCGCCGAGCCGCTTCGACGGCGATGACCGCCGTAGTGCCGTACATGTCGGGCGCCTGCAGTACGGCCCTGCGCCGGCGGCCGTCGACGGCGGTGACGTCGATGACGAGGGTGAATCGGGCACGGGCCCGGCTTGCGGGGCCGGGTCCCTGCCGCACGGGCATGCTGTCCGCCATCTCCTGCGTGGCGCCGGCGAAGAGGGCGTGGATCTCGGGGCTGGCCAAGCCCTCGCTGTGCAGGGTGGGCACATGCCGGGGGATGGTGATGGCCGGGGGCATGGCGAACCGGACGACGGGGACCTCTTCCTCGGCGCCGGGCCACAGCACCGTGGTGCGCCTCGGCCGTGCTTCTGTGCGGTAGGTGCCCTGGCTCCAGGCAAGCCCTCCGTTGCGCATGGTGTCCTTGGTCGTGAGCGCCATGAGGACGGTGCCGCGTGAGGCTTCGGCGTCGGTGGCGCGGAAGGCGACGCTGAGGGTTTCGATTTCGCCGAGACCTTCGGCCGCCAGATGGCCGAGCAGATCACCGGTGAGGCAGTCATTGTTGGCAGCCGGCACGACGGTCACCCCCACCCGCTTCGCGGCCTCGGCGTGGCGCTCGAGCACTCCCTTGATGTAGAGCTCTTCGCCCGAGACGTCGACGTAGTGCGCTCCAGCGGTGACAGCCGCCCGGATCACGGGCTCTCCCAAGGAGGTGAAGGGCGAGGCGCAGTTGATGACGGCGTCGATCCCGTGGAGCGCCGCGGCGAGTGCGGCGGGGTCGTCGAGCGCGGCGACCCGTATGTCCGGCATTGTCCCGCCGCTCGCGCTCGCCGCTGCGTGCAGACGGTCCTTGTCACGGCCGACGAGGACCGGGGTGAGGTCTCGGCGCCGCAATTCGGCGCTGACCAATCGGCCGACGAATCCGGTGGCGCCGTAAACAGCGATCTTCATGGGGAGGCCTCTCGGAAAGCATGAACAGGAATGGTCGGGCGTCGGCCTTACGGCACGACGCCACAGTTCGGATCAAAGGGGCAGGTCGGACGTGCCGGAATCGCACCGGCCGCGCGGCCACCGCGGGCCTTGTGTCACACGGAGTCGACGGCAACCGAGCGTCCGACGGAACTCGCCTGACGGATCCTCTTCCACGGCTGGTACTCGGGGGCGGCGAGGTACGCCTGAATCGCTTCCTTGTCGGGGAACTCGACCAGAATCACCTGAGTGGGGGTCCAATCCCCTTCCAGCGGCACTGCGGCAGGGTCGAAAGCGATCACCTTGCCACCGAACTTCTGGAGGATGGGCATGGCGCCCTCGCTGTATCGGCCCATCTCCTCGGCGTCGGTGGGGTGAATGTCGATGACCAGGTAGGCACTCATCACGATCTCCTCGAACGGGGCGGTCGAACTGCTTGTCCCATCCACCCTCCGCCGCCTGTGCCTGGTCAGCCACACCCTGCGCTGCCTATCCCCGGCAGGGTGAGGCTGGGCAGCAGACCCCCGTGCATACTGGCGGCCATGCACGTCTACGCCGACCTCGGTGAGTTCCTTCGGGCACGCCGGGCCCGCCTGCGCCCGGAGGACATCGGTCTGGCGACCTATGGTGAGCGACGGCGGGTGCCCGGCCTGCGCCGCGAGGAGATAGCCCTGCTCGCCGGGGTCAGCGCCTCGTACTACAGCCGCCTGGAACAGGGCCACTCCCTCAATGCCTCCCCCGAAGTCCTGGACGCGATCGCGCGTGCTCTGCAACTGGACGACCACGAGACGGCCCACATGGCCGATCTGGCCCGGGCGCCCAAGCGGCGCACCGCCGCGCCCCAGGAAACACCGGAACGCGTCACACCGGCGATGCGTCAGCTGTTGCGCACGATGGACGACGTACCGGCCGTGGTGACGGGGCGCCGCGGTGACGTGCTGGCCTGGAACGGCCTGGGCCATGCCCTGTTCGCCGGTCACCTCGACTTCAACGCCCCGGAAAGACCGCGGGAGCGTCCGAACACGGCGGAACTCGTCTTTCTCGACCCGCACATACGCGCGCTGTACACCGACTGGGACAGCAAAGCCCAGGCGGTGGTCGAGCACCTCCGCCTCGTGGCCGGCCGCCATCCGGACGACCCGCGGCTCGCCTCCCTCATCGGACATCTCGTTCTGCAGAGCCCCGAATTCGCCGAACTGTGGACCGATCACCGCGTCCACGCGTGTGACACCGCCGTGCTGGACCTGCACCACCCTTTGATCGGCTCACTGACCATCACCCAGCAGACACTCACCCCCTCGCATTCACCGGAACAGGCCCTCGTCGTGGCCACCACCGAACCGGGAACCGCCTCAGAGGCCGCGCTCACCCTGCTTGCCCATGCCACCACTGGCTCTCACCAGCGGTGAGGCGCGCGAGGGCCGGCCGCAGTGGACCCGGAGCCGGACGCTCACTCGACCGCGGCCACCCCGATGCCGATGGCGATGAAGAGACAGCCGCTGATCCGCTCCCAGCGGCGGCGCCAGGACGGACGGCCCAGCACCGTGCGCAGACGGGCGGCGACGCCCACCAGGGCGAGCCAGTAGGCGATGCCTACGACGACGTCGAGCGCACCGAGCAGGAAGACCTGCTCGGTCAGTGAACCGTCCCGGTCGGCGAACTGCGGCAGGATGCTCAGGAAGAACACGGCCGCCTTGGGGTTGAGCACATTGGTGAGGAACCCCTGCGTGAAACTGTCCCGGTGCTCGGCGGACGTGACCTGCCGTGCCTGCGGTTCGGAGCCGTCAGGTGACGCCTCCGCGCGTGCCGGGGGCCGTTCCCGGTGGGCGCCGGCTTCGTTGCGGGCGTCCAGCAGGGCCCGTACACCGAGGTAGACCAGATACGCGGCGCCCGCCAGCTTGATGACGGTGAACGCGGCGGCCGACCGGGCGGCGATCACCGACAGGCCGAGGGCCGCCGCGCACATGTGTACGCACAGCCCGGTCTGCGCGCCGAGGGCGGCCACCCGGCCGAACGAGGCACGCCGCGCCGCGGCCCGCACGATGACCAGGAAGTCGGGACCGGGCACCAGGTAGGCGAGCAGCACCACCCCGAGGAACCCCGCGAGATCGACCGGCATGGTCCTGCTCCGTTCCGCGTCCGCCCGCCGGACGCACGTCGCTCGTGCGGGTTCCACCGATGCCGTCGCTCATGCGGTCACACTGCGGCCGGACGAGTGCGCCCTTGGGTGCTGACCGCGGTGACGAGACGTCTCTTCTCGTGCTTCTCCTCACCTGGGAGCCACTCGATGCCTTGCGGCGGCAAACGCCGACCCACGCCCATGAAGTGGCGCCGTCTCCCTGGGGGTTGGTCGTTGCGTGGTGGGTGAGTCGTTCAGGGCCTGGCTCAAGGAGCACCCGCTGCGGAGATCATCTGCCGGCGGGGCCAGCAGCTCGCGTCACGGCTGGGCGAGGATGCCGCTCACTCGGTGGGCGTAGATCACGAAGTTCACCAGCGGCTTCCTGCCGTGGGAGAGGGATCGTCGGAGGTGGGGGAGGCGAAGAACACAAAGAGTCACAGAGCGGAGTCCCGCGCCGCGAGACGCTGCTGCAGCCTGGGGTGACGGAACTGATAAGCCGTCCCCGACCGGCGCAGGATCCCGCGTGTGTGGGCATCGTCGAGGAAGCTCATGAGATGCCAGGGGAGTCGGCGGCGCAGGGCCAGCCAGGCTCGTACAAGGGTGAAGCGACCCCAGGCGGTGGCGGTGATGCCCACCATGCGGTCGGTGGTGATGAACGCGAATGCCATGGCACACCCCAGGGTGGTACCGATGGCGGGGTCGTAGGCGAAGGCGGCGGTGAGACCGCTACCGACGCCGACCAAGGGCCCGGCGACCAGGGCGCGGGCCAGGGCGGCGGTGCGGTCGTCGCGGCGCACGGTGCGCGGGCTGATCGACTGGGCGAGGTTGGTCTCGGCGTCGATCCAGATGTGCAGGCCGTCCACGATGCCCAGGGCCAGCCCCATGGCGACGGACAGGGCAGCGAAGACCAGGCCCGTGCGAGGGCCGTTGACCAGGCCGAGTGCCGCGCCGAGTGCGGCACCGAACAGCAGGCCGGTGAGCACTCCGATGCCCACGGACCGCAGGATGATCCGGCGGTTGCTGTGGAGGTCGACGGTGACCCGGGTTGGCTCGGCGCGGCCTTGATGGATGACGAACCCGGCGGCCAGACCGGCGAGGATCCCCGCGCAGGTGCCCTGCCCGACGCCGGTGGCGAGCCGGCCGTGGAGCACGGCGGGGAGGCCGGTGACCAGCCCGGTGATCAGGGCGATGGCGCGTCCGAGGACCGGTCCTGGAAGCCGGTCCCCGAAGGGACGTACGGCTGGGGAGTAGGCGCGGAGGGTGCCCAGGACGGTCATGGCCGTGCCGCAGGCGAGCCCGGTCCACTGTCCGGCCATGGCACCGGTGATGATCCCGGTGGGGATTCCGGCGGCGAGGCCGACCGGCAGGCTGGTGGCGAGCCGGTCGGCGGGCCGGGTGGCGGCCCTGTGCAACCGCCACCAGTCGAGGTCCCAAGTGCCTTCCTTCTCGAGCCAGCGGGCCAGGAACCGCAGCCAGCGCCGTGCTCTGCCCACTGTGGCTGGTCCACTGTGCCGCTCCGCATGGACGAAGGCCGCCGCGATGAGGCTGTCGATCAGGTGGTGTTCGACATCCGTGGCGTTCCGGAAGGCCGCCGGATCGGCCAGCTCGGCCGGGCGCGAGCTGGTCTCCTGGTACACGGTGCAGGCCAGCCAGATCATCAGCGGGATCTGCAGGGCCTGAGCCACCACGCTGCCCTCACCCCGGTCCAGGTGGGCGAAGACGTCGTTCCATCGGCCAGGCGGGAACTGCGATGTGGTCCTGGCGAGGTACCTCTTGATCGCCGGCACGTCGACGGGAGACAGCTCGACCGCTGCGGCGTTGGGCAGCCCAAGTCCGGCGTCCTCGACCGCCTGGAGGTATTCGGAGGTACGGCTGGTCACGACGACCGGCGCCGTTCGCAGCTGCCCGATCTTCCGCAGCGCGGTGCCTCGCGATGCCCGGGGCAGCTCGTCCAGACCGTCGAGGACAAGCAGCAGCCGACCGGACTCGGCCAGTTCCCGCGAGAGCGGCACCGGTTCGCCGCTCCCCAGCGGCGAGGACCACAGTCTTCGCAGCTTGGGGTGGTCGCGGTTCAGCCTCCGGGACACCCAGGCGTACAGATCCTCCTTCTCGGGTTCCCATGACTCAAGGGGGAGGACTACTGGCACCCGGTCCCCCGGATTCCACCTGAGCAGCAGCTCGCACGCGAGCCGCCGGGCCAGCGAGCTCTTACCGCCGCCGCCTTGGCCCAGGATGACCAGCCGGCGATGGGGCAGTCGTTCACTGAAAGCCTCATGCACAGCGGTGTATTCACCAGCCAGAAGATGCGGCTCCAGCAGACCGCTCTCGGCCCCGATGTCGTCCCAGCCCACCCCGGCCATGGCGTGTTCCGCCTCCCGGGTCACTCTCCACCGAACTGGCAGATGCCCATGGTTGCCGTTCTCCGGCCACTCCTCCCAGTCCCGCCACTGCCGTCGCAGTTCCCCGGCCAGCAGCTCGGCCGCCTCTTCGGGCTGCAGCTCTGTGCGCTGCCCAAGCCAGTGCACCATGCCGCGCACCCGCTGTTCGGCAGCACCGACGACTGCCAACGCACCACTTACCAGGCTCAGCCACTCGGTCGCCCTGTCCAGGCCCTGCGCCCAGAGAAACAGCGCCAGACCGAAGCCAGATCCCGCCGCGGTCAATAAGACCACCCTCGCCGTCAGCCGCCGGAACACGGCAACTCCACCCCCGTCATAGCTCCATGATGGTTGAAGGCACCCTCCAGTGCCAATCCGGAATCGCCCGCGTCCCTGGCGTCACAACGGCCCCTGCGAAACGGCGCTTTGTGCCCGTTCGGACTCAACGTCGGCGACTCAGCGAAGGCTTGATGGCGTCCCTCGCCCCGGGCGGCGGCAGCAACACCCTGTCCGACGACACCGGCTACCCCGGACCGGTCATCCGCATGGCAACGCGCGGCATCGCCGTCCGCCCCTGCGCGACGAGCTACGTGTCCAGGTCGGCGGGGGCGCAGGCGTCCGGCATCCGTACGGGCGTGCCGGTGTCGGTCAGCGGGGCGCGTGACGGGGAGTGGGGTCGGACTGGCCAGGCGGCTTGATGCGGGCGTGCCCAGCACCCGTGATCGCCCGCGCCTGCGTGCCTGGCAGCCACTACGCCGACCAGGCCAACGACGTGGACGCGGTGTCCCGTCTGCTCGCCCTGCACGACGAAGCGGTGCGGGCGAGCAGCACCCTGGTCACCGGTCTGGACGCCGGCAGCCGCCCTCGGGGCGGGCGTGGCGACGGCCGCGGGCGGCACGTTCGTAGTGGACTGAGGAGCACCGATCTCGCCGTGACGGCTCCCGGGGCGGTCCCCGGAGGCCTGGCGCTGGATGAGGCGGCGGGTGTGCTCGTGTACGGCGACAAAGAGGGCTTCGTCCTTCCGCACGGCTGTCACTGAGACGCTGATCGAGGCTGCGCGTCGGAACGACGCCGTGGGGCCGCCTGCACGATCGCCCGCACGCTGGCCGTTCCGCCTTTCCCCGCACCTGATCCGTCGGCGCTGCGGACTCGTCCGAATGGGCCCAGCTCGCCGGGGCGCCGTCGGAAATCTCGCTCACGCACAGACCGGGAGTCGTCCCCTAACGCTTCGTCGACCGGATGGAAGCCCCGTCGCGGCCGCTTTCGCTCATGTCCCTGCTGGATTGAGGGCGAGGGACGGGCGGGATGGGCGGCGACGCAGCCGCGGATCAGGGCATGCCCACGGTGTTGCGCGTCGGCCGGAGGCGCCGCGCTCGGCCGCCGGTAGCGCGGCGGCCCCGCGGTCAGGAGTGGAAGCCGTGGATCAGGCGGCGGCTTCCCGTGCGAGAGCCTCGTTGAGGGTGGGATACAGAGGAATGACGTCATCGAGGCCGACGATGTGCAGGAGGTCGAGCATGGGCCTCGGGGTGTGAGCCAGGCGCAGCCAGCCGCCGCTGTTGCGGGCCGC
Source organism: Streptomyces sp. NPDC051636 (assembly GCF_044453765.1). NCBI lineage: Bacteria > Bacillati > Actinomycetota > Actinomycetes > Kitasatosporales > Streptomycetaceae > Streptomyces > Streptomyces sp. NPDC051636. The sequence continues at coordinate 109,878 of NZ_JBITDA010000002.1, read as the reverse complement.
GTTGTCCGCGGCGACGAGAACGTTGATACCGCTGGAATCCATGAACGTGACGTGCCGGAAGTCGATGACTGTGTGCCGGACGCAGCCGTCCTCTGTGGTGAGGGCCTGGCGGAAGGTGCCGGCCGTGGTGTGGTCGATCTCCCCGGCCGGGGCGAGGACGCGCACGTGATCAGCGGTGGTGTGCTGGGAGACGCTCAGGTGGGCCTGACTCATCCCGTCTCCCTTGCCTGCTGACGTAGGACCTCGCTGCTGCGAAGCCCCTGCCCGCCACGCAAGCGCACGCTGCCCCTCATGTCAACCGCGTTCCGCGGGGCCGGCTGAATCCCCGAGTGCGGGGCAGCCGACAGGTGACCGTGCGATGCTCGCGGGCACAGCGTGGATTCCGCGTGACGATCATGTGGGACGGGGCGGGCGCATGGGGCAGGCCGTGGGGGACGAGGGACAGAAGACCGGGGGCGGTCCGCTGTCGGCGTCGGCCGCTTACGGGGGCGACTCCTCCTGTATCGGCGACGCGCGGCACCTGGCCACGAGCTTCCTCGCCGATGTGCAGGCCGTGCGCGGGTTCCCGGTGTCGCAGCGGGCGCTGGGTATGACGCAGCTGGTGGTCAGCGAGCTGGTGACGAACGCGGTGAAGTACGCGCCGGGCCCGGTCACGCTCGATCTGCAGATCAGTGAGGGCGCGGTGCGCGTGTCGGTGTGGGACAGCGATCCGGTCCTGCCGGACGGCGCTGCCACCGACCCGCAGCGGGTGGGGCGGCACGGCCTGGAAATCGCCCTTGCCGTCAGTCAGGCGTACGAGGTGCGGCGTGAGCCGGTCGGCAAATGCGTCACGGCACTGATCGCGCCGGCCGATGACCCGGGCGGGATCATCGCCGGCCGCACCGCTCCGTAGTCCGCAGTCCGCAGTCCGCAGGGTGAGGCCGGTGCGCATGGCCAGACGTAGATCGTCTGTTCACTGATCCCTGGCTCGTGAGCGATCTGCCCCGGCTACGACGAGATCAAGGCCTTGGCGCCGGAAGCCGGCGAGGGAACTGCGAGGCAGTCAGGCCCTCTCGGGCTTCCTTTCCATGCGGCCCGCCGCGGGTCTCGCGGTCACCTTTTGCTTGCTCGGCGCGGTCGGCAATGAAAGAAATACGGGATGGTTTTTCCCATTTGTGTGTGATTGTCGGCTAAGTAGTTACTCGTGCGTTGAGTGGAGGTTCAAGCGTGAGACCCGACAGCGGCGTACCAGTGCGTCGCCGGTGAATCCTGCGGGGGGACGCGTGGCATGGAGCAGAACTTCGACGCCGAGGGAGTAGCTGATGAGTGAGTCCATACAGAACGGTCCCGGGAGGCTGCAGCAGACCGGTGAGACGGCCAAGGCCCAGGCGTCGGCTACGGCTGATCAGGCCAGGCAGGCGGCGGGCCAGGTCGTGGGTACCGCGGCGGAGCAGGCCAAGACGGTCGTCGGTGAGGCCCGGCAGCAGGCCGGCACGGTCATCGAAGAGCTGCGGAGCCGCGCGATCGGCGAAGCCGAAGGACAGGTCAGGCGGGCGGCCGGGATGCTGCGTCAGTGGTCAGACGACGCGGCCGGTCTGGCCGGCAACGCCCAGGGTGAGTCGCCTGCCCGCAGCCTCGCTGCCCAGGCGGCTGACGGAGGGCACCGGGCCGCCGACTACCTGGAGAAGCAGGGAATGGAAGGGGTGCTTTCCGATGTCCGCGGCTTCGCCCGTCGGCGCCCAGGTGCCTTTCTGGGAGGCGCCCTGCTGGCAGGGCTGGCGGTGGGACGCCTGGCCAAGGCGGCGGGCAAGGCCGGGCAGGCCTCCGGCACGGGACAGCAGCGCTCTGCCGGCACTGTGCCTCCGGAAGCACTGAACGAGTCGGCCCCACCGACCCTCCCCTCCCGTCCCGTGCAGGAGGCTCCGCCGGTGCCGCCAGTACCGCCGACGATCCCGCAGACTCCGCAGCCGCCGGTTCCGCCGTCCGCGGGCACGGCGCCGAGCGGTGCACCGGTTCCCCCCTCTCCGGAGGTGTGAGGTGTCTTCCCTCCCCCCGAGCTCCGGGGCTCCGCACGGTGAGGACAGGTCGGTGGGCGAACTGCTGTCAGTGGTGACCTCGGACATCCAGACCCTGTTTCGCCAGGAGGTCGAGCTGGCCAAGGCGGAAATCAGGCAGGAGGCGAACAAGGCGGGCAAGGCGGCCGGCATGTACGGCGGCGCCGGGTTCGCCGGCTACATGGTGCTCCTGTTCCTTTCGCTGGCCGCCGTGCTGGGCCTGTCGAACGTGATGGACGGCGGCTGGGCCGCCCTGATCGTCACGGCGGTGTGGGCCGTGGTCGCAGCCGTCCTGTACCAGCGGGGCCGCACCCGGATGCGCACCGTCTCCCCCAAGCCCGAGCAGACCGTCGACTCGATGAAGGAGAATGCCGAATGGGCACGTCACCCGACCAAGTGAGGGCCGAGATCAACGCCACCCGGGAACGGCTGTCCGCCGATGTCGACCGGCTCGCCGACCGGACCAGCCCCCGGCGTGTGGTGCGCCGCCGCACCGAGCGGATGCGGGGCGCGGTCTCGGGGATCCGTGAGCGGGTCATGGGATCCGCGTCGCAGGCCGCCCAAGGGGTCACCGGCAGTGCCCAGTCGGCGGCCGGCTCGCTGCAGGAAGGTGCCGGGCAGGCGGTCGGCACCGCGCGCGACGCCGTCGATCAGGTGGGCGAAGCGGTCAGGCAGGCGCCTGATCAGGCCATGCGGCAGACCCAGGGCACCCCGTTGGCCGCCGGTCTGATCGCCTTCGGAGTCGGTGTGCTGGCGTCCTCGCTGCTGCCGGCGTCCCAGGCCGAGCAGCAGGCGGCCTCCGGCCTGATGGAAGGCGGCGCGGAGGCGTTGGAGCCGGTGAAGCAGGCGGCCCTCGAGTCCGCGCGGGACTTGAAGGAAGGCGCCAAGGAGGCCACGCAGAGCGCCACTGAGGAGGTCAAGGACACCGCCGCGCAGGCCGCCCGAGCGACCCAGGAAGAGGCCCGCGGCCAGACAAGCCACCTGACGGAGCAGGCGCGTGACTCGGGCCGGCAGGTCGCCGACGAGGCTCGGCGAGACTCCGGGCCTGCCTGAGCCACGTTCAAGGCGCAGGCGGACCGGATCCAGCTCACCTCCCGCCGCCGCAACCCACGCTGGGGCCGCTGGGTGAGCGGGTGCCGCCCGTCGGCCGCGCAGGTTGCTGCGTCAACGACTGGTCAGCAATACGCAACCGCGCCAGCGGTCTCATGAAGAGCGGATATCCCCTCTCACCGCGCCCACCCCTGACCGGTGCGCGTGGCAGGATTCGTGCGCCGGTCCGGACATGGGTGCAGGATGAAGGGGTAGGCGGTGCGGCGTCGGCCGTTTCAGGCAGGCAGTGGCATTGGCTCGATTGCGGGAGGGGAACAGCATGGCTCTCATGAGCACGGCGGCAGCAGGCACGCAGACGGAGGAGTTGCCGGAGGTCGCCGACCCCACCCGGGTGGCGCCCAAGGATGCCCGTGAGCTGTCGCGGTTGTTCTTCGATCAGCTCGCGCTGCTTGAGGAGGGCACCCCCGAGTACAGCTACGCCCGCAACACGCTGATCGAGATGAACATGTCCCTGGTCCGGTTCGCGGCGGGCCGCTTCCGCAGCCGTGGACCGGAGGAGATGGAGGACATCGTCCAGGTCGGCATGATCGGGCTGATCAAGGCGATCGACCGGTTCGACCTCTCCAGGGAAGCGGAGTTCACCTCCTTCGCCATCCCCTACATCATCGGGGAGATCAAGCGGTTCTTCCGCGACACCACCTGGGCCGTGCACGTGCCGCGCCGACTGCAGGAAGCCCGCGTCCAGCTGGCGCGCGCCACGGAGGAACTCCGCAGCCGTCTGGGCCGTACCCCCACGATCAAGGAACTGTCGGAGCTGATGTGCCTCCCTGAGGAGGAGGTCCGGGAGGCCCGCCTGGCCGCCAACGGCTACAACTCCTCCTCCCTCGACGCAGCGATCAACGGTAGCGAGGACGGCGAAAGCGCCCTGCAGGACTTCATCGGTACCGAAGACCAAGCGCTGGAACTGGTGGAGGACTTCCACGCCCTGGCCCCGCTGATCGCCGAACTCGACGAGCGGGACCGGCAGATCATCCACATGCGGTTCGTGGAGGAACTCACCCAGGCCCAGATCGGCGAACGCCTGGGCGTGTCCCAGATGCACGTCTCCCGCCTCCTGTCACGCACGCTCGCCCGCCTGCGCGAAGGCATGCTCACCACCCGCTGAGGACTGCGCGTCCCAAGTGAAGACCGCCCACGCGCGGCGGTCTTCACCGCGCTTACTCGGGCAGCCCTCGAACGAACCCGGCGACGAGTGTCGCCACCGCTTCCGGAGTTTCCAGGTTCATGGGGTGGGTGGCGTCAATACGGTTGACGCTGATCGTCGGCCGGGTGCGGGACAGCACGGCCAGCTCGTCGGAGACATCTTGTGCGAACCGCGTGCTGAAATCGGCGAACCACTCCATGCCAGGCGCAGGCGGTAGCCGTCGGCCGGCCTGTACCAGCAGCAGCGGGCAGTCGACCCCGTCCAGCCATTTGGTGACACCGAGCGCGCCGAGCCTGTCGAGTTCGTCTTGGATATCCAGCGCCTCCGCCCGCTCCGGCAGCGTCTGCCACGTGCCGTCGGGCAACGGGCGTGCGGCCGCGCGGGCAGCGGCCTCCGCACGGTCGGCGGGAATCCCGAGCCGGGCGGAGTTGACGACCTGCGCCTCGATGTACTCGGGTGGCGCGATGGTCCCGGCCGACGCCAGCAGCATCTCACTCACCCGTTCCGCGCCGGGGTACTCGCGTCCCCACCAGAACCCGTCGAGATTCACGGCGGCGCGGGCACGGTTCGGGTTCACCCTGGCGTATTCGACCGCGATCATTCCGCCGAGGGAATGGCCCACCACAACGGCCTCCGGCACGCCATGCGCGTCGAGTGTGTCCGCGATGCGCCGCACCACGGTGGGGATGGTCCAGGGGGAGACACCGGGAGAGCGGCCGTGGCCGGGAAGGTCGACGGCGAGGACACGGTGCCCGGCGGTGAGCAGGGTGGCCGAGGCGTCCCAGTCGGTGAGCGACCGTGCGAAACCGTGCAGTAGAACCAGTTGAGGGCCATCGCCCCCATGATCATGGGCATGTAGGAGTGTCATTGGGCTTCACTGTAGGGGGCACACAGAGAGAAGTGACCAGAGGCAGCGTCCGGAGAAGTCGGACGGCCCGGAGTTGGTCAAGGCGCCCACTGGTCGCTCCCCGACGGTGGCTTGGTACCGAAAGGCCGCTGGAACAGCCTGGACCGAACGCGCCGGCCGGGAACGAGCTCCGGCCGGCGCGCCGGGCACTGTGATCTCGCGTCAGCTCAGATGCCGGGCGAAGAACCGCAGCGAGCTGTCCACTTCGAACGACGGCACATCCCCGTGCGTGCCGGGGTTGGCGTGCAGCGTCTTCTCGGTCGAGGCCAAGGCGTCGAACAACGCCAGGCTCTCGTCCCGCGGAACCATCTGGTCGTCCCACTGGACCAGGAACTGCACCGGCACGGAGATCCGCGCGGCGTCCTCGGCCAGCCCGTGCACACCGAGCAGGCCCAGCACCGCGGCACGGATCCGGGGCTCTGCGGCGATGAGCGGGATGCCGAGTCCGCAGCCCATCGACATGCCGCAATAACCCACGGGGCCGACGCCGACCTGGTCGAGGCCCTGGACCGCGGTCAGGACCGCCTGCCACTCCGCGACAGCCTGACCGGCCAGATAGCTGTGCATGCCGGCCACCAGCGCGCCCGGATTCTCACCAGCGGCCATGCCGGCCCGCATCTCGGCCGCGATCCGACCGAACTCGGCGTCCTCGGGCCGGTCACCGTGGTTGGGCGCGTCGATCGCGACGACCGCGAACCCCTCGGCGGCGTAGCGGCGCGCGCGGGACACGGTGCCGGGGGCCGTCTTGTGCTGCCTGCCGCCGTGACCCAGCAGAATCAGGGGACGCGTGCCGCAGGCGCCTTCCGGCGTCCACAGCACACCGGGAATCTCGTCAAGGGTGAAAAACACTTCGGTGACGCCATTCGATGACGTCTGGGAGGTGAAGCGCATCAGCGTTTCAAGCCTTTCGGGAATGCCTTGCGCGGGCGCTCCCTAGGCCATGCAAAGGAGGGAGCCCCGACTGGTCACAGTGTTGATCGGACTCACCTCCTCGAACTCGCAGTAGCTGTACGGCGATTCCGAACGTATCACGATGATCACCGCCTTCGCCTCGCCTGGACGAACGTTGACCCGTCATCGCACCAGGACCTGACGGGAGTTGTGATCAGGAGCTGCCCAGGTTCGAGGCGGACAGTGCGGTCCGGTTCTTCCCCCGGCATCTCGGCCGAGCGGTCACCTCGCCGGCCTGACGTGAGCGGTGCCGGCGTCCGGCGTGCCAGTCGGGCGCCGATACCGCGGCCCCGGGTCGAGGCTGCGCATCCAGATGACGGATCAACCTCACCTGAGGCAAAGTCGCTGGGAAGCCGCGTCGCCACGGGTGGCGCCCCGTCCGCCCCGCGTCCGGGGCCCGCCGTGACGCGCAGCTTCCACACGCCGTTGGCGGGTAGCGCGGCGGCGTCGACCGTGAAGGTGGCGTGCCGCTCGGTGCCGGTGTCCCGGACGAGGTCCGGTGTCTCCGGACAGCCAACCCATCGCCCACGTCTACGACTTGACCCGGTCGGTCCGCAGGATGTGGCCAAGACCCGGGCGCCGGCTGCGTCGGACTTGGCCCTGGAGAGGGGAAGCCGTCCGTGAAGGGCCCGGCCGCGGCGATGGCGGTCACCCGGAGGCGCGGCCGACCGGTTACGGGCGCCACCGCCCGCGCTGCGCCTCCGTCGCCGTACGCCGTGGCGGTGACGCACGCGCGTCATGGCGCCGCGCCCATCCCCGGCCGTGAAGCGCTGCACACCCGTACGCCACAGGCAGCCGGCCGCGCCGCAGGCGGGCACGGCGACCGGTCAGCGGGTCACCACGTGCCGCTCGTCGGGGACACAGTGCGTCATGGTGATTCCCTCGACGTCCCGGGACGGGTTCTTGCCGAGGCCGGCCAGACGAATCTTGTCCTCCTCCGTCAGCTCCTGGCTGGCCAGCGGCTCCAGGTCCGCGACGTCCTCGGGACGGATGCCGAGCCCCTCGCCGACCTTGAGGCCGAGGTCGTTCTCCACCAGCAGGAAGTGCCACACCATCCGCTCCTGGATGGGCCGGTCGCACTGGGAGAGCAGGTTGACGAGGTTCTTCACCAGGTCGTCGCGCTCCCACTGCTCCATCAGCAGGTAGCGCTGGCCGGCCTGCTGGTAGTCGTTGGTGCGGGGGATCCGCTTGCGGGTGAGCCGGCCGTGGATCTCCGGGCCCTGCTCGTCGTGGGTGGGGTACTCCGCCTCACGCAGGCCGCCGCGGATCGACGGCTCGTAGTTGACGCTGGGATTCTCGCCGCCACCGTCGACGTAGTACGCCATCATTCCGTCGCGCTGGTTGGTGCGCACCCGGGCGTTCTTCGCCTGGTTGACGGGGAGCTGGAGGTAGTTGGGGCCGACGCGGTAGCGCTGGGTGTCGCTGTAGGAGAAGGTGCGGCCGACGAGCATCTTGTCGTCGGAGAAGTCGAGTCCGTCGACCAGCACACCGGTGCCGAAGGAGATCTGCTCGTTCTCCGCGAAGAAGTTCTCCGGCATCCGGTCCAGTACCATCCGGCCCACCGGCTTGGGCGGGAAGTCATGCTCGGGCCAGGTCTTGGTGTCGTCCAGCGGGTCGAAGTCCAGCTCCGGGTGCTCGTGGTCCTCCATGATCTGCACGAGCAGTTCCCACTCGGGGTATTCGCCGCGCTGGACGGCCTCGTACAGGTCCTTGGTGGCGTGGCCGAGGGCGTCGGCCTGGACGTTGGCGGCGTCCTCCTCGGTCATGGAGCGCACGCCCTGCCTGGGCATCCAGTGGTACTTCACCAGTACTGTGCGGCCTTCGCCGTTGACCCACTTGTACGTGTTGACGCCGAAGCCCTGCATGTGGCGGTAGTCGGCGGGGATGCCGCGCGGGCTGAACAGGTTGACGAGCATGTGCATGGCCTCCGGCGTCTGCGACATGAAGTCGAAGATGCGGTTGGGCTTCTGCTCGAAGTCGACCGGGTCCGGCTTGAGGGCGTGGATGACGTCGGGGAACTTGATGGCGTCCCGGATGAAGAAGACGCCCAGGTTGTTCCCGACCAGGTCCCAGTTGCCGTCCTCGGTGTAGAACTTCACCGCGAAGCCGCGCGGGTCGCGCGCCGCCTCGGAGGAGTCGCGGCCGCCGATGACGGTGGAGAAGCGGACGGCGACGTCCGTGCGCTTGCCGCGCTCCTGGAACAGCGCCGCGCGGGTGTAGCGGCTGACCGGCTCGTCGCCCCAGGTGCCGTACGCCTCGAAGCAGCCGTACGCGGTCACGCCACGCGCGTGCACCACGCGCTCCGGGATGCGCTCCCGGTCGAAGTGGCTGATCTTCTCCAGGAACTGGTAATTCTCCAGGGTGGCCGGCCCGCGGACGCCGACGGTGCGCTGGTTCTGGTTGTCGTAGACGGGGTGGCCCTGCCGGTTGGTGAGGGTTTTCCGGTCGTCACCGGGGGCGGGACCGGTGCTCGCTACGTCCGTCATGGTCTTGGGCTCCTTCGGCTTGTCCCTGCCGTCTGCGGAAGTGCGGGTGCGTGGCGACCGCGGTCGGTCGCGGGCGGGGCGAGTACCGGACACCCCCGGCCAGTCACCCGTACGGGCCGTCGCCCGCGCCCGTCCGCGCGGCTCCCACCACCCTCGCACCGCCGCACGCCGACCACGGCCGGGGCTGGGCCGAACAGGCCATGAAGCCGCCCGGCTGGACCGCCGGCAACCGGGTGGCGCACCCGGCACGGGCGCCGGGCGTCGAGCCCCGGGCAGCCCGGTTCGCCGTCAAGCGTGGTCGCAGTAGCGGCCCTGCTCTCCCTGCCGTAGGCGCCGTCATCGACCGGCGGCGGACCATGCCTCCCGGACGGTGTGCCGCAGCCGGCCCGGAGACGGCCACGGCACGCCCAGCGCCCACGTTGCAGCGGGAGGACCGCTCCCTTGGCGCACAGATCCGGTGTGCCGCCCGGGGCGGCTGTACACGGCGCCGAACGGGTGATCAGTGGCAGACGCTGAGGGCACCCTGTCGTCGTCCTTCATGCCCAGGACGCCGCAAGAGATTTCACGGCCACGCTCCGCACGAACTCGGATAAATCACTGCTAAATTCCAAGACCGGCCAATATGTAGGTTTCCGACCGCCGCTTCGAGATGTCACCGGCAGACGGGGGCAAAGGATGAGCACGGACGACCGCGTCGCGGTGACGCCCGGCATCGCACGGCTGCACGCGTCGCCCGGACTTGCCGGGCCCGGCCGGCTCGGGCTGGTGACCAACCACACCGGCGTCCTCCCCGACCTGCGCCCGGCCGCGTCCGCGCTGCTCGAGGCCGGAGCACGGCTGGTCGCCCTGTTCGGTCCCGAGCACGGGCTGCACGGGACCGGCCAGGCCGGCGAGAGCGAGGCCGCTCAGGCGGACCCCACCACCGGCCTGCCGGTCCACGACACATACCGGTGCAGCGGCGAGCGCCTCGATGAACTGCTGCTCCACACTGGCGTCGACGCCCTGGTGTACGACCTGCAGGACATCGGGGCCAGGTTCTACACCTACGTGTGGACCATGTTTGACCTGATGGTCTCGGCGGCCCGTACGGGCGTACGGTTCGTGGTCGCCGACCGGCCGAATCCCCTCGGAGGACTCGTCAGCGAGGGTCCGGTGCTCGACCCGGCGTGGGCCAGCTTCGTCGGGCGCGCCCCGATACCCGTCCGGCACGGCCTCACCTGCGGTGAACTCGCCCGGCACCTCAACGCCTCTGCTGTGCCCCAAGTCGCGGGCCATACGGCAGACTTGACGGTGATCGAGGCTGTCGGCTGGGAGCGCGCCACGGACGCGGACGCCACCGGCCTGCCGTGGGTTGCGCCCTCGCCGAACATTCCGACGCCCGCTACTGCCACCTGCTACCCCGGCACCTGCCTGTTCGAGGGCACGAATCTCTCGGAGGGCCGTGGCACCACGCAGCCCTTCGAGATCGTCGGGGGCCCGTACATCGACGCTCGGTTCGCGCCCTCGCTCGCCGAACTCGCCCTGCCCGGAGTGCGCTTCCGTGATCTGCGATACGTACCGACCTTCCACAAACACGCCGGACGGCTGCTGCGCGGGGTCCAGCTCCACATCACCGACCCCGAGGTGTTCGCTCCCGTACGTACCGCCGTCGCGATGCTCATCACGCTGCGGCGGCTGTACCCGGACGACTTCGCCTGGCGGACCGCGGACGGCGGCGTGGAGGGGACCGGCCACCGGCACTTCATCGACCTGCTGTGGGGGTCCGACCGGTTGCGGCGAGCCGTCGACGCGGGCGACGACCCGCTGCCCCTGTGCGATCCGCCGGCGCCGCCCGGCCGGTGGGCCGGCGACGACGTGCTGCTCTACCCCTGACACCTCCTGCCCCACCGCTGCGAGCTGCTGCTCTGCCCCTGAAAGGAGCAGGCAGTCGGGCGGACCGTCACCGAGCCGGCCGCGGCCCGCGACACCTCCGAGACGACGGTGGTCCGGTCCAGCCGCGCCATCGGCCGCCGTGGCCGCCCCGGGCCGCGGATGGCCCTGGCCACCGGCCTCGCCCACAAGGCCGCCCGGGAGCGGCACCCGCCCGTGCCCGGCACCGGCATCGGCCCGGACGACACTTTCCGCGAACCGGTCGGCAAGACCGCTTGCGCGGACGCCCGCGCGGTCACGGACACCATCGGGAACATCGACCTCGACCGGCTCCAACTCGAGGACCGTGCCAGAGACCGTCATGGTCCTCGGCCCGGCCCGCCGCCGCGCCGCGTCGGCCACTGCCGGCCGCGTCGCCCGACTCGTCGTCGTGGACTGCGCCCTGATCGCCGTGGCGCAGCGCACCCCGGACCAGAACGAGGCAGCGCTGCGGGCGACGTTCGGGGCCGTCCGCGACCTGCGTCTGGAAGGACAACCCCGTCGATGACCGATCGCACGACCAGACCCCGGGCCCGGATTCGTGGCTTTCGCGCGGGCGACGGCCCCCGGTTGGTGGAGACGTGGCACCGGAGTACGCCGGCCGACCCCATCACCCCGGACCGCTTCCGCTCCCTGGTGCTGCTCGACGCCAACTTCGATCCGGAGGGGCTTCGGGTCGCCGTCGACGGCGACCGGGTCGTCGGCGCCGCCTACGCGGTGCGCCGCCTGACGCCGATGACCGGCACCGACCTGGAACCGGAGCGGGGCTGGATCCCGTTCTTCTTCGCCGACCCCGCCGCCCGCGGTCGCGGCCTCGGCCGCCGGCTGCTGACCGACGCCCTCGACTGGCTGCACAGCCACGGCCGCACCCGGGTGGACTTCTCCGCGTACACCCCGAACTACATCCTCCCCGGCCTGGACGCCGAGGCGTACCCGGAAGCGGCCGGACTCCTCGAGTCCCTGGGCTTTCGCACGCTGTACGAGGCAGCCGCGATGGACCGCGGCCTGGTCGGCTATCGCTTCCCGGAGGATGTCGCGTGCCGCTTGGACGCATTGACGGCGCAGGGCTACCGCTTCGCCACCCCGTCCGACGACGAGCTGGTGCACCTGGTCGCGCTCGCCGGGAACCACTTCACCCCGGACTGGGCGCGCGCGATCCGGGAGTGTCTGTCCGCGGGCACGCCGCTCGACCGGATCGTCATCGCCCGGGACCCTTCGGGCCGCCTGGTCGGCTGGGCGATGCACGGCGCGTACGAGTCCGTGGACGAGCGGTTCGGGCCGTTCGGTGTGCTGGAGGAGATGCGCGGCACCGGACTCGGCAAGGTCCTGCTCCACCTGGTCCTGGAGCGGATGCGGGCGCGCGGTGCGCACTCCGCGTGGTTCCTGTGGACCGGCGAGCGGTCCCCGGCGGGCCACCTGTACCGCAAGGCCGGTTTCACCACGACCCGGGTGTTCCGCGTGATGCGCCGGGAGACCGCCCGATGACGCCGGCACGCCGCACCGGTGGCCTGAGCCGCCGTCACTTCGCGCTCGCGCTGCCCTCGGCGCTGCTCGCCTCCGGATGCGCCGCACCGCACCAGGGCACCGGGCGGCCCGGGGATCCGATCGTCCTCACCCTGCTCTCCCACTATGCGAGCGGGGAGCTCAAGGAGGCCCTGCAGGGCCCGGTCGACGAGTGGAACGCCACGCACGACCGGGTCAGGGTGCGGACGAAGGCCGTCGAGTTCACGGACCTGCTGACCACGTTCATGGTCCGTCAGGCCGCGGGCCAGGGCGCCGACATCATCCACCCGTACTGCCTGTGGAACGGCCAGCTCGTCCGGGCCGGCGTCCTGCGGCCCGCTCCGTCCGAGCACGCCGAGGAGATCAGGAGCGGCTACGGCGAGGCCGCGGTCGGCTCCTCGTCGGTGGGCGGCAAGGTCTACGGCTACCCCACCGAGGTGCAGACGTACGCCCTCTACTACAACAAGCGGCTGCTGCGCGAGGCCGGCATCATCGGGCCCCCGCGCACCTGGCGGGAGCTGGAGGAGACGGCCTACCGCACCGCCAGGCGGGACCGGTACGGCAACACGCTGGTCCAGGGCTTCGGGCTGTCGACCTACGACGACTCCACCACCGTCGGGCAGACCCTTGCACTGCTCAACGCCGCCGGCGGAACGTTCGTCTCCGCGGACGGCAGGAGCACCGCCATCGACTCGCCGGCCGGCCGGGCCGTGTTCGATCTGGAGCACCGCCTCGTCACCAAAGGTGCGAGCGCACCCGGCGTCAACGTCTACAAGGCGTTCGCGTCCGGGCAGGTGGCCATGGTGGTCAGCGCCGGCTGGTGGACCGGGAGCCTGAAGGCCCAGATGGGCAAGGACTACCGCGATGTCGGCGTCGCGCCCGTGCCCGTCCCCGAGACGGACGACAAGCGCGCCACGCTCTCCACCGGCTTCATGCTGGGGGTCAACACGGCCAGTGAGCACCCGCGCGAGGCCTGGGAGTTCCTGCGCTGGCTCAACACCGAGAAGGTGAGCGTGAACAGCGCCGAGAGGGGCGCGACAGCGACCCGGATGAGTTCCCTGCAGGTGTCGGTCGGTTCTCTGACCGGCCGCGCCGACGACATGCGGACGCTCCTGGGCGCGGGCAGCGATCCGAACCTGCGCCCGTTCCTGGACGCGCTGGCGTACGCGGTGCCGGAACCGAACGTGCCGGGCGCGCAGCGGGCCAAGTCGCTGCTGCGCAAGAACATCGAGGCGTTGTGGACCGGTCAGCAGCCGGTCGACGAGACGCTGCGCACCATCCGCCGGCAGGTCGATCAGGAGGTGTCGCGCTCATGGTGAACGCCCTGACCCCGGAGACGACGGTGCGGGCGCCCAGCGCGCCGTCCGCCGGGCCCGCCGCCGACGGCCGAAGCCGGACCCGGCGACGGCGGCGCCAGGCCGTCGTCGCCTATCTCTTCCTGGCGCCGGCGCTGCTGTTCTTCGCGGTCTTCCTCATCCTGCCGCTCGGCTTCGCGCTGCTGCTGTCGATGTCCAGCTGGGCCGGGTTCGACCTCGGCGACATCGATCCGGTCGGCCTGGACAACTTCACCGGCCTCTTCGCGGACGGATCGACGTTCCTGGCGCCGATCCTCACCAATACGCTGCTGTTCGCCCTCGGCACCGTGGCCCTCGCGCTCGCCGGCTCCGTGCTCGTCGCCACCTGCATCGACAAGCTGCGGTTCCAGGGGCTGTGGCGCACCCTGTACTTCCTGCCGATCGTCACGACCGTCGTCGCCGTCGGCAACGTATGGAAGTACATGTACGAGCCGGGCGGGCTCGTCAACGGCGTCCTCAACGCCCTCGGTCTCGGCTCGGTGGCGTTCCTGCAGGACCCGGACACCGCGCTGCCCTCGGTCGTGGTCGTACAGGCCTGGGCCTCGGTCGGCACGGCGATCCTCATCCTGACCGCCGGGCTGAAGTCCATTCCCGAGTCGTACCACGAGGCCGCCGAGCTCGACGGCGCCGGGCCCGTCACCGTCTTCTTCAAGATCACACTGCCGCTCCTGCGGCCGTCCCTGCTGTTCGTGTGCATCACCCAGTTCCTCACCGGCCTGCAGTCGTTCGCGCTGATCATCGTGATGACCAAGGGCGGGCCGGGTGACGCGACCAACGTGGCCGCGCTGGAGATGTACCGGCAGGCCTTCAGCTACGGCGACTGGGGCACCGCGAGCGCCGCCGCCTTCGTGCTGTTCGCGGTGGTCCTCGTGGTCACCCTGGTGCAGTTGTGGATCTTCCGGCGCAAGGGGGAGGCCGCATGATCCGCCGCCGTTTCCCGTGGCTGTCGTATCTGGTGGTCGTGACCGGCGCCGTGCTCACCGTGGTGCCGTTCCTCGACATGGTGATGACGTCCTTCAAAGGGCCCGGTGAGTCCGGCACGCTGCCGTACCGGTTCCTGCCCCAAGCGTTCGACCTGTCCAACTACCGGTCGGCGATCGACCAGCTCGATCTGCCGGTGCTCTTCCGCAACAGCGTCATCGCCACCGCGATGATCACCGGATCGGTGCTGCTCACGTCGTCACTCGCCGGCTACGCCCTCGCCAAACTCCGCTTTCCCGGCCGGGACTTCATCTTCCGCCTGGTGCTGTCGACGATGATGTTCCCCCCGTTCCTCTTCTTCATCCCGCGCTTCCTGATCCTGGTGCACTGGCCGCTGGCCGGCGGCAACGACCTGTTCGGGCGCGGCGGCGCGGGCCTGACCGTCAGCATCGCGGCGCTCGCCATGCCGTTCCTCGTCAACGGCTTCGGGATCTTCCTGATGCGCCAGTTCATGGTCTCGATCCCGGACGAGGTCCTCGAGGCCGCGCGCATCGACGGCGCCGGCGAGTTCGCCGTATGGTGGCGGATCGTGGTGCCCCAGACCAAGCCGGTCGTGGTGACGCTCGCGCTGCTGACCTTCGTCGACGCCTGGAACGAGTACATCTGGGCGCTGCTCGTCTCGACCGCCAACCCGGACGTGATGACCCTGCCCGTCGGCATCCAGCTCCTGCAGGACTACGTCGACCCGACCCGCACGATGCCCATCGTCATGGCCGGCCTCGTCCTGAGCATCCTGCCGGTCCTGATCCTCTTCCTCCTGCTGCAGAAGTACTACATCCGCGGCGTCATGCTCAGCGGACTCAGGTAAAGAGCGAATCCGTGGCCGGCACGAGGACGAAGACGGTCCTCGCCATCGGCGGCCACACCGGCGGTACGGACCGCACTACAGGCCCATGCCGTCCCGAAGCACGACCGCTCGCGAGTCCTGGTCGGCGACGAGGACTCGGCTCCGCCCGCCGTGGCGTCACATGAAGCCGATCTCGCCAGCGTTCAGGACCGGTCCTCCGCCGGCGCAGCCCACATGCTCGCTTCGTCGTGGCGCCGGCCGAAGCACGCCCTCCGTGTCGACCACGAAGGTGAACGGCTCGGCCGACTCGGCCGCCGATCGCTCCCCGATCCATCTGCCGAAGTCAGCCGCCGAGCCGATCGGGCAGCCGTCACTGCCCGGCCGGATCGCAGCTTGCGGCTCGGCCGGTCCCACATACCGACAACTCCGCCCCCGCACGCTCACGCGAGCCAACCCAGAACACTTCCGAGACACGCCCCGACAGCATGGGGGAGCGGGACTCAGCTCCGAACTCGGGCTGGTTTCACGACCGGTCCTCAAGGATGTCGTGGGCTTTTCGGACCGCGTTGCGGTTCCAGCGGCGCTCCTCCTCCAGCTTCGTCCGGTTCTTGGCGATGAGCTGTACCTGGATGCGTACGTCGACGGCGTGCGCAGTGTGGACGTAACCGGTCTGCTGCTTGCAGCGGGCGTCGGCGGTCGCGGTCTTCTTCTCGAGGGCCGACGGCTCGTTGGGGTCGTACTGCGGACCGTTCAGCCTTTCCTCGAGTTCCTCGCGGTCGCGGCCGGTCTCGGCGTCGTCAGGGGTGGCGTAGTGGTAGCCCGCTTTCCGCATGCAGGCCGACCACGCCTTGTCCGCCTTGTTCCAGACGGGGTCCCGCATGCCCTGCTGGAGGCTCTTGGTCTCCAGTTCCAGGACAGGATCCTTCCGGTCCTGCAGGTTCGCCCCGAAGATCGCACGGTCCGCCTCGCCGAGACAGCCGCGCTCCGGGATGCGGTGGCCGTGAACGGTCTTCGGATCGTCCCCGACGAACTGGCCGGTGAGCGCGAGGTATTCGGAGAGGGACCACTTCTTCTTCGAGTAACGGCGTTCGTACTCGGCCCGCGCCGCCTCATAGCCGTACCGCGCGGCCTGCTCGGGGTCCTGGATACCGTAGCGGAAGTCGTCCGAGTAGTACGCAACGGCCGTGAACACGCCCGTGCCGGAGGGGCGTTGGGGCCAAGCGGGTTCGGGGTCGGTGACGAGGTTCTTCAGGCTGCCGAACCCGAGGCGGGTCATGCACTCCTTGGCGAGCGCCCACCGGGCCCTGGCGACCGTGCGGCCGTCGTCGTCGGACATGTCGTACGCGGCCAGCGGCAGGTACCTCGGGTCGTCCGACGAGGTGGGCCGCGCTTCGGACTCGGTCGGCTCGGTCTGCTGCCCGCACGCCGCGAGGGCGAGGCCTGAGGCGAGGATCAGTAAGAGGGGGACGGCTCTGCGCATCGGGCCAGCTCATCAGGACCCGGGACACCCGACCGTGGTGGAGGCCACAGTTCCGGGTCACAGCCGCATCACAGGTCCCGGATAGCCGACCATGCGGAAACGTCCCCTGCAGAAGGCGGTTTGTTGTGGCGACGCTTGGAGGACGGCCCCCTTGCTCCCTCTGCCCCCTCTCCTGCCCCTGCCTCGTCCATCGCCGGCCCCGGAACCTGCCACGGCAAGCGCGGGCAGATCATGCAGGCGTACCGGACGGGGGCAGGAGGACCCGCATGGGGCGCTCGGCCTGGTCCTCAACGCCGTGGTGCTGTGGCCCCCCGGCTATCTGGACGCCGCTCTTGCTGCGGTGAGCGGGGGCCAGCGCGCAGGCACTGCAACTGCGCGGCACCACGGGCGTGTCGACTGGGACTTTGGGTGATGTCGCGGAGACTCGGGGAAGAAGTTTCGGCAGCCGATGGGAGGTTGCCGTGGAGGGTGGAGATCTGGAACTGGGCGAGTTGCTGGCCGCTGCGGAGGCGGCGCCGCCCGGTGAGTCCGTCGACGTGATAGCAAACGACCTGCAAAAGCGATTCGGTGCGGAGCGTGTGTCCTTCCTGTTCGTCGACCTCATCGGTCAGCGGCTGGTACGGCTCGCCGCGGCCGACGGTGATGTCGCGGACCATGCCGAGCCGATCGACCTGCAGGGCAGCGTCTACGACAGCGTTCTGCAGAGTCAGCGCCAGCATGTGGAACCGGACGGCCAGGGCGGACGGCGGGTCATCACGCCGGTCACCAACCGCGGTGACTGCATCGGCGTCCTGGAGGTGACCCTGCAGTCCGCCGACGACACCGTGCTCCGACAGGTCCGCGACGCGGCACACGCGCTCGCCTACATCATCGTCACGGACCGCCGCTTCACCGATCTGTACCACCTGGGCCGGCGCACCACCGAGACCAGCCTGGCCGCGGAGATCCAGCACCAACTGCTTCCCTCGGCCCCCTGCTGCCAGGCGGACCAGTTCACCCTCGCCGCCGGGCTGATCCCGGCCGACGACATCGGTGGCGACACCTACGACTACACCCTCGACCGCGACACCCTGCACCTGTCCATCACCGACGCCATGGGCCACGACACGAACTCCGCTCTGCTGGCCACCTTGCTGGTCGGTGCACTGCGGCGGGCCCGCCGCAGTGGATGTGACGCCCTCAAGCAAGCCCACCACGCCCACCAGGCGCTGCTGAGCCACAGCCGCGGCCTGGCCACCGGGCAGTTGCTGTGTGTCGACCTCGAAACAGGCCTGTGCGAACTGGTCAACGCCGGTCATCCCTGGCCACTGCGGCTGCGCGACGGCATCGTCGAGGAGGTCAAACTCGCCGTCAACCTGCCGTTCGGTGTGGCGGCACCCACCTCCTACCGCCTACAGGAACTGCAACTGCGTCCAGGAGACCGCCTGATCCTGCTCACCGACGGAATGCAGGAGCGCGGTGCCGCAGCCGTCGACCTGGCCTCGGTCGTGCAGGACACCCGCCCGCTGCATCCAAGAGAAGCCGTACGAAGCCTGACCACCGCGGTGCTTGACGCCTGCCATGGCAACCTCAAGGACGACGCCACGGTCCTGATACTGGACTGGCACGGCAACCGCCGCCGATCGGCCGAAACCGGACCGGGCCCCCAGCGATGAGCCGCGGCGGCCCACTACTGAGTCCCCGACACCGTCGATGGCAGCGTCAACCTCACCGGTGACAAGCCCGCGGGGGAGGCGGGCCGGGACGACTGCCGACAGGCGTTCTCGTGGGTCTCCCACGCGTCCAGCGGTTCGGCCGACCAGGGCCAGTGCGGACCTGGGTGAGTTCGTCCTCGGCGTCCGTCAGGTCCTGGGGGAAGTCGTACGAGGCTGCTACGTACGGGCGTGGTCGGGCGCCGGGGAGGGCTGGGCGGGCGGTTGCCAAGCGGGCGAACGCTGATTCTACCTGGTGTACGGGCCGTTGAAGGCGGTGGAGTCCTAGTCTCAAGGTGTACCCGGACTATCGGCCCGGGAGCACCACATGTCTCGCGAAGCTTCGTTCGACTGGTGCGCGCGCCGCTCACAGTGCCCGGTTGATCCTCTGTTGGGTCCGGGTGAGGTCTTGGTGACGAAGCCGTCTGATCGGCGTGGTCACCCAGGAGCCGGCCCCGATGTAGGCGCGGTCGGCGACGGCCAGGTCGGCGTCCCGCCTACGGTGGGGGCGTCGACCTGGGGAGCGCCGGTACCCGGATCGCGCTGACGGGGGCACCGTACGCCGTGGCCGCGGCGCTCTTCGTGCCGAGCCGGTGGGTACGGCTGGGGGCGGTGGCCGCGCTGGCGGCCGGGGTGGCCTTCGGGGGCTTCGTCGGCCCGGCGCAGTCGCGGCAGCGCCAGCACGAGGCGGAGGTCGCGCGGTACCGGGAGCACCCGGAGCTGCTGTACCTGGGCGTTGCGCCGCCTGGCACGCAGGTGTCCCGTGCCGAGGTCGGCCCCGCCTACTTCCACGTCGAATACCGCCCCGTCCGGCAGGACGAGTACACATACGTGGACCTCACGGTGCGCTCGCCGCTTACGCCGACACCCCGATGCCCCGAGCTCATAGAGAAGGGCGCGACGTGCAGAGTAGACGCGCACGGCGAGATGAGCACGGTCCGCGGCACCGGCGGTGACCGCGCCGTCACTCTCACCCGGCGCTACCGGAACGCGGAGGCTGAGGTCACCAGCCCGACGCTCGACGAACCCGGGCCACGCCATCTCCTGAACACTCTGCACCGGCGCTGACCGCCCTTGCTGTGCTGCCCCGGCTGCCTCGCGGGTGTGCGGACCACGAGGCAGCCAGGCGCGCGATCGGTGGATCAGCCTTGGACGACGAACGTCTTGGCCTTACCGGAGCGGCTGGAGCAGGACCGCTTCTCCTCAGCGGTCATCTTCCTGGACTTGACGACCACCGCATTGCTCTGGCCGTCAGTCCCGTTAGGGGCAGGGCCGGTGATGACGTCGGGGACGAACCAGAAGTAGTGATCCCACTTCCGGTCGTCGTAGTGGGTCTGCCATGTGCCGGAGACGGTCTGCATCACCTGCGCACGGGAGATCCAGCCGACTTCACCGGGTTTCACGGTCATGTTGACGGAGCTGGTCTCCGAGTGCGTGCTCGACCAGGTGTGGCTGTACGTCGCCGTCACGCTGAGGTCGATGATTCCCGCTATCTTGCCGCCGGCGGTCACGGCTACGCCCGCCGAGTCCGTGGCACCGACCGTGTCGGACCAGGTCATCGACTGGGTGGCAGGCGAGGTGCTGCAGTTGTAGAGCGAGTCGGAGACCCGGTGGAAATCTCCGAGATACGCCTGTCCCAACTGCGGGTCGTTGAAGGTGCACTTCCCTTCCCCCGAGTCGCAGTCGGCTATGAGCTGTGCCCGGGCAGGCTGGTCATCCGCCGAAGCCGGAACGGCTATCGCCGCGACCATGCCCAAGGCAGCCGCTGAGAGCGCCAGCATCTGTCCGCCGTAGCGCATCCTGCGGTTGTTCGCCATACATGTGCCTTTCGCTGTGCATGAGGGGGGTCGGCGATCGCAGGAAGAGCGACTGACGTTACCGCGATCACCGCCTGTTGCGATCCTGAAGACGCAACAAGTGACTTATGTACACCACCAGTTGATGAAATCCCAGCCGTGGGCGACCTTCTGCCTGTAAGTAATCGGGGGGACCCCCTTCACCTCCGCGATGACGTGCCACCTTCCGGCCGGCGACCGCGGCAGGTGCGCCGGTAAAGATCTTCGGTGGCTGGGCTTGCGGTGGTTGGAAGTCGAGGCCGGTCTTGGCGACGAGGCCGGGTCGGTACTGCATGCGGCCGGCCTCCCGTGGCGGCCTGTCCAGGGCCGCATTCGCGCGGCACTTCACCGCCCTGGTGGGCACATCGCCCCTGGCATGCCTGACGTAGCTGCGCATGACGGCGGCGGGCCGACTGCTGCGCTCGGGCGACACGCCGCTGCGCGTCCTGGCGCAACGCGCGGGCCACACCTCGGAGTGCGCCTTCGCCAAGGCGTTCAAGCGCGAGTACGGCATCCCGCCGGGGCAGTACCGCAAGCGTCCCACGGCCGCTGCCAGCCGCTAGGCAGTCTCGTTTGATCACCGAGCGGACCAGAGGCAGATGCTCGCGATCTGGAGTCCGGCCAGGTGGATGGTCGCGGTCTTCTCGTAGCGGGTGGCGATGCCTCGCCACTGCTTCAAGAGGTTGATGCACCTCTCGACGGTGTTGCGCTGCTTGTGACCGCGGTTGAAGTCGGCGGCCAGCCACCGCGGCTGTCCTGACGCAAACGGTGTCCCCGCTGTCACAGGGACGGGAATGACCGAATTTGGTTGAACGGATGCCGGCGCCTGCACCGCCGCAACGACCGCAAGGCCGAGCGCTTCCTCGCTTTTGTCGGCATCGCCGGCGCCCTGATCTGCTACCTACTGCACCAACTGTTCGTCATCCAACGCGGTGGCCACCGAAGAATCACGTCAGTAGCCTTGGCAGCATATGCTCCTTACCGACGGAGGGCTTCCCGCATGACCACCTCGTTCGTCCGCCCCGAACCGCCGTACTACGCAGTCATCATCACCACCCGGCCGACCGCGGATCTCGAAGGTTACGCAGCGATGAGCGAGCGCATGGCCGAACTCGGGGAGGCGCAGCCCGGCTATCTCGGCCGCGAGTCGCTGACGGACGAGGACGGCCGGGACCTCATCGTCATCTACTACGCAGACGATGCATCGATAGCGGCATGGAAGGCTCACCCCGAACATCTCGAAGCACAGCGGCTCGGACGTGAACGCTGGTACTCCTCGTACAGCGTGGAAATCGCGCGGGTGGAGCGCGCCTACGGCTTCAGCCGCGACTGAGGCAGGGATCCCGACCGCCGGCTGGCGCCGGGCCTGTGGGCCGAACGTCCCGGGACGTGGAACTGGTCACGCCCTGGAGGTTCAGGAGTGCAGCCCGCCCAGACCGCCATCCGCTACGCGGACTCAGCGCGCGCTTCTGGGAGAATCTGCCGAGCAGGCATCGCAGTGAAACCCGCTCGACCTGCTTAACCCCGCGACGAGATCATGGACCCATGCCGTCGACCGCTCCAGCAGCCCGCAAGCTTCAGGACTGCGCCGTGCTCTGGAGCATGGGCGAGATCCGCGCAACCGACGTCGTCACCGCTGCCTGTGAGGCACTGGTTGCCGGCCTCGACAGCCCTGCCCTGAGGATCTTGGCCGCATGCACGCGCGCCGAGGCGAACTACGACGTCCCCGACCTGCTTCCCCCCGCACTCGACGAACTGGGTCTCACCTTCTACCCGGTGGGCAGCGATGCCGGACAGGAAGCCGCCGCACGGGCACTTGCCTCCCGGATGCTGGCCGGCGAGCTGACACCACGGGAGCTGGCCTTCCGGATCCACCAGCGCTTCGGGCACGAGCTGCCCCTGGCTGAACGACTCGCCGAGTTGGACGACGAGTATGACATCCTCGAATACGGCGACAGAACACCGGCACAGGTCGATGCCGATGTCACGGCCGAAGCTCTTCGGCTCGCACAACGTCCTCGTGTTCCAACCGAACCCACGGATGCACCGACCTGAAGTACACCGGTGGACCCGTGGGTTCAGGCTGAAGGGCCTTCGGTTTCCTTGAACCCGCGGGGATCACGGCCCTGTTCTCCTATGGCTACGGCGAACGGATATGTACCGCTGCGTGACGCTCTGCCAAGACCTCGGGTACTCCCCGGACTCGGTAGTGTGGTCCTGGCCCCGTACCGCCGATGAGAGGACTGCAATGCCCGAGCCCGTGGGCTACGACCTTTTCGGCGAGCCGTACTTCGCAGATCCCGAAGCCGTGCCGGAGCCTGATCGGCTGCCGGAGTTCACCCGCGAGACCCTGCCCCGCCACTTCAGGACCTGGCAGCAGATTTCCGGCGCGGGTTTGGAACCTGTCGGTCCGCCCGTGGGGTTGCTGGTCTGGACGCCGCGTGATGCGTACTCCTCGAGAAGCACCAAGGTCTATGACGCATCCAGGGCCAGGGTGCCCGGCCCTCGCGAGCCCGACATCTTCGAGCTCTGCGAGGAACCCGACGGGCTCGATCAGGAAATGCCGGCCCTGGCTTCGTGGTCGCAATGGGTGCCCCTGGCCAGAGCGGAGGTACCGCGGGTGCCGGGCGTCTACCTCGCCAGGCGGGGCCCGTCCGGCCCGCTCGTCTATGCCGGTAGGGCAGGTGAACGCAAGGGAGAAGGGCTGCGAGGTCGGCTGCGGCGCTACACCAGCGGTAAGGCGCTGGCATCCGGGCTCGGCGAGGCGGTGTTCGACAAGGCGTTGGCTGACCCCGAATGGCTGCGCGAGCGCCTGGTGGAGGCGGAATGCGGACGGCCGATGCGGGCGACTGAATGGGGCAAGGCGGCACTGGCTTGGGCAGACGTTCATGTCTGCTGGGCTGTCACCGAGAGCGGTGAGGCGGCCGAGGCCCTGGAAAAGAAGGTGCTGGCGCTGAAGAGCGTGGATTGGTGGAACCGCGCCCGCTGACTTCCACTCTCGAACCGCAGCGGCGATTGGCGTCGTACATCGCCAGGGCCCCGTCGGGCGTGACCGCTGAGGCCCTGACCGCTTCGGGATCAGGAGTTGGCGATCTCTCGGATGAGATCCAGTTTCTGCTGGGGAAGCAGTGCCTGGTGACGGCCGGCCACCAGCCCATCGAGGGCTGCGAAGACGTCGTGGTCCTCGGGGTGGAGAACGGCGGTGATGACCTGAGCGCGGGTGCTGCCGTCGAGGGCGTACACCCACAGCCGTTGCTCCTTGCGAGGCTCAGTGTTCGCCTCGGGCCGCAGCTTCCAGACGGGGAAGAAGCCCAGCTTCTGGCTGGTGAGGTACTCCTCCACCTCTTCTAGGACCCACCGGCCCAGCTTCTTGTAGCCGAGCTCCTCTCGAAGCGCTCCGAGTGTCGTCTCGATCAGCCCGCCTTCGGCGCTGACGTGCGCTGCCAAGCTGTCGTTGCCGTCATCGACGTCCTCGAACTCGAAGTCCTCGTCGCGGATCGCATCCTCGTCGCTCATGTTTCGACCCCTCCCGTCACCTTGTGACCTCTGACGTACGGATCAACTTAGCCGATCCGTGGACAAGTTATCTACGTGTCGGAAAATATTCTGTTGGTCTTGCCAGAAACATCATGGGCGGGCTGCGGCGTACACGTCTGCGGGTCTCACCCTTCGACTGTCGTAGTGAGTGCCGGATCCACTGCGACGGAGCCTCTGCGGTGATCATCGCGACCTGCGGCGGGGCATTCCGGCCTCAGGGAGAGGTGTACGTACTTACTGCGGCAGCGTCGGGGACGCGGGGACAGCGTGACGATCGAACCAGTGACCGGGCTTGGGGCCGGGGGCGCGTTGCGGTTGCCACGCGCCCGGGTGCTGCCTCGGTCCGCCCCGCCGTCGTCGTACACCGCGGCCGTGGAGCGGTACCTCACAGGTGCGGGCATCGCGAAGTGCTCCGTGCGGATCTACCGGATCTCGCTGACGACGTAGGGGTGGATGTCCGCTGGCGAACCGGCGCCGACCGGCCCGGCCCGCCGCGGCGCGAAGCCGCCCGTCTTCCCCGTCGCCGCGATCGATGATCCGGCACTGCCGGAGGGGCTGGCGGAACTGGCCGCCGCTCGGGCGGACGAGATGGACGCCGACACTGTCAACCGGGAGCTGTCCATCGCGCGCAGGGCAATCGGCTGGTGGCAGCGGCAGGGCTGGATCGAGTGCGATCCGACGATCGGGATCGAGCGGCGGCCGGCGCCGCCGGACCGCACCCAAAGCCCTCGCGGAGAACCAGATCGCCGCCCTGTGGCGCCTGGACATCGCTGCGGAAGGCAGGAGTCGGCACCCGTGACCGGCCTCCCTGCGGCACCCCCGGTCGGCACGAACACGCCCCGTTGACCGAACTGGCCACCAGAGCGGGTTGGTTGTCTACCGGGACGGCCCGGAGCGGTCGAGTCGAGCGAGACCGCTCCATCCCGCAGGCGGAGGCCGTGGCGGCCGGCCGTGCTGTGCCTGGTTCCCTTTCGGTGGTGGGCCGCCCGCCCGCATCGGCCAGTACTTCTCGGTGCTGGAGTCGGTGCTCGTCCTGTCCGTGCTGCTGCGGGACTACGGACTGACCGCCGTCGGCGGCGTGGTGCCGGTCGGCACGGCCGTCACCCGGTCGGCACGGGGTCCGGCCCGCTGCCGTCTGACGCCACGGTGCTGACGGCCGCCGCCTTGCGCCGCTCCCGCCACCAGGCCGCGACCAGCGCGACCGCGGTACCGCCCACCGCGTAGGCGCCGAGCACCCACCAGGCGACCGCCGTGGCGTGCGCGTCGAAGTACACGGTGTTGCGGACGAGCGTGGTGCCCGCGCCCGGCGGCAGCGCCTGGCCGATCGTGCTCCAGAACCCCGGCAGCAGCACCGACGGGTACACCCCGCCCGAGCTCGGGTTGCCCAGCACCACGAACAGCAGGATGGTCAGCCCGGTGCCGAGCATGCCCAGCAGCGTCTGCAGCGCGAGCGAGGTCGCCGCGGACGCGAACACCACCAGTGCGCCGATCCCGGTCAGCGCCCAGAAGTGACCGCTCAGCGCGTCGAACACCGGGCCCACGATCACCGCGCCGGCGATCCCGGACACGATCGCGTACAGACCCAGCACCGCCAGCCTGATCAGGATCCGGTGCTGGTTGGCCGGTCGTGAACCGGCGGACATGTTCATGATCGTCGCTGTCAGGTAGCCGCCGACCACCCAACCGAGCACCAGGTAGAAGGAGGTCATGCCGCGCCCGTCGCCGCTGTTCGGGGCTTGGATGTCGGTGACCGTGACCTGCCGTTTCTGCACGGCCTCGATCTTCTGGGCGAGTTGTGAGGCGGTCTGGGACACCGAGGGGCCGCCGGCCGAGGCGACCAGCAGTGTGTCCTTCGTGCCGGTCGCGTCGAACAGGAAGGCGGCGTCCGCCCTCCGGTCCATGATCCGCTGCCGGGCGGCGGATTCGCTGGCGGCGGCGGTCGCCTTCACCGGGTCGCCGGCGAGCCCGTTGAGCTTGGCCACGATCTGTGCCGAGGCCTGCTCCGGGGCCACCACCGCCACCGGAATCCGGTGCGGGGTGGGGGAGTGGAAGGCGCCCAGATAGGAGACGGTGAAGGCGAGTTGTATCAGCAGGCCGCCCAGTACGAGCCCGAAGGCGCGGATGCTGATGGCATCCCGGAGTTCGGCAAGGAAACCCCCGGCAGGGGCGGCGGAGGTGGAGGGAGGATCGTCGTTCATGGCCCGCATGATTTCAGTTGGAGGGTGCCGCGGTTCGCGCGCCCCGCGTACGCGCCGTCAGCCCGGCCCTCGTAGGATGGCCCGGATGACCTCGCACGCCGAACGCGGTGAGGATCTCCAACTCGGCGTTCTGCAAGGCCTTTTCGCAGTTCAACTGGCGCGGACTGGCCGCGGTGTCGACGTGGTTCATGCTGGTCCGGTGCCGTTCACGGACAGGCGCCCGGTGTACTCGGACCCCGGGAACCGGGGTCGCGGAACCACCGCACCCTTTAGAGCGCTGCTGACATGGGTGGTCGTTGGCGGCGGATTCTGACCGGAAGGCGGCGAGCCCACTCCTGTGGGTAGTTCTGACCACGATGCTCCTGCTGACCCTGCAGTGTCCGTCGGGGCACGAGAGGCCACCGTCGCGCCGGGAAAGAGGTAGGCCCTGGCAATACTGCCCGGTTAGGGGCTGCCTACTGATTGAACTTGACGCCGAATTCAACTATAACGATCGGGAGGCCGCCTCCCGTCCTCCCTACCGGGCCGTGGCGCCCGTCATCGGTGAACCACACGCAGTGAGGCGACATGAGGGAAGCAGTCATCGTTGTGCAGGCTTTCACCGACTTCGGCGCCTCGCTCGGCGGCGGCCCGCGTCCCGGCGCGTGACGACGACGGCACCGAGTGCCCGCAGGGTGCCGTCGGCGAGGTCCATATCAAGGGACCGACGGCGATGCGCGGCTACTGGAACCGCCCCGCGGACACCGCCGCGGCGATCTCATCCGACGGATCCCGCGCATCATCCGGTTCGTCGACGCGCTGCCCAAGGGCCCGGCCGGGGAGATCCTCTAGCGGTCCAACGACCGTACCGCTCTGACCCGCCACAACGTACCCCGGCGGCGCACCGGCCCGCCGACACTGAACATCCTTCGAAGGAAGAGATGTGTCCGCCGCAGAAGAAAGCAGAAGAAGGAAGCATGGTGAGTTGCTCATGAGCCTGCCCCCCATCCTGCGGGACCGGCTGCGCCTGCCCGTGGTCGCATCGCCGATGTTCATCGTGTCCAATCCGGAGTTGGTCATCGCCCAGTCGGCCTCCGGCATCGTGGGTTCCTTCCCCGCGCTGAACGCGCGGCCCCAGTCGGCCCTGCGGGAATGGCTGCAGCACATAACGGAGGAGCTGGCCAAGCACGACGCCGACCACCCCGAGGCACCGTCCGCGCCGTTCGCGGTCAATCTCATCGTGCACAAGACCAACTCACGCCTGGAGGAGGACCTCGCGACCGTCGTGGAGTTCAAGGTGCCGATCACCATCACCTCTCTCGGTGCCCGGGCCGATGTCAACGACGCGGTCCACTCCTACGGCGGGATCGTGCTGCACGATGTCATCAGCGACCGGTTCGCGCGCAAGGCGGTGGAAAAGGGCGCGGACGGCCTGATCGCCGTCGCCGCGGGCGCGGGTGGGCACGCCGGCACGCAATCACCCTTTGCGCTCGTCCAGGAGATTCGCGACTGGTTCGACGGCCCTCTTCTGCTGTCGGGCTCCATCGCTCACGGCCGCTCGATCCTCGCCGCGCAGGCCGTCGGCGCGGACCTCGCCTACGTGGGTTCGGCGTTCATCGCCACCGACGAGGCGAACGCGGAGGACCAGTACAAGCAGATGATCGTGGACTCCACAGCTGCGGACATCGTGTACTCCGACCTGTTCACCGGCGTGCACGGCAACTACCTCCGCGGCAGCATCGAGGCCGCGGGGCTCGATCCGGCCGCACTGCCCGGCTCCGATCCGTCCGCCATGGACTTCGGGAACCAGGACATCAAAGGAGCGAAGGCGTGGCGGGACATCTGGGGCGCGGGTCAGGGCGTCGGCGCGATCGGAGCGGTACTTCCCGCGGCAGCGGTCGTCGAGCGCCTCGCCCATGAGTACGCCGAGGCGAAGAGCCGGCTTCAGCGCTTGTAACGGTGTGCGCCACAGCCGCACGAACCTGCGCACCGCGCGCCTTTAATGAGTCTGGCGTCGGATTCAAGTACGGTTCCCGGAATGGACACCACTGCACCCGAGGAGAACGACAGCGAGAAGGCACCGCCGATGGCGCCTCTCTCGCCACTTCGCGAGCCGCCGACGACGAAGCGCGGAGCGAGGACTCGCGCTGCTTTGGTGGAGGCCGCGCGGAAGGTGTTCGAGCGGGACGGCTACCTGGACACCCGCCTGACCGACATCACCAAAGAGGCTCGATGCGCGGCGGGATCCTTCTACACCTACTTCGCCAACAAGGAAGAGGTGCTTGCCGCCGTCCTCCTGGAGGCGCAGGAGGACATGATGCACCCCGGCATGGGCAGGGTGCAGGGCACCGATGATCCGTATGCGGTCCTCGAGGCGAGCAATCGCGCGTATCTCGAGGCGTACAGACGGAACGCGAAGCTGATGGCACTGCTCGAGCAGGTCGCACAGGTGGAGCCGGAGTTCCGTGACTTCCGAAGCCGGCGCGCGGATGCGTTCATCCGCCGCAATGCCCGCGGCATCGCCGACCTGCAGGAGCGGGGTGTCGCAGACCGTGAGGTGGATCCGATGATGGCCTCCCGTGCGCTGTCGCGCATGGTCAGCGTCATGGCCTACAACTCCTTCGTGCTCGGCGAACGGCAGGAAGAAGGAACGCCCGTGGACTTCGAGCAGCTCGTGTCCACGGTCACCCGGCTCTGGGCGAACGCCCTGCGGTTCCCCGGCCACCGCTGATCCGGCGGGCTGGACCGCCTGCCTCGTCGCACCCGGTACCGCCGGGTGCTTCTCTCTTTCGTCCCCTCCGCAGGGGGGAGGCGGCCTTATTCGCGCGGTACCGCCCACCTGGCAGTTGAACTTGAAGTCAGATTCAATTATACAGGTGCACAGGAGCACGGTCGCCCCATCCAAGGCCCGTGCCCCCGCATCGCACGCCCCGCCACGGAGAGGGTTCGCTGTGAACGTTGCAGAAAGAGTTGCCGTCGTCACCGGGGGTGGCGGCGGCATCGGCGGTGCGCTGGTCGCACGGCTGGCTCGCGAGGGTGCCCGGGTCGTCGTCGCGGACCTCGATGCGGACAGCGCGCGGGCGGTGTCGCAGAGAGTCAACGCCGACCATCCTGGAAGTACCGTCAGCGTCGGCGCGGACGTGTCGGACACCGCCCAGATCCAGGAGTTGGCCGCCCTGGCGGAGAGCGCGTTCGGTCCGGTCGACCTCTACTTCGCGAACGCGGGCATCGGGGGTGCGCTCGGCCTCGACGCGAGCGAGCAGGACTGGGACCTCTCGATCGACGTGAACCTTCGCGCCCACATCCGTGCGGCGAGGCTGCTGGTGCCGGGGTGGCTCGAGCGCGGTGAGGGCTACTTCGTCAGCACCGCCTCGGCGGCCGGGCTGCTCACCCAGATCGGCTCCGCCACGTACGCCGTCACCAAGCACGCGGCCGTAGCCTTCGCCGAATGGCTGAGTGTCACCTACGGCGATCGCGGGGTCCGTGTCAGCTGTCTGTGCCCGATGGGGGTGAACACCAGCATACTGTCCTCCGGTGAGGAGTCCGGGCACGCGCTGGGAAGAGCGGCGACGCGGGCCGTCACGTCCGCGGGTGACGTCCTGGAGCCGGCCGAGGTCGCCGACGCCGTCCTGGCCGCGATCGAGGAAGAGCGCTTCCTGATCCTGCCGCACGAAGACGTTCTCCAGATGTACCGGCAGAAGGGCTCGGACTACGACCGGTGGCTGCGCGGGATGCGCCGCTACCAGAGCTCCCTGCTGGCGCAGGCATGACCGGCGCGCCGGGCGAGCTGGTCCTCGCCGAACACCACGGGCCGGTGCTGGTGCTCACGTTCAACCGGCCCGCCAAGCTGAACGCCTGGACCGACGAACTCGAGGACCGTTATTTCGCGCTGCTCGACGCCGCCGAAGACGACCCGGACGTACACGCCGTCGTGGTCACCGGCGCCGGACGCGGATTCTGCGCCGGAGCCGACCTGCAGCGGCTGCAGAGGGCCGGCGAGGTGTCCGAGGCGGACCGGGCGCGGCGCCGCCCGCGCGATGTGCCGCTGACCCTGCGCAAACCGCTGATCGGAGCGATCAACGGGGTGGCTGCGGGCCTGGGCATGGTGGAGGCGCTCTACTGCGACGTCCGCTTCGGCTCGCCCTCGGCCCGGTTCACCACGGCATTCGCGCAACGCGGGCTGATCGCCGAGTACGGGATCTCCTGGCTGTTGCCCCGGCTGGTGGGGCACAGCCGGGCAGCGGACCTGCTGCTGTCGAGTCGCATGGTGGATGCCGAGGAGGCCTTCCGTATCGGACTCCTCGACCACCTGGTCCCCACCGGCGGTGTGGTCGATGCCGCTGTCGCGTACGCCGCCGATCTGGCGAGGCGCTGCTCCCCGGCATCCATGGCCACCATCAAGAGCCAGCTGCAGGGCGACGCGGACGGCACGTACGCCGATTCCGTGACATGGGCGGAAAGCCTCATGTTCCAGGCCTTCCGCGGGGCCGATGTCGTCGAGGGCGTGGCCAGTCACCTCGACAAGCGCCCGCCCAACTTTCCCTCCCTACCCGTCAGGAGTTCGGATGTCCCTGTTTGAGATGTCGGACCGCGCCAAGAAGTACCAGGCGGATCTGCTCGAGTTCATGGATTCGCACATCTACCCCGCTGAGGCGGTGTACCACGAGCAGATGAGCGCGTCGGGTGACCCGCACTTCCATCCGCCGATCATCGAGGAACTCAAGGCGGAGGCGCGCAAGCGTGGACTGTGGAACCTCTTCCACCCGCACCCGGAGTGGGGCCCGGGGCTGACGAACCTCGAGTACGCGCCGCTGGCGGAGATCATGGGGCGCAGTCACATCGCGTCCGAGGCGTGCAACTGCAACGCTCCCGACACCGGCAACATGGAGGTGCTCACGCTGTTCGGCAGCGACGAGCACAAGGAGAAGTACCTCAAGCCCCTGCTCGACGGGACGATGGCCTCGGCCTTCGCGATGACCGAGCCGCGTGTCGCCAGCTCCGACGCCACCAACATCGAGCTGCGGATGGAGCGCGACGGCGACGAGTACGTGCTCAACGGCCGCAAGTGGTTCGCGTCCAACGCCCTGCACCGCAACTGCAAGGTGCTCATCGTCATGGGGAAGACCGACCCCACCGCCGCCCCGCACCGGCAGCAGTCGATGATGGTCGTCCCGATCGACGCCCCCGGGATCACGGTGATGCGCGGCCTGCCGGTGTTCGGCTACCAGGACCGTGAGGGGCATGCCGAGATCGACTTCACCGACGTACGGGTGCCGGCCAAGGACGTCCTCAAGGGCGAGGGGGAGGGTTTCGCGATCAGCCAGGCCCGCCTCGGTCCCGGTCGTATCCACCACTGCATGCGGGCCATCGGCGCGGCCGAGCGGGCGCTGGAGCTGATGTGCCGGCGTGCGCAGTCACGGGTGACGTTCGGCAGTCCGGTTGCCGAACGGTCCAACGTCCAGGACTGGATCGCGGAAGCACGTATCGACATCGAGATGATCCGCCTGCTCACGCTCAAGGCCGCGTATCTGATGGACACGGTCGGGAACAAGGAAGCGCGCACCGAGATCGCGGCCATCAAGGTGGCCGCCCCGAACATCGCATTGAAGATCATCGACCGCGCGATCCAGGTGCACGGGGCAGCAGGTGTGACCGAGGACTTCCCGTTGGCGATGATGTACGCGCATCTGCGGACGCTGCGGCTGGCGGACGGTCCCGACGAGGTCCACAAGCGGGCCATCGCCAGGCAGGAACTGCGGCAGTACCGCGACGCGGCCACGTCGGCGGTGAACTGAGATGACAGGACTCGATCTCACCGGTCGCACCGCCGTCGTCACCGGCGCCTCGCGAGGAATCGGGCTGGCGATCGCCCAGGCCATCGCCGCCGCCGGCGGCAACGTCGTCCTCACCTCCCGCTCCCAGGAGGCGGCGGACGCCGCAGCGGCCCAGGTCAAGGGCACGGCGATCGGCGTCGGTGCGCACGCGGTCGACGAAGAGGCGGCCCGGCGCTGTGTCGATCTGACGCTCGAGCGCTTCGGAAGCCTGGACATCCTCGTCAACAACGCGGGGACCAACCCGGCCTTCGGGCCGGTCATCGACCAGGACCACGGCCGGTTCGCCAAGACCTTCGACGTGAACCTGTGGGCTCCCGTGCTGTGGACGGGTCTGGCCACGCGGGCCTGGATGGGCGAGCACGGCGGCGCGGTCGTCAACACCGCGTCGGTGGGCGGCCTGGTCTCCGAGGCGAACATCGGGCTGTACAACGCCTCGAAGGCCGCACTGATCCACCTCACCAAGCAACTCGCCCTGGAACTCTCGCCGAAGGTCCGCGTCAACGCGGTGGCACCGGGTGTGGTCCGCACGAAGCTGGCGGAGGCTCTGTGGAAGGAGCACGAGCAGACGGTGTCCGCCTCGATGGCGCTCGGGCGCATCGGGGAGCCTGCCGACATCGCCTCGGCGGTCGCCTTCCTCGTCTCGGACGCCGCGAGTTGGATCACCGGCGAGACCCTGGTGATCGACGGCGGGCAACTGCTAGGTGACGCGCTCCCGTTCAGGCCAGGAGCCGGCACCGGTGCCTAGCGCGGACACCACCGGAATCGACGCCGGGGCGGTGAACCGCTGGTTCCAGACCCTCGGCGTCGACTTCGCCGGGCCGCTTGTCTTCGACCGGATCGGGCTCGGCCAGTCGAATCTGACCTACCTGGTACGGGACCAGGCCGGCCGCAGGTGGGTGCTGCGGCGCCCACCGCTGGGTCGCCTGTTGGCGTCGGCGCACGACGTGGCCCGCGAGGCGCGGATTCTGACCGCCCTGGAGAGCACCGCCGTCCCGACCCCGCGGGTGCTCGGGCTGACCGATGATCCCGCAGTGACCGACGTCCCGCTGCTGCTCATGGAGTTCGTGGACGGCCAGGTCGTCGACAGGATGTCGATCGCGCGGTCGTTGACGCCCGAGCGCCGCCGGGCGATCGGGATGTCGTTGGCGCGGACGCTGGCGAAGATCCACGCGGTCGATCTGGAAGTGACCGGGCTGACCGGTCTGGCCAGCCACAAGCCGTATGCGCAGCGTCAGCTCAAGCGGTGGTCGGCCCAGTGGGAGAAGTCCAGGACCCGTGACCTGCCCGCCCTGGGGGACCTCACCCGGCGCCTGGCCGCCGCGGTCCCGGAGCAGCGCGAACTGACGCTCGTGCACGGCGACTTCCATCTGCGCAATGTCATCACCTCCCACGACAGCGGGGAGGTGACCGGGGTGCTCGACTGGGAGCTGTCGACGCTGGGGGATCCGCTGGCGGACATGGGCAGCCTCCTGGCCTACTGGCCGGCCAAGGGCGAGAACACCTCGGGCGACTTCGTCGCGGCCGCTCTCGACGGCTTCCCGACCCGCGAGGAACTCGTGGCGGCCTACTCGGCGGCGTCGGGACGCGACCTGACGGCGCTGGGCTACTGGCACACGATGGGACTGTGGAAGGTCGCGATCATCGCGGAGGGCGTCATGCGCCGCGCGATGGACGAACCGCGGAACAAGGCCGCGTCCGGGACTCCGACCGCAGAGCGCATCGACGCACTGGTGGCGAAGGCCCACGAAGTCGCGGACACGGCAGGCATCTGACCCGATCGCCCGCCCACAGGACTTTGACACTCACGCATACAGGAAGAAGCGGTGATGAGGCAAGCAGTCATCGTATCGACGGCGCGTACGCCGATCGGGAAGACCTACCGCGGCGCGTTCGACAAACGGTTGGTCGGGCACGCGTTGCCGGAAGGCAGGCGCCGGGGCGCGCGCTACCCCGTCCCCATGTGCATCGGCGCCGGCATGGGCACGGCGGGGCCGATCGGGGTGGTGTCGTGAACCCCGCCGCACTGTTCGACGTCAGCGGAAAGACCGTGGTGGTGACCGGCGGCTCACGCGGAATCGGGCTGATGATCGCGCACGGTTTTGTGGCGGCCGGGGCCACGGTGATCATCTCCTCCCGCAAGGCCGAGGCGTGCGAGAGGGCGGCAGCGGAGCTGTCCGCGCTGACGTCCCCCGGCGCCGGAACCTGTCTGGCGCACCCGGCGGACCTGTCCACCGCCGAGGGCCTCGAGAGCCTGGCCGAGCGGGTCGCGGAGGTCGCGCCGCGGCTGAACGTCCTGGTCAACAATGCGGGAGCCGCCTGGGGCGCGCCGATCGGCGAGTTCCCCGACTCGGGCTTCGACAAGGTGCTGAACGTCAATGTCAAGGCCGTCTTCTCGCTGACGCAACGGCTGCTGCCGCAGTTGCGGGCGGCCGCCACCGCGGAGGACCCCGCGCGAGTGATCAACATCGGGTCGATCGACGGGCTCGTGGTCTCCGCGTCCGACAACTTCTCCTACGTCGCGAGCAAGGCGGCGGTGCACATGCTGACCCGCAAGATGGCCGCCACACTGGCGAGCGATCACATCACCGTCAACGCCCTTGCTCCGGGCCCGTTCCCGACCAAGATGATGGCGCACGTCCTGGACGACACCGAGCTGCGGGACGCCGTGGTCGAACGGGTGCCCCTCGGCCGCGTCGGCACCCCCGAGG
This sequence comes from Streptomyces sp. NPDC051636, assembly GCF_044453765.1. Lineage (NCBI taxonomy): Bacteria > Bacillati > Actinomycetota > Actinomycetes > Kitasatosporales > Streptomycetaceae > Streptomyces > Streptomyces sp. NPDC051636. Next base: position 75,451 of record NZ_JBITDA010000002.1, on the reverse strand, counting down.
ACATCGCGAGTCCGGCGATTTTCCTCGCCTCCCGCGCGGGCGCCTACCTGACCGGCACGGTGATCCCCGTGGACGGCGGGATCTCCGGCACGCGCTGACCGGTCGCGTGTGAAGGTCACCGCGCCGCAAGCGAAACACCCCCACCCACTCTCTTCTCTGAAAGGCGGGTTCGGCTGCGATGAGCTGGTTCGACGACAGGCCGTGGACGGCGCAGTACCCCGAACGGATGGCGGAGGTGCAAACGGTCCCCGACCGCACCACGCTGGAGCTGCTGGCCGACGCGGTGGCCACTGCCCCCCAGGGCCCGGCTCTCACCTACCTCGGTGGCACGCTGACCTACCGGGAAGTGGACGAGCTCTCCGACGGGGTGGCGCACTACCTGCTCGAGCGCGGCTTCCGTCCCGGCGACCGGCTGGCGCTGTACCTGCAGAACGTTCCGCAGTTCCTGCTGGCGCTGTTCGGCGCCTGGAAGGCGGGCGGCGCGGTCGTGCCGCTGAACCCGATGTACCGGGACGAACTCGCGCACATCCTCACCGACGCGGGGGTGTCGGCGATCGTGTGCGATGAGGGGGCCTGGGCGGAGCACGTCCGTGAGCGGGCCACCGCGGCGGGAGTGACAACAGCGCTCACCGCCAGCCCGCTGGACCTGCAGACTCTGGACGACGCGCGCATCTTCGCCGGTCTGATCCGGCAGCGCAGCGAGGCCGCGGACGACATCGTCGACGTGGCGAGGGCACGTGCGGGGCGGCGACCCGACCGTCCCGGGCCGGCACCCGACGACATCGCGCTGATCTCCTACACCTCCGGCACCAGCGGAGTGCCGAAGGGGGCGACCAACACCCATCGCAACCTGACCGTCAACGCGGCCCTGCTGCGGCTGTACGACGAGATCCCCCCGGGCTCGCCGATCTTCGCGCTGGCCCCGCTGTTCCACATCACCGGCATGGTCGTCCAACTGCTCAACGCGGTCGACCTGGCGAGCCCCCTGGTACTCGCCTACCGCTTCGAGCCGGGCGTGGTGATCGACGCGCTGAAGCGGGAACGGCCCGCCTACATGGTCGGGCCGTCCACCGCGTACATGGCGCTGATGGCACACCGAGACTTCTCCGCCGAGGCGTTCGCCTCGCTGAGGACCCTCAACTCCGGCGGCGCCCCGCTGCCGCCCGCTGTCGTGGCGCGGTTCCAAGAGCAGACGGGACTGTACATCCGCAACGGCTACGGACTCACGGAGACGAGTGCCCCTTGCGTGGTGGTGCCCGTCGGCAGACAGGCTCCCGTGGATCCCGACTCGGGCACCTTGTCGATCGGCCTGCCCCTTCCCGCCGCGACGGTCCGCATCGTCGACGAGGGCGGCAGGGACCTGGGGCCGAACGAGGTCGGCGAGATCGCGGTCGAAGGCCCCATGGTGGTGCCCGCGTACTGGAACCGGCCCGAGGCCACCGCGGAGTCGATACCGAACGGGCGGCTGCTCACCGGCGACGTCGGTTTCATGGACCGGCAGGGCTGGGTGTACGTGGTGGACCGCAAGAAGGACATGATCAACGCCTCCGGGTTCAAGGTGTGGCCTCGCGAGGTCGAGGACGTCCTCTACCGGCACCCCGCGGTGCGCGAGGCGGCCGTGGTCGGTGTGTCCGACCCCTACCGCGGCGAGACGGTGGCAGCCTTCGTCAGCCTGAGGCCCGGAGGATCCGTCGAGCCCGAAGAGCTGGTCGCCCACTGCCGCGAGCACCTGGCCGCCTACAAGGCCCCTCGGACGGTCAGCATCCGGGCCGAGCTGCCCAAGACCACCAGCGGCAAGATCCTGCGCCGTGAACTGCGCGGGGCGACGTCCGCATGACGAGCGAGAGGAGCGGAAGCATGGCCGGCCTGCCAGAGGTCCTGGCCCTCGACGAGATCGGGCCGGACCGGTTCCGGTCCGGCCCGATCCCCAGCGAGTGGGCGCGGACGTTCGGTGGCCAGATCGCCGCCCAGTCGCTGATGGCCGCGGCGCGCACCCTCGACCGGTCGTACTCGGCTCACTCGCTGCACGGGTACTTCCTGCGGCCCGGCCGTCCGCACGAGCCGACCGACCATCTGGTCGAGCGGATCCGCGACGGCGGCAGCTTCTGCACCCGCCGGGTGACCGCGGTCCAGGCGGGGGAGGCGATCTTCACGGTGACGGCGTCGTTCCATCGCGGGGACGAAGGCTTCTCCCACCAGGTGGGCATGCCGGCGGTGCCGGCACCTGACGACATCCCGGAGTCCGACCGCATCAACGGCTGGGGCATGCCGCGGCCCGCGGAGTGGCGCGACTGGGACATGCGATGGGTGCCCGGGGGCGAGACCGGCCACGTCCCGGGGGCGCCGGCCTGCCAGCGGGTGTGGATCCGGTACGGACGTCCGCTGCCGGACGACGGTGCCGTCCACGCCTGCGCACTGACCTATCTCAGCGACATGGCGCTGCTGGGCTCCGCGCGGCTGCCGCATCCCCGAACCGCCGTACAGGGTGCGTCGTTGGACCATTCGCTGTGGTTCCTGCGTCCCTTCCGCGCGGACGAGTGGCTGCTGTACGACCAGGTCTCCCCGTCGGCCGAGCAGGGCCGGGCGCTCACCCGCGGAAGGCTGTTCGACACGGGCGGCCGTCTGGTGGCCGCCGTCGCGCAGGAGGGACTCATGCGCTTCGAACGGCCCCGGCCGACGGAGGGCGGTGACAGGGAAATGTCCCTGTCATCCCCCGCTTCAGCTGTCCCCGACCCGCGTTGACCACCGACTCGTCAAGGAAGTGGTGCCACCCATGTCCACCCAGTACAGCGTCATCGGACGCACAGCGATCCTCCGCCTCGACAACCCGCCGGTCAACGGGCTCGGGCACGCGACACGGCAGGGCATCGTGCAGGGTCTGCACCGTGCCCTCGACTCCGGCGACGTCGATGCCGTCGTGCTCACCGGCCGCGAGGGATTCTTCTCCGCCGGGGCCGACATCGCGGAGTTCGGGACGCCCAAGGCCACCGCGGAGCCGACGCTCGGCGACGTCATCGCGGCTCTCGAGGCCGCGGACAAGCCCGTCGTGGCCGCGATCGACGGCACGTGCTTCGGCGGCGGACTGGAGCTCGCACTGGGCGCCCACTACCGGGTCGCGACGTCGAAGAGCAGGATCGGGCTCCCCGAGGTGAACCTGGGACTGGTCCCCGGCGCCGGCGGCACCCAGCGGCTGCCACGCCTGGTGGGGGCCGCCGTTGCGGCGGACATGATCAGCGGAGGTGCACCGCGCAGGGCGCGGGAGCTCGCAGACCTCCCGGGACAACGGCTCTTCGACCGTGTCGTGGACGGCGACGTGATGGCGGCGGCGCTCGAACTCGCGGCCGAGATGGCCGCGGTACGGCCGCTCCCGCGGGTGAGGGACCTGAGCGTGTCTCCCGGCGACGCGGCCGCGGTGAGCGCGATCCGGGAGCGCCTGGGCCGGCGCAGCCGAGGGCTCCTGGCGCCGGCGGCGGCTCTCGCTCTGGTCGAGAAAGCGGCGACCACACCGTTCGAGGAAGGGCTGGCCGAGGAGCGGAAGACGTTCCTGGAGTTGATGAACGGCCAGCAGTCGGCCGCCCTGCGCCATGCGTTCTTCGCCGAGCGGGCCGCCCGCAAGGTCCCCGGCGTCCCGCCCGGGACGCCGGCACGGACAGTGGACAAGGTGGCGGTCATCGGTGCCGGAACGATGGGCGGCGGCATCGCGATGAACTTTCTGGACGCAGGGATTCCGGTCACCGTCGTGGAGAGCAGCCAGGAGGCGCTCGACCGGGGCCTGGGCGTCCTGCGCGGCAACTACCAACGCCAGGTGGACAAGGGAAAACTGACGCCTGCCGGCCTTCAGCAGCGCATGGCGCTCCTGACGCCGAGCCTGGACTATGCGGACGTGTCGGACAGCGACCTGGTCATCGAGGCGGCCTTCGAGGACATGGACGTCAAGCGTTCGGTGTTCACCCGCCTCGATGAGGTGGCGAAACCCGGCGCGATTCTGGCGTCGAACACCTCGACCCTCGACATCGATGCGATCGCCGCGGTCACCGGGCGCCCCGGGGACGTCCTCGGCATGCACTTCTTCAGTCCCGCGAATGTCATGAAACTGCTGGAGATCGTGCGCGGGGCCAAGACCGCGGACGACGTGCTGGTCACAGCCATGGCGGTGGGACAGCGGATCGGCAAGACCGGCGTGGTGGCCGGGGTGTGCGACGGCTTCATCGGCAACCGGATGCTGGCCAAGTACCGGGATGCGGCGATGGAACTCCTCCGCGCGGGCGCGACCCCGGCCGATATCGATGCCGCCGCGGAGAACTTCGGCTTCGCCATGGGCCCGTTCCGGACGTCCGACCTGGCGGGCAACGACATCGGATGGGCGATCCGCAAGCGGCGCTACGCGGAAGACCCCGGCATGCCCCGGGACGAGATCGCCGATGCCCTGTGCGAAATGGGCAGGTTCGGGCAGAAGGTCGGTGCCGGCTGGTACGACTACAAGCCCGGCAGTCGCGAGGCGACCCCGAGCCCCGTCGTCGACGAGCTGCTGGCTTCGTTCCACACCCAGCACGGCACCGGGCTGCGTACCTTCGAGGGGGACGAGATCGTGCAGCGCCTCGTCTTCGCCCTCGTCGACGAAGGCGCGCGCATCCTCGACGAAGGCATAGCCCTGCGCGCCTCGGACATCGACGTGGTCTACATCGCGGGGTACGGCTTCCCGAGGTACCGCGGCGGACCGATGTTCTACGCCGACACGGTGGGTGCCGCACATGTCCTCTCCGCGCTCAGGCGGTTCCACGGAGACGACGGTTGGGAGCCCTCGCCGTTGCTGATGCGGCTGGCCGGCGAGGCCGGGACGTTCAACTGACGCCACCACCGCAGAGGCGGGACCCGGCGGTTACGCGGCGGCCCGGCTGCGACTCCTTCAGGAGGAGTCGCAGCCGGGCCGCCGCGCGCAGGCCAGGTTGTCACCCGGCAGGACGTGGCAGAGACCATCGGCGACGTCGACGTCGTCCTGGACGCCGTCGGCTCCTACGGGGAACGCTCCCTGCGCACCCTGCGTCCCGCCGGCACGTTGATATCGATTCTGCCGCTGGAGCAGACCTTCCCCTGCCGAGCAGGCCCGCGCCGCAGGAGTGTGAGCGGTGTTCATCGCTCGTCGAACCCGGCCGGGCCGCGTTGCGCGGGATCGCGATCTTTCATCGACAGCGGTCGGCTGCGCGTCGTAGTCGAAGCGTCCTGCCGAGCAGCGCCCCTTGACACTGTGCGAAACCCAGCAGGGGCCCGGTCGCAGGAGCGCCGGGCCCACCGGGCGGAGCGGAGTGCGCACCGCGGAGTGCGGTCCGCCCGCGATGGTCAGTTGTCGGCTGCGGCCTGTGCCGGCAGGGTGACGATCATCTTGCCGGTGTTGTCGCCGCGGAGCATGCCGAGGAATGCCTCGACGTTGTTCTCGATGCCTTCCACGACGGTCTCCTCGTAGTGGAGCTTCCCGTCGCGGATCCAGCCGCCGACCTCCTGCACGAACTGCTGTTGCAGGTCGTTGTGGTCGGAGACCAGCAGGCCGCGCAGAGTGAGGCGCTTGCCGATGGCGAGCGCGAGGTTGCGCGGGCCGGGGGCCGGCTCGGTGGCGTTGTACTGGGCGATGGCCCCGCACAGCGCTGCCCGGCCGTGCACAGTGAGGGCAGCGATCGCCGCCTCGAGGTGGTCGCCTCCGACGTTGTCGAAGTAGACGTCGATGCCGTCCGGGGCCGCCGCCTTGAGCTGCTCGGCCACGGGCCCGTTCTTGTAGTTGAAGGCGGCGTCGAAGCCGTACTTCTCGAGGAGCAGTCGGACCTTCTCGTCCGAGCCGGCGCTGCCGATGACCCGCTTGGCGCCCTTGAGCCGGGCGATCTGTCCGACCTGGCTGCCGACCGCACCGGCCGCGCCGGAGACGAAGACGGTGTCGCCCTCGTGGAACTCCGCCACGCGCAGCAGGCCCGCGTAGGCGGTCAGTCCGGGCATGCCGAGGACACCGAGGTACGTGCTCAGCGGAGCGGTGCCGGCGTCGACCTTCACGGCGTTTGCCGCGTCGAGGAGTGCGTACTCCCGCCAGCCGAGCCCGTGCAGGACGTGATCACCCACGGCGAGGGTGCCGGCGGGGGAGTCATCGCCCACGGCGACGACCACGCCGACCGCACCCCCGTCCATCGGCTGGTTCAGCTGGAAGGGAGGGACGTAGGATTTCACGTCGTTCATCCGGCCGCGCATGTACGGGTCGACCGACAGGTGCAGGTTGCGTACGAGGATCTGACCGGAGCCGGGCTCGGCGACGGGAACCTCGCGCAGGGCGAAGTCCTGCGGCCGGGGAACACCGTTCGGGCGGGCGACCAGGTGCCATTCGCGGCTGGTGCTGGGGAGAGCGCTCATGGTGGGAATGTCTCTTTCCGCCGTGTTCACGCACGGCTGGGGGGGGGGGATCAGCTGAGGGGCTTGGCGAGGACGGCTTTGCGGTGGCTGAAGGTCTCGATGGAGTAGCGGCCGTGGTAGCTGCCCATGCCGCTTTCCCCGACGCCTCCGAACGGCAGGTCGGAGATGGTGAGATGGGCCAGTGGCAGGCCGAACCCGAGGCCGCCGGAGGAGGTTTCGGCGGCGAGCCGCTCGCGGGTGGTGTCGGAGTCGGTGAACGCGTACAGGGCCAGCGGCTTGTCGCGGTCGTTGATGAAGTCGATCGCCTCGTCGAGCCCGGCCACTTCGACGATCGGGAGGATCGGGCCGAAGATCTCCTCCTGCATGACGGGCGCGTCCGGTGACACCTCGGCCAGGACGGTCGGCGCGATGTACTTCGTCTCGCGGTCGTACGCGCCGCCGGTGACCTGACGGCCGGAGTCGAGGAGAGCGGCCAGCCGGTCGAAGTGGCGCTCGTTGACGATACGGCCGTACTCCAGGGAGGCGGCGGGGTCGGGCCCGTACAGCCCCTCGACGGCCTTGGCCAGGGCGGTTTCCAGAGCACGTGCGGTCTCGGGGTCGGTGAGGACGTAGTCGGGCGCGACGCAGGTCTGCCCGGCGTTGAGGAACTTCCCGGCCGCGAGGCGGGCGGCGACGGTGTCCAGATCGGTGCCCCGGTCCACGAACGCCGGGGACTTGCCGCCCAGTTCGAGGGTGACGGGCGTGAGGTGACGGGCGGCCGCGGCCATCACGATGCGGCCGACCGCGCCGTTGCCGGTGTAGAGGATGTGGTCGAAGCGCTGCTCGAGCACGGCGGTGGTCTCCGGGACCCCGCCTTCGACCACGGCGACCGCGTCGGTGTCGAGGTACTGCGGCACGAGGCGGGCCAGGGCGGCGGACGTGGCCGGGGCCAGTTCGCTGGGCTTGGCGACCACCGCGTTGCCCGCGGCCAGGGCACCGGCCACCGGGGCCAGCAGCAACTGCGCCGGGTAGTTCCAGGGGGCGATGACCAGTACGACCCCCAGAGGGTCGTACTGCGTCCAGGCACTCGCCTCGCCGATGAACGCGGGGACGGGGGCCGGTTCGGGGCGCAGCCACCCGTCGAGATGCTCCAGGGTGTGGTCGATCTCGCGTATGACGAAGTCGACTTCCGTGCGGTACGCCTCGGTGGAGCTCTTTCCCAAGTCGGCGTGGAGCGCCGCGGCGAATGTCTCCCCCTGCTCGGTGAGCAGGGTACGCATCCGGTGCAGCTGCTCGGTGCGCCAGGCCACGGGCTTGGTCTTGCCGGAGCGGAAGGTGGCGCGCAGCCGGGCGACGAGCTCGGCGGGCTGCTCGGGCGCGGGGTTGTTCATGATTCCCTCACAGGTGCGGTACGGGGACGGGGCGTTGTCGCCGCGCCGCGGGGCAGCCCGGGCGTCGGCGTCGAGGGGGGATCAGCCGCGGTTCAGGATGTCGATGAGGTTCCGGGCGAGCTGCGCCGAGGAGGCGGGGTTCTGACCGGTGTGCAGATTGCGGTCCGCCACGACGTGCTCGCTGAAGGGGGCCGCGGCCTGGAAGTCGGCCCCCAGTTCCACCAGGCGGTCCTGGAGCAGCCACTTGGCCTTGCCGGCGAAGCCGGCCGCGGTCTCCTCGGCGTTGGTGAAGCCGGTCATGCGATAACCGGCGAACGGCCAGCTGCCGTCCTCGCGCCGGGCGGCGAGCAGGGCCGCCGGGGCGTGGCACAGCACGCCGAGCGGCTTGCCGGAGTCCAGCGCCGCAGTCAGCAGGCGGCCGGAGCCGGCGTCCACGGCGAGGTCCTCCATGGGGCCGTGGCCACCGGGGTAGAGGACGGCGTCGTACGCGTCGAGGTCGACCTCTTCGAGCTTGACCGGGTTCTCCAGGTCTGCGCGGATGGAAGCCAGGTACGCGGCGATGGCGTCGGCCTGCTCCTTGCCGCCGGTGGACTCGGCGGCGAGGCTGACGGCGTCGACGGTCGGAGCCACGCCGCCGGGTGTGGCGATGGTGACGTCGAACCCGGCCTCGCGGAACAGCCGGTGTGGTGCGGCGAGTTCCTCAGCCCAGTAGCCGGTGGGGTGCAGGGTGCCGTCGGCGAGCGTCCAGTGGTCGGCGCCGGTGACGACGAACAGAACTGCGGTCACAACTGTCTCCTTCGAAGTGCGCGCGGGGCGCGCGGTGGTGGGGGCTTGTGGACCGGCAGGGTGCCGGTGGTGGTGCGGCGGCGAGCGGTGGCTCAGGCCACAGTGATGATGATCTTGCCGCGGGTGTGGCCCTCGCGGTTGAGGCGCTGGGCGTCGGCGGCCTGGTCGAGGGGGAACGTGGCGGCCACGTCCACCCGCAGCTCCCCGCGCTCGGCGAGCTCGGTAAGAGCCTCCAGGTCCCGGGCGTCGGGTCGCACGAAGACATACCCGCCACCGAGGGCGAGCACGGCGCCGTCCACGGCCGAGGCCAGGCGGCCGCCCTCGGCGAGCAGCCCGGGCGAGACCTTCAGGGCGTCCCCGCCGACGAGGTCGAGGACGGCATCCACGCCCTGCGGCGCGAGGGCGTGGACACGGTCGGTGAGGCCCTCGCCGTAGGCGACCGGCTCCGCTCCCAGCCGGCGCAGGTAGGCGTGGTTGTACTCGCTGGCGGTGCCGATGACCCGGGCGCCGAGAGATCTGGCGATCTGTACGGCCAGGGAGCCGACGCCACCCGCCGCGGCGTGCACCAGCACAGTGTCGCCAGCGCGCACGTGCAGGGACCGTGTCAGTGCCTGGTATGCGGTGAGACCGGCCAGCGGGAGGCCGGCCGCTTCCTCGAAGGAGAGGTTGGCGGGCTTGCGGGCGAGCGTACGGATCGGGGCGGCGACGTACTCGGCGAATGTCCCGCGGGAGACGAAGTCCTCACGGACGTAGCCGATCACTTCGTCACCGGGAGCGAACTCGGTGACCCCGACGCCGGTCTCCTCGACGGTGCCCGCCACGTCCCAGCCGGGGATGACGGGGAAGACGGCGTCCATGACGGCGTCCAGGTACCCGGCCTGGATCTTCCAGTCGACCGGGTTGACGGATGCCGCCTTCACACGGACCAGTACGGCGTCGGCGCCGAGCTTCGGGTTCGGGACGTCGCCGTACTCCAGGACGTCCGGGCCGCCGTAGGTGCGGTAGGTGATGGCCTTCATGGGGGTAACTCCTTGTTGCGGTGGTGCAGATCGCGGTGGGGCTCGTCAGGCAGCGGCTGTGGCAGCGGCCGGCTCCTTGGCGGGCAGGTGTTCCGTACGGGGCGCCGGCTGTCCCCGCTTGAGGCCGACCAGCGAGAGGGCCAGGACGAAGGCGAAGGCGACACCGGCAAGGGTGAAGCTCAGGGTGAACTGGCTCTCGGCGGGCAGCGGGGGCACTCCGGCCGGAAGGTGCTCGATGGTTCTGGACGCGAGCAGTGAGGTGATCAGCGCGCTGCCGATCGAGCTGCCGAGGGACCGGGAGATGGAATTGATGCCGTTGGCGATGCCGGTCTGGTGGGATGGCACCCCCGCGACGATGAGGGCGGGCATCGCGGCGTAGCCGAGGCTGATGGCTGTTCCGACAGCCATTGCGGCGCCGATGACCGAGGGGGTGGAGGAGTGCGCGGCGGCCAGCCACGCGAAGCCGACGACGCCGATCATCGCGCTGAGGGCGAGGGTGAGGCGTGGTCCGACCCTGCGGATCAGCAGGCCACCGAACTGGGAGGCGACGAGGGACGCGAGCGTGCTGGGCAGCAGGTACTCGACGGAGGCGCGGAGAACGGAGGCGCCGAAGCCGTAGCCCGCGACGTCCCTCGGCACCTGCGCCAGGTAGGAGACGCCGAGGAACTGGGCGAACATCCCGAATCCCACGAAGAGGCCCGCGAGGTTGCTGAAGAGCACCGGGCGGTTGAGGAACATCCGCATGTCGACCATGGGTTCGCGGACGCGGCTCTCGGTGAAGCTCCAGACGCCGGCCATGATGACCGCTCCGCTGAAGCTGCCCAGCGTACGGGCGGAGGTCCAGCCCCACTGGTGGCCCTGGGAGATCGGCAGCAGCAGGAGAACCAGGAAGAGGCCGAGGGTGAGGGCACCGAGTATGTCGGTACGGCCGCCGGTTTTACTGCGGCTCGCCGGTACGAGGAGGACGACGGCGAGCAGGGTGACCACTGCGAGGCCGGCGGCCAGCCAGAAGACGCGATGGTAGTCGGCGTCCTCGCCGCGGGTCAGCAGGCCGGTGGTGACCAGCGCGAAACCGCTGCCGAACGCCAGGGTGCCGCTGACCAGCGCCATCGCTCCCGGCAGACGGCGGGCACGGACCTCCTCGCGGAGCACCGACAGAGCGAGCGGGAAGATCGCGGTGGCGGCGCCCTGCAACACGCGGCCGACGATCAGCCAGAGCAGCGAGTCGGTCGTGGCGGCCAGGACAGAGCCGACGATCATCACCGCCAGCACGCCGACGAGGGTCGGCTTCTTGCCGTGCTGGTCGCCGAAGCGGCCGAGCAGCGGGGTGAAGACGGCTGCGGAGAGCAGGGTCGCGGTAGTGACCCAGCTGACCTCGGCCGAGCCGGCGCCGAGGCTGCTCTGGATCAGGCCGAGGATCGGCACCACCAGTGTCTGCATCATCGAGACGATCATCGCGGCCAGGCTCAGGGCAAGGACGACTGCGGTCTCGGTTCGGTGTCGGCCGTGCGGCGGAGCAAGGGGTTGTGACACGGGTGCTTTCTCCGGTGCGGTGCGGGGCGTCATGGCGGAACCCGACGGGGGACTGGTCTGTTAGATGCTTGATGCAGCCAAGCAGTGGATGAGACGGTAAACCTCAATGGTTGAGGAAGTCAAACGTTGAGCTGGCCCTATACTTGCGGCATGGTCCACGCCCCCGCCTCGCCCGCCGACCGCTCCGCCGCGCAGGGCGGCGACCCTGCCCCCGACGCACTCATGGAGCGCTTGGCACGCGCTGCTGCCGGTTACTACCGGGACCTGACAGCGGCGGCCGCCATGCACGGGCTCACCATGTCGCAGGCCAAGATGCTCATCCTGCTTCGGCAGCCGCTGCCCATGCGCGCCCTCGCCGGACTGCTCGCCTGTGACGCCTCCAACATCACCGGGCTCGTCGACCGGCTGGAGGCACGTGGACTGGTCTCCAGACACCTCGACGCGGCCGACCGGCGGATCAAGAACGTGGTCGCCACCGAGGAGGGAAGGGAGGCCGTCCGCCTCATCCGCGCCGACATGCGGGCCACCTCGGCAGCCTTTGCGCGTCTGGACGACGAGGGCCGCCGCAGCCTCTACGAGCTACTGGGGCGCCTGCACCCCGAGGAGGCGAGCTGATCGCGGCCGGGGTGCCGACCGCCGCACATCACCTCGCCGGCATGCAGCGGGTCGCTGGTCAGGACTCCCCGGGATCCTCCGCTGGTGCGGCAACCCGGGGGAGGCCGGCCACCGGCCGCCAGGCCGCCATGGACGGTGTCGGCCCGCTGCAAGGACACTTCGCGATGTGCCGGTCCGTAGGCCAGGAGCGGAACGATGTGGGGTTGAGCGGTCGGCGCAGCGCGATACGGCCGTGCCCAGGACGCCACTCCATGCCGCCAGTTTCGGCCTCGAAGCCCGGGACATCCCCGCTCGCCATGATGGTGTTCGCGACCCCGTGAAGGACATCGTCCTTGGTCTTCACGCGCTCATGGATCGAGGAGACTCGGACCCCGAGGCTTCGGGTGGGCTTGCGCATCGACCGCTGGTATTCGGCGATGGGCCACCCGAACTGCTCGCGCTCACCGGCGTACCGCAAGCTCGCCTCCAGAGCCCCGCTCGCGATGCCAGCGCAGCCGCCTGCCACCGACGTCCACAGCATCACGTGCTGCCCAGGTACCGTTGGTGATCAACGCCTTCTGACCGGTGATCAGCCCGTCGGTGCCGTGCGTCCGGCCCGGGTGACGAGTCCGGCAACGTCGGAGCCCGTGCCGGGCTCGGTGCGCCCGAAGAGTCCCCGCGGACCGATTCATCCATGATCAGGCAGCAGATCAGGTGGTCGCCGCCGGAGCCGCGGTACACCTCGGGAACCGTCAACCCCGGGAAGTCGATGCCTCAGCTCGGATGCTGCAGCTTGGATGCCCGCTACACCCATGCGCTCCGCGCCAAGGCTTCACAGCCGGTGGCGTCAGGGGTTACATTCCAAAAACTTGCAGTGCTAGTTTAATTCCGCGGTACGCCGCCGAAGGAGGCCCCGTGCGCCCCGTGTACTTGGCCGCCGCCCGCCGCACCCCCCATCGGTCGGCCGCGTGGCGCCCTCTTCACCGTCCGCCCCGACGACCTCGCCGCAGCCGTCCTCAAAGGCCCGCTCGCCGATGTGCCCGCCCTGGACCCGGTCCGCATCGACGATGTCCATCGGTGCGCCGCCCACCGGGCGGGCGGGGACAACCGCAACGTCGCCCGGATGGCGGCGCTGCCGGCCGGCCTGCCGGGGTCCGTGCCCCGCAGCCACGGTCAACCGGCTGTGCGCCTCGGGCATGGAGAAGGTCACCGCCGCTGCTCGGACCATCGCCGCCGGCGAGGCGGAGGCGGTGGTGGCCGGCGGCTCGGAGTCGATGATCATCCGGGGCACCATGGGCTCCTCCCGGTACGCCTGACACCGCGCTCGAACACCCGGGACGGCGCACGCAGTTCGGCACGCCGATCGCCGCCTTCCAGCTCACTCAGGCCAAGCTCGTCGACATGGCGGCGGAGCTGAACAAGGGCCTGCTGCCGGCCCTGCACCTCGGTCGTCAGAAGGACACGATCGGCCTGCGCCCCGACCAGGTCGGCTTCGGCACACTCACCAACACAGGAGACAAGGATTCCGGATGACCGCAACCCTCTGCTTCGAAGACAAGGAGATCGCCCCCGAGGAGCTCGATGCCCGGGCGCGCAAACTGGCGGGCGGGCTGGCAGCGCTGGGGATGCGCGAGGGCGACGTGATCGCGGTGCTCCTGCGCAACGACCCCGTCTACGTGGACATCATCCTCGCCTGCCGCATCGGCGGGTTCTCGTACTGCCCTCTCAACTGGCATTTCACGCCGCCCGAAATCGGCTACATCCTCGAGGACTGCGGCGCCCGGGCGGTGATCGGCCACGCCGATCTGCTCCGTGCGGCACGCGCCGTGCTGCCCCACGGCGTCACCACACTCGCCGTCGCGGGCGATGCCGGCGGAGAATCGGTCGACTACGAGAACTGGCTGGCGCAGCAGCCCGATTACAGCGGCCCGGTCGTCGCACCGCGCGGGCACATGGCCTACACCTCGGGCACGACCGGACGGCCCAAGGGGGTGGTCCGCGCTCCCATACCCCTGGGGGAACTGGAGCTGTACCGAAGGCGGTCCCTCGAGGTGATGGAGGCCTGTTTCGGGGTGCGGGCCGGCTGCCGTGCCCTCGTACCGGCTCCGCTCTACCACAGTGCGCCGAGCGGTTTCGCGCAGTGGACGAGCCAGATCGCCGACACCCTCGTCATCGCGCCCCGCTTCGACGCCGAGCAGACGCTCGCCCTGATCGAACGCCACCGCATCGACACCCTGTACTGCGTCCCGACCATGTACGTCCGCCTGCTGAAACTGCCCCGCAGCGTGCGTGAGCGCTATGACCTGTCCTCCCTGCGGTTCGTCGGATCCACGGGCGCGCCCTGTGCTCCGGAGGTGAAGCAGGCGCTGATCGACTGGCTCGGTCCGATCGTGTACGAGACCTACGCCTCCAGCGAGAGCGGCTGGATCACCGTGATCGACTCGAAGGAGGCACTCGAGCGTCCCGGCAGTGTCGGCCGTCCGGTCGGCGAGGCGCGGATCCGCGTCATCTCCCCGGACGGTGCGGACTGTCCCCCGGGTGAGACCGGGATCATCTACGTGCGGCAGCCGGCGTACACCGACTTCACCTACCGGAATCAGCCAGACGCGCGTGAGCGCGTCGCCTTGGACGACCTGATCACCCTCGGGGACATGGGCTACCTCGACGCGGACGGTTACCTCTACATCTGCGATCGCGCGGTGGACATGGTGATCTCCGGCGGAGTCAACATCTATCCGGCCGAGATCGAGAACGCGATCCTCGGGCAGGCCGGTGTGCTCGACTGCGCGGTGTTCGGTGTGCCCGACCCCGAATTCGGAGAGCGGCTGCACGCCCTGGTGCAACCGGAGCGTGATGCCGTGGTCGACCCCGGGGAGCTCGGCCAGGCCCTGCGCGCCACGCTCGCCGGCTTCAAGGTCCCGCGGAAGATCGAGATCGTCGACGACCTGCCGCGTGACGACAACGGCAAGATCGCCAAGCATCGCATGCGTGCGCTGTACGCGGAGCTCGGGGCGCGACAGGCCTGACCGGCGTCTCCTGCCTCGACCGGCCGGGCTCAAGCAGGACATTGCCAACGGCGTCCCTGACGACCTGCGCCCTGCGGAATCGGCGCTCGCACTGGTCTCGGCGGGAACCCGTTCAGGGAGGAGGGTTCTCCGCGCTGCCTTACGGGCTGCCCCTTGGTCCGAGTCCGTCCGGCCACGGTCCGACGTCTTTGCGTGAGTGTGTGGCGCAAGCACGCGGTTTCGGCCGGGCTGTCTCAGACGTGCCGGAGCGCACCGGCGCAGGGGCCGGCGACCCGCCGCCGCTCGGCTGACAGTCCCTCGCCAGGCCGGCCCATGGGTGCACGCGCCTCACCGGAACCAGCGTGTGGGCAGCAGGAATGTGGGAATCCGGATCAGGCCTGCGACCCCTCCCGCAGAGGCGTTTTAGTTGGTATTTGGTCAAATGTCGCTTAGGTGATGTTCGTCCTATCCGGCGGTGAGGGCGATCTCTAGCTTCTGGGGCATGACCAAAGCCACCAAGACAGCAGCGACCGTCGGCCGAGCAGTGGCCGCGGGGGCCACGGCCCTGAGCGTCGTCGCGATGACGCCGGGCCAGGGAGAGGCGCAGGCGGCGACGGCACAGCGCATCGTGGTCGACAGCACGGCCGACGCACCCGACGCGTCCACCCGTGACGGGAAGTGCCTGTCGGACAAGGGAGGATGCACACTTCGCGCGGCAGTCATGGAAGCCAACGCGCACCCTGGTTCGACCATCGTGATCCCCGCCGGCCGCTACAACCTCAGCATCCCGCCCCTGCTCGGCCGGCCCTTCACCGACTACACGCAGGCCGACACGGCACACGGCAACCTGAAGATCTTCGCGGCGACTACCATTACCGGGGCCGGAGCGGACGAGACCGTCATCGACGGCCGCGGTATCGACCGGGTGTTCACCGTCATGCGGCCGGCCACGATCACCGACCTCACCGTCACCCGCGGCCGCTCGGAACCCACGGCCTCCCTCTACAACTACTACGGGGGCGGCGCCGCGCTGAACGCGTCAGACCTGACGATGGAACGGGTGCACCTGTTCAAGAACACGGGGCGGATCGGCGGCGCCGTCCGGAACATTCCGTTCAGTTCCTTCACGCTGCGCGACAGCGTTGTGGATCAGAACGAGGCGGGCGAGGCCGGAGGTATTCGGTTCGACTCTTCCGGGTTGGTCGAACGGTCGACGATCAGCAACAACCGGGTCGTCGACCCCTACGACCCCACACGGCCGGGCGAACTGGCGGGCTACGGTGGGGGAGTAGACGTACGAGGCGTCAGGGACGTCACCCTCGTGGACTCCAAGGTGACCGGCAACTACGCCGAGAAGGGCGGGGGCGGCATCAACATCACCCTCGGCTACACGCCTGCCCCGCCGGTGCGGGTCGGCCCCGGCCTTGTCAGGCTCAAGAACACCACCGTCACGGACAACACCCGCTGGGAAGGTCCGGCCAACTGCCGGGCCGTGCTTGCCAGGTTCATCGATCTGGGTGGGAACGCGGACTCGGACGGCAGCTGCGCGCTGAACCTCCGTAACCGGGCCTCCGATCCGGATCACGGGTGAGTTGATCGGGTCCGCTTCCGCGCGGGCGAAACGCCGTGCGACGTCCTGGTTCAGGGCGTCGCACGGCGGTCGTTCTCCGGCTCGCTGCCTTCGGCCACGGGTCCGCCTGTGACGTCGCCGTCACGCCGGTGCCGGGAGACCGCGGATCATGTCTGCGGCTTTTTCCGCGATCATGATCGTGGGGGCGTTGGTGTTGCCCCGCACCACGGTGGGCATCACCGAGGCGTCCACCACCCGCAGCCCGTTCACTCCGTGCACACTGAGCCGGGAATCCACCACGGGGCCCATGGAGCAGGTGCCCACCGGGTGGTACAGGGTCTGCAATTCGCGCTGGGCGAAGCCGAGCAGGCCGGCGTCGTCCGTGGAGCGCGGTACGCGGAAGTCGGCACGGCGCTGCTTGGCCAGGGCGGGCTGGTCGGCGATGTCGAGCAGCATCCGCAGTGCCCGGACCATCGTGGCGCGATCCTCTTCGGTGGTCAGGTAGTTGTGCAGAATGTGCGGCTTGGCGCTGGGGAGCGCCGAGCGCAGGGAGACCTTGCCCCGGCTCGTTGGGGTGATCAGGGCCGCACCGAACATGAAGCCGTGGTCGGTCACGGGGCTGATGCCCTCCTCATGGAACATGACCGGCGCGGCGTGCACCTGGATGTCGGGGGCGTCCAGTTCCTCACGGGTGCGGTGAAACCCGCCGGCCTCGCCGATGTTCGAGGTGAGGGGACCGCGGCCCTCGGTCTCCAACAGGCGGAAGTTGTCCGGCGATACCGCGGTGAACAGCGACTCGGTGTCGGTGAGCCAGCACAGGCCGACATGCGGGTGGTCCTGCAGGTTCTCGCCGACGGGGAGGTCGACGCGGGGCGTGATGCCGTGGGCCGCCAGCTCGGCGGCCGGGCCGATGCCCGAGAGCATGAGCAGCTGCGGCGAGTTGTACGCACCGGCCGACAGCACGACCTCCCGTTCGGCGCGCAGGCACAGCAGTTCGCCGTCCCGGTCCACCTCGACGCCGGTCGCACGGTCGCCGTCGAGCAGCACGCGGGTGCACTGGGCGTCGGTCAGCACCTCGAGGTTCGGCCTGGACAAGGCCGGCCGCAGATACGCGTCGGCCGTGCTGCACCGCAGACCGTCGCGCTGAGTGAGGTGGTAAAAGCCGACGCCGTCCTGTTCCGGGCCGTTGAAATCGCTGGTGAAAGGGTGGCCGGCTTCCTGCGCTGCCGCCACATAGGCGGCCATCAGCGGATGTCGGGAGCGTCCTTCGCTGACCGTGAGCGGCCCGCCGGTGGCGTGCCAGGGGGATGCGTCGCCTGTGAAGTCCTCGGAGCGGAGGAAGTACGGCAGGACGTCCTGCCAGCTCCATCCGTCGGCGCCGCCGGCCGCCCAGGCGTCGTAGTCGCGGCGATTGCCGCGCATGTAGATCATCGCGTTCATCGAGGAGCACCCGCCGAGCATCCGGCCGCGGGGCAGATAGCGACGGCGGCCGTCCAGTCCCGGTTCACACGCGCTGAGGTAACTCCAGTCGTACTTCGTCTGGAAGAGCTTGCTGAACGCCGCCGGAACGTGGATTTCCGTGGCGTCGTCGACAGGGCCTGCCTCGATGAGCAGCACGCGCGTGCTCTCGTCCTCGGTGAGCCGGCCGGCCAGCACACAGCCGGCCGATCCGGCGCCCACGATGATGTAGTCGTACACCTGTCTCCCCTCGACCGAGCCGGTTCCTCGATCCCTTCAGCCAAGCGGCAACGGCGGGGGAAACACACCGTGCTATCGGCCATTGTCGGTGTGGGAGTCAGCCGCCGCGACCGGCCTCGTGCAGGGAGACGACGGCCTCCACCAGGGCGTGCGGGTTCTCCCAGTTGAGCATGTGTCCGGCGTCCGGCACGGTGACCAGGCGGGCACCCGGTATCCCCGCGGTGAGGCGCCGGGCGTGGCTCGGCGGCGTACTGCGGTCGGCGGAGCCGACCATGACGACGGTGGGAACCGTGATCTCGGCCAGACGCGGATAGCGGTCCTCGCGTGCGAAGGCCCGGACGATCGGCACGAGGGAGGAATGGTCCTGGCGGAGGAATACGTCGAGGAAGACATCGATCATGGCCGGAGAGGGGCGCTTTCCGCACTGGGCGGCTCCGAAGAGGATTCCACCGGTCCTGGTGCGTGCCAGTTGCTGGAGGAGCCCCGTCTCCAACAGCGGGATCTGCAGCCGGTTGTGCGGCGCTCCGTCGTAGATGCGGCCCGCCCAGGTGGCGAACAGCACCAGACCGCGCAGCCGCCGGGCAGCGCCGGGATGGTCCAGCAGCGTACGCAGGGCGACGAATCCGCCCATGGAGTGCCCGACCAGCACTCCGTCCCATACGTCGAAATGCTCCAGAACTGCCAGGTAGTCCTGCGCCATCGGGCCGGAGCCGATGCCGTCCGAACCGAACGTCGAGTCCCCGTGGCCGCGCTGGTCGAACATGATGACTCGGTGACCGTTCGCCACCAAGGCGGCCTGCACCAGGTTCCACTCCAGGAGCGAGACGCCGTAACCGTGGGCCAGCACCACGGGTGGCCCCTCACCCGACACGATGGCCCGTAACACCGTCCCATCGGGCCGGGACAGGAACACCTCCTCGCCCTCGGGCTCGCGCCGCAGCACCTCGAGGGGCACGGGATCGGGCTGACGTCGTATCCCGGCGGCCACCGCCCGCGCCGTGACAACAGCGGCAGCGGCCCCGGCCGCACCCCAGACCAACCTTGATTTCATCGAAGTCTCCTGAGCCTGCTCGCGAGTTCGGCCTCCAGCTTCTCACCGCGAAGTCGCACACCCGGTCCATCCCGCTTCTCGTTCTCGGCCTCGTCCACTCGCGTCGGCCGTCGAGCCTGCATCCGCGGGATTTCCTGCGGGCCGACTGGGCAAGCCGGCCGTTTGAAAGGATGTGGAGCTCCCGCCTGTCCAGCAGCGATTACCAGGACACGGCACCGAAGGCGAACGCCTTTTCAGCCAAGACAAGTTGGTCGTCAAGTGTGTACCTTTCCTCCCAAACCCCCAGTGCTTCCAATTCGTAGTCACCGCGCTGCCACAACGCGTGAGCAGTAGCGGTATGGTCCCTGCCGAACGCCACCAGCGGTCCCAGGAGTTCCAGGGCAGCCATGGCACGATCCCGTGCTGCCTTGGGCCCGCCCGTCGTCGTCCCCCTGCTCATGCATGCCTTCGTCTGTTATCAGGAGTTTCATGTCGCGCGCCCTCACCGCTGTCCGCATCGATGAGTCCTCGGCCCGTGCGCGCCTGACGGGGGCCCGATCCCGGGCGGTGCTGCGCGAGGGCGTCGAGGGCCGTCGCTGCGTCCCTTCGCCGTGGTCCGGGGGAGGCCCGCTCCCTCTGGCCTGTGGAGGTTGCCGGCCGTGACCGGGCGCGTCGGCGAGGGCGTGTCGGGAGAGGCTGCCCCATGGCAGGGACGTCGGCTCGGCGGCCTCCTCCCCGGGCTGCTTCCGCCGCGCGCGTTCGCTGCCTTCGCCGGCTCCGGTTCGGCCTGTCTCAGCGCCGCCCCCGTCCGGCCGAGCCAGGTCTGCGCTCGGCTCCGGCCTCTCCTGGCCCAGCCCCGGCCCACCCACAATCCCACACATCGACGGCCCCATCCGTGAGGACCTGATGATCGAACTCATACTGACCGCCGCCACGTTGCTGACGTTGGCCGGCGTCGGTTCCGCATGGCACTTCCGGCGCAAACGCGATCAGGCGGAGCGCCAGGCCGAGCTTCTCCGCCGGCATGCCGACCGGCTCACACAGCAACTCCTCTCGGCCGAGCAGTGCGTGGGGCATGTGGCGGCCACCGTGATTCCGGCGGCCGTGAGCGGCGGGCAGGACCGTGGCGGTCGCGGGGGCGAACTCTTCGTACCGCCGCATCTCGACGGCACTCAGCTCGCCGAGCGGCTGCGCGCTCTCCCCGGCGCGGTTGCCTCTGCGGTGGAAGAGGTCCGGGCTCAGGAGCGTACGGCTGCCGCCCAGGCCGCCGAGCAGGTCCGCCAGGACGCCGAGCGGCAGGTCGCGCAGGTGCGGCACGAGTCCGTGGGCGTGGCCCGGGCCGCCGTACGCGGCTTCGCCAACAATGTGGTGGCGCGGGCGGCGAGGCTCGGCCGGACCGTCAGTCAGGGTGTGCGGCGGCATGTCTCGGACGAGGCGTACGCGACGCTGGTGGAGATCGACCACCTCGCGCAGCAGATGCTGCTCACCGCGTCCGGGTATGCCGTACTCGCCGGGGACAAGCTCTCGCGGCGCTGGCCCGCCACCACGCTCACCGACATCGTCCAGGCCGCGATGGGCCGGATCGAGGGATACGAGCGGGTCAAACACCCCGAGATGGGATCCGTCGCGGTCGAGGGCCGCGCGGTGGAGGCGGTCGTGCACGCCCTCGCCGTGCTGCTGGACAACGCGCTGCGCTACTCCCCGCCGTCCGCCAGTGTCCACGTCTCCCTCGAACAGGGCCACCACGCCTGTTTCCTGATCATCGACGACGCCGGACTGCGCATGGACGACGAGCGCCTGCTGTGGGCCAGCGACGTGATGTCCGGCAAGCAGCGCGACGACATCACCCGCATGGGTGCCCACCCCCAGACCGGGCTGCGGGTGGCGTCCGTGCTGGCGGAGGACTACGGCTTCCGCGTCGAGCTGACCGCGCCGAACATCTACCAGGGCACGCGAGCCATGATCGTACTGCCGAAGAACCTGCTCACCACGCCGACGCCGGCCGAGCCCGCCGCCACCACCGCCGTACCGTCGGCCCACGCCGAGGAACCCGGGCTGCCCGCCGCCCCGGCGACCACCACCGCCAGCGGCCTGACCGTGCGCAGGCGCTCCGCGGCTCCCGCGGTATCGCGTCGGACGGCCGAGCCCGCCGCTGCCGAGCCCGGCCGTCCCGCCATCGCGGCGGCCTGGGCCGAGGGGTCCCGCCGCGGCCGGCAGGACGAGCCCTCCCAGACCTCCGCTGGACACGACGCTGCACACGACGAAGGACACTGACCGTGCGAGACACACACTCCAACAGCCTGGGCTGGCTGCTCGACCAGGAACTCGGCACCGTCGAAGGCGTCCGCTACGCCGTACTGATGAGCAGCGACGGGCTGCTGAAGGCCCGGACCGAGACGATCAGCCAGGACGACGGGGAGAAGTTCGCCGCCCTGACGGCGGCGCTGCGCGCCGCGGGCAAGGCGTGGGACGAGTTCACCGGCGGTGAGGGCATGCGCCAGCTGCTGATCGAGTCGGTCGGCTGCATCGGCCTGACGACCACCGCCGCGAAGAACACCATGCTGTCGGTGTGCACCACCGGGCCCGACGCCGACGTGGGGCTGATCTCCCATCACATGGTGCGGCTGGCCACCCGGGTGGGACACGAGATGGCCACCGCCGACCGCCTGCCGGCCGCGGATGGCGGCTCGCCGGCATGACGGGGCCGCGGCGTGACCCCGACATGGTCAGGCCCTACGTCCGCACCGGAGGGCAGGTCCGAGCCCGTGACGATGTGCGCCTGGAGAGCGTGGTCATCGCCGCGACCGGCCCCACGGACACCCTCGGTCCGGACGCCCGCCGGGTGATGCGCCTGTTCGCCGGCGCGGGGGGCGGCCTGGCCGTCGCCGACATCGCCGCCGCGCTGGAGCTGCCGCCCTCGACGGTGCGCATTCTCGTCTCCTCGCTGATGGACTCCGGCCACCTGTCCTGCCCGGTCGCCGCGGCCGGCCACCAGCCCGACTTCGACCTGCTGCAGGAGGTACTCCGTGGACTACGCTCCATGGTCTGACCCGCCCGTCACCTACGTCCCGGCCACGGTGACGCGGTCGGCCAAGGTCGTGGTAGCCGGGGGCTTCGGTGTCGGCAAGACGACACTCATCGGCAGTGTCTCGGAAGTGAAGCCGCTGCGGATGGAGGAACCCATCACGCAGGCCAGCGTCGGGGTGGACGATCTGCGCGGCACTCCGCACAAGACCACGACCACCGTGGCGATGGACTTCGGCCGCATCCACATGGCCGGCGGCAGGATCGCGCTGTATCTGTTCGGGCTGCCGGGGCAGTCCCGTTTCCGGCCCCTGTGGGAGGACCTGGCCGAAGGCGCGCTGGGCTGTCTGGTCCTGGCCGACACCCGCAACCTCGACGCCTCCCATGACGCGCTCGGCCTCCTGGAGAGCGGGGGCGTGCCCTATGCCGTCGCCATCAACGCCTTCCCCGACGCACCGAGTTATCCCGAGACCGAGCTGCGCGAGGCCCTCGCCCTCGACCCCTTCACTCCCCTGACGGTCTGCGACGCCCGCGACCGCACGTCTTCCCTGCATGCCCTGATCACGCTCACCGAGTACCTCTCCGAGCGTCGCTCAGCCGACCACCTGGAGTCCCGCCGATGACGATGCCTTCCGCTGAGCCCACGCCGACGAGCCCACCGGAGCGGATCGCCCTCTACTCCCCGGAGTTCGCCGCCGACCCGCACGCCGTGTACCGGCGCATGCGCCGCACCCACGGCCCGCTCGTCCCCGTGGACCTGGCTCCCGGTGTGCCGGCGACCCTGGTGATCGGCTACTACCAGGCCCGCCGCATCCTCAACGACCCGCTGCACTTCCCCGCCGACCCCCGCGTCTGGGAGAAGCTGATCCCCACGTCCTGCCCGGTCCGGCCGATGATGGAGTGGCGTCCCAACGCGCTGCGTTCCGGCGGCGCCGAGCACGCCCGCTACCGTGCGGCGAACACCACCGCCATCGACGCGGTCGACCAGCACGAGCTGCGGACCCTCGTCGAGAAGGTCGCCTCCAGCGCCATCGGTGACTTCCGCGCGGCGGGTGAGGCCGATCTGCTCAGCCAGTACTCGTTCCCCATCGCCTTCCGCGTCCTGAGCGCGCTGCTGGGCTGCCCGGACGAGATCGGCCGGCGCATCGCCGACGGCATGGCGAAGATCTTCGAGACCACGGACGCCGAACGCGGCAACCAGATCCTCGGGCAGGCCGTACTCGACCTCGTGACCCTGCGCCGGCAGCACCCCGGCGACGACATCACCTCCCGGCTGATCGCCCACCCGGCGCACCTGACCGACGAGGAGATGGGCCACCAGCTCGTCACGCTCTACGGCGCGGGAATCGAGCCGCTGACCAACCTGATCAGCAACACCATCCTGACGATCCTCACCGACGAGGCGTTCTCCGCCGACCTGCACGCCGGGCTGTCCACGGTGCGCGACGCCCTCGACACCGTCCTGTACACCGACCCGCCCATGGCGAACTACTGCATCTCGTATCCGCCGTATCCGATCGACGTGGACGGGGTGCTCCTGCCGGCCGATCAGCCGGTCGTGATCTCCATGGCGGCCGCCAACAACGACCCGGCCCTCACCGAGGGCGTGCCCGAGGGCCGCCTCACGGGCAACCGCGCCCACCTCGCCTGGAGCGCCGGCCCGCACACCTGTCCCGCGCGCTCGCACGCCTACCTCATCGCCGAGACCGCGGTCACCTACCTCCTCGACGCGCTGCCCGAGACGGACCTCGCCCGCCCCGTCACCGAACTCACGTGGCGCCCAGGCCCGTTCCACCGGGCCCTGGAAGCCCTTCCCGTCATCTTTCCCGCCGCCCGCTAAGGAGTCCCATGTCCCAGCAGCCCCCGCTCGTCCTCGACCCCACCGGTGCCGACCACCACGCCGAGCACCGCGCCCTACGGGCCCGCGGCCCGGCCACCCGGGTGGACATACTCGGCGTGGAAGCCTGGTCGGTCACCGACCCCGTTCTGCTCAAACAGCTGCTCACCAGCCCCGACGTCTCCAAGGACGCCCGCGCGCACTGGCCCGCCTTCGAGCAGGCGGTCAGCACCTGGCCGCTCGCCCTGTGGGTCGCGGTGGAGAACATGTTCACCGCGTACGGCCCCAATCACCGCAAGCTGCGCCGGCTGGTGGCACCGGCCTTCAGCTCCCGCCGCATCGCCGCCATGAAGCCGGCCGTCGAGGACATGGTGACGCGGCTCGTGGACCGCCTCGCGTCGCTCCCCGCGCAGGAGCCGGTCGATCTGCGCCAGGAACTCGCCTACCCGCTGCCCATCGGGGTGATCAGCCAACTCATGGGCGTGCCGGAGAGCCAGCGGGACGACTTCCGCGTCGTCGTGGACGGTGTCTTCGACACCACGCTGAGTCCCGCGGAGGCACAGACCAACACCGCCCGTCTGTACGAGCACCTGGACGAGCTCATCGCCGCAAAGCGCAGCACCCCGGGGGACGACATGACGTCCCTGCTGATCGCCGCGCGGGACGACGAGAGCGACGGTGCCCGCCTCACTCCCCCCGAGTTGCGCGACACCCTGCTGCTGATGATCAGCGCCGGCTACGAGACGACCGTCAACGTCATCGACCAGGCCGTGTACACCATGCTGACCCGCCCCGACCAACTGGACCTCGTCCGCAAGGGCACTGTCACCTGGGACGACGTCGTCGAGGAGACGCTGCGCCACGAACCCGCCGTCAAGCACCTGCCGCTTCGGTACGCCGTCACGGACATCCCGCTGCCCGACGGGCAGACCATCGCGCGCGGTGAGGCGATCCTCGCCTCCTACGCCGCTGCCAACCGTCACCCCGACTGGCACAGCGACGCCGACACGTTCGACGCGGCCCGCACGGTCAAGGACCATCTGGCGTTCGGCCACGGAGTCCACTTCTGCCTCGGTGCTCCCCTCGCCCGCCTTGAGGTCGCCCTCGTGCTCGAGAGCCTCTTCGACCGCTTCCCCGACATCCACCTCGCCGAACCGGCCGGCGAACTCCGGCCCGTGGGCTCACTGATCAGCAACGGCCACCAGCGACTCCCGGTCCATCTCCGCGCCCGGGACTGCAAAACGATCGGTGTAACTCCTGATCAAGGATCATGCATCGGTGACCAGCGAGAGCGTGACCGAGACCGAGTCCGTCAAGGCCGCTGAGCCTCAGCCGGCGAAGGGGGTGGCCGACCAGCTCATCGACGAGTGGGTCGGCCGCGCCCAGGCCGAGGGACTGCGGCTGACCGGCGAGGGCGGGCTGCTCCAGCAGCTGACCAAGCGGCTCCCGGAGTCCCCCTCGCAGGCGAGATCACCGCCCGGAACCTACTGGCGGGTTACTTGTTCCCTGGCGTCCCGGCCAGGACTCCGGGGGCCTGGACGTACGACCCGGCCCGGCGGGGTGGGTTCGTCCCGGGCGGCTTCGTGCAGCTCGGCCTCGCGCGCTGCGGCGGCCGCGGTCTCGGCGGCGAGCTCGGCCTGGACGCCGGTCAATGCGTTCCCATTCCGCGAACTCCGCCCGGCCGCGTTCCTGGTCGGAATCGGGAGCGGGCCGCCACCAGAGCGCTTCCGTGATGGCCCGCGAACACGTGTGACTGAGCGCTCCAGTTGGCCCGTCCGGTCAGATGTGTGCTCATTCAGCCTGAACGCTCAAGCCGCAGGACTGGAAGTGCGTTCTCCTGCCTGCGACTGTGGAGATGACGCCGAGCCGGTTGGTCGCGTTGGTCATGACGATCAGGGATACCGGTGTCACCGCTCTCCTGGTCCGAGCGTCCTGCCCTACACCGCCGCCGCGTCCTCGGCGGGCGTCGGCCGAGGGCTCCGGGCGGCCTGTTCAGGCTGCGCTGGCGGCACCGTCTGAACGTGCTGGGCGGCGTCGGCTGCGGTGTAGGAGGAGGCGAAGGTGAACGCGCGCGGGGACGGCCCGTGCGCCCGCAGGTCCGCCAGCCGCTCCAGGGCCTCGCCGACGGTCGGGAGGTGACCGGCGGGGACCCACCAGAGGACCAGGTGCGCCTCGACGTGCCGTTCGAACCATTCGCGGCGCCGCCTCATCACCTCCAGGTGTCCGCTGCGGTAGGTGAAGTCCCACAGGGCCTCCTGGGTCTGCCACACCGTCAGGTTGACGATGACGTCCTCGCCCGCCGGGCGCAGGCCGGTGGCGTCGGCCGCCCCCTCCTCCACGAGCCGCCACACGAAGCCGGGCGCGCTGTCGGCGGCGGCGTTGACCGGGTCGAGCATCTCGACGAACGGCGCCATGCGCGGGTCGTCCAGGGGGTGGCGGAGCGTGGCGACGTTGAGCTGGGCGAGGTGGGCGGCATGGGTGGATGAGGTCATGGCCTCATCCCAGCACGGCCCGCTCTTCTATGTCAATCACGATTGTTTTTAGAACTCTCGACCACCACGCAACACTCCCCTGGCCGGGCGTCCATGCGAGCGCGGACGGAACCGTCCGTGCCGAGCAGCCCCTCCAACAGGGCGAGATTCATGCCGCAGACGAGCGGCGGGAAGCGTTCGGCGACGGCATGGAAAGGGCAGTTGCGCATACGAACGACGCGTGCGGCTACCCCGGTCGCCCCCTCGGCGCCTTGCGCGTCCTGGTCGCCCGCGGCGCTTTCGACGCCTTCCAGGTGCGGTTCGTAGCCGCGGGCGGCCAGCATCTCCATCGCCTCTTCGAGGCCGCCACAGGGTGCCGCCGAACCGCGCAGGGCCTCACCCCGGCGGCGCGCGGCTGCGCAGAGCCCGGCGTCCAGCCCGGCCTGCTCGGCGGCCTCGGCGAGCAGCTCAGCGGCGGTGCGGTAGTCGCGTGCGGGCAGCGACACCGACCGCTCGGCCCGCGCCCGCGTGTACACCTTGGCGGGACGGCCCGCCCCCGGCCCCGAGCGGCCCGTCAGGCGGCGGCTACCGCTCTCCAGCAAGCCGGCCTCGGTCAGCCTGTCCAGATGGTGCGCAGCGAGTGTGCGCGCCACCCCGGCCGCCTCGGCGGCCTCGTTGCGGCCGACCTCACGGCCCTGTGCCGCCACGTACTCATACAGGCGGCGCCGCACCGGATCGTGCAACACCGCGATCGCGTCGATGTCCTCCACCTGGCCATTCTACGAACAACACAGGTTGGAGATAGAAAGGCGGGCCCGCCCCCGGCCGGCCGCCCCGGAGGAAACCCCCAGCTGGCGGCCGCCCTGGACCCGGCGACGGGCCAACTACGGCACTCTGCGTGGCCAAGTGATCCCGTTCAGTGGCCAACCATCGCGCTCAGCCACGATACGGCTGTGACTGAGCGTTGTGGTTGACCAGTTGAGCGTGCGGCTGCGCAGGGTAGCGCGGACCGGGGCTGACCAGCGGATTTCTGGTGATCTTCCTGTCGGTACAGCGGGACTGCGGTGGGCCGGCCTCGTGGAGTCCTCGGACGATGCCACGCGAAGACGGGCCGGTGTGGTCGCACGCCTGCGCCCTCGATGAGCTCTTTCGGCCGGACGTGCCTGAGCGGGCTGTCGAGCGGCTCAGTGACGCCCCGGACTGGCTGCGCACGTGGACCACGGTGTGGAAGACGGGCAAGCCCGAGGTCATCGTGCCCGTCCGCGACCTGGCTGATGCGCCGACGTCGTTGCCGGTTCCGGTTCGGCGGTTTTCATGGAGAGCGGGCCAGAGGCATCGGCCGGGGCTGAGTTCTTGGTCTCGAAGGGCCGGTAGCACGGGTTCGAGAGCCTGGCCGAGCGGCGTCTGCCGCTGGCGCTGGACTTCGCCGGCGGGGTTGGGGAGGTGTTGTCGCAGCCGCTCCGCCTGCGGTTCGCCCGGTTCGACGGCGCGGACGGGGTACATCCCCGACTTCCTCGCGCTGACGCCGGGGGCCGCCTGGCTGCGGGATGTGTGGATGCGCGTGGGCCGGCATCGTCCTCATCGCCCCGGAGGCCGGGCTGCCGCTGCTGCTCATCGAGGCCGACAACTGCACCGAGGAAGCCCCGATCATCGCCGCCATCGACCTCGGACGAACTTCCCCACCCGACGGCGGGGTTCGGCACGCACGAACCGTCCGGCTATTCGCCGCATCAGCTCTGCGAAGTCATCGTCCCAACGGCCCGGGTCTACGCTGTGACCAGCGGCCACCGCCTGATCTTCAGTCTTCACACACCGGTGATCACCGGTGGCCGCAGGGCTGTCTCCATCTGGTGCTGTTAGGCGGTTTCCTTTGGATCATCGTGCGGACCAAAGGAAGATGCCCGCAACATGTAGTCCTGCCAGTTAGATGGTCGCCGTCTTCTCGTAGCGGGTGGCGATGCCGCGCCACTGCTTCAAGCGGTTGATGCACCGCTCGACCGTGTTGCGCTGCTTGTAGGTCTCGCGGCCGAAGGCGGGTGGCCTGCCGCGCCGGCTGCCTCGGCGCAGCCGGTGGCTCCGCTGGTTCGCCGGAACAGGGATCACCGCCCGGATACCGCGCCTGCGCAGGTTCTCGCGGATGGCGCGTGACGAGTACGCCTTGTCGGCCAGGACCACGTCTGGCCTGGTGCGGGGCCGTCCGCGTTGGCGGGGAACGCGCAAGCGGGCCATCACGTGTGTGAAGGCGGGCGCCTCACCGGCCTGTCCGGCGGTGAGAACGAAGACGAGGGGTCGGCAGCGGGCGTCGGCAGCGAGGTGAATCTTCGTGCTCAGCCCGCCGCGGGAACGACCGATGGCGTGATCGCCCGGCTCGTCGGCAAGGCCCCCTTTTTTCTGCGGGCCCCGGTCGCGTGCTGGTGGGCACGCACGATCGTGGAGTCCACCGAGACCGCCCAGTTCAGGTCTCTGTCGGCGTCGGCCTGGGCCATGAGCGCGGTGAAGACGCGCTCCCACGCGGACGGCCGCTGCCGCCCGCTGGCGTTCGTGCTCACGCCTGGGCAGGCCGGTGAGGCACCGGCGTTCACCCAGGTCATGGCCCGGTTGCGGGTGCCCCGGCCGGTCGGCAGGCCCAGAGTCACACCAGATGTGATCCTGGCGGACAAGGCGTATTCGTCCCGGGCTCCGCCGTCATCTGCGGCGGCGGGGGATCCGGGCGGTGATCCCTCAGCCGGCCGACCAGGCCACCAACCGCAAGCGACTTGGCCGGCTCGGCGGCCGCCCGCCAGCCTTTGACCGCGAGGCCCACAAGCGGCGGAACACCGTCGAGCGGTGCATCAACAAGCTCAAGCAGTGGCGCGGCCTGGCCACTCGCTACGACAAGACCGCCACGATCTACCTCGCCGGACTCCACCTCGCCGCCATCTTCGTCTGGTCAGCAAGATGATCCGAAGGAAACGGCCTAGCGGCGTACTTGGTGCTGACGGTCACCCCCTAGCGGCACCGGCTCCCGCCCCGGGGGCCTGCCGCCCAGCCCCGGGATCAGCACCGCCGCCACCGCCAGGTGCATCAGAGCGAGGGAGACCCGGGTGCCGCTGTCCATGCCGTCGCCGATAAGCGGCATGAAGGACACGGCCAGTACGGCGCCGGCCACCGCGGTCCAGATGGCGCGGGCACGCCGTACCCCGAACCGCTCCAGAGCGGCCAGGAGTCCCCAGCCGGAGAGCGACGCGAGCAGTGCGACACCCGCCACGGGCGCGGCGCCGATGTCGAGCGTCTGCTCGCCGTCGGCGATCCGCAGCCGGTGCCTCAGCAGTGGGTCCGCGACCAGCCACACCAGGACGGGGGCCAGGACGGCCAGGGCCGTAACCCTCAGGCGCCTTCTCGGCGCGCTCACTTGGCGCCCCCCGAGAGCGCCCCGTGCAGGAAGACCTCCACCAGTTCCTGCGAGGTCAGGTCGGGCTCGTCCTCCGTACGCGGCTGGGTGAAGAGCAGCCCGATGAAGAGGGCCGCGATCTGCTCCGGCGGCCGGCGCAGGGCGGCCTTATCGGGCTCCAGCAGCTCCGTGAGGGCCGCGCGGATACGGGTCGTCGACTCGTCGCGGCCCGCGCCGCGCACCGTGCCGGGGTGCTTGCCGCCGCCGTGCCCCAGCGAGCCGATGATCGCCCCAAGCCGGTCCATGTGCGCCTGCAGCGCCTCGGCCGCCTCCGCGAGCCGGTCGGGCAGCGGCTGGGATACGTCGATTGCGCCCAGCTCGCGGATCGCGTGCTCAGGGGAGAGCGCCTCGGCAATGCAGGCTTTCAACAGCTCGTCCTTGTCGGCGAAGACGCGGAAGATCGTACCCTCGCCGATGCCCGCGGCGCGGGCGATCTTGGCGGTCGTCACGGCGGAGCCGTACTCGGTGATCAGCGGGATCGCGGTCCGGATGATCATTTCGCGGCGCTGCTCCGGCGACATGCCGGGGGCGCGGCGGCGAGTGGTCTGGTTCTCAGATGCTGTCATGACCACGAGAGTACGGAGTGAGTGCTCACTCCGTCAATGAGTGAGCACTCACTCCGCCTGCCTTCCCTGGACTCGGCTGCTTGCCGATGGCAGCCCACCAAGACCCACAACTACGGCTGGAGTACTAGGCTGACGCGATGACTGATGAGCAGGAGCGGGTGCAGCCGTCGGGAGTGTGGGCCACGGCGGTGGGGGTGGCCAGGGTGCGGGCGCTGGAGACCGAGCGGGAGAACGCGCTGTTCCGCGATCCGCTGGCACAGGCCTTCGCCACCGCCGGCGGCCTGTGGCCCTCCTCGCCGCCGCTGCCCGATGACGAGGCCGCGCAACGCCGCCGGCTGGCCGTGTCGTTCTCCATCGTCATCAGGACGAAGTTCCTCGACGACCTGCTGCAGCAGGCCTCCGCGTCCGGGGTCCGGCAGGTCGTGCTGCTCGGCGCCGGCATGGACAGCCGGGCCTTCCGGATGGACTGGCCCGAGGGCACCCGGCTGTTCGAGGTCGACACCGCTGCACCACTGGACTTCAAGGCTTCGGTGCTGCGCCAGGAGCGGGCCGTCGCACGCTGCGAGCGGATCACCGTCGCGGTGGATCTGCGTGAGGACTGGCCAGGCGCGCTGGCCGCCGCAGGGCACGACCCGGCGGTGCCGACCGCGTGGATCGCCGAAGGACTGCTGATCTATCTGCCCGAGGACGCGGTGGAGCTACTGCTGGCCCGGATCAGCACGCGGTCGGCGGCAGGCAGTCGGATGGGGCTGACATTGGGCTCGCGCGGCGTGATCGAGCGCTTCGGGGCGGACGCCGCGCCGGGATCGGCGGCGTCCATGTGGGTCTCGGAGATGCCCGACGACCCGGTGGGCTGGCTGGCCGGGCACGGCTGGGAGGCCGACAGCCACACCCTGCGCGAGCGCGCTGCCGCCTACGGCCGCCCGATCAGCACCCCTCCGCAGCGCGAGGAGCGGCCCGGCGGACTGATCTCGGCGGTCCGCCGGTAGAGCGCCTCCCGGTTCCCTGGATGATCGATCCCAAGGGGGCCTGGTGAGTGGAGCCAGGTTGCGGCCAGCCGGTCATGCGTGCACTGACCGCCTACGACCACTAAAGTTCGCCCGAAAATCGCCTGGCTGGACGGTGGTGTGGTCGACAGCCCTTCACCGTGAACGAAGTGCTGCCGCAGTTGAACGAGCTGCTGTTTTCCTCGGTCGAGGGCGTGTTGGCGGAATCGGTCGAGGTGATCGACACGGCGTCCGGGTCGATGCCCGTACGACCGCAGGGCGGGCGGCCTGTCCGGGGTGTGGGTGCTGGTTGGGGCGAATACACGGCTCCTACCTGCGTTTCCTCGTGATCTGCCGACGGCGGGCAAGTTCGTCGTGGCGTCGTTGCGGGTGCGGAGGTTCGTCTGCGACGAGGAATCCTGCGAGCGCATGACCTTCGCCGAGCAAGTACCCGGTCTCACCCGCAGGTTAGGGCGACGGACCGAGCGGCTGCGGTCGACGCTGGTGTCGGTAGGTCTTGCGCTCGCGGGCCGGACCGGCGCCCGGATGACGGACGCCTTCAAGGTTCCGGTCAGCCGGAACACCCTGCTGAGGCTGATCGCCTCGCTTCCGGACCCCGCCACCGCAGAGCCCCGCTTGGTAGACGTGGACGAGTACTCCCAGCGCAATGGCCGTGTCTACGGAACTGTGCTCGTCGGCGTCGAGACACGTCGCCCGGCCGACCTCCTTCCCGATCGGGAGGCGGACACGCTCGCGGCTGGCTCGCCGAGCGGCCCGGCATCGAGATCGTCCGCCGTGACCGGGCGCCCTTCTTCGTCGAAGGTGCCACCCGCGGCGCCCCGCGGGCCCTCCAGGTCGCCGACCGATGGCATCTCTGGCACAACCTGGGCGAAGCCGCCGAGAAACAAGCGGTCCGTCGCTCGGCAGCTCGGGATGACCCTCAACACGATCTTGCGTTTCTCCCGTGCCGCTACTGCGGAGGAGATGTTCACCGGGCAGAGGCAAAGCCGTGCGACCAGGCTCGATGACTACAAGCCCTACCTCGATCAGCGTTGGCAGGAAGGCTGCACCAACGCCTGGAACCTGTGGGAGGAGATCAGGGAACAGGGCTATACCCGCGGCAACGCCAGTGTCCGTGCCTACGCCGGCGGGACGCTTCGCGGCGAACCCCAACCGGTCGGCCCCCGCCCGCCATCAGCCCGGGCCGTTACGCGCTGGATCCTCACCCACCCCGACGCCCTACCCGAAGGCGACCGACTCCGGCTCAAAGCCGTCCTGGCCAATTGCCCCGAGCTGACGGCACTTGCCGAGCACGTGCGCTCCTTCGGGCAGATGGTCGCTCACCTCCAAGGGACCAGTTGCCGACCTGGATCGAAGCGGCTACCTCCACCACCGAACTGCCCAGCCGTCGGAGCTTCGCCCAACACCTCGAACGCGACCTCGACGCCGTCACCGCGGGCTTCACACTGCCCTGCAACTCCGGCGTGGATGGTCATGTCAACGGGATCAAGATGCTCAAGCGCCAGATGTCCGGCCGCGCAGGATTCGAGCTCCTGAACCGACGGCCCCGAACTGCCCGTACGCCGGCTGCTGGCCGAATGGCCCGCCGACCAGACCGAACCGGTACAGTCCTGGCTGTCCAGCCTGCCCGCCGACACGGCGCTGGCCACCTTGGAGCGCACCGCGAAACTGCGCTGGCGTATCGAGCACGACCACCGCGAGATGAAACAGGCCCTGGGCCTGGCCCACTTCGAAGGCCGCACCCGGAGAGGCCGGCACCACCACGTCACCCTCGTCTCCGCCGCCCACGCCTTCTGCACCCTCCAGCGCATCACACGGTCCCCAAAAGAGACGGCGCCGGCCTGAGCCTCTACCAGGTCACCCGCGAACTGCAGTTGCTCCTCGCGGCCTGGACCGGCGCCTGCCCCGTCTGTCAGGAAACCAGGCGTCGCCGACGGAGGCGGTCGCCGAGAGGGCGCACCCGGGCGGCAATCGGGGCGCCCCGTTCGCGATCCTCCGCAGCCGGTGGCGGTCGGCAGAGTCGGCTCTTGCCCGCAGCTCGTCGCTTCCATCCCTGTGCTGACCGGCGGCAACCGCAACGACGTCACCCAACTGCTGCCCCTGCTCGACGCGATCCCGCCGGCGTACTTGACCTTCCGCTGGGTCTCCAACAGGGTTCGGCTGCTTGGACAGGTCCTACGACGTACGGATCACGTCTGATCCGATCCCCAATCCCACCAGACGTGAGACAGTTCAGGCCGGAGACGGCGAGGAGGATGCGAAGGATGTCGACGTGGAACGGATTCGGCACCACGTATCGGGGCTTCAGCTACCCGAATCGTGACGGCAGCCACCACGCCACCCAGTGGGCCGTGCTGCTTTTTCTGCCGGTGATCCCCTTGCGTCGGCATCGCCTGACCGTCGGCGACTCGTCCTACACACAGTACGGGAACGGCAGTACCTCGGTCACCCACTACGCGGTGCACGAGGAGACGCCGCTCGTCGGTGGGGAGATACTGCGCACATATCTGACCTGGTGGGTCATCGGCCCGCTGATCGTTTTCGGGCCCCCCGCACTGGTGCTGTGGCTCGTCGGCGACGGCATCGGATTCATGACCTATTTCCTCCTCCTGGCCAGCTGCGTCGCCTGGTGCATCTGGGTGGGCGCGGCTATGGAGAAGCGCAACCGCAGGGAGCGCGCGCTGCCTCCGGGGTAGCCACTCCCGTCCCCTTTACAACGGCTGACGCAATGAGCTGAGTTGTCGGTGGGTGATGAGGCAGCAGACGTACAAGTCCGGAACAGCACATCCCGGTCCGGCAACGGCTTGCGTCCGGGATGGCGAAAGCGCCGCTCACGCTGTGGCAGCAACGGCTCCGCCTTTGTGTTAGCCGTCGTAAGAAGCCGGAAGTCCGTCGCCACCATCGACATCGCCTCGGGACAGATTGCCGGATCCACCTGCTTCTTGGCCGTGAACCTGCCCTGCACTGGCGTGCCCGCCGCGAGTCATCCGCCCTTCTTCCTGCCGCACTAATCCTCGCAGTAGCCCGTTGGGCTGGGCGAACACACCGCCCTTCTGCCACTTGGCGAAGCAGCCGTAGACGGTTTCCCACGGCGGGAAGTCGTGCGGGAGACGGGGGTGCCGGTAAGAACGCTGTCACCGATCCTGCTGGCTTATTCGGTCACGCGGCGAGGGAGAGGTCGAGGCGGGAAAGGTGGCTGCCGCGGGTGCGGTCGAGCGGGTGGCCGTTCCACCAGGCATCGAGGCGAACGAGGTTGAGCGCAACGGCGGAGAAGACGTGCTCCAGGTCGGTCTTCTGGAGACCGAGGTAGCGGGCACGTCTCATCCCGGTGACCGCGACGGCCTGGTGGATGGTTCCCTCGATGCCCGCGCGGGTTCCGTACTTGGCTCGCCACTGCTCGTCGCCCTGCTGGAGGCGGGCATGGTCGAGGACTTCTTGCAGCTCGCGGGGTTGCAGGGAGAGGGTCCGGCCGCCGGTCTTGGAGCGGATGCACTGGTCGCGCACCAGGCAGGGGCGACATGTCTCCTTGTCGAGCTTGATGACGATGCCTGCGTGCCGCGCTGGGTGGCGGGCTCCACCAGGTGCTGGTGTCCCCGCGTGGGCAGGTGGCCTGCCGCTTGTCCCAGTCGATGGTGAACGCGGGCGGTCGAACCCGGCGCCGGCACGTGCCTGGGGTGAGCTGTTCATCAGGACCGGGGTGACCAGGGTGAACCCGAAGTTCTTCATCATGCCCACGATCAACTCGGCGGAGGCATAACCGGAATCGACGAAGTGGTCGGCGGGCAGGAGATCGCGGGCGGCGAGCATGTGATGGACCGGTTCGGTCATTTCGGCATCGGTCACTGTGGCGTCGGTGATCGCGATGCTGGTGATCAAGCGCGGCGGCGGTCCGTCGGCTCCAGGGATCAGCGCCTGGCCGCCGGTAGCCGAGTCCCGGTCATCGGTATCGTCACAGGACTCACTGATGTGGATCTTGTAGCCGTTCCACCAGGAGCCCTGTTTGAGGCCGTAGCGCGCGTCAGTGTCGTACGGAGAGGCCAGCCGCAGTCTGCCGGGCGGGAGGTCTTTGCTCTCCCGCCGCCACTCGGGGATCTCATCCCGGCCGCGGGCATGGATACGCAGCCGGTAGTCGCCGGGGCCGTCGAAGGAGAGCACCGGCAACTCCTCGTCCAGGTCATCCATCAGGCCTCGTACCATCAACTCTCCCGACACCGAGTGCAGGGACAGTTCGACGATCTCGTCCCACTCGGCGTTCCCGGGCTGGGGGGCTTCGACGTGGAGGGTGACGGTGACGTCGACGTCCCCGGTGTGGATGCCGGTGTGGATGGTGGCGATACC
The DNA here is from genome assembly GCF_044453765.1 of Streptomyces sp. NPDC051636. NCBI lineage: Bacteria > Bacillati > Actinomycetota > Actinomycetes > Kitasatosporales > Streptomycetaceae > Streptomyces > Streptomyces sp. NPDC051636. The sequence goes on along the minus strand of NZ_JBITDA010000002.1, from coordinate 39,786 downwards.
GTCTTGCACCTCGACCAGCCCGTTGTGCTCGCGAGGCAGGTCGGGGCCGACGGTGCCGTCCTCGTCGCTGATCCGGAACTGGTGGTGCTGCACGGGCACGAGCTCGCGCCCATGCTCGGCCTGGTCGCTCATGGCGTGTTCCCGGATGATCGGAGGCTGTCGTCCTGGCACTGAAATGGCTCCTCCGCCAGGTCCCAGGCCTTGACCGTGCGTTCTTCCGGCAAGCTCGAACGCATGTTTAGCGCGGTAGGCAGTGGACTGCAGCTGCCTGGCGTCTACGACTGGTACTCACCCCAACTCCTGCATCAGCCTTCGAAGTTGCCCCGAGCATGCCCGCCGATCACGGCGTCGCGCCTGGGAACACGAAGATCCCCGACAGAGTCAAGCTCAGGCACAGGCTCTCAGCGGACCGGTGAACAGGGGTTCGGTTCCCGCGCCGATACAGACGAAACCCGCTGCCGCGGCGGCGGTCCTGGCGTCGTCTGGGCTCAGCGCCTGCTGTGCGTCGGCGAGCGCGGCGGCGGGCGAGCGGCCGGCGGCCAGTTGCTCGTGGAACGCTGACATGACCGGAGTAGTCGCCACGTCCGGAATCGGCAGCACGGAGGCGATGAGCTGCGCGGCGCCGCGGGCGAGGAACGCCACTCCGAGTCCCATGAGTTCGTCACCGGTGTGCACCACCGGTCGGCCGCTGTCACAGGCAGCGAGTACCAGCGTGTGCGGTACCTGAGGCAGCCGCTCCACGTCGTAGATCATCAGCGGTCCGTCCGCGAGCGCGATGTCGGAGAAGAGCGGGTTCTCTGCGCTCAGCCGCCCGTGCGCGGCGAAGTGCACCAGCCCGGCCTTCGCGAGTACCTCCCGCACCGCTTCTACCGACGCCGCGCCGCCAAGCAGCGTGGTGCCCCCGTGGATCGCGGCCACCGCTCGCGCCTCCCGGCCCGCGGCCGCCAGCCGGGGACCCTCGATTGCCGTCACGGTGCCGTCCTTCGGCAGCAGAGGGCCACCGGTTGCGGAGAGACGGCTGCGGGCGATGTGCCAAAGCGTCGCGGACGGCGCGAGGGTGAGAGGTCTGCCCCCGCACGAGGGAAGCACGGACCACGGCAGGCTGTGCAGCGCCCCGGTCGGCACCACGACCAGAGGGCGACCGGCCACCTCGGTCAGCGGTCCGAGGAGCAGCATATCGAGCCGCCGAGCAGCTGTACGGAGCAGTTCACCGGCCGCCGCCAGGATCCCGGGTCGCGGTGGCTCGCAGGAGTATCGTCGCAGGGCGAAGCCCAGCCGTTCGGTCAGGTCGGCCGCCTCGGCCGCCGTGCCGAGCCGCCGGGCGCGTATGGAACCGTCCACCACGGTGAGGGCGTGCAGGGCTGCGCCGCACCGCACGTACTCCACCAGCGCCCAGTCGCCGAGGGCGATGCTCAGCTCCCGTGCGGTCACCGGTGCGGGCAGCGCTCCCACGCGTTCTGCACCGAGGTGCCTGCTGCGGTCGCGGATCCTGCGCTCAAGGGATGCCTGCCGGGCCAGCAGTGGCCCAGGGGAGGCAGCCTGATCGGCGAGGTCGCGAGTCACCGAGCGCAGCCGGGCCAGCAGGGTGGTCAGCTCCGGGTCGTCCGGCGGGCGGACCGGTGCGGCCAGCAGTTGGCTGGCCCGCGCCCGTTCCGACCACTCCAGCATGCTCGCCGGGCGTCCGGACTCCAAGGCCACCCCCAGGCCGAGCGCCACCAGATCGGCACGGTTTGCCGCCGCGTGCACTCGCAGATCTGTGGCCCCCATGGCGGCACTGTGCTCGTCCAGGATCCGCAGCCCCCGGCGGGCGGCGACGAGGACTCCGCGGGCGTCGCCGGAGGCGTGGCGCTGCAGGGCCCGTGCGTACCAGCCGCGGGCCCGGACCAGCGCCGGCCCTCGAGTCTGGGTCGCCGAGGCGGCGCTGTTGAGGTAGCCGCTGCTGCGGGCTGCACCGAGTCCGCCGCGCTCGGCGCTCACCTGTGCGGCGACGAGCTCCGCGTCCAACGCGGCCGCTGGCCAGCCCGCCGCGGCCAGGGTCGCCACCATGGCATCGATGGCCGCCGCCGGGACGCGGGGGCGCTCGCCGCCCGCGCGCTGCGCCCGCAGGACGGACAGCCGCGCAAGCTCGGCCCACTCCGGCCTGTCCTGGGCCCGGAAGCGCCGCATCGCCGTGCGGGCCTGGTGCACCGCCGCGGCAGGATTTCCGGCCAGCAGCTCAGCTTGCGCCAGCAGCAGCTGCACCTCGGGCACTTTCAGTGAGCGGTTCTCCCGCCGGTAGGCCTGGATGGCTTGGGTGGCGGCCGCCTCCGCTTCGGCGACCAGGCCTACAGAGAGCAGCAGTTCGGTCCGGTCCTGGTGCAGCGTGCCCAACTGGGCTCCGTGTGCGCCGATGATGCTCTGCGCCCGGTCGAGGTGGCGCAGCGCGGCCGGTACGTCGCCGCGCAACGTCTCCATCATGCCGAGGTTGTTGGCGATCAGGCCGATGGTCAGGGGGCGGCCCAGCCTCCGCGCCAGCGTCTCGGCCTCCAGCAGGTCGCGTTCCGCCGCAGCGAAGGCGTGGCGGTCCGAGTGGACGAGGGCTCTATTGATCAGCATCCGCTGGACGCCGAGCAGGTCCGTGTGCCGGCGCATCACGCGCAGTGCCACGTCGAACTCGGCCAGCGCCTCGTCGAGCCGGCCGATCACATGCAGCACGATGGCCCGCTGCGCGCGGGCGCGGGCCGCCTCGATCCCATGCAGGTCCGGCAGGGCGGCGTCGATCTCGCGCAGCGCGGCCTGCGGTCTGCCGCGCTGCAGGATGGCGAACGCGAGCTTGTGGCGGGCCTGCGCGGTCAGCTCCGGCGAGCCTGCCCGTACGCCCCAGGCCATGGCCCGGTTCAGGTGCCGGGCGGCGTCGTCGAGGTCGCCGACATGCAGCAGCGCATGACCCCAGGCGCGTTCGGCAGTGGAGGCCGCCGTCGGATGGCCCGCCTGGGCGGCGCGGCGCGCGGCCCGCTCGGCCAGCGGCAACCCGGAGCCTGGGTCGCGGTCGACGGCCGCCAGGGCGGCCACAGCCTCGGCCATGCTCACGTCCCCGCCGTCCGGTTCCGCCGCGGCCGCCGGCGCTGCCTTACGCGAAGGCTCTGTCACGCCCGGCCCCCGTGTTTCCGTCCGATGAATACGCGTTCAGGGCGCGTGCCAGACTATCCCGTGATAGGACATCATCTGCATGCTTACCAAATACCACACCATCCTGCGATAGGACACACCTGCATGCTTATCGAAGTAGGCCGCTCTTTGCACTACAGCGACCAACTCGTCGTAGACCTCGGGCATTTGGAGTTCGTCCAGGGCATGCTGGGAGAGCTCGGCATCCAGCACGCCACGCTCGGCCCGGACGACCAGGACGAGCTCCTGGGGCTCGCGCGCCTGAGAGACCTCACCGACGACGTTGGCAGCGACCTGGACGTGGGCGAGATCCTGGCCATGCTGCAGCAGAAGGCGGCCGCCCAACGCGACGGCTTAGTACCGGTGATGGGCAAGAACCGGGTGGTCGAGGGCGTGATCGGCGAGAGCCACAAGCCGATGGACGGCGGGTACCCGGAGCCGGCCGAGGCCTCCCAGTTGCCGGATGTGTCCATGATTCCGCCGGACGCCGGGCGCGGCGTACGCGTCGGCCTGGTCGACACCCCGCCCGCGGCGCCGCAGCCCGGCACGCCGGAGAATCCGCTGCCGTACCGCGCGGGGCACGCCGAGTTCGTGGCGAGCCTCATCCGTCGGCAGGCGCCCGCCGCGGAAATCCACATCGAGGGCGTCCTCGACCCCAAAACGGGCCGCGCGGACTCCTGGGACACCGCCCGGGCCATACTGCGGCTGGTCACCATCCGGCAGCTGGACATCCTCAACCTCTCGCTGGGCTGCTACGCCCCCAACGGGCCGCCGTTGGTCATCAACCGGGCAATCGAGCGGCTCGGGTCCCGGGTGCTCGTGATCGCGGCGGCAGGCAACCACGGCGAGTTCCTTCACCTCACCGCGGGCCGCACCCGGCACTCTTGCTCCTGGCCGGCCGGCATCCCCCCGACGACCGCGGTCGGCTCGGTCGACGCCGAGGGGAACACCGCGCCGTTCAGCCCGAGGGCGTCCTGGGTGACGTGCACCACCCTCGGGGTGGACGTCGTGGGCTCCTACCTCAGGGGAGAGGTCCAAATCGGGGCCGGTACCCGTCACTTCGACGGACTCGCCCAATGGAGCGGTACGTCCTTCTCCGCCGCAACCGTCTCCGGGGCGGTCGCCGCCCGCACCGTTCCCGGCTCGGTACCCCCGCGGCAGGCACTGGCGGACCTGCTGACCAACGCCACCCTGGTGCGACCGTTCACCGACGGGTCATGATGCTGCCATGCGCGACGATCCCGCAGTGGTGGACCTGGTGCTCCGTGCCCGGGACGGCGACGGCAAGGCTTGGGACGGCATCGTCGAGCGCTACGCCTCGCTGATCTGGTCGGTGTGCCGCCGCTATGGGCTGACCGGCAGCGACGCGGACGATGTCGCGGGCAGCGTGTGGCTGCGGCTCGTCGAGTATCTGGACACGCTAAGGGATCCGGCCGCGCTGCCGGGCTGGCTGGCCCGCACCACGCAGCGCGAATGCCTGCAGGCGCTGGGCGCCAGGAAGCGGCAGGTACCGGTGGACGACCCGGGTCTGGAGAACCACTCCGTGAGCGGTGGCGAAGCAGGCGGACTGGACAGCGACCTGCTGAGGGCGGAGCGGCGGCATGCCCTGCGTACGGCCTTCGCGGAACTGCCAGCCCGCTGCCGGGAATTGCTCGGCATGCTCTTCGCCGACCCTCCGTTGCCGTACGCGGAGATCAGCACGGCCCTCGACCTCCCAGTCGGTGCCATCGGCCCCAACCGCCGGCGCTGCCTGGAACGCCTGCGCCGCAGCCGGACGCTGGCCGCGTTCGCGCCCGCACAGTGACCGGCGTGGCCGATGGTGTGGAAGGAAGGGACGGCATGACCGACGAACCGGACTGGTGGAGCGACGACGACCGCTTCCTCACGGAGCTGGGCGCGGCGCTGCGCGACGCTGAGGCGCCGGATTCCTTCCTGCGGGCGGGGCGGGCCGCCTTCGCCTGGCGGACCGTCGATGCCGAACTGGCCGAGCTGCGGCTCGACTCGTCGTTCGCGGAGCCGGAGTCCGCGGGTCTTCGTGGCGAGCCGTACGGCCCGGGGCCGCGGGCGCTGAGCTTCGCGGCCCGGGAGCTGTCCATCGAGGTCGAAATCCATCCAGACGCCGTACGCGGCCAGTTGGTGCCGGGGCAGCCCGGCACGGTGCTGGTACGGAGCGAGGACGGCTCCGTGGGCGAGGTGCCGGTCGACGAGGTCGGCTGGTTCGTGATCCGGCCGGTGCCGGCGGGCCGGTTCCGGCTGCATGTACGGACGACGGCGGGGACGGCAGTGCTCACGGAGTGGATCACCACGCACCCGTAGTCCGTAGAACCAGGCCATTCGCGCGCGGCCGTAAGCCGCACACCTGGCGATACACCGGCGACGCGAACTCGTCACCCTCTTCTTGAAATTCGCTGTATCACCGCTCCCCTCCACCCCTCCGGCCTGTGACGGACCAACCCACATCGGCCGGCAAGTGGAAAAGGAGAATGGCCATGAGCTTTGTCATGGTGGTTTGCACGGGCATGATCTGCTTCGGCGAGACCGACTACGACGGCGGAAGCGGATCAGACGAGATCTACCTGCTCACCAACATCTTCACGGAGGAGGCGGGCCAGTCACGCGTCCGCACCCAGTCGACCGGCGTGTTCGAACCGGTGGACGCTGGCGGCACGTTCCCCTTCACCCGGATCCTGTACATGGGCGAAGCACAGGACATGACGCTGGCCGCTACCTGCATGGAGCAGGACTACGGCGACCCGGACGCGCTGAAGGAGAAGGCGCACCAAGTCGCCGAAGCGTCCGCTCAAGCCGCTCGTGCCGCCGGATACAAGGTGCCGGACTGGACACCGGGCGTACTCGCCGAACTGGCAAACGCGTTGTTCGGCACGGGTGACGACAACCTCGGAACGGTCACCGAGTACCTGCCAGTCGCCCGCCTCGAGCAGCTGGCCAATGCTCCCGAGCTGGACGAGCGGGGCATCAAGCACAAGTTCTTCACGTATCACAACGGCGAGGGGTCGACGTACAAGTTCTACTACAACGTGATTCGGTAGAACTCCGCGTGCAGGCCCCGCGCTGCGCCTTGTCCTGAGGGTTTAGCAGCTCGAGCTGGAACTTGATCCACGACAGAGGGGACTGCACCACGCCGAGGTGCCCCGGATGTACCCCGCGCCCCTTCCCCCCCGCAGGGGAAAGGGGCGCCCCCTTGGTAACAGCGGGAGATTCCCGAAGCGTTTGGCGCGCCTGGTGGGGAATCGTGGTCGCGGTGGCGGCTGCCACCGGAGCATTCGTCGTCGCGGCGATCCTGTCCTTGCTGACGCGGCGGTCTTTTCGGTGGGGCCGACGGCGGTGACTGCACAGACTCCAGTCCCAGCCCCGGTCCGACGCCCAGGGAAAGCGGTGATGGCGGCATCTTCGGCGGGCCCCAGGGCGGATGAGGGCTGGCACTGGCGTGGCGCCCAGCCCGTTCCTGCTGGGCAGAGCGCGAGGCGAGTTCACGGGAGACCGTGCGCGGGCCCGCAGGCGCAACGTCACCGGTCCTTCGGGGCTGGGCTGCCTACTTCCGCTACGGCGCGTCCAAGAGAACGTTCTCCTACCTCGGCTGGTACGGGTGGTGGAGACTGCTTCTCTGGATCCATTACAGGCACCCCCATCTGGCCTGGAAACAGCTGCGGCGCCGCTATTACGGGGCGGACCGCATCACGGAGGGCGGGGTCGTCCTCTACAACCCGGCGAAGATGCGGGTCCAGCGATACACGTTTCGTGGAGCGCAGATCAGCACCCCGTACAACATCGACGAGGTCGATCCCGATGGAGCACGTTTCCGCCGGACGAACCACGACGATGTGGCTTTCGTCGGCCAGGTCAGTGAATACCTCGCCTGATCCAGCGGATCACGTGGAGAGCCCGATGCTCGGCCAACGGGCACGTACGGTTCGGCGGGCGGGGACGGGAAAACCGACACTGGAAACAGTGCACGGCGTCTCGTCCCCGACCCAACACATGGAACTCGACCGCCACGGAGCCGAACTCCTCTTCCAGGTCCTGACCGAACGCGAGGAGAGGAACAGCGTCGCCATCGCCTCGAACGAGTCGTTCGGCGGCCGGACCCAGACCTTCACCGACCCGCCGCTCTGCGCGGCCATCGTCGACCGCCTCACCTTCAACGGCACCATCATCGGGACCGGCACCGACTCCTACCGCCTCGCCAGCACACGAGCCCGGGCTCCGGAACCCGCCAAGGTCGGCAGAGGGCGATAGCTGCCGATCTTGACGTCAGCGACGAGGGGGGTGAGGGACATCGGGACGAAGACCGGTGCTAAAAGATTGTTGTATGTGGGTTCAGCGAGTGATCGAACTGACCGGGTGGGAGCCGCTCGGGATCTCCGTCGACTGGGCGGCGATCGAGGGAGAGTTGGGGGTTCCGCTGCCGGCGGACTACAAGGAGCTCTACGAGGTGTTCGGCGGCGGCGTCTTCAGCGATTCCGTCTACTTTCTGGGGCGCGACGAAGGCCCCGCGTTCGACTTCCTGACACGGTGGCGGGTCGCCCTGTCGGTCGACCAGGACAGCAAGCTCGGAGATGTCTCCGCCGTCGATCCCTATGCGATCTACGCGCCGGGCGGCAAGGGGCTGGTTGAGTGGGGCTCCACCGAATGGGCCGACGAGTACTTCTGGCTGATCGATGCCGAGCGGCCGGGCGAGTACCCCGTCCTTGCGCGGTCCAATGACGTCGGCGGATGGCACCGGTACGACATGTCCACCTCGGAGTTCCTCTACCGCGTCCTTGCCGATGCCGATTTTCAACCTTTCGGGATCGCGCAGTACGACCTCGGCACGACGTTCAAGCCCGGCTCCGGCGACCCCTTCGATGGCCAGCCGCTCTGACGAGAGGCTGGCCGTCCCACGTTCGTGGACACGACAGTGCCGTCGTTTCTCATCGAGATCCGTGAGCCAGGTGATCACCAACTGCCTCCGGAACCGGTCGCCAAACGCTGTTCCTAGAGATCAACGAAGCCACACCTGCCTACCGCCGATATTCCTGCTCGTGCGCCGGACCTGCCGGACCCTGCGGTCCCGGTCATCACCTACTGCTGGGGCCCCGCCACCTGGAACCAGCCGTCTTGACCAGGGTGCTCAGCGGGACCGACAAGGTGGAATGGCAGCGGTGAGTAGGTGAGTTCACCGGTGGTGCGGTTGCGCCGGATCAGCAGCTGACGGTAGCCCGGCGCCGGGTCGGCGAGGTCGATGACGGCCCAGTCGTAGAAGCGGTGGCCCTTCGCGCCGCGTCCGGCCGACAGTTTCTGCCAGGCCCGCCTGGGCAGCATCGCCGCCGGCGCGTTCGGCGCGGAACTTCCCTGCCTTGGTGGCCACTTCGGCCGAGCAGGCCACGGCGAGCACATAGCCCATGCCGCGTTCCTCCAGAGCCGCCCTCAGCTTCGGGTTGCCGCCGGACACCTGGTCGCCGGCAGAAATGCGGAGGCGGCCTTCGCCGCGGGCTGATCCGTTGTGGGTGGAGACGTTCACAGGGCTGCGGATGAAGCAGTTCGAGCGATTTGCTGAAGGTGGCGGGGGAGCGGGGTGGCGACGGGCCTCGTATTGGGAGAGCGTGGTGTCTGCCGCTTCAGGACCGGGTGCTGCGACGGCCTCCACTACGCGGTCCAAGCCGTCGCGCACATGCACAACCTCGCCCTGGCCGCGTGATCAGAACAGCCGTGGTCGGGTTCTGACCTGCAAAATCACGGCCGTCCGCAACACGCTTCAGCGGGCGATGCCATGTCGGTTGCCGTAGTTCCTCAAGCAGTTCGGACCGACGAGGCCCGGTTGGGCCGGGACCGACCGGCCCTTCACGCCCTGACCCTCTCACCCCTCATCTGCAGGCGCGGCATCAGCCACAGGGGCATCCCCGCGGACCGCAGCGGTCTGCGGGGGCGCCCCGGCGACGCCGTCCTGGTCGGCCACGTCACGGCTGCTGGTCCTCACCGAAGGGCCGGGCGGCTACTCGTCGAGGGCCTCGGCCATGGTGTCGAGGTCGGCGAGGAGGGCTGTCAGGCGCCGCGCCGGAATGGATTTGATCATGCGCTCCTCGATGGCGTAGACGGCGCTGCGGGCCGCGTGCAGGCGCTCCTGTCCGGCTGGGGTCAGGTGGGCGGGCAGGGCGCGGCCGTGGTCGGTGGTGGCCGGCCGGGTGATCAGACCGGCGTCTTTGAGGCCGCGCAGGACGACGTTGGCCGACTGCCGGGTGACAAAGGTGCCGCGGGCCAGGTCGGCGTTGGACAGGCCGGGCTGTTCGTCGAGCAGTTCCAGACAGGAGTACTGCGGGACGGTGAGGTCGTGCTCGCGCAGCGCCTTGTCCATGGCGCTGCGCAGGGCGGCTGAGGCGCGTTTGATGCGGTATCCCACGTGCTCGGTGACGTCCTTGGCTGGGTGGGGCGAGGGCACGGGCGCACGGTCTTCCATGTCAGCATTTTGACATACGTGAGAGCCGGTGCCTACAGTAGTGCATGTCAAAGTCCTGACATCGAAGTCTCGGCACCCCTGTCTTGGAGGAACCATGCCCGCCACCGTCGAAGGTCCCGATTTCATCGCGCTGCAGGTGAAGGATGTGTCTGCCGCGGCCGCCTTCTTCGAGGAGCGCCTCGGGCTGCGCCGGGCCCCCGCCTCGCCGCCCGGCGCGATCGTGTTCACCACCAGCCCGGTCCCATTCGCCGTCCGCGAGCCGCTGCCGGGCGTCGACCTGGACGGCGCCGCGCGCCCCGGTTTGGGTATGGCGCTCTGGCTGCGCACCACGGACGCCGGCGCGCTGCGCGAGCAGCTCGTCGCGGCCGGCACGGAAGACGTCAGCCCGCTGCAGGACAGCCCGTTCGGGCCGATGTTCTCCTTCACCGGCCCCGAGGGCTACCGGCTCACCGTGCACGGAGGCTGAGCGTGAAGGCCGTCGTCCTCACTCCCCGCGGCCCGTTCTCGCTCGCGGCGAGCCTGCGCTTCCTGGAAGGGTTCACCCCTGCCCGCTATGAGGGAGGCCACGACGGGGTGCTCCGGCTGGCGTTCCCCTCGGACGACGGCCGTTTCACCGTCGCCTCCGCCGTACAGCAGGAGCAGACCACCGAAGGCACCGGCGCGGTGCGCGCCGAGATCACCCTCCACCCGGCCCCCGCCCCGGGCACCCCGGCATCGTCCGCCGACAGCGATCCCTGGGAGACGGCAGCCGCCGGCGTTGCCCGCATTCTCTCCCTGGACGTCGACGGCGCCCGCTTTCCCGCCCTGGCATCCGCCGATCCGGTGGTGGCCGGGCTCATGCAGGAGTTTCCCGGGCTGCGGCCGGTGTGTTTCAACTCGCCCTACGAAGCCGCAGCGTGGGCGGTCATCGGCCACCGGATCCGCATGAGCCACGCCGCCGCAGTCAAAAGACTCCTGGCCCAGCGGCACGGAGAGCGCGTCGAGGTCGCCGGGCAGGACCTGTTCGCCTTCCCCGCCCCGCACGTGCTGCGTACGGTCACGAGCTTTCCCGGCCTGACCGAGGTGAAGCTGCAGCGACTGCACGCCATAGCCGACGCCGCCGCTGCCGGTGAACTCGACGCCGCCTCCCTGCGCTCGCTGTCGGCCCAGGACGCCCTCGTTGCGCTCCAGGAACTGTCCGGCATCGGCCCGTTCTCCGCCGAGCTCATCCTCATCCGCGGCGCCGGGCACCCCGATCTCTTCCCGCGCCATGAACCCCGGCTGCACGCTGCCATGACCGCCGTCTACGGCCTCGAGGGCCAGGCGGCCGGTGTCCCGGAGCTGGTGCGTGTTGCCGAGCGGTGGAAGCCCTACCGCAGCTGGGTGGCGCTCCTGCTGCGCGCCCACGCCGACCCGAACATCACATCGGCGCGCGGCAGATAGGAGTACCGCCGGTAGTCGGAAGTCGTGGAACTGCCGGCCGGCCACCTCGGTTGGAGCGTGCGACCTACCGCCGCCGCAACGTCATCGAGCGATGCTTCAACCGGCCAAAGGCTTTCGCGGCATCGCCACCCGGTGGACGCCGAGGCCGGAGCCTGGAAGGCCGTAAGGTTCATGTAGGACGCACATCACTTCAAAGCAGGCCAAGCCGCAAGAGCGACGTAACATCGCAAGCCATACTTAAATGCCCATTAAGCAGGAGATGAATGTCAGCTCTGGACGGGGGCGAGTTGCTCGGTCAGTTTCCATAGGTCGGGGAGCGCGCTGGCGATGCGCTCAGTCGATACGTCGGAAAGATGGCTCAGGGCTTCGGCAACGCCGGCATACAGGTCGGTGCTGGCCTGCTTGCTGGCTTCAAGCATCTTGGGGGTGGGGTGCAGCTGCACGAATCGACGGTCGGAGGGGTCCGGGACGCGCAGGAAGAACCCGTCCTTCACCAGCTTTGTCACCAGGCTGCTGACGTTGTGAGGCTGCATACGGAGAGCCTCCGCGGCCTGCCGTACCGTGATGCCTGGTTCGTCGGCCACGAGATGGAGGAGCTCCACCTGGGCTGGGGGCCGGATGTTCTCGTCTGCGGGGGGCCTCTGTGCCTGAAGCAGCCTGCGGTGAAGGGTCCAGATGACACGGGTGAGTTCTGCGGGCAGCTCGGCGGCGGTCATGCTGATGGATTTTACCTCTACGACGAGAGGGGTGTGCCCTCTGGTCGTCCGTGCTGGGCGTGTTTCATCGCGTGGAGCCATGACGTGAGGCCGGCGCGCTGGTGGTCAGGTCGGGGCGGTCGCGCCTACATCGTGCGCATGAAGACGGAGGGATGTCCGAACGGGGCGGTCGCCGAATCGCCACGCACCATCACCCGGTCGGCATCAGGGCAGGCCGGTCAGCTGGAGCTTGAGGTCGGACTGGTCGGACCAGAACCACGGGTGCCTTGTGCGGAGGCTGCCGCAGTCCACAGATGGGGGCAGCCGCCCTGCGCGCCTGCCCGGGCCTTTCCCCCTGAGCGTGGACACCTTGAACACTGGACCTTGCGGGTCCAGAGGATGAGATGTCACGCATGGTGATGGAGGTGTATTCGGCGGAGTTCAAGGGGGACGCTGTCGCGTCGTACCTGTCGGACCCGAAGAACACGTCCGAGGGTGTCGGCAAGGATGGGGATCAGCCGGGGAACGCTGCGGAGCTGGGTGCGGGCCGAGCGGGCAGGGCAGGGCCACACGGCGGGAGCAGGCGGCTCACCGCGGGCGGCGCAGAGGGACGAGGTAGCCTCCGATGTGCTGAAGGAGGAGAACAAGCAGCTCAGGCTCGGATCAGGGAGCTGCGACGGAGCGGGAGATCCTGCGGAGGACCGCGAAGTTGCTGTGCCGGGTCCTGGAGGTCTCCCGGTCCGGGTTCTACCGGTGGCTGAAGGCCGCCCCGGCCCGCCTGGCGCGAGCCCGGGACGATGCCCGCCTCGCGAGGCGGATCCGGGATATCCGCAAAGAGTCCGACGGCACCTATGGCATCCCGCGCATCACAGCCGAGTTGAAGGCCGCCGGGATCGGCGTCAACCATCAACGCGTCGAGCGGGTGATGCGCCGGATCGGTGTCCAGGGCGTGCATCTGCGCAAGAAGGTCCGCACCACGGTCCCCGAGCCGGAAGCGGCCCCGGTGCCGGACCTGCTGCGGCGGGACTTCACCGCGAACGGGCCGAATGCCAAATGAAGTCGTCTTCTGACGAGTTCGGGCCGCTCAACCTGATGCCCCACCCGGGCCGGCAGTGGGCCGAACGCGGAGGCAGGCACAAGGACCCCGACCACGCACCGCGCCGCAGGCGGCGGGTGACCTACAACCGCCATGGCGGCGTGCGGCATCTGTTCGCCGCCCTGGACCTGGGCAAGGACAAGCTCCATGGGCCCATCAAGCCGGTCAAGAAGCGCACCCAATTCCTGGAGTTCTGCCGCTACCCGCGCGGTCTCCATCCTCCCGAGGTCCGCATCGCGATCGTCTGTGACAACTTCTCCCCGCACCCGACCACGAAGAGGTGCCAGCGGGTCGGCACCTGGGCCAGCACAAACAACGTCGAGATGGCCTGCACACCCACCAACAGCTCCTGGTTCAATCGCATCGAGGCCCAGTTCACCGCCCTGCGTTATCACCCGATTCCCGCACGGCGAGGTTGGCCAGTGTGCGGCTGTCGCCGATGCCTCGGTGCATCTGGGCGGAGATGAAACAGGGCTGGGTCTTCATGTACGCCGAGTGGCGCTGCCAGTGCTCCATCACGAAAGGAGACGCTCTCGGTGCTCTGCGGGGCCGGGCTCATGCGACGCACACACCGGCCACGGCTGTCTTGCGCACCAGGACCGGATACGAGAGGGAACCGTCCGGGTAGAGGGGGAGCAGTTCCTGGAACGGCGCGCTGTTGAAAGCGTTCCTGAGGTCCGTGAGGGATTCCCAGACGGCCACGTTCGTCAGTACGCGGCTGTCGCCGATGCCGCGATGCAACTGCGCGGAGACGAAGCCGGGCCGGGCCTTCATCACGAAGGAATCCTTGCGCCAGACCTCGATGACCGCATCGACCTGCCCCTCGGGGGCGACGAATGTATTGATGATGGTGATCGGCTGCCCGTCGTCCTCGCCGTTAAGCTGGGTCAGGAACGGGAGTGAGGGGTCGATATCTTTGATCTCTATCATGCGCAGTGCCTTTCAGAGTGACTTTATGTGGTACGGGAACCGGACTTGAGGTCCGAGAGGTCCTCGCGGCTTTACGCGGGCCGACGGAGGTCAGCAGGCGCACGCCTCCACGTGGTCGGTAATGGCGCGGCGCGGGCGGTCTGCATACGCGGAGTGCGCGCCGAGGGTGCGGTGGCCGTGGTCCCCGCCCTCAGCGGCCTCGGTCGTGTCGCATACGAGCCAGCCCGGAGCGTCGGTGAGGCGGGGCAGACCGTGGTCGAATCACCAGTCCACGTTGGCGAAGCGATCGGTTCCACGTCATGCGAAGCCCAGAGCGAGGTTGCCCTGGACACGGCTGAGGATGTTGACGCTGAAGCATCCGGTAGCGGTGATGCCAGCGAGAATTTTCGAGCCCCGGTCGAGCGTGACGGTCACCATCCGGAGGCCTGAGCGAGAGCGAGGCGAAGGCACTGACGGTGGTGCCGTACGGGATGTGGTTCTGGGCTGCGGCGACGATCGTTACAGGCGCGCAGACACCGGCCATGAGGTCACCTAACTCCTGCTCACCAAGTATGGCGACCACGGGATCTCCATTCATCATGATGATTATGATGATGCTGCATCGGGCTTACGCGGCACGTCAAGAGGTGAGAGGCTATTCGTCATAATCAAAGACGTGGCGGGCCGGAGGCCTGCGGGCCGGGACGGCAGGGTCCGAGGGGAGTGACGTGATGGCGAAGGACGGCGTCGACGGAAAGCGTGGCCGGGGTGAGGGCGCGGGCCGGGAAACGGCGGACTTCCCGGCGCTGCGGCGTGGCGACTGGGGACAGTCCGGCGGGCAGGGGCGGGCGCACGTGGCTGCGGACGTGGTGGCGGCCCTGGTCGCTCAGGCTGAACCAGGGGCGCGGCTGGGGACCAAGGAGGAGCTGCGGGCGAAGTGCGGCGTCTCGGTGGGCACCTTCAACGAGACGCTGCGCCTGCTGCAGGCGCGGGCTCTCGTCACAGTCAGGCCGGGACCGGGCGGCGGCCTTTTTGCGGCGGAGCAGTCCCCGATGGTGCGGCTCGGCCACTCGGTCCTGGCCTTGGACTCTGGCGCGTCGGATGTCTCGGAGGCCGTACGGATCCGCAACGCGCTCGATCCGCTGCTGATAGAGGACGCCCTCTGGCACGCCTCGCCGGCCGACATCCAGGACATGCGCATACCCCTGCGGGAGATGCAGGACGCTGCGGACGCCGAAGACCCGGACGCGTTCATCCGCGCCAACTGGCGCCTGCACGCGAGGATCGCCGCGGTCAGCCCGAACACCCTCCTGCGCTCGCTGTACCTCAGCCTGCTCGACCTCATCGAGAAGCACGCGCTGGCTGTACGCCCGGACGGTGAGAGCTCCCTGCCCGAGCACATTCACGACCGGTGCCGACTGCACACCGCACTGATCGACGCGCTGGACAAACGCGACCGTGAGGAGGCCATGCGTCTCATCGCGGAGCACACGACCACGCGCAAGCGCCCCGCCGGCTGACTCCTGCAACCAACACCGGGCTCGGGAGGCACGCGACAGGGGGTTCCCTCTTCCCATTACCTCTAGTGCTAGAGGTAGCATCCCCGGGGGTGTGGGGGTCTGTGATTGGGGGGCCACCGCCAGGGGCGCCCCATGTTGCGACCGAATTACCTCTAGGGCTAGTCTTTTTCGCATGACAGGACCATAGTCCTTATTATCAGGAAGCGGAAGCCATCCACTCAGGGAGTGACATGTCTCAGCAGGTGGCCAGGGATGGACGTCCCCAAGAGCCCAAGATCGACCGATCCCTCACGCTTCATCTGCGGGGTGACTGGGGCAGCGCCAACCTGCACCGGGTGTGCGGCTGGATCTCCCAGGAGCTCACTGACCGTTGCGGCCCTCACACGAGGGTTGCGATCTGGAACAGCCGCGGCTTCAGCGACGCGGTACGCGCGGTCGGCCGAGGGGAGGTCGACGTCGCCATGACCACCCCGGCGGCCTTCGCCACCGCCGCGCTCGACGGGCGGGGCGTCTACCGGGAAGAGAGCTTTCCGCAGCTGCGAGCTTTGGGCGTGGTGCCGCAGCGCGACCGGCTCGTCATGGGGATACGCAAGTCCCTCGGCATCACCTCATTCGCCGAACTGCGCGAGAACAAGCCGGCGTTGAAGCTCGCCACCGCGATCCACGACGGAGAGAACTACGTCGGACTCGCCGCCCACGAACTCCTGACCCGCTCCGGCGTCGACATACTGGGATGGGGTGGTGAACTCCTGGAAGACGAGCGGCCCTTCGAGACCCTCGACCATGTCCGGGACGGCCGGGCCGACGCCATCGTCCACGAGGCATACATGCTGCCCGCCTGGCAGGAGATCGGCACCGGCCTCAACTTCCTGGAGGTCGAGCAGGAGGTCCTGGACAGCCTGCGCGACGACTACAGCTGGCCCGCGGCGATCGTGGACGAGGGCCACTTCCCTGGCTGCCGGAGCTTTCGCACCCTGGACTTCTCCGACTTCCTCGTCCTCACCCGCGCCGACCTGCCCGAAGACGTCGCCTACGCGATCGCCTGGGTGCTCGGCGAGACACGGCACATCATCGAGGGCCAGTACCGCCACCTCGCCCCCGAGCGCAGCCCCATCACCTACCCCCTCGACCCGGTCTCGATGGGCAAGACCCCCGTGCCCCTGCACCCGGGTGCGGCCCGCTACTACGACGCCCTGCCGACGCCATGACTCCCCAGGAGGCGCGGGACCTGGCCGTCATGGCATCGCACGCACTGGCGGCGGCCGGCCAGGGCGACATGGTGTGGGGGCATGCCGCAGTACGCGACCCGGACGGCCGCGGTATCTGGATCAAAGCCCCGGGGTGGGGGCTGGAAGAGGTCCGCGAGGACCGGCTCCAGCTCGTCTCGTTCGAAGCCGACGTACTCGAAGGCGAGGGCGCCCCCCACAAGGAATGCCATATCCACCTTCAAGTGCTGCGCGCGCAGCCGCAGACGGTCTGCTCCGTGCACACCCACGCCCCGGACGCCGTCGCCTTCGCCGCGCTCGATGTGCCACTACTGGCCGTGTCCCACGAAGGCGCCGTCTTCGGCGGCCAGGACGTCCCGCGCTTCCGTGACACCGGCGCCCTGGTCAGCACGCCGGAGCTCGGCAAGGCGCTCGCCGCCGCCCTCGGTGACGCGCCGGCGACGCTCATGCCCAAACACGGCTTGGTGGCAGCCGGACACAGCGTTCCCGCCGCGGTGATGCACGCCGTACTCCTCAACCGTGCCTGCCTCATCCAGCTGAAGGCCCTCAGCGCCGGGAGCCTCCGCACTCACTCGGACGTGGACGAAGCCCGCGCCAAGCGCGCTGAGTGCTGGCCGCACAGCCAAATCGAGGCGGGCTGGCGCTACTTGCTCCGCCTCGCAGCCACCGGCCGGGCAGTGTGACGCGCCCTGCCTCGATCTGAGGCCCCGCAACAGACCGGACCAGGCTCTTGGCGTACAGGAAACTCCGTCCAAGACCGCCGGGTGACGGCTCCGTTCCTCTCAGCCCGCTCACATCTCAGACGAAAGAACCGAAAGATGAGCGACCAGCACCCTCCCACTTCCGTGACGACCGACTGGGTCACCTTGCCGAGCGCGGACGGCCCGATGCACACATATGTCGCCCGTCCCGCCGCACCGGCCAACCGGGCCGTCGTCGTGCTTCAAGAGGCCTTCGGCGTCAACGATCACATCCAGGACATCGCCGACCGCTATGCCGCCCGCGGCTTCCTCGCCCTGGCCCCGGACCTCTTCCACCGAAACGGGGCCGGCACCCTCGGCTACGAGCAGCACGCCGAAGCCATGCCGCTCATCGGAGCGATCGGCACGGACGCCATCGTCACCGACGTGGAAGCCGTCCTGACACATCTGGCGCAGGCCGAGGGCATCCCCACCGCCCGCACGGCCATCAACGGCTTCTGTTTCGGCGGCCGCGCCGCGTTCACCGCCGCAACCGCGATCAGGGGTCTGGCCGCTACCGTCGTCTTTTACGGACCCGGCATCGCCGCCGGGCCGCACGCCGTCCTCGACCGCGCGAAGTCCATCGACGCGCCCATGCTGCTGCACGTCGGCGCCGACGACCCGACCATTCCCGCCGATCAGGTGGCAGCGATCGACGCCGCGCTGAACGCCGCCGGCGTCACCTTCGAAAGTTACGTGTACGACGGCGCGGGCCACGCCTTCGCCTGCGACGCCCGCCCGCACATGTACCGCGCTGATGCGGCGGAGACCGCCTGGCAGCGCACCCACACCTTCCTCAAGCGCCACCTGCCGCAGACCGCCTGAGCACACCCGGACGGTCCACCACTCAACGAAGCGAGGTAGTCCCCATGGGAACCGTGCGGGAAATCATTCAGGTTGTCTGCTCCGAACAGCCGCCGCGGACCGTCGAACGAGACGAGGACCAGCTGCTGGCCCCTCCCCACCCCAGCCCCTTGCCCCTCAAACCGGGGCGCGGCCACGATCCCCTGACGGTGGTGCACTTCCCCCAGGAATACTCGGCGCAGCCGTTCGCGCCGCCGCGGGGAGTCTACGAGAGCGCCCAGGTGCGGGTGGAGTGGCAGACGATGGACAACCGTCAGCCCTTCTACCACCGCAACTGCGACGTCGACGAGCTCTCCTACCAGATCGCGGGCGAGCGTACCCTCATGACCGAACTGGGCGTGGTGGAGCACCGCCCCGGCGACTTCTCCCGGATACCGCGCGGGGTGGCCCATGACAACTACGGCCGCAAGGAGAGCCACCTCCTCTTCTACGCGCCTGCCCCGGTTACGGAGGAACGCGCGGCCGCACGCCAGTCGGAGCCGGTGTTCCCCGCCTTTCCCGGCTGGGAAGCGGGAGCGGTCAACGAGGCGGTCACCCAGTGCATGGGCACCCCCGGGCACGACATCACCGTGTTCCCCGTGGACGAGCGCGTCCTGCTCGAACAGGTCCATGCGGAGAAGGACCGGCTTCAGGTGCTGCGCCGGTCCGAAGACCACGGAGTGACCTGGCTCTACCGCTCCGCCTCCTTCCGGCTCGCCACCATCCGCCTGCCCGCCTCCGACGGCCGCGTCTACCAGCGCACCCTGGACGCGGACGAGATCCAGTACCAGATCAGCGGCCGCCGCACCCTGGTCTCCCAGCGCGGCATCGTCGAACTCGGCCCCGGCGATTTCGTCCGCATCCCGCTGGGCCTCGCACACACGAGCATCAGCGCGGAGGACACCGAATTCATCGCCCTGTACTCCGACCGTGAACTCCCGCAGGTCGCCGAGACCTCCAGGACGGCCGAACCCTGCTCGCCGCAGCGGCTCGCCACCCTGCGCGCCTGACTCCTCCGCACACCTCAAGGAGCCACACCCATGACTGCCATGCTTGCCGCCCGAGCCCGAAAGGGATCCGGCGCACTGCAACTGAACAAGATCGCCGTACCGGAGCCGGGCCCGCAGGACGTCCTGGTCAAGGTTGCCTCCGCCGGACTCGCCCCCGGCATGATGACCCTGCTTGCCCAGGGGGCCTTCACACACCTGCCCACGACGCTCGGCCACGAGGCCGCAGGCACCATCGTCGGCGTCGGCAGCGACGTCACCGGCATTCCGCTGGGCCGGCGCGTACGGGTGCACCCCAATCTGAACTGCCGCAGCTGCAACTTCTGCCGCACCGACCGCGACATGATGTGCCCCCAGCAGGCGATGATCGGCCACGCCGCCTTCGGCGACGCCCCCATGCCGTTGTACGACCGCTACCACGACGGCGGCCTCGCCGAGTACGTCCGCGTGCCGCACTGGCTCGTCGACCGGCTGCCCGACTCCGTCAGTTTCGACGTCGGCGCCAAGGTGCACGATCTGGCCAACGCACTCAGGGCGTTGAAGCTGGCGAAGCTGCCCAAGGGAGCGACGCTGATCGTGACGGCCGCGACGGGCACCATGGGCACGGCCACCGTCAAGCTCGCACCCCACTTCGGCGTGGCCCGCCTCATCCTCGTCGGCCGCAGCGCCGAACGCCTCGACGCGGTACGTCCCTTGGCGGGCGACATCCCCACGGACCTGGTCGCGTTCGACGCTCTGCCGGCGGACTGGGGCACCACAAACGGACTCACGCAGGCGCTGCGCGCTTTGGTGCCGCAGGGTGCCGACGCCGTCCTCGACTTCGTCCCGGACGGGCCGGCCACCGCCCAGTCCCTGGCGGCGCTCGCCAAGGGCGGCAGCCTTGTCCACATGGGCGCCAGCTGCTTGCCGCTGCCCTTTCCCATGGTCGCCGTCATGGCGAACTGCTGGCGGATCATCGGCACACGCGCCTGCACCCGCAGCGACGCGCAGGACGTACTGAACCTGCTCGGCGGCGGCGCGCTGGATATCGACGACCTCATCACCCACCGTTTCCCGCTGGTGGAAGCCGAGCGTGCCGTGGCCGCGATGCAGAGCCGGACGGAGCCGATCTGGATGGCGGTGGTCAACCCATGAGCCCTGCCCCGCTCCCGGTGCTGGTGGTGGGCGGCGGACCGGTTGGACTCACTGCCGCCAACCTCCTCGCCGCCTCCGGTGTCCAGGTCGTGCTCGTCGAACGCAACGCGTCCACCAGCGACGAGGCCAAAGCCATCAGCCTGGACGACGAATCCCTGCGCACCCTGCACAGGGCCGATCTCGCGGACCCGGTCCTGGAGACCGTCGTTCCCGGCACCGGCACCCGCTACTACGACCGCAGAGGACGGCCGCTTTTCCACGCCCGCGGCCCGCAGCCGTACTGGCTCGGCTACCCCTTCAAGAACCAGTTCGCCCAGCCGGAACTGGAGCGCGTCCTGCTGGACGCCCTCAAGTCCCGCCCGGGGGCCGACGTCCGGTTCTCCACCGAACTCGTCGCCGTGCTCGACGACGAGTGCGCAGACCACGTGTCGGTGGGGCTGCGCACGACCGGCGACAAGTCGGGCGACGGTGAGGTAGCGCAGTTCAGCTGGGTCCTGGGCTGCGACGGCGGACGCTCCACCGTCCGTGAGCTGCGCGGGATCGGCATGACCGGCAACAGCCACGAGGAGGTGTGGCTGGTCGCCGACACCACGGGTGACCACCACGAAGAGCGGTACGGAATGCATCACGGCCGCCCCGACCGCCCCACCGTGATCGTGCCGGGACGGGGCGGACGCTGCCGCTACGAATTTCTCCTGCACCCCGGTGAGGGCCGTAAGGGGGAGGCGGACTTCGAGACGATCCGCCGACTGATCGCCCCCTACCGGCACATCACCGAGGACCAGGTCGAACGATCCACCAGCTACACCTTCAACGCGGTGGTCGCCGACCGCTGGCGCGACGGCCGCTGCCTGCTACTGGGCGACGCGGCCCACATGATGCCGCCGTTCGCCGGGCAGGGCCTCAACTCCGGGGTACGGGACGCCGCCAACGTCGCCTGGAAGATCAGCGAGGTGTGGCACGGCCGCGCGGCCGAGCGGCTCTTGGACACCTACGAGCCGGAGCGCAGGCCGCACGCGACGGCGATGGTGAAGTACTCAGAGAAGCTCGGCGACGTCGTCATGACCACCGACAAGCGACGCGCCCTCGTCCGTGACATCGCGGCCCGCTCGCTGCTGCTCACGCCGCCCGGCCGCCGCTACCTCACCCAGATGCGGTTCCGGCCGCCCGCCCGGCACGACGCCGGGCTCGTCCATGGAGCACACAAACTGACCGGCAGCATCCTGCCGCAGCCGCGCGTGCTCGTCCCCCCGAGTCTGCGCCCGCGCATGCTCGACGGCGTCCTCGGACACGGATTCGCCCTGCTCGGCGTGGACGTGCCCGATGAAGCCTGGCAGCGGTTCGACGGGTCCGAGTGGCGCGACATCGCCTGGCCGATCCGCCGGATCGACGTCTTCCTCGACGACCGCCTGCCCAAGGCGGAAGCCGGCCGGTACGCGATCGCCGATGCCGACGGCCGGCTTGAAGAGGCACTGGCACCCGCCCGCAACCGGTTCGTCCTGGTGAAACCAGACCGCTACATCGCCGCAGTGATGGGCCCGAACGACATTCCGGGAGTGGGCGCGTCGCTGCGCGAGGTGATGGCATGACACTGCCCACCACCACCGCTGCCGTCTGGGTCCATGAGCATGGCGGTCCGCAGCAACTCGTCCATAAGCACACCCCGCTTCCTCCCCTGCAGCCGACCGATGTGCTGGTGGCTGTGGACACGGCAGCCGTGTCGGGCTGGGACCTGAAATACCGGCGCGGGCTGCAGAAGGGTACGAAACTGCCCGGCCGCAACCCCTTCCCGATGCCACAGCAGTTGGGCCGGGAAGCCGCCGGCACCGTCCTGGCCACCGGCCCCGACGTCGCATCACTGCGCCCCGGTGACCGCGTCGTCGCCGTCGTCCACCCCGAGAACCCCCACGCACCGGAGACCTACCGGGGCCTGGGCAACCTCTCCACCGGCATCGCCGTCCCCGGCCACCAGGCCCCGGGCGCGTACGCCGCATACCTGGTGCGCGACGAACGCATGTGGCTGCCGCTGCCCGATCACGTCGACCTCGAACAGGCGGCGGTCACGCTGTGGCCCTTCGGCACGAGCCACCGAGTGCTGCGCGACCGGCTGCGTGTCACGGCAGGAGACACTCTCCTGGTGACGGGTGCCGCGGGACCCATGGGCCTTGCCACATCGAGCCTGGCCAAGCTTTTCGGCGTACGGGTCATCGCCACCACCCGGCATGCCGACAGGGCAAACGGACTGCGGGATGCGGGCGCGGACGAGGTGGTCCTCACCGCCGATCTGGAAGCGGCCGGGGCCGCTCTTCAGGACCTGACGCACGGACAGGGCGTCGACCACGCGGTCGACTACTCGACCAGCTCGGCCCTCCTGCGCCTCGCGCTCGACGCGCTCCGCCTGGGCGGCAGGCTGTGCCCGGCCGCAGGGGAGCAGAACCCCCCAGGTCCGATGCCCTTCACGGTCTTCGACCTGACCCGCCTGGAAGCCGACATCGTCGGCGTCCGGGGGGCGCGCCACGAGGACGCACTGCGCGTCCTTGCCCTGCTGGCCGACGGTCGGCTGCATTCCCCGATCGCGGCCCGTTTCCCCCTGGCAAAGGCCGCTGACGCGCACGCCCTGATGGAGAACGCCACCGACCTCGTCGGCCGCATCCTTCTCAAACCGGCCCTGTGACCCTGGGCCGCCGAGGGCCGGTAGGGCGCCTGCCCACTACCGGTCCTCGGCGGCCGCGTCGCTGGCGATCACCTCGGTCACGCAGCCCACGTGACTCGTACTGAGGGGAAAGCCCCGCTCGGTGGCCTCTTCTTCAGCCAGTCCCGTTCTGTATGGCAGGCAGCCGCATCCTCGCGCACGGCATCACCGAGAAACTGCGCGCCCGGGTCACGGCTGCCCTGTCCGGTGAAGGTGGGCCCGGCGACGGCTCGCAGACGCCGATGGGCCCGGTCATCGACCGGGCCCATGTCCTGCGCGTCGACCGCCTGGTCGCCGATGCCGAGGAGTACGGCAAGGTCCTGCTTGTGCGCCGGACTGGCCTACCCGGCAGGGACGGCGGCATTCCTGCGCCCGTCCCCGGCCGAGGCCGACGAGCCGTGCCGCTCGTGCAGAGGGAGCTTTCCGGTCCTGTCGCCACGCTCGAGGTCTTGGACGACGAGGCCGACGCGATGCTGTGACGTCTCACTGCGCTGTGATCCTGGAAACGGCCGGTGGAACGGCTGTCTTCCCGCTGCGGGTGGTGCGCCGGGGGAGAGCCGTGATGGCGAGGGCGCCGCATGCGGCAGGGAGGGCGAAGGCGTAGAAGCCCGCCCTGGGGGAGGAGAAAACCCCGGTGACGGCGGCCAGATATCCGGGCCCGGCGATCGCGCCGATGCGTCCCATGGCCAGAGCGAAGCCCATCCCGGTGCCCCGGATGCCAGGCGGGTAGTGTGCGGCCATACAGGCCACGATCAAGCTCTGCGTCCCGAGCGAGCCGACCCCGGCGAGAGCTGCGAACAGCAGGAGCAGCGGGCGCGGCTGCTGGGTGCTCAGCGCGAGCAGTGTTACCGCGGCCAGAAGGAAACCGCCCAGGGTCACCGCGCGCAGGTGGCCGCGGTCGGCCAGCAGCGACAGGCATGTCGTGCCGGCGCTCGCGCCGAGGGTGAAGACCGTGCTGAACTCCAGGGCGGAGCTCAGGTCGTAGCCGGACTTCATGAGCACGGACGGCAGCCAGGTGCTGGTGGAGTAGATGAGTGCCATCGACATGAAGGACGCCAACCAGAGCAAGAGCGTGGCGCGCTGCCGGCCGGCGGCGAACAGTTCGGCCGGACGGGCCCGCTCCGCGTTCTCAGCCAGGGCGGCTCCGGGGGTCTCCGGCAGCAGACGAAGGAAGACCGGGACCAGGAGCAGGGGGAGTGCTCCTGGTGCGAACAGCCACTGGAAGTGCGTCTTGGGCAGCAGCGCATGGCCGAGCAGCGCGGACGAAGCCCCGCCGATTCCCACGGCCGCCATGGCGACCGCGATGTGGAGGGTGCGCCGCCTGGCCGGGGCGTGATCGGAGACCAGTGCGGCGACGAGCGGTGCCAGTGCTCCTACGGCGATGCCGGTGCCGAGCCGCGCGATGGCGAACACCTCAAGGCTCGGGGCGAGCGCCGACAGCAGCATGGAGCACGAAACCAGGGCCAGGGCGGCGGACATGGGCTTGCGCCGCCCCCAGCGGTCACCGGCCCACCCGGCGAGCGCCGAGCCGGGGAGCATGCCGAGGCCGGTGAGCATCCCCAGCATCCCCAGCGTCGCGCCGTCCACGGACGCGTCCCATGCACCGTAGTGCAGCAGGGCGGGCCCCACTGTGCCGAGGGTGAACAGATCGTAGCCGTCGATGAACAGGATGAGGGAGGCGAGGACGAGGACTCGGCGGGCGGTGCGTGACGGTTCGGAGAGCGGGTGCGGGGCGATCGGAGATCTGCCTGAACTGGATGACACTGAGGCTCCTTGGGGAAAAGAGGGCGTGGGGCGGCCCTGCAGCCCTGCCGCTCGGTCTCCGGGAGCGGTCGCGGACGGGGCGCGGGCCTGCCGAACGAGAGCTCCGCATACGGGGAACTCGACCGTGGTCGGCCGCGGCACGGACATGCCGCCACGCCGTGCCCTGAGTGTCAGCTCATGCGTCCTGAAATTCAATACTCCGGTCACTGTTTCTCTTGGTCGCTCGCGACGCACACGGCTCGGCGCCCGGCACGGACTTCCGTGCCGGGCGCCGAGCCGTGTGCGGTGGCCTTCTCAGGCGGTCTTCTCCGCTTCGCAGACGTTGCGCGTCTCGCCGATGCCCTCGATGATCGTCCGCAAGGTCTGCCCCTCCTTGAGATAGACCTTCGGGTCACGGCCGTCGCCGACACCGCCCGGGGTGCCGGTGCAGATCACGTCACCGGGCAGCAGTGTGATGATGTCGCTGACGTACGCGAGGATGTCGGCGATCCCGAACAGCAGATCCGAGGTCCGCGACCGCTGCATCACCTCACCGCCGACCTCGCACCGGATCTCCAGGTCCGGTTCCACCCCGTTGAACTCGTCGGCGGTCACCAGAACCGGGCCGACGGGCGTCGTGGCCTCGAAAGTCTTGCCCGAGAGGAACTCGCGGGTGCGGCGCTGGTAGTCGCGCACGGTCACGTCGTTGATCACGGTGTAGCCGGCGACGCACTCCAGGGCCCGTTCCTTCGGGACGTGGCGCGCCGCTCGGCCGACCACGAAGCCCAGCTCGGCCTCCCAGTCGACCCGGTCGCTCACGCTGGGCAGTGTGATGGGGTCGTACGCGCCGATGAGAGAGCCGTCGTACTTGGCGAACAGCGTCGGGTACCGAGGGGTGTCCCGGCCCATCTCCTTGATGTGTGTCGCGTAGTTCAGGCCAAGACAGATGATCTTGTTCGGGTGCGGGACCAGGGTCGCGAAGTCGGCGTCCGCGGCGGCCACGCGCTGACCTTCGTGCCGCGCGGCGAGAGCCTGCCAGTGATCGCCCTCGGCCAGCAGGGCGGTGAGGTCTGCGTGGGGCAGCAGGACGTACTCGTCGCCGTCGAGGCGTGCCGCGCGGGTTTGTCCCTGGATGCGAAGCGTGGCCAGTCGCATGGTCGTGCACCTCTTCTGTCGTTGACCGTTCCTGATGGCGATCGTACTATTGCTTCGTAGTGCAGGATACATATCCTGCATAAGAGGACAGCGAGGGGTGTCATGGCGATCACCGGACTCGGCCACACCGGCCTGTGGGTGTACGACCTGCCGAAGATGCGGGATTTCTACGAGCGGCTGATGGGACTGACCGTTACCGACGAGGACGAGGGGCTCGGCATTGTCTTCTTCAGCGCGCGCCCCGATGAGGAGCACCACGAGTTCGTCCTGCAGAAGGGCCGGACTGCCGCGATAGGCGACAAGCAGCAGCACCAGATCTCATGGCGGGTGGCGTCACTCGAGGACATCCGCAACTTCCATCGGCTCTTCGCGGAGGAAGGGGTCAAGGTGCAGCAGGAGGTCACGCACGGCAACGCCTTCGGGATCTACTTCTTCGATCCAGAAGGCAACCGCAACGAGGTCTACCTGCGCATCGAGAAGGATGTGCGCCAGCCCTTCCGCAAGTCCATCGACTTCGGCATGGAGCCCGAAGCGATCTACGCGGAGGCCGAAAGGCTGCTCGCCGACGGCGGCGCGGCGTACCAGCCGGTGCAGTAGGCGAGGAGGGGTCATGCCCTCCCCTGTCCCATGTCAGCATTCTCGCATGTCAGGACCATGCCCCGCTTACGGGAAGCAGTCAGGACATCGCGGGCGCAACACCGGTTCGGGCAAGCTGCGCCCTCATCTCGCCGACACACGCGACCAGGGATACGTGGTGGCGCGGCACGAACTCGACCCGGACGTTCTCGGCTCTGGCGCGCCGGTAAGGGCCGAGGACGTCCGGGTGATCGCCGCCATCAGTATCGCCGCGCTCGCCGGACGTGATGTCCGCGCCGGACACGGTGGCCGCGGCCTCTTTGGCCCACGACTTGTACGGCCGCGGCGACGGACGGGGAGAGGATAACGAGGGCGGCGAAGTGAGATTGGCTCGCTGGGTGATAGTGACTTTCGGAGTACTTAGTGTATTTCTGGCGGTTGCGTTGCATAACTGGAGCATTGTGTCGCTGAGCTCGTTCGCTGTCGCACTTACGGCTTCAGCAGTACTCCCCGCCCTGGTCTACAGTCTTCTATGGAAAGGATACACAAGGTCTGGGTTGCTATGGACTGTCTACGGTGCGTTGGCGTGCTGCATTCTCCTTGAATTGTTCAGCCCCACAGTCTCCGGCACACCTTACTCTCTTTTCCCGGAACAGGATTTCCACTGGTTCCCGCTCCAGAACAACGCACTGAGATCTGTCCCCGTTGGCTTCTTCCTGGGCTGGGCCGGAAGCCGCCGGAACCGCTGAGTATCTGCACCCCATATTGATTTCGCTGGCCGCGTAGAGGCTGACCACCGATGAGGTCCTGGACGTCGCCCTGACGGTCGCGCTCGGCGGTGACTGCCTCGCAGATGTCGCGATGCTGCGGTGCGAGCCGACCGTCTTCGGCCCGGTCGCCTCCGACCCGACGGTCTCCCGCCTGATCGACGTCCTTACCGCCTCCGGCGAGAAGGCGCTGCAGGCCATCCGGTCCGCACGGTCCGAGGTGCGTAACCGGGTCTGGTCGCTGGCGGGCAAACACGCTCCGGACGCCGGTGGACAGGTCACGGTCGACCTCGACGGTGGCCGGGTACTCGGCTGCGTCCTTGCCGGAAGCACCCAGATCGGCCCGGCTCGGTAGCATGCAAATCATGGCCATCAAACTTGAGAATGTCGGCATCGCCGTTCGCGACCTCGAAGCAACGATCTCCTTTTTCACCGACCTCGGCCTCACGGTCGTCGGCCGTGACACGGTCAGTGGTGAGTGGACCGACACCGCCGTCGGCCTTGATGGCAATCACGCCAACATTGCGATGCTCCAGACGCCAGACGGTCACGGTCGCCTTGAGCTCTTCGAGTACATCCACCCCGAAGCGATCGAGTCGAAGCCCACTCGTCCCAACGAGATTGGCATGCATCGCGTCGCCTTCTCAGTCGACGACATCGACAAAGCCCTTGAGACAGCCGCAAAGCACGGATGCCGTCCGCTTCGCGGTGTGGCGACCTATGAGGACATCTACAAGCTCACATACGTCCGCGGTCCCAGCGGCATCATTGTCATGCTCGCCGAGGAGCTGAAGAAGAACTGACGGTTGATCGGGTCAATTAGCCTCGCGCTTACACGAGGCGGGCTGTCAGACTGGTGGTCAAGAAAGCAGAAAGTGCCTCTGAGGCAGTGGAACCCGGCACCCACCCGACGCGACAGCCGGGCCACCGGCCTGCCCACCACCCACCCTGGAAGGCGAAAGGGTCCACCGACTCCGTCCACGGACCCTCACGCAAGATCGAGCTAGGAGACGGCGAGCCGAGAGGGGTGCCCGCTTCATGGCGCGAGAGGATGGGAGCATTTCCGATGGTCGCTTCTCCGTGGAAATCTCTTCGCGAGGACGATCCCCTAGTATGTCCTACATGACAGGACGTAAGTCAGAAGCTGCTGTTCCGGCGAGTCAGTACCGTGAGCGCAACTCGACCGCGGATCGAGCCCTGGACATTCTGGGGCTGTTCTCTGAGGACAAGCTCTCTATCTCGGGTCAGGAGGTCGCCACCGCCTTGGGGGCGGCGCGCTCAACCGCTTATCGGTATGTGCAGAGCCTCGTCGGGAGCGGCTTCCTGGAAGAGGATCCGGGCGGCGGGTTCCGCCTGGGTCTGCGGATCCTGGAACTGGCGCGCTTGGCCCGGCGGGGGTACGGCCTGTCGGAGATCGCCTTGCCCGTGATGAGGGACCTGTCTGCCGAGGTCGGCGAGACCGTGCTGCTGACTCGCCGTTCCGGGGGAGTTGCCATCTGCGTGGAGCGGTGCGAGGCGGAGCACCCAGTGCGGATCTCCTACGAGCGCGGCAGCGCTCTCCCGGCGAATGCCGGAGCCTCTGCTCTGACGCTGCTCGCCTGGCTGCCGGAACAGGAGTGTCGTGAACTGTTGGAGGGGCAACGCCTGCAGCGGTTCACCGCCCGCACGATTACGGATGTCGACGCACTGATGGCTCGCCTCGCGGACATCCGCCGTGACGGATACTGCGTCAGTCGGGGTGAACTCGACGCGGACATCCTCGGCATCGCTGCTCCTGTGCGCGGTTCCCGTGGAGATGTCGTCGCCGCACTGAGTGTCGCGGCGCTGGAACACCGGGTGCCGGATCGTCGGCTCGCGGCAGTGATCGAGGCAGTGCGCGAGGCCGCCAGCGTCATCAGCGCACAACTCGTCGTGACGGAAGATTGACCCAACCCGCGACGTCCTGTTTAGCGATGACAATAGCTGACTATCAGGCCCTCGGGGCGTGCCGCAGCATGGGCGAGCTCGACTACATACAGCTGCTGGACGGCGTCCACCAGCTGGTCACGGCCCCGAGCGTGCTCGTGTGGAACCGGCTCAACACCCACATCTCGCACCGGATGTGCCGGCTCATCGCCAAGCGCGAGGGCTGAGGGTGTACTGCTGCCTGCCTACGCACCGGACCTGAACCCCGCGGAGGTCGTTCCTTGAGAAGGGGATGCGGGGAAGCGTACGGGGCAAGCACTTCGCCGTGGCTGACACTCACGAGGGAGGCATGGTGTCGTAGCCGGTTTCGGGTGAGATCCGCTTTCTCCCTCCGTGCTGCTCATCTGCGAACCCCTTGGGCGGATGGCTACGCGCTGTGTGAGTCGGTCATCATCTCCGCCAGGTCCTCGGGCTTGATGAACGACGGCGGCGGAGGCGGTCCCCAGTTGAACAGGCCCTTGGCGCCTTCGAAGACCTCAGGCTTCCAGAGCTGGTCGTCGACGATGCAGTCCAGGTCGGAGTAATACTCGGAGAAGTTGCCGGCCGGGTCCTTGAGGTACCAGAAGAAGTTCGACCCGGCGTGGTGGCGGCCCAGGCCCCAGACGTGCCGTTCGGGGTGGTCCTCCAGCATGGCCATGGCGCCGCGGCCGACTTCGTCCACGTCGTCGACCTGCCAGGAGGTGTGGTGCAGGAACGCGACCGGCGCGGAAAGCACGAGGATGTTGTGATGGTCGGTGGAGCAGCGCATGAAAGCGCCGACGTCGCCCATCAGATCGGACACCTTGAAGCCGAGGCCGGTGCGGAAGAACCCGGTGGTGGCCTCGAAGTCGGTGGTGCCCAGGACCGCGTGGCCCAGCTTTCGGGGGCGGACGGGGCCGATGCGCCGGATCCCCGGGGCGCGCGTTCCCACGCGTTCCATGCGGCCTGGACCGTTGTACGGGGTGGGCGCAGTCTCCGGCTGTCTGACGCGGGGCTCGACCCTCAGGACGGCGCGCACGCCGGTGATCTTCTCGTACGAGGTGAGAGTGCCGGCATCGAACTCGACGGGGACGCCGAGCCGGTCGAGCCTCGCTGCAGCCGCTGCGAGGTCGTCGGGGGTGTCGACCCCTACGGTGATCTCGACGAGGCGGCGGGTGGGCGCGTGGACGACGCGCAGCTGGCGACCTCCGTCGCGCGTGCTGAACCAGCCGTCCGACTCTGGCGTCAGGCCGAAGTCGGTGTAGTAGGAGGTGGTCTGGGCGGTGTTGGGGACACCCATGACCACCGAGGAGAGACGGTGCAGGGCCATTTGGAACTCCTGGACGCGGAAGAGTACGAGGGGGACCCGCGCTCAGGCGCGGAAGGTCTGACGCAGTTCGCCGATGCCCTCGATGCGGCTGACGAGGACGTCACCGTCGGCGAGCCAGCGCTGCGGAGTGCGGCCCATCCCCACACCCGCGGGTGTGCCGGTGAAGATGATGTCGCCGGGGCCCAGCGGGAGGATGGCCGAGAGCCGGGACACGAGGGAGGGCACAGAGAACAAGAGGTCTCGGGTGCGGCCCTTCTGGACCTCCTCACCGTTGATCGCGCAGCCCAGTTCGAGGTCGTCGCTGTCGGCCAGCGCGTCCGGGGTGACCAGGTACGGGCCCATCGGAGTGAAGCCCGGGTAGGACTTGCCCAGGCCGAACTGGGGAGCGGGACCGGTGAGCTGGGTGATGCGTTCCGAGATGTCCTGTCCGACGGTGAGTCCGGCGATGTGCCGCCAGGCGTCGTCCTCGCTGACCTGGTAGGCATGCTCGCCGATGACGGCGACGAGTTCGACCTCCCAGTCCGTGTGCCCCCCGTCCGGCAGCCGCACCTCGGTCACCGGTCCTGTGAAGCTGGAGGAGTACTTGGTGAAGACGGGCGGCAGTGTGTCGGGCATTCCGAAGCCGGACTCGTCGGCATGTGCCCGGTAGTTGAGCCCTACGGCGAAGACCTGACGCGGTGTGGGAGCGGGCGCGCCGAGGTCAGTCGGGGAGAAGGGCCGCCCGGCCGGCAGGTCGGCGTCGGCCGCCCAGGCGCGGAAGGCCATCCAGTGCTCGTAGACGCCCTGGGGGTCGGGCCCGAACCGGCCGTTGCTGGCCTGCTCGACATCGACGGCGGTGTCGTCGTCCGTGATGACGGCGAGACGGCCGGACAGGTTGGCGATACGCACGTGCTGCTCCTATGAGGAGGATGGGGGTGTGTTCCGGTCACACGAGGGGGGTGATCTTCTCGTCGACGCCGAGCAGGGCCTTGCCGTAGACCTCGATCGCCACGGTCGGTGCAACGACCGCGTGGCGCCCGGCGGTGTTGGCGTCGCGCCAGATCCGCTGCAGCGGGTTGACCTCCGCGAACGAGGCGGCGCCGTGCACGCTGACGAGTGTGTTGATCGCTTCGAGTACGTTCTGGATGGCCCAGCCGGTGTCCGCCCGAACTCGGGCGCGCTGGGTGAAGTCGAGGTAGGTGCCCTTCTGTGCGGCCTGGTCGATCTCCGCGGCGGCGCGCTGGGCGTGGAGGGTGGCGGTGTCGATGCGCAGGGCCGCCTCGGCGATCTGCATCTGCACGGCGACCGACTCGGCCTGGGTCTCGTAGAAGGTGTACGAGATCGGTTTGCGGGATGCTTTGTCCGTGACGTAGTTCAAAGCCGCGCGGCCCAGGCCCAGTTGCGGGCCGGCCAGGACGAGAGCGAGAACCGGCACGAAGGCCGAGCGGGACAGGATCTCGTCGTGGTGCTCCGTCGGGTACTTGCCCTCGATCGCGGCCGGCACGGACATGACCCGGTGCTCGGGGACGAAGATGTCCTCGGCGACGAGGCAGTTGCTCGCGGTGCCCTTCATACCTGCCACGAACCAGGTGTCCTCGAGGGACAGGTCCGAACGGGGCGCGAGGACCAGGCCCTGGTCGACGACGGTGCCGTCGTCGTCCGTGAGAGGCACGCCGAGCACCGCCCAATCCGCATGCGAGGAACCGGAGTTGTAGTACCAGCGGCCCGACACCCGCCAGCCGCCGTCGACCTTGGCCGCCGTGGAGGTCGGGGCGAGGACACCGGTGACCCGGGCGTCCGGGTTGGCACCGAACACGTCGTCCTGAGCCTTGGAGGGGAAGAGGCTGGTGAGCCAGTTGCAGACGTTGACGAGGGTGACCACCCAGGAAGTGGAGCCGTCGCCCTCTGCCAGCGCGGCCGAAACGGCGAGCATGGTGCGCATGGACGTCTGGTGCCCGCCGTACCGCTTGGGGACGGAGAGCTTGAGCAGTCCCGCTTCGGTGATCGCGTCGATCACCGCGTCCGGTATCCGGCGCTCGATCTCGGTGGTCGGTGCATGCTCGCGCAGCAGTGGTTGGAGGGCCACGGCACGGGCGACGAGGTCGTCATAAGTCGTCATCTTGTGCGGTCTTTCAGTCGGTTGGCGGGGCGGAAGCGCGGGTGGGCAGATGGAGGACGGGTCAGCGCGCGCAGGCGGCGACCTGTTCCCGGATGGTGTGGCGCGGGCGGCTCGCGTATGCCGAGTGGGTTCCGAAGGTCCGGAATCCGTAGACGAGCGGCGGTGCCGGCGTCGTCCGGGCATGAGTGACGGTGCCGAGCAGCAGCAGGTGGTCACCCCCGTCCACGGCCTCGGTCAGATCGCACACCAGCCATCCGGGAGCGGCGTCCAGACGCGGCAGGCCGTGATCGAAGTGCCATTCCGTGCCGGCGAACCGGTCGGCCCTGCGGCGCGCGAAGAGCATGGCCAGGTCATCCTGCGCGTGGCTGAGGATGTTGACGCCGAAGCGTCCGGTCGTCGTGATGCGAGACAGGACTCCGGAGCCGCGGTCGAGGGCCACGGTGACCATCGGGGGCCGTAGCGACAGCGATGCGAAGGAGCTGACCGTCGTGCCGTGGGGGAGGCCCTCCGCCGTGGCGGTGACGATCACGACCGGGGCGCAGACGCTCGCCATGAGGTCACGGAATTCCTGCTCACCAAGGACGGGGACCATGGGATCTCCATTCATCATGATGATTATGGTGATGTTGCATCCCTGTTTCGCGGGGCGTCAAGGGTTGGGAAGGTATCCGTCATAATCAATTGGAGATGCTCGGTAGAGGAGTGAGGGAGCTGTGGTGGCGCGGAGCTAGGAAGCTTGGCGCGGGGAACGGGGTCAGGCCCCGACAGGAGCATGGATACTCCGACGCTGCACCGGGCCGACTGGGGCCGTAACGGGGGGAGTTCCGGCGCCGAGTCGGCGGCCGGCGTCATGGCGGACTCGCCGCGCGAGTCGCGACCGGTACTCGGCTGGGCGCGAAGGATGAACTGCGTGCGCGGTGCGGAGTTTCGGCTGGCACCTTCAACGAGACGCTCCGGCTGCTCCAGGTGCGGAGAGTGGTCACCGTGCAGCGGGGGCCGAGGCGGGTCGTTCGCCGCGGAGTAGACGCCGATGGCGAGGCTCGCCCATTCCGTCCTGGCGCTGGACTCGGCACAGGCGGACGTGACCGAGGTGCTGCGCATCCGCAACGCGTGACCACGGGGTCTTCCGTTGGGCATGGCTCCTCCTTGCGTGCACCTTGCCCGCGCTTGTCTTGCATAGAAGGATTAGTGTCCTATTTCTTCGACCAAGAAGCCAGAGTCTTGTTTCGTTCCTGTCTGCAGGGAGGCGTCGTGTCACGTACCGAACCAAGTCTTGGCCGGGTCGAAGAGTCCGTTGTGTAACTGCTTCACGCGGAGGAGGTCGCCGTCCTGGCCGTCCTGGACGAGCACGGCCGACCGTCCACATCGACGATGCGCATCGCCGCCGACGGGCTGCGCGCCTACGTGCACACGTTCGCTCGTACCCGCAAGTGCTCGGAGACGGTGAAGGACGAGCGGGTGAGCTATGTCGTCGACTACCTGCTGACGATGTCGTCGACTACCTGCCGACGGGGGCTACGAGGAGCGCTCCAGACCCGTTCGCTCCGGGTCAAGGGCGCGTGCCACCCCGGTCGTCGAGCCGGACGAGATCGCCCTGGCCGTCCGGCTCAGCCGTCAGCAGTTCCCCTGGGCGGCGACCTCGGGGATGTTCGAGCACGTCCAGGGCCCCGACGAAGGTCAGCAGGCCTCCCAGTGCCGACGGACCGTGGAGTCGTGCAGCCGGGCATAGTGGGCGGTCATCTCGCCGGAGGAGTGATCGAGAAGGACACGTACGCCTTCCTGCGGGACGTCCCTGTTAATCAGCCTGGTTCCGAAACTGTGGCGCCATTGATGGGGCGTCAGATGGACCGGCCGGCCGTGTTCGTCCTGAACGTCACATCGCTCCAGCCAGCGATCGAGCTGACCTCGGTAGGAGTGCGTGGTCAGTGGGCGAGTGCCGTCGGGGTTCATCCGTGGCGCCGGGAACAGCCACCGGCTGCCGCCGGGCCAACGCTGAAGGACGCGCTGCTGCTGGGCGGCGATCTCACCCTCGATCTCCTCATCGATGGGGACGAGGGCTTCGCGTTTCATCTTGCGGTTGAGGTAGCGCAGGTAGGCGGCGCTGTCGGCGTCCCGGATGATGCAGTCGAAGGCCAGGTGGCAGGCGTCGCCGACCCGCAGCCCGCAGCGCATGAGGATCAAGGTCAGTGCCCGGCCGTCGGGCGTGTGCCAGCGGTCGAGGTTGTCGGGCTGCTCGACCTGGGCCATCACGTGTTCGGCCAGAGCGCGGGGCAGCCGCTTGTCGGGGCGGGGGAAGTCGTCAGGGTAGAAGATCACGTTCGCCGGGAGGCTCTGGTCCCAGCCGTGGCGGCGCACGGCGTGGAAGAAGGCGTTCAGCGAGCCGATGTCCCGGCCGCGGGAATGAGTTGAGCGCGAATCGAGGGCCAGGTCAGCGAGGTAGCGTTCCAGCACGGTCCGGTCCACGCGGGCGAGGTCGTCGGCGGCGACGCGGGGATCAGCCAGGAATCCGGAGAACCGGTTGAGAGCCAGGATGTCGATGACGGCCTGGTTGACGCTGCGGCCGATGCTCAGCCGCCAGCGCACGAACCGTTTGGCCAGCTCACGCAGCCACGGCTGAAGGATGCGGTCAAACCGTAGCCGGGCCCGGGTGCCCTCGATGCCGAGCCGACGAAGTTGCCACACATCGCGCGGGAACTCGCTTTCCCAGCCGCTGCCGTGAGCGAGGTCCTCCAGGTGCGTGTACGCATAGCGCAGGAAGGCCAGCTGCCCGTTCTGGCTGTGGCTGGAGCCGCGTCCGGCGGCGTAGTACTCGCTCCACCGCTCCATCGGCCACTCCAGCAACGAGGCGGCGCCGCTGGCGGCGACCAGCCGGATCACTGGGGCAACGGCCGAGCTGTGGGTGTTGACCTGCCGCTCGTCGTGACGGCACTGGAGCGCGTACTGCAGTTCCAGCCGCAGCTGCCGTTTCCCCTCCAGCGGCCGGAAGTCGAACCGGTCGTCCCCGGCGGCCTCGCAGCGGCGTACGAAGTCCTCGATCTCGGGGCTGCCGACGGCATACCAGCGGGACTTGTGGTTGTGGCAGAACGGCGACTTCCCCTGGGCCCACAAGGTGCAGAACGACAGTCGGCAGACCCGACGGTCGCTGTCCTCGACAGTCGGCAAGGCGGCCACCCACGTCCTTTTGCTGGGCTTGCCCGCTCGCTCCCAAAAGCCGTGGTGGCGCACGCACAAGCTCTGCCGGGCGGCCCCGAAGCGGCATCCGGCGACAGCGCAGGCCGTCAGTTCTGACCATCCGATCGGGTCGGGCCCGGGATCTGCGATGAACGCTTCGACGTCCGGTTTCCCTCACCGCTGCCAGCGGTAGTAGTGGCCGCGGCAGAGCTGGCGGGTGCGGGGCTGGCGCGGGCATCCGGGGATCCGGCAGGAACCCAGCCCGAAGATCAGTTCCCCGGGGGCGGGGGTGAACACGTCCACGCGGAACTCCGGCCGGACGGCGGCCATCAATTTGCCGAGCAGGCCGGCGCCGGGGGCCGGAACGGCAGACATCGCGTCGCTCACCAGCGCACCTCCCGGCCGGTCAGGAATCCTGCGGCCTCCAGGGCCCGACGGGCATCCTCCACAGACAAGTGGCCGTAAATGTCGAGCGTGGTGGCAATCGAGGAATGTCCGAGCAACGTGCTGACCACTTCGATCGGCCCCCCCCCTGCCGCAGGAGAAGGGTGGCTCGGGTGTGCCGCAACCAGCTGGATGAAGCGCCGGTCCACCCCGTCCTCGGTCAGATGCGTGACGTACGAATGCCTTGTGTCCGCAGAGGCCGTGTGCGGATAGGTCCGTGTGGCCATTGAGCGGGGCGATTGCCGCAGCCGGTTGCGCTTTGATGGTGACGGGCGGTGTTGCGATTCCCGAATGGCCGCAGTGAGGCAGATCATAACCTGCCCTTGCTTCGAGTTGCCTGTGGAAGGCTCGCGGAGGTCAGGATGTCGGTGGTGTGCGGCAGGGTGGTCGTCATGGGAACGAGACTTGAGACTGTGGCGATCACGGGTGCGGCTGGGCGAATCGGATCGGTGGTGCGGGCGGGCTTGCGTGATGAGGTAGCGCGGTTGGTGCTCATCGATCGTGTGGGGCTCACAGCGCAGACGCCGACGGAGGACGTTCACCAGCTGGATCTGCGTGATGCCGAAGCGGTGACAGCGGCCCTGAAGGGCGTGGACGCGGTGGTGCATCTGGGTGGGATCCCTGATGAGGCGCCATTGCCGGATCTGCTGGACGGGAATGTCCGAGGGACGCACAACGTGCTGGAGGGCGCGCGTCGGCACGGGGTGCGGCGGGTCGTGCTGGCCAGCAGCAATCGAGTGAGCGGCTTCTATCCGGTCGCGGAGACCGTGACACCCGAGATGCCCGCGCGTCCGGACGGCCTTTATGGGGTCAGCAAGGTTGCAGTGGAAGCGCTCGGGCGCCTGTATGCGGACAAGTTCGGCCTGTCGGTGGTGTGCCTGCGGATCGGGAGCTTTGAGGACGCGCCGAGCGAGCGACGGCATCTGTCCACGTGGTTGAGCCCCCGCGACGGCTTCGGCTTCGTCCGGACGGCTCTCACCGCTCCGGACGTGCGCTTCGAGACCGTCTTTGCGGTCTCCGCCAACAACCGCCGTTTCTGGGATACCGATGCCGGGGCGAATTTGGGATACGTGCCCGTGGACGATGCCGAAGCCTTCGCTTCGCGTCTTCCGGCGGGCCAAGGTCCGGCCGAGAGCGATCCGCAGGGCGGCGAGTATGCCAGCGCGGAATACACCCTCCGACACATGTGAAGGCCGGCTCGGCTGCTGTGGGCTGGGCCTGTCAGCTGCAGGATCCGGTTGTGCTTGTTCGGGCCGCTGGGAGGCGGGTCACACGGTTGGCCGGCGGTTTCGCGGAGATGGGCGATCTCTTCGTGTTGTGCGGCGAGTCGGGCGAGGGCCTGGGTGCGGAAGTCGGAGAGTTTATCGACGGTGCTCTCCGACTGGGCGAGCCGTTCCTTGAGCTTGGAATTCTCCGTTTTGAGGCGGGCGATCTGGGCTTTTCCGTGGGTCGGGGATCTCGCCAGCCTGGTGCAGGGTCTGTAATCGGAGTTCGAACTCGACGCGGAGGTGAGAGTAGGGGCGGGTGCCGTATAACGCGGTGCGGTCGACCGCTGCCTCACTGGCAAGGGTCTTGATGTCGCACTTTCCGCCGGGTGGGATCTCACCCCGCAGGAGCCGGTCCATGGCGGCCCGGATGCGGTTCTCGTTCTCGGTCCGCTGGGCTGCGGAGATTCTCATGAGGACTCCTCGTCCATAGCGGCAGCACCGGCAGCGTCGATCTCGGCGACGTGTCGGCGTACACCTGAACTGAACGTCCCCAACCGCGTACGAGTGAGCGCGGCCAGTTCCTGACACGCTGAGGGCCGGTGCTTGGCACTCTGCTGCTCGGTCGGTTCGAGGTGGCAGAGGACGGCTGACGATGGTCCTTGATCCGCATCGCTGGGTGGAACTGCGGTGCTCCCGTGGCCTGTTCGAGTCCGGGGCGATGAGCCTGTCGGAGATCGCCAGGGAGACAGGTCTGGACCGCAAGACGGTCCGCAAGTACCTGGCCGACAAGGGGCCGGCCTCACCGCCGCGGCGGGCTTCGAGCGGTCCGCGTCAGCAGCGGGTGGTGGACGAGTTAGCGCCGCTGATCGACTCGATGCTGCGGGCCGAGATCCTGATGAAAGCCACGGTCATCCACGAGCGGCTGGCCAGGGACTACGGCTTCACCGGCAACTACCAGCGGGTCAAGCTCTACGTTCAGGAAGCCCGTCCCCAGGATCGCCGAGGAGCTGGGCATCACGCCGAAGGAGCTTGCGGGCCTGCACCGCCGCTTCGAGGCGATCCCCGGCGCCCAGGCCCAGGTGGACTGGGGGGATGGGGGAAAGATCCTCGCCCACATGGGCATCGGCAAGGTCTATTCCGCTTTCCGCACCCGGCCCCTGGACCACGTCCGGTTCCCCTACATGTACCTGGACGCGACGTACTGCAAGGCCAGGGTCGCGCACCAGATCGTCTCTCGGGCCGTGGTGATCGCCACCGGCATCACCGAGGACGGCGGACGCGAGGTGCTGGGGGTGATGGTCGGCGACAGCGAGACCGAGGTGTTCTGGACCCAGTTCCTGCGCCACCTGCGCGAACGCGGCCTCAGCGGCGTCCTGCTCGTGCTCGGCGACCACCACTCGGGCCTGGTCAAGGCGATCCGCAAGGTGATGATCGGCGCCTCGACCAGCGGTGCCGGGTGCACTTCCTGCGCAACGTCTTCGGCGTGATCCCCAAAGACGCCGCCGAGATGGTCGCCGCCACCATCCGCACCATCTTCGCCCAGCCCGACCAGGCCGCCGTCCGCAGCCAGCTCGACACGGTCGCCGACATGCTCGGCGCGCAGTTCCCGCAGGTCAAGCGGATGCTCCTGGAAGCCAAAGACGATCTGACGGCCTTCGCGGCCTTCCCGGAACGCCATTGGAAGAAGATCCGGTCCACAAATCCGCTGGAGCGGGTCAACCGAGAAATCAAGCGCCGTGTCGATGTCGTCCAGGTCTTCCTCAACGACGACGCGCTGTTGCGGCTGGTCACCGCCGTCTCTTCGAGATGCACAACGAGTGGATCGCCTTCCCCCGCCGATACCCCCCCGAGGGGAGCATGGACCAGATCTACCCCGGCGAGCTCCTCGAAAGCGCCCCCGGACTACCCAACACCACCAACACAACGGCCGGTTGATCAGCTACACCCACGACAAGGGACACGA
Organism: Streptomyces sp. NPDC051636; assembly: GCF_044453765.1. Classification (NCBI taxonomy): domain Bacteria; kingdom Bacillati; phylum Actinomycetota; class Actinomycetes; order Kitasatosporales; family Streptomycetaceae; genus Streptomyces; species Streptomyces sp. NPDC051636. The sequence continues at coordinate 523 of NZ_JBITDA010000002.1, read as the reverse complement.
CCTGGCGCAGTAGCCGTACTCGGCCCAGCCGGCCAGGTCGGAGCGCTTGACGGTCTCCTTGGAGCGGCCGCATTCCACCGGGGTGGAGTCCACGATCCACACGTCGTCGCTCCACAGCGCGGTGTCGGTGGCCAGGACGCGGATGGTGCGGCGGATCAGCGAAGCCGCCGCCCTCAGGCGCTTGTTGTAGCCGGGTTGCTGGGGCAGGTAGGGGAACAGGTGGCGCAGTTGGGCGCGGGTGTGGCGCAGCCAGCGGGCCTCGCTGGTGAAGCCGAGCAGGGCCTGCATCACCGCCAGGGTGACCAGTTCAGCGTCGCTGGGTTTGGGTGCTATGCCCACCTTCGGGCGCCACGGGTCCAGGTGCGGAGCCGCTTTCAGTAGGTCGTCGGTTCTCACGCAGAGTGCGGTCGCGGGGGTGTCCAGATCATCTAGGCGGTTTCGTTTGGATCATCGGGCGGACCAGAGGAAGATGCCGGCGATGTGGAGTCCGGCGAGGTAGATGGTCGCGGTCTTGTCGTAGCGG